>NZ_JBHTHC010000026.1:0-102919 GCF_042676285.1 Paenibacillus sp. GCM10027626 | reverse complement strand
GCGAAGTTAACTTTTGCCGAATTTGATCGGTTATTTGAGCTGGACAAATTACCATCGGAATGGCTAGTTTTGCTTACCAGTTTCTTGAAAATGCGACCCTAAATATTGGATAATCAACAGGCCTGTATTCTGTGCAACATAGTGCGTGCCCCAGCGCACGGGCCAAAAAAAAAGCAAGACCAGCGTTATACTGCTTACCCGCCCAGTCTTGCCCTTACATGTATTAAAGCAGCTTATAGCCCGCCGATTCATAGATTGCCTCGGTCAGCCGAATGACCTTCAGCGCATACTCGCCCGATACAAGCACCTCGCGCTCGCCGCGAATCGCTTCGATAAAGCTGCGGTCCGGGTTCGTAGCTTGCTCCGGCAGCTGCACCGGCAGCTCGCCGCTCTCATAAGTCTCAATTTTAATCGTACCGTTATTGAAATAGATGACTCCTCTATCCCCGCAAAATGCATAGGTTTCATTAAAGCCGGGAACGTGACCGATAATATTCAGGCCGCCGATCGCTCCTTCAGCAAAGCGAATACTTGTAAAGGAGTCGATTTCAACAGGAGCTCCGTTCGTGCTCAAGGTCGACTTCACTTCCACAGGGGTCAGCCCTGTCGTCCAGAGCAGCATATCGATAATATGGCTGCCGGAATCCATCAACATGCCGCCGCCGGATAACGAAGCAACTTGCCGCCACGTTCCTGTCTGCGACCGCTGCCAATCCTGATATAGCGTTGCTGTAACGGATGACAGCTTGCCGATCACACCGCCGGCGATCGCTTCGCGAATAAAAATAAACTCCGGCTGACAATGGCGCTGGAACGATACCTGCAGCACCTTGCCCTTCTCCTTGGCAAGGCCAATCAATTGCTCCGCTTCCCGAGCCGAACAGGTCATCGGCTTTTCAACCAGCACATGGCATCCGCTATTGAGCGCGTCCGCCGCCTGGCCAAAGTGAAGCGTATGCGGCGAGCATATGACGACAGCGTCAAGACCTCCTGCTCGCAGCATCTCCTGATGCGTTGGAAAGACTAGCGGACGGTACTGCGTCAAGCCGGCTTGCTCCATAAATTTGGCGGCATTGTCATGGCTTGGATCGGCGATGGCGGCAATTTCTACACTTTCCACTGCGAGCAGCTGGCGTCCATGTCCAGCGGCGATGCCGCCGCTGCCTATAAATCCGATTTTCAATTGATTCACAATCATCCACTCCCAATCGTTGGCAGGTTAATTGTACTACCATCAAAATAGCACGTTCTGGGAAAGGATGCTACATCTTTTTCAATATCGGAAGTGTGCCATTGCCTTGCTGAAACCTCGCCAGCTCAGTCATCCGTACGGCCCGGACAGTCTTGGCGGTAACCTCTGCCTTCTCTCTGGACCCATCTATTCTGCAGGCCCAACGACAAATCCCCTGATCCCGTCGAAATGACGAGTACCAGGGGATGGTCTTGCTAGCTGCTTATATGTGTATAGAACTTCCCTATGCGCTGCAAACCTTCGCGCAACCGTTCTGCGTTTCCGGCAAAGCAGATGCGGATACAGCCGCTGCCGCCCGGCCCGAACCCGTCTCCCGGCGCCACAATAACCCGCTCGGTATGCAACAGCTGCAAGGCGAATTGCTCCGAAGTCAGCCCTGTATCCGCAATATCGGCCCAGACATAAAGCGCCCCTTGTGGACGGTAATAACGGATGCCATAACGGTCCAGCATCCTGCACACCGAATCGCGCTGGCTCCTATACTTGGCGAGCGCATCCGCGATATAACCGTCGCCGGCGTTCAATGCGGCTACGCCAGCTTTCTGCGTAAACGCGGCCGCGCAAGTAGTCGTTGGCTCCTGCAGCTTGCACATAAGGCCGACGAGGCTTTCCGGTACAACCATGTAGGCCAATCGCCAGCCGGTCATCGCATACCCTTTGGAGAAGCCATTGATGCTGATAATCCGGTCTGACATATCTTGCCGGACGGCTAATGGACAATATGTTTTCCCTTCATATACCAGTTCGTCATAGATTTCATCCGAAATGACATATAAATGATGACGCTCGGCAAATTCAAGCAATTTTTTCCACGTTTCCTCCGGATAAACGGCGCCTGTCGGGTTGTTGGGCGAGTTGACGATGATCGCTTTGGTCAAAGCTGACACCCGCTTCTCCAGTTCGCCAATATCCGGCAGAAACTTATGGCTGGCATGCGCCGGATAATAAATCGGCGCGGCATTTTGCATATAAACAAGGCCTTCATAATTGGGATATCCCGGGTCGGGAATGAGCACTTCTTCGCCCGCATCCACTAGCGCCAACAAAGCAATATGCAAAGCGCTTACCCCGCCTGCAGTGACGATGACACGATCCGGGCTTACCGCGAGCCCATACTTGCGCTTCATCCGTTCAGCGACCGCGATCCGCAAACCGGGCAATCCCGCATTGGCTGTATAATGCGTGAAACCTTGGTCAAGCGCCAGCTTGGCAGCCTCGACGATAAAAGCAGGCGTAGCATTATCCGGTTCACCGATTTGCAGTTCAATCACATCCGGATACTGTGCGGCTTCAATCATCATTTTCCGGACACTATTGGGCCTCATCCGCTCTCTGTGAACAGAAGGTATCCCTCTCATCCTCCCACTCCCTCTTCCCCATAGCTACTCTAAACGAACCGGTGCTCCTTCGCCCGCGGAGCGGACAATCGCATCGGCAATTCGCAAAGATTCGACCGCATGGGACAGCGGCGCAATAGGCGACGGCTCATTCCGCTCGGCTTGCCGGATGAAGTGCCGCAGTTCCGCCCGGATGGCACCGCCTGTTTCCTCCTGTTCATCCGGCCATAAGATGTAGTCCGGCATGAGGTAGCCCGAATCGGTCGACACTGTCAGCCCGGTATTCAAAGTATCGAACTTTGCCGAACTCTTCGAACCGACAATCTCGATATGGGCATCGATCGTACCGCCAAGCTCCAGCGATTGCACCAGATTTTGCGGAGCTTGCCGCGGAACAAGCCATGCGGAGGACAGCGTGGCGATGATTCCATTCTCGAACGTAAGCAATGCTGTGAACAAATCGGGATAAACATTGCCGCTCAGTCTGCGCTCCAGGGCGTACACTTCTGTACAGCGGCTGTTTACATACCATAAAATGAGATCGAGATCGTGAATGCCGGACTCGTATACAGGATGAACCCGCTTGCCAAAATGTTCAAACCATTCCCGGCTGAAATCCCGCTTGGCCCGTATATGTCCGACCGCTCCCAAAGCTCCTGATTGAATATATTTGTGAATATAATGATACGGCAGCCCAAAACGGCTAATATTGCCGACCATGACAACCCGCTTCCGTTCATGAGCCAGCCGTTCAATCTCCTGCGCCTCGGCAAACGATGTAGCAATCGGCTTCTCGATAAAAACGTGTTTGCCATGCTGCAGCGCCAATATTGCCAAAGGACCATGGGTACTTTCATCAGAGACAATGTCCACGGCATCAATCTCATCTGAGCAGATTAGCTGTTTTGGATCGCCGAACGCGAGCCCGATATCGAATTTGGCCGCGACCTCGTTAACCAGCGCCTCGTCAATATCTGCGACCGCAACCACCTCACAGCCGGGGATTTGCTTTAATACGTTCAGATGCAGCCTGCCAAATCTGCCGACTCCGACAATCCCAACTCTCATGCTTGCACGCACTTCCTTTCCTTGAATGCCCCGCATTACTTATCCCCGGGACTAGCTTTGCAGCAGCTCAACCAGCGCATTCGCCTGTTTTGGGATTAGCGGCGCTTCATAATCAGAACGAATACTTCCCATATCCTTGAGTCCGTGACCGGTCAAAATTACAGTAACGGCGGAGGAGGGCTCGACCCGTCCTGCTTCAACGCTCATTTTCAGCTCGGCAATAGAGACTGCAGATGAAGGCTCGACAAACAATCCTTCATCCTTGGCCAGCCAGCTCTGCGCCTCGCGTATAGCCTCATCCGGCACGGCATTCGCATAGCCGCCGGAGCGGCGAATCGCCTCCAGTGTATAGGTGCCGTCCTGGGCGTAGCCATGCAGTCCGTCATTTATCCCCCCTGCTATCGTTGCGGGGCTTGGATCAGACTCAACCCGCTCCCGGCCTTCCCGATATGCGCGCGCGATTGGACTGCAGCCTTCTGCCTGAATCCCGGCCATTCTTGGCAAATGCGCTGTTTTTCCCAGCTTCATCAGCTCGCGGTAACCTTTATCGATTCCGACCAGCAGCGGCCCAGCCCCGATCGGCACATATACCCAATCGGGAACGCGTCCGTCCAACTGCCGGTACATTTCATAAGCTACATTTTTATCCCCTTCCATGGTATAAGGGTTAATAAAGGTAGAAGTAACGTTAAACATGCCGAACTGCTCGCCAACTTCTTTTGCCAGGGCAAAAGAATTGCTGTATGGTCCTTCCACTCTGATTACCTTGCCCCCGTATGCAACGGACTGTTTCACTTTTTCTGAGGGCGTCGCTTCCGGCACCAAAATGACCGCGTCCAGCCCGGCCCTCGCTGCATAAGCCGAAGTGGCAGCGGCGCCATTGCCGCTCGAGGCAACAATAATTTGTGCGCATTCGAACGCAATCGCCATCGATACGCCGATCGAAACGGGCCGGTCCTTGAATGAGCCTGTCGGATTGGCAAATTCGCACTTTAAATAAAGCTCTTCAATGCCTAGCCGGCGGGCCAGCCTGTCGGCTTTTAGCAGCGGTGTGTTGCCTTCTCCTAATGTCACCCGCTTTGCAAAAGGCAGCGGAAGCAAATCGTCGGTGTTTTCTCCTTCACGTCGCCATTTGTCCGCAATGCGTTCATAATCGTAGACAACGTCCAAAATTCCGCCGCACCCTTCGCAATTGTACAGCGGTAATACCGGGTAAGAGGCTCCGCAAGAGATACACTGCAATCCTGTCATCATCCGACGCTCTCTCCCTTCGAAATCAGCGTTTTCGCCTGATCCTCCTCATCTGACCAGACAATCCGGTACAACTCGGCAAACTTTTTCAATAAGGCGGCCAAAATACGTTCGCCCGTCTCGCGCGAGGCCAGAGAAGGAGCGCCGATCTGCCCGGTTCGCGACCAGTACTCAAACGGCCGGTAAATGCCAATTTTATTGGCGGCAAACATATCAACACCATAAAATTCATTTGCCTCGATCATAACATCGGAAATTAACTCAGGCCGGATATCTTCTGGCGTAAAGATCATCTTTAGCGACGTCTCCAACTCGCAGGCATGCGCCATCCCGCCTGCCTCCGACCTGCGGATTTGCGGAATCAAATCGGAAATCAAGTGCCAATAAGTGACGCTAACGGGATACACCCCGTGCCTGATTCCTATTTCATCGGTAACGGTTTTCATAAGCGCAGCGTTGCCGCCATGACTATTCAACAGCAAAATCTTGCGGACGCCATGCCTAATCAGACTTTCGGCAATATCGAGCAAAACAGCGGTCAACGTAGACTGCCGCAACGTAATCGTTCCTGTAAAACCCATATGATGCGGAGAAAAACCGGCCCACACCGAGGGGAGAACAAGTGTTTGAACCGGTGCATGCTGCGCAACCTTGCGGGCAAGCTGCTCGCCAATATCCGTATCCGTATTGACAGCCAAATGCGGACCATGCTGCTCCGTCGCCCCAACCGGTACAATGACGACCGGATTGTCCTGCAAAATGATTCGCTGAAGTTCTTCTGTCGTGTAATCGCTCCATAGCACACTCATGTTGCTCACGATGAAATCCCCCCTTCTTGCAGCATTTCGCAGGCCAGCCGCACAAATACTTTGGCGGCATCCGTCAGTTCCCGAATATCGACGGATTCATTGGCTGTGTGAGCTTCCAGCAAACTTCCGGGACCCAGTATCAATGTCGGCACGCCAAGACGTTCGGAGAAAAACGGGCATTCGGCTGATGCGGCGAAAGGCTTCGCCTTTTTCCCCAGGCCGGTCGTCTCCGCTGAAATGCGAAGCGCCGCTTGTGTCAGCGGATGATTGGCAGCAATTTCATGCGGCGGCACATACAAATAAGGATCGAATTGGTAATCGAAGCCCTCGCGCCGTGCAACCTCGCTCAATGTCCGTTCGATCTCCGCAAACACATCTTCCTCACGTTCCCCTGGCATTACTCGGCGATCAATTTCAACGACGGCCCGATTCGGCACCATATTCGGAGCGCTGCCGCCATTGAATTTCGAGACGGTCAACGAGGCGGCCCCGAGCATTGCGTGCTTCCGGGTGCCGATTTCGCGTCCCAGCCCTTCAAGCGCCTGGACAAGCTTGATCATTTTCATAATGGCGTTATCAGGATGCTCAACGACAGCCGTATGCCCGGAAGTACCGGATGTCGTAATCCGAATTCGGGCATCCCCTTTATGACAGACGCATACATCCAGATCGCTCGGTTCGCTGAATACCGCATAATCAGCCATAAACGGGGCCTTCATAAAATGCTTCATACCCAAATTGCCGACTTCTTCATCCGCATTGAAAAATAAGATGAGCTTCCCTGCGAAAGGATTGCCTAACCGCTTTAATATAATGGCAGCATACAGCATTGCGGAGACGCCCGACTTCATATCGGACGCTCCTCTTCCATATAATCTTCCATTCTCGACGACCCCGGCAAACGGTTCTTTCGTCCAGCGGTCCCCGGCAGGCACAACGTCCAGGTGGCCATTGTAAACCAGCGTCGGACCTGGAAGCCTGCCTTCCAGAATGGCCGTTAAGTTGGCACGGCCGGGAGCGGCCAAGGACAATTCCGAATCAATGCCGTTGTCCTTGAGAACGCTCTGAATATAAAGGGCCGCCGCTTCTTCTCCGCCTGGGGGATTTTCGGTATTGATGCGTATGAGACTGCATGCAATCTGAAGCAGCTCTCCCTCGTCAAAAAAAGATTCAAAGCCGATCAGGCCGGGTTCGTTCATCCACTTGTCCATCCTTTGTTCGCTTCCTCTCTTCATCATGCCGATAAGCGCCGCTTATTCAAAACGATCTTTGATTCGCGAATCACTGTATCCAGAATCAATGCGAGGACGATAATCATCCCTTTATAGAAGTCCAGGCTGGACGCGCTTATCCCGAAAATGGACATCGCCTGTGTAATAAGACTGATGATCAATGCCCCGACAAGCGTACCGGCAATGGATCCTTTTCCGCCAAAAATGCTTGTTCCGCCCACGACTGCAGCCGTGATCGCATCCATCAGCAAGGTTGTGCCGCCGATATTCGGCGAGACAATCGAGACGCGGGAGACCAGCATTAGAGCGGCCAAAGCTGTACAAACACCGCTAAAAATATAGATAAGATACTGCTGCCTTACGATCGGCACACCGGATACGCGGGTGGACTCTTCACTGCTGCCGATCCCGTATGTCCGCAAGCCGAAGCTGGTTCTCTTGATGAGAAAAGCGGCAATGATAATGAGAATGGCGGCAATCCATACAATATTCGGGATACCGAGCGTACTCTTGATGCCCAGCGTCTTCAGTGTCGGATTGGTGATGAGAATAACCCCGCTGGTAGCCAGGTATAACGTAAGGCCTTGAATAACCGACATGGAGCCCAATGTTACGATAAATGACTGCAGCTTCAGCTTCCCGACGAAAAAACCGTTGAACAGGCCGATTAAAGCGCCGACCAGCAATGTCGTCCCTATCGCTCCGAGCAATGAGCCGTTGTCTTTGAGCATAACACCTGCCACAACGGCACAAAGGCTTACCCCATAACCCGCCGACAGATCAATACCGCCCGATATCAGCACGATCATGGCGCCAAGACTCAAAATCGCGATCGGCGCCGCCTGAATCAGCACCTGAAGCAAATTCGTGCCTGTCATGATCCGGCTGTCCATAGCCGAGAATACAATGAAGAAGACGACCAGCAGAATTAGCGGAGCAAAATCAAGCAGTCGTGCAATGGTTATTCTGTTCATCTTTATGTTGTCCATTTTATTACACTCCTGTGAAATGAACGACAACTGTACGCAATTCGCTCATTTCTTCAATTGACCATTTGCCCCCGCTTCTTCCCGTACCGCTTGCACTTCCGGATGCTCCTCCCGCCGGAATCATCGTATCCCAATAGCTCCCGCCTTCATTTACGTTAATAAATCCGAATTCCAGCTGCTCGGCCATCATCATCGCTTTATCGACGTTGCGCGAGAAAATAGCAGCGGACAACCGAAACGGACTTGAAGCGATCAATTCCGGAAGCTCGGCTTCATCCTTGAACCGCAAAATCGGAAGCACAGGTCCAAATGTTTCTTCCATATTGATAAGCGCATCTGTCGTGACATGGTCCAAAATGGTCGGCTCAAGATACAGATCGGTCGGACGCCCCTCCTGAACTTTGCCGCCAGCAATCAATTTCGCGCCTTTGGCAACCGCATCCTTGGTCTGGCTTAGAACCTTGTCTGCCACCTGGCGATTGTGAACAGGCCCCATTGTGGTGGAACTGTCAAAGGGATCGCCCAGATTGACCTGCTTCGTCTTCTCAATAATCATTTTAAGCAGGCGGTCAGCAACCGCTTCGTGAACAAGCACCCGCTCTGTTGATGTACATACTTGCCCAGAGTTTGCGAAGCTGGATCGAACAAGCGCTTCCGCCGTCTGTTCCAGATCGGCATCCTCCAAAACGATAGAAGGGCCATTGCCGCCAAGCTCCAGCAGACAAGGCTTTGCTTTTGCCCTTGATGCAATCGTATTGCCAGTTGGCGTACTGCCGGTAAAGCCAATCGCGCTCGTCAGCTCATGAACGACAACCGCATCGCCAATGACAGGCCCTTCGCCGATGACCAGATTCAGCGTCCCTTTTGGCAATCCCGCCTCCTCCAGGCATCTTACAAACTCGCTGGCAACTGCGGCGCTGGACGGCGCCGGAACCCAAACGATAGCATTCCCGGCAGCGATTCCCGGAGCCAAATAATATACACAAGCATTGCCCAACGGGAAATTCCACGGAGAAATGATGCCATAGACACCTCTCGGCTTGCGATACGTATACGCCCGTTTATTGGGGTCGCGAAGCGGAATGATCGTATCATTCATCCATTTAATTTGTTCTGCAGCCTCGCGAAAACTGGACGCAGTTGCACCGGCAACTTCTCCAAGCGCATCCGCGTAAGGCTTGCCATGCTCCATCGTAAGCAGATGAGCCAGCTTTTCCTTATTTTTCTCAATCTTATCCGCAATCCTCATGCACAGCTCTGCCCGTTCAAACACGGTCATCCTCGCAAGCGTTTTGGAGGCGCGATGGGCCGCCTGAACGGCCCTGTCCGCATCCTCCCTCGTTCCCATTGGAATATAACCCAATCTTTCTCCGGTTACGGGACTAACGACTTCTCTTCGTCCGGATTCGCTGCCCGAATACCATTCGCCGTCAATATACATTGGATAGATCACAATGCCCGAGACCTCCTTTAAGCCAAGATTCAGCTGTTAAATGGATTCAACTTCGACGATTTCACCCGTTTCTGCCGATTTTAATATGGCGTCATTGAGAGCAACCGTCTGCAGCGCTTCTTCAACGGAAATGATGAAAGGTTTGTTGTCGCGAACCGAAGTGACAAAATGCTGGACTTCATCCTTCAAATCGCCGGTAATGCGGCCATGAACTTCCGGCCAGTGCAGTCCATCCGGAAGAACAATTTTTTCGCTGTTTATAATTGCCAGGCCGTGATCGGACGTATCGATTTGAATGACGCCTTTCGTACCAATAATTTCAAGTGCCGCATTAATACCGGATGGCATATAGGAAGGAATCCCCCAGGAGACGCTAAGGCTGCCAATAGCTCCGTCCTCATACAGACAATTGGCAAAAATCGCGTCTTCCGAGTTTACGCCGTGCAAAGGCATGATCTTGGAGACGGAGCGGGCATACACGCTTTTTACCTTTTTGCCGGTCACCCATTGCATTGCATCTACATCATGTACGCCGAGATAGAACATAACCGAGCTGGTTCCTCTCATCCGGATGCCAACCTCCTGGTAGGAAAAACGCTTGGCGTTAACATGAACAATTTCACCGATTTCGCCTTTGCGGATACTTTCCGCAGCCTGCGCATAGCGGGGGTCAAATCGCATAATTTGCGCTACCATTAAACGAGCGTTGCCCTTCTTTGCCGCCTCGGCAATTTTCTGCGCGCCTGCCAATGTATCGGCCATCGGCTTTTCCAGCAGGACTGCTTTGCCGCTCAACAAAATTTTCACGGAAGCGTCGACATGAAGCCGGTCCGGGAGGGCAACTGTAAACGCCTGGATCGACTCATCCGCTATCGCTTCTTCCACGCTTGAAATATATTTCGCACCATATTTTTGCGCGACTTCCTTACCCAGCTTTTCATTCAGATCCACAATCGCAACCAGTTCCGCCGAATCGCATTCTGCAACTGTTCTTGCATGGGTTTGCCCCATAACGCCAGCGCCTACTACCGCCATTTTCAATCTTTCCATGATCATCTCTCCTCCAATGAATAGATACACAACCGAACTTATTCGGCCTTTTTGCCTGCCAAATGCATGCCAAGCGCATAGTGCATCACTTGGTTCTCCGTTGCTCCGTGTTCGAGCTCGCCTGCCGAACGGCCTTCATGCATCACGATAATACGGTCCGCTACGCCAAGGGCCTCCGGCAATTCTGAGGATACCATCAGAATCGCGACTCCCTGAGACTTGAGTCCTGCTATCAACTGGTGAATTTCCGATTTGGCCCCGACGTCGACGCCTCGGGTCGGATCATCCAGCAGCAATATTTTCGGATTTGTCGCCAGCCATTTGCCCAGTACAACTTTCTGCTGATTCCCTCCCGACAGATTGATCGTATGCTTGTCGGGATCTGCCGGACGGACGTTCAGCTTCTTAATTAAATCGTCCACCAGCTCCGCTTCTTCCTTCAAAGGAATAAATCCAAATCTATGCTTCAGCCTAAGCCACGACAAAGACATATTAGAGCGAATAGAGAACATAGGGACAAACCCGGATTTATGCCTGTCCTCCGGTACATAAGCCAATCCAAGCGCCGCCATCTTCTTCGGCATCGGCCGCATGACGGGCTTTCCGAATATACGAATGGAGCCTTTGCGCAGCTTTGTAATACCGAACAGCACGTTCAGCACTTCGCTTCGTCCCGCTCCCATCAGTCCGGCCAGTACGACAATTTCGCCCTCGCGCACCTGCAGTGAAGCGTCTTTCAGACGCTCGCCGTCTCCAATCCCTTCCAGATCCAGTACAACCTTTTTCGGCGAAGCCGGCTGATAAGGAAATACGCTTTCAATGCTGCGGCCAACCATCATCGTAATGATGGCCTGTTCGTCGGTTTCCGGCAAGTTTGCATCGCCCACATGCTCGCCGTCGCGCATAATGACTGCCCGGCTGCATAGCTTATAAAGCTCTTCCATCTTATGCGAAATGAAAAAGATCGCAACGCCCTTCGCTTTCAATTTGTCAATCAGCTCATACAGCTTCTCGCTTTCGCTTTTAGAAAGCGACGATGTCGGTTCATCCATAATGATAAGCCACGGGTTGCCCAGTGTCGCCTTCAGAACTTCGATCAGCTGCATTTGTCCGACAGTCAGCGAGCTGACCTTGCTCTCCGGCTGAAGGGGGATTTCAAATTCATCGAGCAGCCGTTTGGCAATCCGTTTCATCTCTGACCGTTTGAGCACACCGGCCCCTGTCGTCTCTTCCCGCCCGATAAACAAGTTCTCATAGATCGTAAGCTCAGGAATGAGACTGTAGTGCTGGTGGATAACGCCGATCCCCGCTTCCCTGGCCGCCTTTGGCGTAGAAAGGCTGATCGGCTGGCCATCCAGCTCAAGCACGCCTTCTTCCGGTGTGATGACACCTGTCATAATTTTGACGAGCGTCGATTTGCCGGCACCGTTTTCACCGACCAAGGCGACTACTTCGCCGGATGAAATTTCAAACGAAACTTTTTGCAAAGCCCGTACACCTGAGTAAAGCTTACCTATATCGCGCAGGCGCAGCGAATGCCGGCCTTGAGCATTCATACTGCCTGACTGCGCTGATAGCTTGCTAGACTTTGTTGACTTCCCTGAAGATAAGCGGAGCGTTTTTAAAATATTCGGTTGATACAAAATAACCGACAGCAAAATCATAGCACCTGTAACGATATAAATAATTTCTTGGCTTGCGCCGTAAAAAGAAAGTCCTGTGCGGATAATCGTGACAAGGATGGCACCAAACATCGTGCCAATTACGCTGCCCACACCGCCGCTAAGCAGCGTTCCGCCGATGACGACAGCTGTAATCACATCGAATTGCAGATTCGTTCCAGCCAGAGGTTGTGCCGACTGCACTCGGCCAATCAGCAAAATCGCCGCGATCCCTGCCGAGGTCCCTGACAACAGGTAGGTCAAAAACTGAATGCCCTTGCTGCTGATGGCCGATGCGCGCGTCGTCTCGTCATTGCCTCCGGTTGCATAAATATACCGTCCCAGAACAGTACGATTTAAGACGATCCACCAGACGGCCAGCAAAACAAGGGTGAAAATAATCGAAAATGGAACGGATCCAAATGTTTTCGATCCGAGCCAGATCATAACCGGATCCGCAATTGAAATACTCTTCGCATTGGATAAGCTGAGAGCAGCCCCCTTGCACATCGCCATCGTTCCGAATGTAGCGATAAACGGACTGATTTTGAAGGTCGTAACCAGAATGCCATTCAATGCGCCAACTGCCGCCCCCGTCAATATGACGATCAGCAGGGCGGCAACCGGAGGCATGCCGCTTTCATAGGCTTTGGCACCTACAATGCCGGCCAAGGCAAGAGCGGAACCGACCGAAAGGTCGATTCCTTTTGCCAAAATTACAGCGGTCATTGCAAAGGCAATCAAAGCTGTAATCGCCATTTGGTGTCCCATGTTAATGAAGTTGCCCAAAGCAAGAAAGCTATCCAGCATAATGCCAAAGGCGACAATGAACAGAAGAATGGTTCCGACCAGCGTGATATTAATTCGGCTCGAACGATCTTTCATTAGTCCGTTCCTTCGTTGTGGTTTCACGCCTGTCTTCGCCGATATCATTTTTGTCCACTTATCCTTTCGTCAGGCTGATCCGGACCCAGCTCGGCCGTGTAGCCTTTCGCAATCTCTGCTGCTGCTTCCGGAGTCAGATGTTCATAATCCAATCCTTTGTCCTTCAAAGTCTGTGCCACCGCATCGCTCGAAACAAAATGTGTCGGCATAAAGAGATCCGTCGGGAATTTCGTTCCTTTGGCAATTCTGGCGGCTGCGGCAATATTCCAGTACCCAACCCGCTCGGCTCCCGTTAATACATCGATGACCAAGGAACCGTCCTCAAGAAATCCGCTCATCTCAGCATCGCCATCATGACCGCCATATAACAGCTTCTTGCCTTTTGCTTCGGCAGCGGAAATGGCCGAAAGACCGAGCGGATCACTGATGAAAGCGATTGCTTTCAAGTCCGGATAGTTATTCAGCCATGTTTCCGTCACACGCTGCGCTTCCGAAGTATCGAAGTTGGTTGGTTGTACGCCAACAAGTTCAATTTCCGGAAACTCCTTCTTCAACACATCCGTAAATCCTTTTTCCCGTGTATCCGACACATAGTTGCCGGCTGAACCCGACAGCAGCGCCACCTGGCCTTTGCCGTCCATCGCTTTTCCGAGAGCCCGCGCTACCATCCCCATATTGTCATAATCCGGGTACAACGTATTGTAGTTCCAGTCCCCTTCCACTTTGTTGCCCATCGTAATGACAGGAATGCCGGCTTCTTTCGCTTTTTTAATTGCAGGAATAATTCCTTTCGCGTCAATTGGATCGATCAGGATCGCATCCATTTTTTGTTGAATAAAGTTTTCAACGATTGAGATTTGCTTTTCGAGGGAGCTGTCCGAACTTTGCCAAACGGTTTCGACCCCGTAGTCCTTCGCAGCAACGTCGCCTGCCTGTTTCATCCGAACAAAGAAAGAATTGGTCAAATCAATTTCGGCTACGCCGATCTTAACTTTTTTGCTGTCGCTTGGTGGAGTTGCCCCCTCGCCAGCCGGAGTGTTGGACCCTCCGTTTCCGGTAGAACTGCCGCAAGCAGTCAAAAATACGAAGAGCGTAACCATTGATAACAATGTGATGACTTTCATTTTATTTTTTTTCATGTTTATTGTGCCCTCCCATTGGAATTATATCCTTGCTTACTAACTTCTGACTGACTTGTCTGCTTCCGGACATTCCCCCTCTCAAGCGCTGCTGTTTACTCAATTTCCACGATAAGCTCGATCTCAACCGGTGTATTTAATGGCAATTCGTTGGCTGAAATGGCGGAACGCGCATGCTTGCCTTTTTCGCCGAATACTTGCTCAAGCAGCTCCGAGCACCCGTTGATGACTTGAGGCTGATCTGTAAAACCGTCAGCGGAATTAACCCAGCCAAGCACCTTGACGAATTGCTTGATGCGATCCAAATCTCCGATATGATGCTTCAAAACTGTCAGCAGGTTGATCGCCGTTTGCCGTGCCGCATCCTTCCCCTCTTCAACCGTAAGATCTTTTCCGACTTTCCCCTCATATTTCAAGACCCCGTTAACCCGGCAATCTTGCCCCGATGTGTAAACGTAATTACCAAACGTTTTCGCTGGAACATATACAAATTTCGGTTCAATCGGCCCCGGCAGCTCAATGCCTAACTCTTTTAGTCTTTGCTCAACTTGTGACAATTGCTTCCTCTCCTTCTGTTTGGTGCGTTCATGATGTCGCAATCTTGTATGCGATTACAATTATATTTTATTTATTACAAAAATATTTGTCAATTGGTTAAAAATAATTTGTAAGCATTATAGATTGGCTTGCCACAAAAAAACACAGCCAAATTCAAGCGCTTACAAGAGGGATAAAGAATGAATATTCATAATTTGGAAGAAATTAATGCGTTAAATCCCATTATAAATTGGGAGGGAGTGACAATTTCGAGAAATAATCGTATGCTTGCGCAATTGGCGTCCATCCCTCGCTGAGTAAAAAGGGGCCATGCCCAGGGTATAGCTGATCAGGGCGCTCCTGATGCAACAACCGGATGGAGGCAGCATAATCTTGAATCGAGCTGTCCCATAAGTTTTGCAGCGAGATTTTGCCGCCGGCGAAAACAGCATCTCCGCCGAACAAATATTTTTGTCCGGCCCACTCCCCCTTATAGCAAACATGTCCCCTTGAATGGCCGGGCGTCTCGAGTACACGAACCTCCAGCTCCCCGATCCGGATCCGGTCATTGCCGCTTACGGCCTGATCTACTATACAGGCCGAAAAACGATAATCATCAGGATACAGACCAGAAGCCACAGCTGCGCGGACGCTTGTCCGCTCCAAATCTCCATTCTCAAGCCAAGGCGCCGACTCGCGGGGACAGACCACCTTCAAACCGAGTGCGTCCCGAAAAAATGCGGCCCCTCCCGCATGATCTCCATGAACGTGCGTCAATAGAAGATGAGTGATCTTCGTTAAATCGATTTGCAAGCCCTCCAGGCGCTGCAGCAGCCGTTCCGACTCAATGCCCGTTCCCGCGTCAATCAAGGCATAGCCCGCTCCGCCGTCAAGCAAATAAATGTTGCAATCAAGCGGATGGGAAATCGCAATCCCGGACATACCGCTTCCGACCAAGGCGACCTTTTCCGATATTTGCATGGCTGCCCTCCTTAGCGCAAATCCAATGTGATTGTTTTCAGATCGGACATTTCCATAATGGAATATTTGCCGCCTATTCTTCCCAGGCCGCTGGCTTTTCCGCTTGCCCCTCCGAATGGCAGATGAGGCTCCCAATAATTGCTGTTATCGTTAATATTGACGACGCCTGCTCGCAGCTTCTCCGCAAAGTGTACAGCATCTTTCAAATTTGTTGTAAACACAGAATTTACCAGCCCCCAACGATTGTCAAGGGCAATACGGAGCGCTTCTTCATTGGTCTCAAAAGGAAATACCGGAGCTACCGGGCCAAATGACTCCTCGGTATGGTACAAGCTATCCAATGTAAGATCCGCTATAACAGTCGGCGCAAAAAATAGCGAACTGCCCAGCCCCTTAAGCGGCTTGCCGCCTGTGAGCAAACGGGCCCCTTTGGCCAGCGCGTCATCGGCATGAGCGCGATTCTTCTCCACTACTTGCCCATTGTTGAGCGGCCCCATTGTCGTATCCCGATGAAACGGATCTCCAACCCTGATTTTTTTCGCATGAGCGACTAATTTGTCCAGCAGTTCATCGTAAATGCGGTGATCCGCCAGTATCCGTTCCGTTGAAGAGCATACTTGCCCTGCATTATCGAAACATCCGCCGGCTATGGAACGGGCTGCAAGCTCAAGATCTGCATCCTTTAATACGATCGTCGGCCCATTGCCTCCAAGTTCAAGCAGCAGCGGCTTGCCCGCCCCGCGGATGGCAATTTGCTTTCCTGTCGCGGTGCTTCCGGTAAAGCCGATTGCATCCGTTCCAGAATTGGAAACGATTTCATCTCCAACGACATCTCCCCGTCCCGTTACCAGGTTGACGACTCCTTGCGGCAGCCCCGCTTCTTCCAGACATTCGGCCAGCTTGACGGCACAAATGGATGTCGTCGGCGCCGGCACCCATACCAGCGTATTGCCTGCAGCCAATCCCGCAGAAAGATATTCGGTTGGAATCATAAACGGAAAATTCCATGGCGTTACGATCGCATAAACCCCTCTAGGCTGGCGGATCGAAATGACGCGTTTGTTTTTATCCTCTACAGGAATAACAGCGCTTTCAAGCCATTTGATTTGCTCTGATGCTTCTTCGAATGTTTTGACCATATTGCGGATTTCAAACACGGCTTCGCTATGATAAGGCTTGCCCTGATCCATTGTCAAGAAAAACGCCAGCTCATCCTGCCGTTTGGCAATTACAGCCGCAATCCGCTTCAACAATTCGGCGCGCTCCCAAGGAGAAGTCTCCCTGAATTTCTCCGCTGCAGCCCTTGCCGCATGAATGGCCCGGACTGCATCTTCACGCGTTCCAAGCTGCAGATGGCCGATTGCACGTTCGGTTGCAGGATTGTACGATTCAAAGGTTCCACCGCCAACACTTTCTACCCATTGCCCGTCAATAAACATTTTATATACCGGCGGGTTGCTCTCAAAGCTCTGAATATTAAGAGTACTCATGTTTCGCTTCCTCTCTTTGTCATTTCTGCCCTCCCTGCCATTTTCCAACGAAATCCATATGCAGAGAGAGGCAGATTTTATAATGCTCGCAAGTATTATTTAATATAATTATTTTTATTAAGACGTATTTCTTCCAAATAATTGTAAATTGTAAACTTTGAAATATCTAAAAACATGGCAACTCGATCCATTGAGCGTTTTACCGTAAATACACCTTTATCATCCAAATACTTCAGCAGCTTCATCTTATCTTCCTTATTCATAAAAGGAACCGGCTTGCCAACATTGTCGACAGCTTCGTTCAGCAGCGTTTCGATCACATCGTTAATATCTCCGGTAAAGGTTTCATGCACATTTTTGGCTGTCCGGATGAACTCGTTAAGCACATTGGAAGCCATCATAAAATCTGTAATGTTGTAATTTATGCAGATGGAGCTAACCGCCTGTCCCTCATCGTTATAAAAATACAAGGAAGAGGATTTTAAAATTTTGCCGTCTTTAGAAGTGGATAAGTAATTAAGAAGATCCCCTTCTTCCTCCGGCTTGCGGATCACCTCGAGACCGAGATTGGTACTTGAGTCGCCGACTTTTCGCCCGGTAATATGTCCATTCTCAATCGCAATGATGGATTTCTCCGGTTTCCTCATATCATGAAGAACGACCTCACAGTTCGAGCCTAAAGCGCTTCCAATCAACTTAACCAACGGTTTCAAGATTTCAAAAGCTTCATCGATATTTTTAACCGATATCATTACCATTTGCTCCTTATTCGCATAGTCTCCCACTCTTTCCTTGATAGGCTGAGATTCAAACTAGTATTTACAAAATAATTTTAAGTAATAAAAAAATTTTTGTCAATATCAAGATACATCGGCAGGATATTGTCAACAATCTATCGTAAATTGGTGTCAGTTGAATTATTCAATAAACTCCGCTATAGTAAGAACAGCAAACAACCGGTGCAGGTTAAAGCAAGGAGCGCATTTTACATGGCCAAATTTCAATTTAAAAGTCAGGAAACATTATCGTTGCGTCAGAAGGTTGCCGCAGATATTCGCGATGCTATTATTCGGGGAGACATCAAGGCAGGAGAAAAGCTGCGGGAGCAGGAAATTTCCGATCAAATGGGCATTAGCCGCGGCCCTGTCCGCGAAGCGATTCGCGACCTTGAAGCGATGGGGCTGGTCACCTGCCTGCCCTACAAAGAGACCTTCGTCGCGCATGTCAAGCGGGAAGAGATTGTCGACCTGCTGCTGCCGATCCGGCTCCAACTGGAGCTGTATTCGATAAAATATCATCTTGAGCGCTTTACGCCCGATTTTTTCGAAGGCTTGCAAGCCATTACCGCGCGCATGGATCAAGCAGCTGCCGCCGGCGATTTGCCTGTATTGGTGGAAGAGGATATTCGCTTCCACGAGCAAATTGTGCTGCTCCACGATGACTCTTCCTATGCGCGGCAAATTTGGAGCAGCATCGCCAACCGCCTGCGGCTGCACTTTATGAACAACAGCCGCCATATAACGAATCTCCCGCAGATGGCCGCTGACCATTACACATTAATTGACGCCTTGCAAAGCGGCAACTACGATGACATCGCAGCGCTGTGGGAGCGCCATATTCGCGACGATGACTGTTTGCTTTATCTATAATGCAAAGAAAGGCTGCCTGGGGAATGAATTTCTACCCAATGGCAGCCTCTCTTTATTCTATAAACTACTTCATTACGTAATACTGATTTTGTCGGCGTTTGCCCTTGTATTGCCGGAATGCAGATAGACATACCCAAGTCCAGCAAGCGCTGATCCAGTAGCCGCCAATAATATCGGATGGGAAATGTACCCCCAGATATACGCGGCTTAACCCGATCATAACAATCATCACTGCCGCAAGGACGACTAGAAGCAGACGGCCAAGCAACGATTTGGTATGACGCCACAGCAGAAAAGCCAGCACCGCATAGAAGGTGAATGCCGCCATCGAGTGCCCGCTCGGAAAGCTGAAGCCGGTTTCTTCAATCAGCCGGTGAAGCTCGGGACGATTACGTTGATAGAGCATTTTCAAGGCTTCATTCAGCACTGCCACGCCGCCGACTGAGCCAATCAGCAGCACAAGCTCCATTCGATGCCTGAGGACCAAGAATAATATAACCGCTGCTAGAAAGGCGAGAATCATAACACCTTTTGACGATCCTAGGAATGTAAAAATTTTCATCACACTTGTAAGGGTATCATTTTCCCAGCCCTGTACGGTCTCAATAACTGATAGGTCAAAATCAACTAGCTTCTCATGTGTGGCAAGTGCAGCCCAGCCGAAAAATCCGGCTAGTGCCAGCAGCCAACCGATTATTTTCACGTTACTTCCTCCCAGCCTAATCGTTTACAAAAACTTATTATACGCCATCTTGACAGACAGGAGCAATGCTCGGCCGAATTCCAGTCTAAAAGTCTTATAAAGCAGCCGCTTATACCTGCTTAAACCTGCTTATAAATCGGCATCTGCCAGTTTCCCGCTCTACCTCCCTTTCATATCAAGATAGAAGACAGGAGGTTGGATGAATTGGAGGGCGTCCAGACGACTCCCCCCCCTTCTGTTGATGCAAAAAAACTCCTTATTGCAGACGAGCCCTACGATCGCTGCAATAAGGAGTTTTTCTATTCGGTCTGCCCTTCTGTCAACTCCGCCAGCTTCGCGGCCCAACTCCTGTACTTTTCCAGAGAAAAAGCCGGAAAACCAAGCAGATAATGATTATATCGGACTTGCCCGTCTATCGTCCATTGAATGAAAAGCATGCGCTGTTGACTATGCGAGATCCGTATGCGTCCTAAGGCCATATTCGCATTAACCGCTGATGTGAATGTACCTTCCAGTAAAGTTTCCGACGTATCAGCATCCCATATGCGGTATGTCCCCTGTTTGCTTTCCAGGGTGTCATTCGCCAGTACGACTCTTACGTGCCAATCGCTCGGCTCATCTATCATAATGCAGTGATCCTGCTGGGCGCTCTTCAAATAGTGATAGGCCCGCTTCTTGCCCCCGTAATAATCGACGACAGCATCGGAAAATTGCGGCCAGCCGTCGATCATATTCCACCACAGAATGCCGGTTCTGCTCCATTTGCGCAGCCTCATCATTTCTACGAAAAACTTTTTGGCCTCCGCTTGAGAGAATTGTGAGGCCAGCACAAAATCTTCAATCCGCTCCGGCACTTCGCCGAACAGCTCCTTCACCTGATTCGCCATCAACTCGATCCGGTATGACCATGTTCCGCCAAGCCCGATCGGATCGGAACTGTGCAGCGCCCATTGCTCATTATTTTCCCATGGCCAGAGATGCTCCGGCTCAATAAATTTTTTGATCGATTCCAAATTCGGGCAGCCGTGATAGCCGATCTCGCTAATGAAGTGCATCTGGCTTCCTGTATAAAAGCGGCTCTTATAGTAATCCCGCGGCCCCCAGAGATGCTCTTCAGGCAGCAGCGCCATATTTTTCGTTTTCCAGAACGCACTCGAATAGTACGGGGAGCTTGGCAAGTAAGGACGGAACGGATCACATTGCCTTACGACCGCCGGCAAGACCTCCCGCGATATTTTGTTGCCATTCGGATCCAGCTGGCGATGAATGCTGAACTGGTCAATTTCGTTATCGCCGCACCACAGCACGAGCGAAGGATGATTGCGCAGTTTTCGTACAATATAGCGGGCTTCCTTCCTGATCTTTTCAAAGAACTGCTCCGTCTGCGGATACAGCCCGCAGGCCAGGGAGAAATCCTGCCATACCATCAGCCCTTCCCGGCTGCAGCGCTCAAAAAAAGCATGATCCTCGTAGACGCTTCCGCCCCATACACGCACCATATTGCAGTTCAAATCGGCAAACAGATCGAGCATCGCCGGGATGCGTCCGGCATCTTTACTGTGGAACATATCGGCCGGTACCCAGTTCGAGCCTTTGCAAAAAATGGACATCCCATTTATAACAAAACGAAACTCGCCCGGATTGTCCGGAGACGTAATCTCGCTTCTGATCAGCTCCAGCTTACGAATCCCTACGATATCTTTACGCTCTGCCAAAACTTCACCGTCCAGCAGCAGCTCGGTCGTCAGCTCGTAAAGATGAGCCGTTCCGTAACCGCGCGGCCACCACAACGCCGGCTCCGGTATGCCAAACTCGCAAGAGCCTTTGGCAAAGCTGACCCGAGACTCCTGCACAAAAGAAGATTCGCCGCAATGCCCGGTAAAGCGGATGAACATTTTGCGGAACAAGGCCGGGTCAATCTCCACTTCATAGTAGATGCCTACATAAGCCGAATCGGCGTCAGCCTCCTTCGTATAAAAATAAACATCCGTTATCTCCGCTTCATCATGTACGACAAGCTCGACCTCCCGCCACAAGCCCGCCGATACAGCGCGCGGCATAATATCCCAGCCGTAACTGTGCGCCGCTTTGCGCACCCATAGCTGCGGCCAGTTATAGTCCATCGCCAGCATAGACGGATCATATTCATACTTCAGCGCCTCCAGGATGGGGGACTGCAGACGAATATGCAGCAGATTGCTTCCGTCCCGCTTCAGCAATTCGGTCACTTCAAATGAATGCCCGATCAGCATATTATCTGAAGTGCCCAGCTCAGTACCATTCAGCCAGTAAGTGGCCATGCAATCCACGCCATGAAAAACCAGCTCAATGCGCCCGCTTTGCTGCGGGGCATCGAACTCCTTCACATACCACCATTCATGCAGCTCATAATTTTGCAGCTGACGAATATTGCTTCCAGTATACGGATCAGCAATAAGGCCGGCCTCGTATAAATCCAGCTCCACATTGCCCGGCACCGCGGCGGGAATCGGCCTCTCAGACTGCCACGCCAAATCTGCAGGATGCTTAACTGCAGTCGATTTCTGTGGAAAACAATGCAACTCCCACACTCCGCTCAAGCTTATTTTCTCCATGTCTCTCTCCTCCATCTGCGATGCTTAATAGATATATTATTCTCCGCCCAAACGCCGGTTCCATTGCTGCAGCGCTGCAAGCTGGTAAGCACGGCTCTCCCCACAAATAGAAATGAACCGACAGCATATTGAGCGGATCAGGGTGTTCTGCCAGCAGCATCTCGGCAAACTGCTCCTCCGTATCCTGATCGAAGGTTCGCTGATGCTTTTGATTCCAAGCGCTCGGCCGCGGAATACTATTTCCGCTAATAATAACGCGATGCTGATCGTACTTGCGCACCTCTACGGCGAAAATGTTCAATGCCCGGTGCCATAACAAGCGAAGCCTCAATCATCATGCAGCATAGCCCTTTCACACTAGTGCTCCAATTATTCCTCATCGCACAGACCCCTTTCTCAAGTTCAAGCGGTTCTAGAGTTAATACTATGCCCCCTTAAGTTAATATGTCAATAATATTTTTAGTTAATTTTTTAACTAAATATTTATTTGTTAAATCCATACCTTGATAATCAAAAGAGTTTAACTCAAAAATCATTAGATTATTACATTGATTTTAGTTAATTTCATTGTTAAAATGGGGGTTATACTACGGATTTGAGAGGCTTGTATGACAAAAAAAATAACACTTCACGATATATCGAAGCAGCTTGGACTATCTACAGCCGCTGTTTCCAAGGCTTTACGGGGGCTGGAAGGTATAAGCGATGAAACGAGGAAGCTTGTCATCGATACGGCCAAAAGGCTTAAGTATAAAAATTTCACTGATCTGCCTGCAGAAAATAAAAGCTTATCCGGCAAGGTGTTGTTTCTGGTCGACCATCGCGTTATGACAGAGGCGCATACGATGACGTCTTTTTTCTTTATGGACAAAGCCTTCAAGGAATATGGCCTGCAGGTTACACTGCAAGCATTGCCGCACGGCGATGCTGATTTGCTGCTTGAGCCTTATATGCGCGATCCGGAGGTTATCGCCCACCTGCTGTTCGGGAGAAATTCCGTCAACATTGCCGAGCAGCTGGAGAAGACCAATAAACCGCTAATCATCATTGACCATTTCTTCCCTTATTCCAAAATCGACGCCGTACTTGTAGATGATTACTACGGCGCTTTTCTGGCGGTCAAACATTTTGTCAATCACGGCCATCTCCGTATCGGCTTTATTGGAGACAGCAAGCTCTCGCCTGGATTTCACGCCCGTTACCGCGGCTTTTGCGATGCGCTTGAATATTGGGGGCTCGATCTCCATCCTGCCTATATTTACGACATCCGCTTCGCCGATTCATACGGAAATATTCATTTCAACACGGTACAGGAGAAGCTCGACTACACCCAGCTGCCAACCGCCTTTTTTTGCGCCAACGATCCAATCGCCTTCATCTTGAACAATGCGCTCATAGCGGAGGGCATACAGGTTCCGGATCAAGTATCGATCATCGGATTTGATAACCTTGATTCTTGCCAGTGGCAGTCGCCGCCATTAACTTCTCTTCATTATCCGCGAGAACAAATTGCTGTTCAGACGGTCAAGCTGCTGCTTTGGCGCATGGAAAATCCGGGCGAGCCATGCAATAAAATTCTCATTCAGCCGGACTTGGTGAGCAGACAGTCCGTGGCCATCGCCAAAAAGTAAAAAACAGAGCTGTCCTAGACTTAATAATGACTTAGGGACAGCTCTGTTATGTTCACTGCCCACAATAGCGGACGCGTTGCCTTAAGCTTGCACCATCATTACCCGCGAATTTGGACAAGAACTCGCTCTCAACCTTCTCCAAATCAGGATAACCTGAATCTATGAAGTAATAAAAAAGAAAAATAGAGAATCACCAAAGGGTACCAAAATGAAAATCCATTTTGTATAATTAAAGGAAATGTTATTAACGGACACATTCGGGTCTGGCAACAGTCGACGCGCTGCTCTCCCATACAAAGCTGAACAAGCGACTAAACCGGACAAAAGTGAAGGGAATGGAGCATCCGATTTATCAATATGTCGAGGTCATAACGAGCTATTTGAGTTTGTTGTGTCAAGGATAAAGCGATTTCGATCACATTGAGCCCTTTTCGTGAAGTTCCTGTTTTCAATATCTGTCAGCAACTGCGTAAAGTCACTTTCAGTTTTATGCTTGTTAACAACTAGACACAGCTGCATTTCATCAGGGATTCACCCAAACCTCCTATATTCGCGACAAAAAAAGAAGTTTTTGACAATTTAGCATTAAATATAATATAATAAAGTTGCCATGGCAGTTATTTTACACCAAATATTAATGAAAGGGTGAAGATTGTTGAAAAAAAGATTTAAATTATTTCTTTTCTTCTCTGTTGTACTAATACTCGCATTTTCCTCATTTGCAAATGCAGCCCCTACACCAAATCAACCACTGGAAACTATGGATTGTTCAAACGTTGATGGCACTGTAAGCTATCAAATCAATAAAGATGGTACCGTAAAAAAAATAATTAAGGTAAACAATCCAAAGGAATTTGCTAAACAAAACGGTCTTCGGTATCCTGATAAAATTGGGGAAGTAACTTTGGTTGTCCCTATAATCAGCGAAAACACAACAAATTCTTCCCTAACTGATGCAAATCCACTTTCCCCTTCTTTGTTTGCAAGTGACTTATATGTTAAGGTAACAAGTACAAGCAATGCCTGTGGTGCAGAGGTTATTAGAGATTCCTATTATTCCCCCCCAGGAGGCACGATGACCATTAGTCAAGGGCTTTCAGCAACCTTTTCTTCCTCTGTAAGTGTTAATGCATCAGTAGTTACTGCTGGAGTCGGATTTGATGTAGCTGAAACGTTTAATGTCTCCGATTCCCAAAATATTAGCGTTCCTAAAGGAAAACGCGGGGAAATAATTGCCCACCCCATTTATTTAGTAAAAGAATTTGAAGTATGGAGTAAAGGGTGGTTTTCTGATTCCCTTTTAGGATCTGGGACTGCTTATAAACCAATAGGTGTTTGTTTCGCGACATATATTTTTTAAAGAAGGGAGGCACACTTTTTGTGTGCCTCTTTATTCTTGGGTTTTATAGAGAGCTTTGTGTGTAAAATATACGAGGAGGACTTCACTTTCTACTTTTAAGTATTGGGGGCAATCGCGCTATGCATTCAAAATTAATTCCATTGATTGGCGCTATTTTCATTATGCTGTCTGGATTATTATATACGATTGAACGTGCAGCTACAAATATCGCAAGTCATGAAATAATTGCGGGGTTCTTAGCTGGAAATGGGACAGGGGCAGTACCTGAGCCAAAAACAGCTGAATTTACTGACAATTTCTTTGTACCTTTATTTGCAATCATTGGAATCGCTCTAATCATTTATAGTGGTAGGAGAAAAAATATTCGGGGGCTCACATGGAAGAAATTATGAGGAAGATAGACAGACAAGCTGCAGCTCTGGCGGATGGAAAATCCCGGTTAACCATGCAATAAAATTCTCGTTAAGCCAGATTTGGTGACCAGACAATCAGTTGCCGCCGCTTAAAAACAAAAAAACAAGGCTGCCCTAGCCATCAACGATGACTTAGGGACAGCCCTGTTCTGTAGATGTCCGGATGGCCGTTAGGCCGCACTGCGGACACTTTCATTAGCATACGGTCACATTAACCGCCAATTTTGGACAGAAATTCACTCTCAAGCTTCTCCAAATGTTTGTCCATGCACTTGCAGTAGTAGTCTTTGCGGCACATTGGACAAGGAATGTTCAGCAGCCGGTTGGCGCTGTCCAGCTTCCATTCTGGGTTCTTTCTCAGAAACAGCCGGTACTTGGATTGATCCGCAAGCGTAACAACATACTGGTAAAGATTCGTTTTCTCATTGGTATCCGATGGTTGAATATCCACAATTTTCGGGTTAAAGGACATTGTTCAGACCGCCTATATTCTAGATTTAAAAATAGCATAGCCTTTCCGACCTTATGTTGTCAATGTCAGAGCGTTGTCAATTTCATCATGAATGCTGCAACAATCCCTGTAACAACGATTGACTCTTTTCCCGTCTATTTATGTTGTCGCCAATCCATCCGACTATTATTCAATAAGTGCTCAAAATCATTCTCAAGCCGCTTCTGTTCCGCTTTGCGCGCTGCTTCGATTTGCTGGCGCTCCTGCTCCTTGCGTTGCTCATCTGCAGCCTTCAGTTCACTGGAATGGGCCTTTAACTTCTCCACCAGATCCGGACGAAGCAAATCCTTGAGTGTCGCAGGCTTATCTGCTCCTTGGGCAGCAGACGAGGAAGGCCGCTGATCATTGCGCGCGGCGGTTGATTGCCGCTTTTTCGCTTTCGCCATTATCCATCACCTCTAATCATGCTTATTATAGCATGCTCAGCCTGTCTGGCGACACCTTCCTACTTGCTTTCCGGGCTCGATCCCGCCGCCATATTTTCATAGAGAAAATCGACGATATGGACTGCTTCCATTTCCTTATCCATGCCGCTCTTGCTTATGCCGGCCTTCATTTGCAGCAGACAGCCCGGGTTACTGGTGATCATCACCTGTGCGGAAGTGTCTTTGGCGCATTCCATCTTTTTGTCCAGAATACCTCCGGACATCTCGGGCTGTGTCAGATTGTAAATCCCCGCAGAGCCGCAGCAGCGGTCGGAATCTACCATTTCCACGAACTGCACCCCGGCTACACTCTTCATCAGCTTGCGCGGCGCATCCGAAGACTTCATCACATTACGCAGATGGCAGGAATCCTGGTAAGTAATCCGCGTGCCAGCTTTGCTGGCCGCAAACTGCGGAACCCGCCCATGTTCGACCACGAGACGGCTGACGTCAATGGTTTGCTTGGCAAACCAGGCCGCATCCTCGCTCCACTCCGCATCATCATGCAGCAAATGGTCGTATTCAACCAGCAGGGCGCCGCAGCCCCCTGAATTGGTCGCAATCCAATCTACGCCGGCATCGCGAAATGCGCGAATATTGCGCCGCGCGAGCTCCTTGGCGCCATCGCCTTCGCCGCTGTGCGAATGAAGGGCGCCGCAGCAGGTTTGCTCGTCAGGAATGACAACCTCAAAACCGGCCTCGGTCAACAATTTAACCGTATTAATATTTGTCTTCGTAAACATAATGTCCATAATGCAGCCGCGGAACATGCCGACTGTGCCCAGCTTCTCGCCCTTGGCCGGATGACGCATGCCAATTTCCTTCACCACGCCCGTACCGGCCGTATCCGGCATAATCTTCTCCATCAGCTTCAGATGCGGCGGGAACAAATTCATAATGCCAGTGCCGCGCGCGATCGTTTGCAGGCCGGATTTCTGGTACAGCTTGAGCGCGCCGCCTAACAGCCGCATCCGGCGCGGATGCGGAAACAAGCCGTCAAAAGCGATTTTGCGCGCCCCTTTGACCCACCAGCGGTGGCGGACGGTATGATCCTCGACCGCATCGCGCGCCTGCTCGATCAATTGGCCATACTTCACGCCCGCCGGACAGGCCGGCTCGCATGCGCGGCAGCCGAGGCAATGATCCATCTGCTCCTCGAATTTGTGATCCGGCTCCATAAGGCCGTCGACCGCTGCCTTCATAAGCGCAATCCGCCCCCGCGGCGACTCGGCCTCTACCCCGGTTTCCCGAAAGGTAGGACAGGCTGGCAAGCAGAAGCCGCAGCGCATGCAGTTCGTCAGCTGATCATAGTCCAGCTTGTTCTGCAAGCTTTTAACCAGTGACAGGCTCATATCCGTTTCTTTTGTTCTCTGTTCAGCCATGATCTATTACCACCCTTTTGCGTGCCGCTTTGGCGAACATTTTGCCCGGATTGAGCAGGTTGTGAGGATCGAAAGCCTGCTTGATCCCCTTCATCACCTCGACGCCTGCCGGGCCGATCTTCCATTCCAGGAACGGCGCCTTCACCATGCCGACGCCATGCTCGCCGGTAATCGTGCCGCCAAGACGAATAGCCGCTTCGAAAATATCGGCAAACGCCGCCTCTACGCGATGAATTTCTTCCTGGTCTCTGGCATCCGTCGTCGCTGTCGGATGAAGATTGCCGTCACCTGCATGACCGAAGGTGCAGATCGTCACCTTATGCTTCTCGGCAATCCGGTTAATTTCAAGCACCATATCTGCGATTTTCGAGCGCGGCACGGTAGCATCCTCCAAAATCGTCGTAGGGCGCAGGCGGGCCAGCGCAGTGAAGGCGCTTCTTCTTGCGGTCAGCAGCTTCAGCGCCTCCTCCTCTGTCTCCGCCACTTGGATGCGGTCCGCATTTTCGCTTTGGCAAATCTCGGCAATGCGCGCGATATCCCGCTCTACCGCTTCTTCGTCGCCGTCCTGCTCGATCAGCAGGATCGCTTCCATATCAAGCGGCAGCCCCAGCTTGGCAAAATCATCGACCACGCGAATCGTCGGGCGGTCCAGAAACTCCAGCGTCGCCGGAATAATTTGATTCTCGATAATGCTGGATACGGTGCGCGCCGCTCCATAAATATCCTTGAACATCGCCAGCATCGTCTTCTTATATTTTGGAGGCGGTACCAATTTCAATATCGCTTCCGTAATAACAGCCAGCGTTCCTTCCGAGCCGACCAGCAGCTTCGTCAAATCATAGCCTGCGACATCCTTCATCAGCTTGCCGCCCGTGCGGATAATTTGCCCGTCCGCCAGCACAGCCTCGAGCCCCAGCACGTAATCCTTGGTCGTCCCGTACTTCAATCCCCGCAAACCGCCGGAGCCCTCGGCAATATTGCCGCCAATTGTAGAAATGGACATGCTGCTTGGATCAGGCGGGTAAAATAATCCGAGACCTTCCACATGGGTAATAAACTCCTTCGTGTTCAGTCCGGGCTGTACCGTCGCCATCAAATTTTGCATATCGATCTCCACAATGCGGTTCATACGGTGCATGACCATGACGACTCCGCCCTGTACAGGCACCGTGCCCCCGCACAGATTCGTCCCTGAGCCTCTGCTTACAAGAGGCACCTTATGGCGGTGCAAAACCTTCATAATCTCGGATACCTGCGCCGTACTTTCCGGATAAATGACGGCATCCGGCATCGATTGCAGCATCGGTGTCCCATCATAGGAATGAGTCACTAACGACTCAGGATCGTCCTTTAACCACTTTTCCCCTACTACAGCTTGCAGCTCGCGTTTCACATTATCGGACAACATGGGAAAACCCTCCCGGTCACAAAAATTAATCAGGTCATCTGATGACTTTTGTGAAAAGTATACCACATTGCTTTAAAAACGGGTACAATAAATTTGAACGAATTGTTTTGTATGAATTAGGTTTCATTATTACTATATAGCGAGGTAAACGATCGTGTCCCATACAAGACCACTTAAAAGCAGTGAATGGATTGCCAATCTATTAAAGGAGAAAATCACTGAAGGTGTATGGAAGGTGGGAGACAAGCTGCCCTCCGTCGTGGATTTGGCAGCCGAGTTCAATGTAGGCCGTTCCACAATCCGGGAAGCGCTGAGCGCATTGAAGGCGGTCGGGATGCTCGATATCCGTCAGGGGGGCGGAACGTATCTCAAGGCGGACGCCCCTGTTTCTCCCGAAACAGGGGCAGCAGATTGGATCTCGCGCGCAGAATCGCTCAGGCATATTTTGGAGGTGCGCAAGGTGCTCGAATCCGGCTGTGCCGCGCTTGCGGCGCGCCACCGCTCAGAAGCGCATCTCGAGTGCCTGAGAACGATCCTTGGCGAGATGGAGACCTGCCTGGAGGATGAGCAGGCAGGCGAAAAGGCAGATATCCGGTTTCACCTGCAAATTGCCGAAGCCGCACAAAATCCGGTATTGACCGAGCTCGTCCGCACCATGTCCCAGCGGCTGCACGAAAGCATGCATGATACCCGCGCGCTGTGGTTTTATGCTGAACGCCGCTCTGCCGAGCGGCTGCTTCAGGAGCATACGGCGATCTATGAAGCGATAGCCGCACAGGATGAGCAGTTGGCGATTGCCAGAATGGAAGGCCACATCGCCAAGGTCGAACGCGTGCTCTACGAGAACAGCGACAGTGTAAAATAAAGCGGAGCAGACTTCCACCCGCCATTGAGGCCGGCAAGGTAAGGATTGCCAGCCTCCTTGTTGTATGAAATAAAACAATAGCGGCTGCCGCATAGTCGCTTCAGTTTAAAGATCCTTACCGTTCATCTCTGTATGGATTTCGGGAGCCGTGTTGTCGGCAATAAATTGGGCGTCCGCCCAATCGGCGTGATCATTGCCAATTCCATCGCCGGCATCGGTAACGACTAACTTTAATTGTTTCCTTCCACTAACATCAACATCAACAAACTTGGCCGGTGTGTCTCTTTTCATCGTCCCGCTGTCAAACAATTTTTCGCCATCGGCCCATACTTGAAAATCTACGGACCCGACGTCGCTCATGTTTTTTTCCTGGTCAAGGCCTACATAGCCTTGAAAGCGACCATACCCTCTCCCGGCAATGTCGTAAATGATTTCTGAATTCGCATGCGTTCCAATTCCTTTATCATAGGCGACAACGCCCGAATCAGTTAACAATTTAATCGGGTTCCCTTCAACACTAGCATCCCGATGAATCGTTCCCCAGCCAGTCGTCGCATAAATCCACGGAAGGTCGCTTAAATACAATTGTGAAGTGATGTTAAAATGAATCTTATACGTTTTCGTCACTGATCCGTCTCCCGAAGTGACGGTAATCACAGTGGTACCCGGAAGTTGTTCAGCCGGTGAAATATCTACCTTGACATCGTTATTGGCCGGAACGACTTCCACCGCGGGTACATCCGATATCGTGCCTTCCAAAAATGTCATGTAGTAATCATTGGTTACGTGATCAAAACTTGAGAAGGATTCCCCGTTGATCTTGATGTCATCTACCAACACCTCTTTCAACAGCTTAGCTCCAGCCCAATCAGCATGATCCGCACCATTGCCGACGCCGCCGTCCTTTACTTCCAACATAAGAACATCGACATCGGAAACATCAACATTGACATGCCGGGAATCCGCGTTATCTTTTATTACACCGCTATCATAGAGCTTTTCCCCGTCTCCCCATACTTGAAAGACGACAGAGCCCCCTTGCGTTTCACCGTCTAGTCCAATATCAGAGATAAACCTCGAAAAGTTTTTACCGATATAAAATGAAACTTTAGAGTAAGCATGGACACCCAATCCTTTTTCATATCCTGTACCGTTCAGAGTGATCATATTGCCATCTCCTTCACCGCTCCCGCCGACGCTTGTATCCCTTTCAGCCGGACCCCAGCCGTTTGAAACGTTGCCGAAAAAAGGCATGTCGCTGAGAAAGGTATCTTCCGTCGGAGGGGCGGACGGGACTTGCACGGAAAATCCCGAGCGTGCATGCCCTTGAATTCCCCCGCCGGAATCGAACCCGGCATCCGCTGTAAGATGACTCCAGCCAGCCCCAGCGTCCTGAGGCGCCGTCACCTTCCAACTCACCTTAACGGAATTGTTTTTGCCATTCGGCGGAATCGTTTGAAATGTAGTGTCCGAACCGGGGATTACTGTCCATCCTTCCGGTACATTTAGATTGAGATCCAGGTTATGGACAGCCACTCTTCCATCATTGGTCATCGTTGTTACGATCGTTTTGGTTTCACCCGGCGCTATAAAAGAAGGACCGTCGAACGATATACGAACAGCGGCAGGCGCCTCGTTCGGTGTTCCCCGTGTTACACGGTAGGTGACTGCTGAAAATGGTTCAATATCGGAGACGATTTTGCCGGCATAACTCATTATTTGGCCAGTCCAATAGTCTTCAGCCAAATAAACCGAAGCATGCTTGAAACCTAATTTTTCCGGTTCAGCACTGATTGTTGCCGCTGCAGTAGTCCGGTTGACCAATGTAATCATTTTGCTTCCGTCAGACAACGATTTTACCCAAATTTCTTTGCCGTCATGATTGATAATACGCTTAAATCCGTCCGATGAAACCTCATTTCCCCTTCCCGGACTGATGCGATACATCATAATCCCGTGAGACGGAACAGAAGCACTGATTTTTTCAGTGGCCGTTGCCGTTTCATGCGCCCAAAGATCCCGAACGGTATAGGTTTTATTGTCGGCAGAGGCTGGTATGCCCAATTGACTAAGGCTTATCTCGATAGTTGACGCATTATCGGTTGAGTTGAAGAACAACACGGCTTTGTCCCCGTTGGCCATCGGTTTCAACAATACAAAATTTCCGTCATTGAGCTGCTTGATGGGATGCCCCTGTATTCCGATTGGATCCTGATTCACCGCAGTCACTTCACGATTGGCGTAAATATCTAAAATTTCTTGGGGGGCATTCAGTAAATCGGTACCCGAGAGCAATGGCGCAGCCATTACGGACCAAAGACTAAATTCGGTACGATATTCTTCCAGATTCTTGCCCCCGTTACCGATTTCCAACATATCGGGATCATTCCAATAGCCCGGACCGGCATACGGGTACAGTTCAACATTCTTAAGGAAATGGACTAACATCCTTACATACGAATCACTAATATCACCGGTTGTCCGCCACAGATTGCCCACCTGCTTGCCCCATTCCCACGGATCTTCGCTTCCTCCAACGCTCATACTGAAAACAATGTCCCGTCCTGTATCCGCGAGCGCATCGCGCATCTTCGAATAGCGTTCCTGTAACGCTTGATCCAGAGGGTCGCCGCAGTTATCATACTTTAAATAGTCGATTCCCCACTCGGCAAAACTTTGGGCATCTTGTTTTTCATGATTGAGACTCCCCGGATAGTTGGCACAAGTCGTGGTGCCTGCGCTTGCGTAAATACCAATTTTCAGACCGAGAGAGTGGACATAATCGGCGACTTCTTTCATCCCGTTTGGAAACTTTTCCGGGTTGGGAATCAAATTGCCATTTTCATCGCGATGATCAAGCATCCAACAATCATCGATGTTGACGTATTGATAGCCCGCTTCTTTCATCCCGGACTCAACAATCTTTTTAGCCGTTTCCTTCACGAGATCAGCATCAACATTGCAACTAAAGGCGTTCCAACCATTCCAGCCCATCGGAGGCGTTTCCGCAAGCCCATTGTCAAGCGCATGGGCTTGCGAATGATTGAACCCTAACAAACCAATTCCCAGCGCAAACAAAAACAAAAGCGTTGCCAACGGCTTTTGAAACCAAGGGTTGTTCATTGAACCTATCACCCTTTCTTTTATTTTAATCTTGTCCGGATTGTCATAAGCGATGAATGAGAACCTGTGCGTAGGAATCAAGCACCGATGCTATTCGGACGGATATCAATCCTTGCGCTTGGACGGCTTGGTCGTGAATATGCGCGAGAAAATCCTGCATATACGTTGCGGCCTCATCGGGTTTGTTTTCGTCCAGAAGCTGCTTGATGATCTGCAAGCGGTAGGTTAAGTCATTGCCAAAAGCCGGATCGATCTCGTTCAACGCGATATAGCGGTTTACAAGCTCGGCCATCGTCTCAGGAGATACATTCACATCATTTTTTTGATAATTTTTGTTTACGAATTGATACATCCAATCGTATAGAATGCGATTATTCGGGTCATTGCTTCTTGCGCTGTCGAGCAGCGCGATATTGCCTTGATAATAGGCTTTGTAGGCATCGTTCATATAACCGTAGTCGACTCCGCCGTTCAAATAGTCGATGTAGCGGTCCCTGAATGTTGAATGCGAATTCATCTTTTCATCGAATTCCATCTCCACGCCTATGCCGTATTGCTTGGAAAGACCGGCCGAATCTTGAAGCCGGGACGGATCCCCCGGATCATCGAAGAAGTAGTTCGGCTGCTGCGCTACCGCGTCGAAGCCAAGCTTCTCCCAAGCGAATATGCCCTTGCCGAAGAAATTAGGGATCCAGAAAAACTTTTGTTTTTCCTGGTGGACAAGCCGGCTCGTATGTTGGATGATCTTCGTATTGTTCTCATCATAAGGGTCGGCGCTTTCCGCCATCCAATACATCCCGGCCAACTCGAGGCTGGAATAATTGTGCTCGGTCCAGCGCTGTTTCACCTGATGCATATACCAATCTATGGCTTTTTGCTTGCCGGCCAAAGCCGCTTCCGCGCCAACCTGATCCGGGTTGAAGTTCTCTATCACGCCGTCGCCGTCAACATCGCCGAACTCGCCAACGTCATCGCCCGGGTTCGGAACCATCAGCACGACCTTGGTCTTGTGTTTCGGTTCGCCCAATTTTGCGCCGACCTCTTTGGCCGCTTCATTGAGCTGCCACATATCGCCTTGAGGAGCGAACGTTTTGTCCAGATACCATTGCCAATCTTCAAGCTTGGCATTGATGCCAAAATCCCGCTGCCCGTCCTGCGTCCTAATGCCGAGATAAAGTACGCCGTCGTATAGCCAGTCGACCGGTTCGCCTTGCGCGTTCACGTAGCTGATGTACGGGATGATATTGTCTTTCGTCCAATCTCCGGCCCCGCTATCGTAATGTCCATTATACAGCAGCGCAAGATTGCGAATGCCTCCTGTCGCTTTGCCCGGCTCTAAGTAAGCCGGCTGCTCCGGCTTCAGCTTGACGGCGTGACGGGCTTTACCGTCGATGCCCCAAATTTCGATTTCATCAAGAAAGGTCCATACTTGGGTCATGAACGTAACTTTTACATATCGCGTATACACGAACTCCGCATTTTTTTTCTCTTTCGGCAAGCCGTCAGCCGCAATATCCCAGACAAACGTCTGATCGGTCGGCGGCCCCGGCAACCAAAGCTGGATAGCGGTGTTTTTATGCGACAGAGGCGCCCAATTCACGCCGTCATCCGACACGTACATGGAAACCGTATTCGGATAAAAAATACCGTTGTCCGTGTCCTGCATAAAATGCGCTTTCACGGCGTTAATCGATTTAAAATCCTGCAAGTCAAATACAACTTCGCGGGTCATTCCCCGAAGGTGCCCCTGCCAGGCGCTATCCAAGTAGTCCATCGATGCGTATATGCCATCGGTCAATTCATTTCCGGAGTCAGGGTAGCCTTCATAAGCGGCGGCAGAGAACTGGTAGCTTAAACCCGCAGCCAGGTTTCTCGGATCTTGCGTTTCTTGCTTGGCAAATGCGTTTGGAGCAAGCGAAAATAACATGACAGCGGCCAACATGAGGGTGAATCCTGTTTTTTTGACAGAAACCATACACAACCTCCTTAAATTTTTAACGAACCTGCGGAAGCGTTTACATTTCTTCTAACCGATTATAGCACCCGCCCTGTCTCCGTTCTTTCACTATCGTTCATATTTGTTGGATAATTGTACGGTCGCGGAAGGCTAGCAGTTCCATCGCCGCGGATGCGCTTCTTGCGCGGATAAACGGGAGGCACCTCCGCCAAATCGCAGGGCGATTCAGGGAGGTGCCGGTTCGGATCACGTCATCGACGGTCATGAAGCATGGATGAGCAACCTCGTGCTAAGGGCTGCGGAAACTATTTAAGCGATTTGTACCACTCGTTGACTTCCTTCGTGATTTCATCGCCGCCAAGCTTTTTCCACTCTTCGACGAATTTATCGAACTCATCTACAGATACTTGGTTCATAATGATTTTGAAAAATATTTCATCACGTTTTTTAGTTAAAAGCTCTTGGCGGTCAGCCATTGCAGGCGTTGGAGCGCCATAGAATTTATTTCGCAGGTATTGCTTGTTCTTTTGAATTTCCGGAATATGCGAGTAGGCTCCTTTAGGACCAGAGATCATATATTCCCACCACAGGCTTGCATCACCATTCACATATTGCATAGCACCTTCATAACGTCTTTTTTGATCCGTGGTCTCAAGTATACTTTCGTCTTTGTTTTCAATTGCTTTCGGCAAAATTTCACCGTTATTGTTAATTTGTCTACTTACACGAAGCGGGTTCAACAACCAGTAATTGTTGCCTTTTTCAACTCGGTCTTTGCCTAACCCGTATACTTTTTGTTCTTCCGTCGGATGATTGTCAACAACGATCCATTGGTTAAGCAAGCGGATAACGCCTTCCGGATGCTTGGCTTTTGCGGACACGACATAATACTCGTCAACGCCAAGGCCGATTTGGTTCAATGTAGGCTTATGATCAACAGAAGGAATCGGGAACACCCCCCACTCCTGAACGACCTTGCCGTCCTTAACTGCACCTTTGACAAGCTGCGCCGGGGCCCAGGAAGCACCGAACACCATGCCGATGCTGCCGTCGTAAAGAAGCTCGGCGGCTTTTTCCGGATCTTTAACCGAAAACTCAGGATCGATCAGACCTTTTTTGAACATTTCTTGCAATGCTGCAAGAGCTTGCTTCATTTCAGGTTGAATGTCGCTGTTCATCAAGCCGCCGTTGCCGTCTTCCAGCCAAATGTTCTCATAGGCATGATAACCGTTCAAGAACGCTCTCAAACCGGTAACGCCGGTTTCAATACTAAACGGGTTTTTGCTAATCGAGATACCGAAAGCTTCTTTGGCACCGCCAAGATTTTTTTCTTTGAACGCTTCAGCAATTTTAAAGACATCGTCCATTGTTTTAGGCTCAGGCAGGTTCAGTTCTTTCAGCCAATCGGTGCGAACGTACAAGTTTTGAAAATCGAACGGGTTGTATGAGCTGGGAATCCCCATCATTTTCCCGTCGATCATGGCTGTTTTCATTTGCATGCCGCCGTCCATTGTCAGAAACTTCTTCGTCTCTTCTGTAGCATGCTGATCATAAATCTCTGTCAAATCCATAATCATATCCGCTTCAGTCAGCTCTTTAAGCTGTGTCGCGTTTACAAGCAAGAAATCCGGAAGATCGTCCGATGCAATTGTAATTTTTACTTTCTCTTTAAATTGGGTTATATCTGCGATCCATTTGTTGGTAATTTTTACGCCGACATCTTTTTCATAAGCATCATAAACCGCGTTTTTGTCGAAGCTTTCACCTTCGTCAAATTTCAAGTAAGGATCGCTTGGTGAAACGGTTGAAACTTCAATCACTTCATTGCCTTTTCCTGTGTCTGTTGTTTCTGTTGGTTCCTTGGAATCTCCAGGCGAATGGCCCGGCTCCGGCGACGTTTTATTGGCACAGCCTGTAAGCGCCAAAGCAAGCGCCAAGGAAGTACCCACAAATGCCTTTTTACTTTTCAACAACATATTTAACCCCTCCAGTATCTGTATAAGGCTTACTTAATCATTAGTTTGGCTATTTCTTGCAAATCAGCGCTGTCGATTTTGCCGTCTTTATTCAAATCCATACGCTTTACTTGCTCCCAGTCCGGACTTTGTGATGTTTTGCCGTAATGAAATGCCACAATTGCAAGATCACCAACTGTTACAAGGCCATCGCCATTAAAGTCACCTGGTTTTCCCACTACAATTTCCATTGATGCCGGTGCTGCCTGGAATTCCTGACCTTGTTTATTGCCTAGTATAGCATTCGTTACCGTAATGCTGGCACTCGTTGTTTTTCCGACTTTTTTTGCTTTGAAAGTCAGTTCAATCAGATTTTCACGGCCGTTCATTGCATGATTTTCTCCTTCACTTGCCAGAACGAAGCGCAGTTTGCCTGTTTTCTTATCGGTTTCCACAATTTGAACACTTTTATCACGTGACTTTGCCGATATATATTCCATTACAGCCGGATCATATTTTAGTGTGACATCTTGGGCATAAATCCCCTCTGCGCCCCCTGTCAGACCATAAATGACCGCAAATGTTTCTCCAGGCTGAACTGCACCTGTCCCTGTCAATTTCGTTTGGAAATCGGTCTGTACGGAAGCAATTTGCACAGTTACTGTCGCAATATTGGAGTCGGCCTTTCCGTCATTCACTTTGAATTTAAACGTATCTGTCCCCGTCTGTCCCGCATTAGGCCTGTAAGTGAAAGCACCGCTTGCACGATTGGTGATCACCGTTTTCCCTTTCTTGCCGTTCTCAACAATGGAGTAAACAAGTGTATCCCCATCGGCATCATTTGCTGGCAATATACCGCTTACTGCCTGATCTACTGTTGTGTTGAAGCTCGCATCTTCTGCAACCGGTGCAGCGTTTGTTGCGCCGAAAGTTCCTTTTGTGAAATTATAGAGATTGTCATACAAACCGCGTATTTCCGGGTCTTGGCTTGCGGCCGCTTGGGCTAGAACAGGCCCGCTGCCTTTATAATAAGCTTTAAAACTATTGGTCATATAGCCATACTGGATACCGCCCTGCAAATATTCCATAAAGCGCTTGCGGAACGCGCTATCCTGCAGTATGCGGCCATCGAATTCGATCTCAACGCCTGTGCCATAATGCTGTGCCGTGTATGCTGCATCCTCGATATGTTCAATACTGACATCTTCAAAAAAATAATTCAGCTGATAGGCAACTGCGTCGAAGCCGACATCTTTCCACATATAGCTTTTATAGGCCATCGAATGTGGAATCCAAAATGATTTCAACCCTTGTTCATGAATCAAATCATTTACTGCCCGAACCGTGTCAGGTCCGGAGGCGCTTGTGCTAATCTGCTCCTCCAGCCAGTACAGACCTGCAAGTTCAAGATGGGAATAATTTTGCCCTTCCCAGCGCTGTAAAACTTGCTGAATCCACCAGTCAACAGCTTTTTTTCGATTTGCGGCCGCTGTCTCTTCTCCGACTTCGCTTGCGTTAAAGTTCTCAGAGATCCCATCGCCGTCAACATCGCCGAAATTCGTTATATACTCGCCCGGATCAGGAATCATGATCACTACCTTCAAGCGATGATCAGGCTGTCCCAGCTTGGCTCCTACCTCCTTGGTGGCCTCATTCAGTTGATGCATATCGCCGTCAGCATTGAATGTTTTGTCCAGATACCAGCTCCATTCCGCCTTCGTTGCGCCGCCGTTGAAGCCCTGTCCGCCCGGGGCGCTTAACCCCAATGTCAGCACGCCGTCAAAAAACCAATCCACAGGCTCTCCTTGTTTATTCACATAGCTGATTTCCGGAATAATCATTTCTTTCGTCCATTTTTCATGATCACGATAGTAGCCGTTATAAAATAATGACAAATTGCTAATTCCTGCTGTTGCTTCACCTGGATGCAGGTAATCCACTGTATCGGCAGGCACTTCCCTGGCACCTTGCACTTTACCGTCCGCACCCCAAATCTCTACTTCATCCAACAATGAAAGCGCTCTCGGATGTAGTGTGAATGTAACCTTCACATAACGTGCATATATCATATTCACACTGCCTTCGATTGCCGGCACGCCATCTTTGCTTGCCTCCCAGGTATAATTTTGGTCGACTGGCGGGCCGTCTACCCAGAAGTGTTCAGTTGCTTTATTTGCCAATTTACCCCAATTTTGTTTATCGTTTGATGCATACATCGATACGGTCAGCGGGAACAATGTTGACGAATCTGGCCAATGCTGTAAAAAATGGGCGTTAATACTGGATATCGACTGCGAAGCTCCTAAGTCAAACACAATTTCCCTTGTTATTTTCCCTTTTTGACCGACCCATTGCGGATCATTGATATCCAAATTCCCTTTCATACCGTCTGTTAGTTTTGTTCCGTTGTCCGGGTGATCGGAATCCGGTGTCATCGACCATTCATATGTTGCGCCAATCGCAAGATTGCGAGTTGATGGATCCGATGCTGCTGCATATGTGTGCGGAACAATCATAAGCATCAATATGACGCTGATAACAAGTGAAAGCCCTCTTTTCACAATCATCAAACAATTTCCTCCTTGGGTAATTTTTCGAAGTGGCCGCTTCAATAGTTAATACTAAGAGCATATTTACGGCGTTGAAAATAGATAAATGTTTACTTTTATATACACTTCTTTACATTCGCTTTGACATGTCTCCGATCAATTACCGATTATCGATGGGGCTTGCTCCATGCGCAAAAAATGAGAATATCGCCCTCATTTTTTGAGAAGCCATAGACGACAACGCTGGCTATAATCAGGTGATAAAGCTTTCACGTAATTGGGGAGGAATCCGATATGACGAAATGGATTGGACTGAGAGACATTGTTCGGGAGGAAATAAAGCAGCGCGGCGAGGAAGGCTGCGACGTAGCAGGCTTCACAGAACGACTGGAAGCAGCCGGCATGGATGAAGCTCCGATTATGGAGGTATATCGTGCATTAATGGCTCTTGAGCCAAGCACGGATTTTAAATATATCGAGCCATCGGACTTGGAAGCGATTCGCGCAGAACGCCCAGAAGGGCCGCGCGTTATGGACAAAAACTGGGTTGACGCTGAATGGCAAAACAAGTTTTATGGCGCTTGGCTCGGCCGCGCGGCCGGTTGCGCACTGGGCAAGCCGCTGGAGGCTCCATCCTTCATGCAGGGCTCAGGGGGCAGACCCGGCTGGCACAATATTAAGCTTTGGTTCGAAGGCGCCGGACAATGGCCGATTCGCCACTATACACCGGGTGAATCGACTGCCGAGGCTCAATATGGCATCGAGATTGCCCGCTGGAGCAGTCTGGCCAGCTGCCGGGAAAATATCCGCTTCATGGAAACAGATGATGATATCCGTTACACAGTGCTTGGCCTGCTTATGCTTGAGGAGCGCGGCCTTGATTTTAACTCCTGGGATGTCGGCAAGCTGTGGCACCGTCGTCTGTCATTCGGCCAAGTATTCACTGCTGAAGCACAAACATACTTGAATTTTGCCCGAGTCACTTCGCATATTAGCGGCGATCAGCCCGATGATTGGGAGAAGCATATCCATTGGGGACGTTCCTATTTGAACCCCTTCCGCGAATGGATTGGCGCTCAAATCCGCGTTGACGGCTATGCCTACGGCGCTGCCGGCCAGCCCCAGCTTGCAGCTGAGCTTGCTTGGCGAGATGCCTCCTTCTCCCATGTGAAGAATGGCATTTACGGCGCCATGTTCTGCTCTGCTATGATTGCTGCCGCATTCGTTGAGAGCGATGTGAAGCGGATCGTTGAGATCGGGTTGAGTGAAATTCCGCAGCACAGCCGTCTGGCGGAAGACATTGCGCTGGCGGTCCAAATTGCCGAGGATACACCAGATCAACTGGAACTGGTCGAAAAAATTTGGGAGGCCTTTAAACACTATAACTGTGTTCATACCAATAATAATGCTGCATTATGCGCAGCTGCGCTCATTCATTCCGGCGGCGATTTTGAAAAAGGTATTACTACAGCCGTGCTCGGCGGCTGGGACACCGATTGCAATGGCGCCACCGTCGGTTCCATTCTTGGCGCATCGCTCGGAGCGGCAGCGCTGCCTGAGACCTGGATCACGCCTCTAAACGATACTTTGTATGCGGAAGTCAGCGGCTTCCACCCGATTGCTATCTCAGAATGTGCTCGTAGAAGCTATAATGTTTTCCGAAAATTGCAGCAGTAAACAGCAGAACAACGTTCTGCGAAAGCTCTCCATTCAACGATTATTTTCTTAACAATTGCTGTTGGCCAGCAGCTGGCGCACCGTCTGCTCGACCAGACTTTCATGCATCGAGGCATTGTACTGCAAATGGTCGCGATAGCGAACAAACAGACAATAATGCCGTTCGCGGGCACGGTTCAAAATGCGCCAGCGCTCCTCCAATTGGCGGCAGAAGCTGTCCGGCTCCGAATCTTCGATGAAAAACAGCACATTCGGGCAGGCCAATTCTGCGGCTTCATCTAATTGTTCCGTTACGAGCACAGTGATTTCCTGTACGGAATCCGGAGATGAAATATGCAGATCTTCATAGAAGACATCCCTCAGCTTCCGCCATTTGGTGCCGAATACCCGGTAACGTTCCGGCTCCGGCCATGCCATGACGAGCAGCAGCGGCTCATCGCCCAAATGCCGGCGCACATGATGGCGGGCATTGTCGACCTTCAAATCATAGTAAGCCAGCCAGCGCTCGGCCACCGAGGAAAGACCCAGCAGCTCGGCAATTTCCACAAAGCGCTCTTTCCAGGAGTAGCTTTTCCACGCTAGTATGACGGTCGGGGCAATATCGGACAACGCAGCGATAATATGCTCATCCGCCGGTCCGGTAATGATCAGCTCCGGCTCTGCTGCCCGAATGGCGGCCAGCCCTTCTTCCGCCTGTTCCGTCCATGCGGCTTTCAGCGACATCATCGGCGTAATGCCCAGCGCCTCCAGATCACCATTGAATACGCGGCATAAAGTAACGATTTTCTTCTGGGCCAGACCGGCAAATTCCGTTGGCGCCATGCCGAGATGCTTTTTGAACAAGCGGCTAAAATAATATTCATCCGTATAGCCGAGCGAATGGGCAACCTCAATGATTGGCATCATTGAGCTGGCCAGCATGGAGAGTGAAGCATCCAACCGGACCTTCGTGATGAATTTGTGCGGACTTAAGCCCGTATAACGGCGAAACGCTTGATAAAACTTGCTGCTGCTTGTCCCAGACTGCAGAGCCAGCTTCTCTATGTCCATCGGCTGCTGGAATTGCTCCACCATATAGCGCCTGGTCTGCTCTACATAAGCAAGCAAATCCTCTTCCGGCTCCTTTGGATGATGTACAGCGGACAACATCGCCGCCGTCATTGCATACAGATAGGCTTGCAATTGATAAAAGGTCACCGTATCCAGCTCGGAAGCATCATTCAAAAAATCCTGTATCCAGTTGCGGATTTGCGGCATGCGGAAGACGGTAAGCCTGCGTGCAGGCTCCTTTACATTTTCTCCGTCTCCGGCCGCCAGCTTTTTATCCTTAATCGCTTCCTTGCTGTAGCGAATAATGATCAGATGCGTCTCATATTTGGCCACGCTTTGCATATAACAACGGCAGCCTGCCGGCACATGAAACAATTCGCCGCCTAGCACTTTTCCGCTTCGCTCGTTTTCTCCGTCTGCTAGCGTTACCCGCACGCCTTCTTTCAGCGCAAAACAGAAGGCTTCTTCAGCCTGTGCCGGAATGTCTGCGCTCAACCCGCTCTCGATGCGCACTTCCTCTGTATATTGATAAGTGAGTGAGAACGGGGAATCTTCATATGCTCGACTCATCCTTAGGCGCCCCTTTTAATTCAGTTGTCTGCTCAGCTTCTTCCATTAACTCCATCATAGTGAAAGTTCATTTTGACTGTCAACTTGGCAAAAAAATATAAGGCCGGCTCCAGGCGGATTTATTCAACCCGCTCTGCGAGCCGGCCTCAGCTATTACTTGATCGCTGCGCCAACCTCTTTCACCATTTCGCTCATCGACGCCAATCCGCCGCCGGACAGATACCAGTAGTTCGGATCCAGGTAAATGATTTTGCCGTCTTTGGATGCATTCGTATTTTTCACCAGATCGTTCTCGATCGTTTGCTGTGCAGTCTCGCCGCCTTCGCTTTGTACAACTGCGCTGCGGTCAATGACAAACAAGAAATCCGGGTTTTTCTCGGCGATATATTCGCTCGTTACACTCATGCCATGTGTGGATACTTCAATATTGTCATCCGAAGGAGCAACGCCCAGCACATCATGGATCAAGCCGAAACGGGAGCCTTTGCCGTATGCGCTCATTTTGCCGGCATTGGTCAATACAATCAGACCCTTTTTGCCGCTTGCTTCATAAGCTTCGCGCACAGTGGCGATTTCGTCATCCAGCTTCGCCAGCTCCGCTTCTACTTCTGACTGCTTTTCAAAAATCAGGCCAAGGTTTTTCATATTTTCAACAAAAGAATCGTAGTAGTTCGCTGTATCTACGCCCATAAAGATCGTTGGCGCAATTTTGTTCAACTCATCGTATGCCTCGGAGGAACGTCCCGAGATGAAAATTACGTCTGGCTTCAAAGCGTTAAGCTTTTCAAAATCTGGCTCAAACAGCGTGCCGGCGTTCGTGTACTCATCACCTGAATATTTTTTCAGATATGCAGGCAGACCGTCACGGGGAGCTGCTGCCACCGGCACTCCCAATACATCAAGCGTATCCAGTACACCGGAGTCAAAGACGACAACCTTTTCCGGTTTTTTGTCCAATGGTGCTTCGCCAAGTTTATGCTTAATTGTCATCGGCCATGCCTGGGAGGCTTCACCGTTCCCGTTGTTTGCAGCATTCTCTTTACCTGTTGCATTGTTGGCCGATGCTGAGCCGGTAATCTTATTGCCTTTATCGGCAGGCGCAGGGTTGTTAGCTTCTTTGGAACCGCAGGCCGCCAGAACAGCAACCAGTAAAATAGATAGCAATACTAAAGAAATTTTTGCTTTCATAGTGTCCACCTTTTCTTTTAGATTATTCTATATATTATTACTATAGTGCGTTGGCTCGTCGTACGCACAAGCGTCGGCGCTCTAAGTAAAATACACGCATATTTTTTTGCCTTGCACTTGCTCGATATGAATATCCATATCGTACACTTCCTTCAAGACCGCCGAATCGATAATGTCCTCCGTCGGCCCCTCCCGGATAATGCGCCCGCCCTTCAGGGCGACGATATAATCCGAATAACAGGAAGCAAAGTTAATGTCGTGAATAACGATAATGACCGTTTTGCCCAACTCATCGACCAGACGGCGCAGCACCTTCATAATTTGCACCGAATGCTTCATGTCCAAATTGTTCAGCGGCTCATCGAGCAGCACATATTCGGTATTTTGCGCAATGACCATGGCGATGAAGGCCCGCTGGTTTTGACCGCCGCTAAGCTGATCCAAATATTTGTCCTGCATATCGGTCAATTCCATATAGGCAATGGCTTCATCTACATACTTCCAGTCTTCCTTCGTCAGTCTGCCCTGCGAATACGGAAAGCGGCCAAAGCTGACCAGTTCCCTTACCGTCAGACGGACGTTGATATGATTGGATTGCTTCAAAATCGATATTTTCTTCGCTAAGTCGCCGCTCTTGCTCTTCGATACGTCCTGACCGTCAATCGTCACTTCACCGCTGTCTTTGGCAATCAGGCGGCTGATGATCGAGAGCAGCGTGCTTTTGCCGGCTCCGTTCGGCCCGATGAACGATGTAATTTTGCCCCGCTCAATCTGTACCGAGACGTTATCGATGACTTTTTTGTTACCATATTGCTTCGTCACATTACGGACTACGACCACGATTTGTTCTCCTTCAGTACAAGATAGATGAAGTAAACTCCACCGATAAAGTTAATGATGACTGCGAGCGTAGTTGAGAAGGTAAAGACTCGCTCAACGATCAGCTGCCCGCCCAGCAGGGCGACGATGCTAATGAGCATAGCGGTCGGGATAAGCAGCCGATGGCGAAAGGTGCGTATATATTGATAGGTGACATTGACAACCAGCAGTCCGAGAAACGTAATCGGCCCTACCAAGGCCGTCGATACCGCCACGAGCACTGATACGACCAGCAGCATCCGCTTGACGACAAAATCGTAATCGATGCCAAGATTGACCGCATGATCCTTGCCCAGTGACAAAACATCCAAATATTTGGCATAGCGCATAAAATAGGCGATCGCCGCGGCGATGAGAATAATTCCGATAATAAGCAACTCAGTTTTTACATTATTAAAGCTGGCAAACATTTTGTTCTGCACTGTAAAAAACTCATTCGGGTCGGTCAGCATCTGCATAAACGAAGCAATATTCGAGAAAAAAGTACCGAATATAATGCCGACCAGCAATAAGAAGTAAATATTGCTCCCCTCTCGCTTGAACAAAATCTTATACAAGACGCCAGCGAATAACACCATCAAGCCGACAGAAAGCAAAAAATGCAGATTTTTATTCATCATCGTCAGCGTCATCGAGCCAAAGGCAAAAACGATTACGGTTTGAATGAGCAAATAAAGCGAATCCAGCCCGATAATACTCGGCGTCAAAATACGGTTGTTCGTTATCGTCTGGAACACCAGCGTCGAAAAGGCAATCGCGCCGCCGGTCAAAATGATGGCGAGTATTTTTTTGCCTCTGCGCGGCAGCACATAATCCCAGTTGCCGCCGGCATCAATGGTCAAAAAGACAATGACAAGCACGATTGCAGCAGCAGCCAGCAGGCCAATTTTCATTTTATAACCCATATGACTTTCTCCTCATGAGCAAGTACAGGAATATGCCGCTTCCGATTACACCGACTGTAAGCCCAATCGAAATTTCATACGGAAATATGATGATCCTGCCCAAGATATCGCAAAAGATAAGGAACACTGCGCCAAGCAATGCCGTATGCGGCAAATTCTTTTTCAGATGATCGCCCTGGTACAACGTAACGATGTTCGGGATGATCAAGCCGAGAAACGGAATATTGCCGACCGTCAAAATGACGACTGCCGATACAAGCGCTACGATAACAAGCCCCAAATTGACGACCGTCTTGTAATTCAGCCCCAGGTTGACCGCGAATTCCTCGCCCATCCCGGCAACGGTGAATTTGTTGGCAAAAATATAGGCAAGCACGACCAGCGGGACGCTGACATACAGCATCTCGTAGCGCCCTTTCAAAATCATCGAAAAGTCGCCGTGCAGCCATGCGGACAAGCTTTGAATCAGATCGTATTTGTATGCAAAAAACGTAGTAATGGAGCCCACTACATTCCCGAACATCAAGCCTACCAGCGGAATGAAGATCGAATCTTTATATTTGACCTTATCCAGTATTTTCATGAAGAGAAAGGTTCCGGCCAGCGCAAATACGAATGCTACAGCAATCTTCGTCAGCGGCGTAGCCGAGGCAAACATCAGCACGGCAACGAGCAGGCCCAGACTGGCGGAATCCATTGTCCCCGCTGTCGTGGGCGAGACGAACTTATTGCGGCTGAGCTGCTGCATAATAAGACCGACGACGCTCATGCTCACGCCTGCAATGATCAGACTGATCAGACGCGGAATGCGACTGATAATCAATGTCTGTTGCTGCTCGGCCGACAAGCTGAAAAGATCCAGCGGCGAGATATCCTTCACGCCAATAAATACGGAGCACACCGACAATAGGATGAGCGCCGTCCACAAATAGCTTATTCTCATGACCCGTCCTTCAATCCCTGTTATAATATGTACTCCAATTGAGTATCAGCAAACCTTGTTGTTGATAATGATTATCATTACCTTCTATAATACTACCGATATTTCCGGCTACTTGAATGGACTTTTCTATTTTTAGCATGGATTTTTCTGTAGAATGTCTTCCGGGTCGATGCTTTGTCACAATGGCGGGCAGGGCTGGACCTATCATCAATCCCTTGATGAACCTTGTAGCGGACCCGTTCCACCCGGCAGTTGCAGCCCGCCCGTTCTTCCAGCAGGCGGCGTCCGTAACTTCCGGCAGCCAAATGACCGGTAAGCAGAATAGTGTTTCGCCCGTCACCGCGCAATTTGCCATAATACCACTGGTCGTGAGCCGGCGCCTTATTCCCTGTTATTCCCACACCAGCTTTACAATTTATCAATGAAATGCACGAACTGTTTTTACAAACTTTTATTATTATTTTTCATGTTGCCAGGCCGTGTGTGCGGCCGTTGCTTACATACAAGTTTGTATCGTGCCATTCTATGTAAATTGTGAAATGAGGGAAACTACCATGAAAAAAAGACGAACCCCCTTGATCGGCGGCTCAATGGCTGTACTGATGCTGTCTCAAGCGCTATCCATCACCCCTGCCCAGGCTGAGCCATCCGCTCCGGCAGAAGGGAAATGGCTGACCGGCGAGTACCATGTCCATACGGTGCAATCAAGCGATGCATCCGAACCGTTCATGAAGCTGGAAAATATATTGAATGCGGCATTCCGCGAAGACCTGGAGCAGCTGCCTCCGGAGGCCATTGCTTCCTTGAACTTCGGCGCGCCGTTCGACTTCCTTATGCTATCCGACCATTTGCGCAACTCTCCTCGCGACCCTGGCGGCAACGATAAGCCGACTGCCAGATGGGAAGCGATTCGCGATCAGCAGGCGACGCTGAAGCAGCTGCAGGAAGCCGGAAAATTTGCCGGAAAGATCATTTATTCCGGTTTTGAGTGGGATATGATGGGACTGGACCATGGTTCAGTCGGCATTATTGATTCATCCAATGATGAGGTGCCGGTCGAAGCGATCCGCCAATTTGAATGGCTGTACAGCTATGACACCAGCAAGGATCAGTTTCACGGCAATGAGGAAGAGCTGTGGGGACCGAGACTGAGCAAGGATGAGCTGAAGCTCAATAAGGATAAAACGTTTGAGGCAATCGCTTGGCTGAACCAAAACTATCCGAAAAGCTTTGTACTGCCGAACCATCCTTCCCGCCATAACGGAAGCGATACCGGCGTCGTACGGATTGAAGACCTTCGCAAGATGAATGACATTGCGCCTGATATCGTCTTCGGCATGGAAGGAATGCCGGGCAACCATATGGCGGGAGGCGAGAACCGCTCTGAGATGATCGACATTTACGGCGGAGCGGACGTGATGATTGCCGAGGTCGGGGGAATCTGGGATTCCTTGCTCGGTGAGGGACGGCGCTTCTGGAACTTTGCAAATTCGGATTTTCATTTCAAAGTCAGCAGCAACCGCAACTATTCCAGCGGCTATTGGCCCAGCGAATTTTCCCAGAACTATGTCTGGGTCAATGGCGATAAATTCAAAGATGTCGCAGAAGGCATGCGTTCCGGCAAATCCTTCGCCGTGTACGGCCATCTTATTGACGCGCTGGATTTTAAAGCAAGCGCCAAAGACGGGCAAGCCGAAATGGGCGGACAACTGCAAGTGACCGAGGGAGACAATACGACGATCACCATTCGCTTCAAGAGCCCTGACCACAATAACTACGCTCCTATTAGCGACCATCAGACTGCTGTAACGAACAACGTTCAAGTCGACCATATTGATTTGATTTCCGGTGAAGTGACAGGCAAGCTGGACGAAAGCGAATATGCGGACACAACAAATGAAACCACAAAGGTCGTAAAACGATTTACGAAGGCGGATTGGGGCAAGCCTGATGCAGACGGCTATTATACGATTACTTATACCGTACCAGCGGATAAGAACCGCTACTATCGTTTGCGCGGGACGAACTTGGGCACCGACGTTGTAAACTATACGGAAAATGGCGAGCCGCTGATGGATCAGCCTTATAAGCCTGGCGATGCGCCTGAATCCGGGCAGAATGAAGATCGCTTCAACTTTATTAACGACCGGAACTATACAGGCTTGTGGTTCTATTCGAATCCGATCTTTGTTAACGTAACGGAGCTGAGCGATGAGCAGGCTGTAGCGGATACGATCGCGAAAATTACTGCGCAGCTGGCAGATACGAGTGACGTAACCGCCTCCTTCACCCTGCCGTCCGAAGGACTGCATGGCGCCGCCATCCAATGGAAGAGTAGCGATGAGCGTACGCTAACAATCGATCAGGATAAGGCGGTCGTCACCCGCCCGTCCAGCGGATCGAACGATGCGCGCATTACATTGACCGCGACGGTAACCCGGGGCGGCAAAAGCGCGGACAAGGACTTCACCGTCATTGTCAAAGCGCTGCCGTCCGATAATTCCAACAACGGTTCATCCGGCTATCCTTGGCCGATTCCGGTTCCGTCCAAGCCTGGCGTTACAGTCTTAGGCGATGGCGGTACGACAAAAACGAATGATGACGGAAGCGTCTCGATTATTGCTGACCAAGGCTACCGGATTAAAGATGTGACGGTTAACGGCGTTTCCAAAGGCCAGCTTGCCGTTCTTAAGGATTTAAAATCAACGGATACCGTCGTCGTTACCTTTGAGAAAATAACGACCGAACCGAGGCCTGAGCCGGAGAAGCCTACTGTCCCATCAGCTGGCTTTACGGATGTTGGCAATCATTGGGCGGCTTCTGCTATTGACTTTGTTGTGAGCAGCGGGCTGTTCACAGGCACATCCGGCACCACCTTTAGCCCGAACGGCCAAATGACTCGCGGGATGTTTGTCACTGTGCTGCACCGTTTAGCGGGCAAGCCTGCTGGCGACAGCTCAGCCCGCTTCGACGATACGGATGCTAATGCCTACTATTATGATGCTGTTGCATGGGCAAGCAGCCACGGTATTGTGAACGGCATCAGCAGCAGCAAATTTGCGCCTGATGCGCTCATTACCCGCGAGCAGCTGGCGCTTATCCTGTTCAACTATGCCAAAAATGCCGATTATGATCTCAGCGCTGCGCAATCACTTTCCGGATTTGCAGACAAACAGCTTGTTTCCTCATGGGCTGCCAAAGCTATGGAGTGGGCTGTCGGCAGCAAACTTTTGATCGGTAGCGGCAGCAGCAAGCTTAAGCCGCAGGATACAGCTACTCGTGCCGAAGTGGCCATGGTCATGGAACGTCTGGTACGCAGCAGCAAGGAATAGCAGCAATAAGCTGACAAAAAAACGGCTGCGGGGGCCCAAAGGACTCCCGCAGCCTGACGTTGCTGGTGCGGTTCATTCTCTGCGGCCGCTTATGCGTATGCCCGCACTTCAATAATTTCCGCAAACTTGCCGCCGTTGACCGACTCCACCACCACACGCAGCTTTGTCGTCGTCACGGTTTCATCCAGCATGTGAATCTGATGCCGCTTGCGATTGTCCTGCAGTGCCGCTACCGTAACCCACTCGCCGGCAACCTCGGCCTCGATCCGGTAATTGCGCACCAGCTCCGGAATGACATCGAACGGCGTGCGATGATGATGCAAATTGATCAAATCTTCGTTGACATCGTCGTTGAACTTCAGCCAGATCGAACGCACGCTCACTTCCCGCTCCCAGCTCAGCTCCAGCCATTCTTCCTTGCCCGCTTGCAGCGCGGCGGAAGACCACATATGCGGTCCGGCATAAGGGCGGATATAGCCGTCGGTCGCCTTTTCCGGCGCATAAGCGGCCGTTGGCGCCGTCAGCCGCAGGCAGACCCCTTTGCGCGCGAAGGGGCGCATCGCCCATTGCACGACAGGCTGATCGGGCTGATGATCCTCCAGATTCGAGGAAACCCGCGGCTTATCGCCTTTCAGGAAAGCCATCACGCCCGTATACTGCTCCGACAGGCCGATCGCCAGATGCTCATTCGCTTTAATGATAATGATCGCATTTTGCGGCGTATCCGGCGTCCAGCTCACGTCCAGCTTCACCCACTGCTTGCCCGGCTCCTTCACCTCTGCCGACGCCGCGGACAGCATCGTATGCGGTACATAATTTTCGCCGCGCCCGGTATGCCACAGCTCCACTTCCACCTTAGTCGCTGCCGCTGCTTCGACCAGCAGCTCCACGCCGTCAAGGCCCGGGTCGGCGGGAACAAGGACAGCTACGTCTCTGCTCAGAGCAAAACTGCCGATCTGCTCTTCAATCGCCAGATGCGTCATCGTACTGGAAGCACATACCTTCGCTTGCCGCGCCAAATCCAGCTCATCTTCATTGCATAAACCGACAATGGAAGAATCGTGCTTCAGCATCAGCTGCTGCAATTCTTTCATATGATTGTGATGCAGCTCGCGCGGCGTCACTTTCTTCTGCGCACTAAGCGCCGCCCCGAAGCCGGCCGCTTCGCCTATTACAGCGCAAGTTGCCATAACGCGGGTCGTGCCGAAAGCAACGTGCGAAGCACTGATGTTGCGGCCGGCCATCAGCATATTGCGGACATTGGCCGAATAGAGCGAACGGAACGGAATATGATAGATGCCGTCAGCATGCAAATGCTTCGAACCGCTCTCCGTCGAATAGACCCCTTGCGGCGGATGCAAATCGATCGACCAGCCGCCGTAAGCAACCCGGTCATCAAACTCCATCTGCGCAAGAATATCATTCTGATTGAGCACATAATCGCCGACAAAACGGCGGTACTCCCGCTTGCCCGGCACGGTGCCGACCCATTCCAGCGTCATATTATCGGCGTCGAATTTGCCGGAATTTTTAATATAGTCCCAAATGCCGTAGATGACCGCCCACAGCTCGTCGCGAATCCGCTCATTGTCGTGCACGATGTCATGCTCGCCGCCCCACTCAATCCACCAATAGGCGCAGCCGTTGTCGCCGCTGCGAATGACGCGATTGACGGGAATTGAGGTTTTCGTAATATCAATGGCAAAGCTGGGCGGAATATATTTGACGGGCTGTCCCAGATCCTTCGTATAGAAAAGGATCGTGCTGCCGAGTGTAATATCATCGGCTATCTCCGGCGCCCAATCTTCATTATATTCCGCTTTCGCCTCGCGGCCGAGCCGGTAGCGCGCGCCGGCCATAAAGCCGACCAGCCCGTCACCCGTACAATCGATATAAACTTGGCTTTCATAGCGGATGCGCCGCTCCGACCCCATCATCCAGCCGGTAACGGAACGAATAACCCGATTTTCCTCGTCCCCATCGGCCTCTACTTCATGTACATCTGTATTCAAATATAAAGTAATATTTTTTTCAGCCTTAACTGCTTCCAGTACGACCAGGTCCCAGTAATACGGATTTCCTTCCGGGTTCGTATACTGATTTTCGACAAACAGCTCACCCATAATGCCAGTTTCACGCGCATAGCGATTAATGCCATGCCCCGTCGCTCCGCATACCCACACGCGGACCTCGCTGCTGGAATTGCCGCCCAGCACCGGCCGGTTTTGCACCAGCGATACCGTCTGTCCAGCTCTGGCCGCTGCAATCGCCGCACATACGCCCGCCAGACCGCCGCCAATTACCGTTACCTCTGTCTGCACAACTTCGTATTTCACCGCAAGGCACTCCTTTATGATATAATTATATCCGTAATTTCATCATACACCCCATAAAATACAAATAACATGCACCTTATTGCAAACATATATATCCGTTATTTCATCAAATAAAGGAGATGCGAAGACGATGGAAAATGATCGTTTCCCGCTGCTGAAAAGCCATGTCTACTGGCATCATAAAAAACAGTTCGCGCTGGAGCGCGACAGCTACAGCGATTGGACGATGTTTGCCGTCGAGTCCGGCAAATTCAGCTTTGCCATCGGCGATTATGAGGGCATTGCCGGCTCCGGCGAGCTCGTGCTCTGTCCTCCGCACACCTGGTTTTACCGCAAAACAGTCGAACCGCTTTCCTTTCATGTGCTGCAGTTCGAGTGGAACGGCTTCCCGGACATGCCACCCGGTTTATGGCTGTTCGCCGACAAAGAGCGGTTGCTCTCCAGCCTGACTTATTTGAACAAAATATCCGCCCTTGCAGACTGGACAGCGGAAGCGGTCTTATCCGGCAAGCAGCATCTGCTTAATGATCTGTGGCAAATGATCCACATCGAGCGGGCGATGAAGGAGCAGCCGGCCGTCGTTGAACCCGAGCCCCCCATCGATGTCGATCCGCGCATCCGGGAGGCGCAGCAATACTTGACCGCGCATGCGCATGAACCGGTCAATATGCGAAAGCTCGCCGGTACAATCGGGCTTACTCCCGTTCAACTTACGCGCGGATTCCGGGCAGCCTACTTCGTTACGCCGCTTGAATATATGACTGCGCTCCGCCTTGACCGGGCGGCGCGCTTGCTGGAAGAGACGTCGTTCAGCATCGACAGGATCGCCCAGCTATGCGGCTACGAAAACGGCTTCTACCTCAGCCGTCTATTTACGCGCAAGCGGGGGATCAATCCTTCCGCTTACCGCCGCAGCCGCCAGGTGTAGCCTGGCAGAGCAGCATGAAGCCCCCGCCCCACTTTTCAGTAGGGACGAAGGCCTCACCAGATTACTGTATATATCCCAGCGCCTTTAATTGCTGCTCGGCAGAATCAAGGAAGACGCGATAGTTCATCGAGCTTTCCAGCGTTTTCAAAAAGTCATCATATTGTTCAATAGGCCGCTTGCCGTAAATAAACTTGGTCAGCTCTTCTCCAATGTATCGGGATGCATCGGCGCTGTTGAAGCCATCGGGGGGATCAATAAAGCCGCCATACGAATCAACACGCGGTTCATTATCCGCAAACTCAATAAATTCCTTTTGCTTGGCAAACTTAACCTGCAAATATTCCATCTCCGGCCGGCCGGTGAACTGGTACAGCCAGAAATACGCCCCTTCCTTGCTCAGCAGCTCTGTCGGCACGACCTTGCCGCCCTCCATATTGAAGTGCGAGCCTTCCACGCCATACTGAACAAGATTGGCCCCTTCCGTCGATACATAATTGAGCAGCTCGATCATTTTGTCCAGCTTTTCCGGATCCTTCTCCAGCGATTTTGGCAGCGCGTTCAGGCCGGGAGTCATCCCGACATCCCATGCGCTGGCGTATGCGCCGCCAGGCCCCTCCACCGCTTTCACCGGAATCCATTCCGCATTCGGATTGACCGCTTTGATCTGCTCAACAAACTGCTCCTTCGTCATATTCGGCCAGTCGATATAGATGATGCCGGACTGCCCCTTGATCGCTTTTTCGTGATGCTGCAGGCCGGTATTAGCCATAATTTCCGGATCAACGACGCCTGCGGCAATCATTTCTTTAATATACGCCAAGGCATCCTTCATACTGGGGTCATACAGGGAATTGACCATTTTGCCATCTTTCATATAGATTACCGGTCCCCCATCAAAGCCGATGCCAAAGGCGCCGAAGACGGTATTGAAGGTTTGTATTCCCGCTCCAGTCAGTCCAAAAGTGTCCTTCTTGCCGTTGCCATCCGGATCGCCTGTCGTAAAGGCTTTAGCTACCGCGAGCAGCTCATCCAGGTTTTTCGGCACATCAAGCTGCAGACGGTCCAGCCAATCCTTGCGAATCCAGAAAGTGTTGTACGGAATTTGCGGCGACTTGGCGATCGCATACACTTTGCCGTTCATTGTCCCTTTCTTCAAGCTCTCTTCTCCGATAAAATCAATCGTCGGCTTGAGCTTGTCGAGATAAGGCGTCAGATCAAGCAGCAGACCTTGCTCGGAAAATTGTTTCATTTGCTGGCGATCAAGCCGGAACAGATCAGGGAAGTTTGCGGAAGCCATCCGCACATTCAATTGATTGCGATAGTCATCCCCTGAGGCATAAACGGTCAAATTCATCTCGATGCCGAGCGCTTTATCCAGCTCCTGCTTAATGATATCCTGATCAGGCGACGGCAGGCCGTTGCCTGGCTCAATGACCTCGATTTTGATCGGTTTTCCTGCATCATTCTTATTCTTGCCGCCGGCATTGTTTTCCGGCTTTTTCTCTTGAACACCCTCCCCGGCTCCAGCAGTTAAACCGTTGCCGTCCCCCGTACTTCCACATCCAGCCATCAAACCAGCTATCGCCAGAACAACCATAAATTTTGTAATGATGCTTTTATTTCTCATCGCCTGCAACCCCTCTCATCCATTTCATTATGTGAATCCGTCGATTGAATCTACATGATGACGCCCTGCAGTGCGCTCATCAATAGCAGACAATCGCTGCGGCATTCAGCCTTTCACCGATCCAAGCAGCATCCCTTTCGTAAAATGCTTCTGAATAAACGGATACACGAGAATAATAGGCAAGCTCGCCGTTATGACGGATGCCATTTGCATCGTCTCTGTCGGCAGCATGTTTTCAACATTTTCCAGCGGTTGCTGCGTCATCATCAGTATTTCACGAATAATGACCTGTAGTGGGAACAATGAACGATCGGTCACAAACATAATCGCCTGAAAAAACTCATTCCAGTGGCCAACCATATAGAACAGGCCAATAGTCAGCATCGACGGCATCGATAACGGTACAACAATTTGCAGCAGCACACGCCATTCCTTTGCCCCGTCAATTCTCGCCGACTCAAACAGCTCCTCCGGCATCCCTTCATAGAAGCTTTTCATAATGAGTACATTGAAGCTCCAAATCGCATTCGGCAAAATCATCGACCATACCGAATCGAGCAAGCCTAATGATTTCACAATCAAATAAGTTGGGATAATGCCTCCACTGAACAGCATCGTAAACAAAATCATCAGCAGCACCAGACTGCGGCCCGGCATGGACTTGCGGCTAAGCGGATACGCTAGCAGGGCCGTTAATATGAGATTGACGGCTGTGCCGACAACGGTAATAAATACCGTCACCCACATCGCCCGCAAAATGCCCGTTTGCGAAAAAAGCTGTTCATAGGCGGAAAACGTTACTGTTTTTGGAATAAGAATAAAGCCGCCGTTTTTCATCACTTCTGAGATTGGTGTGATCGACACGCTGACGACATACATAAGCGGCAATATTGCAGCCAGCGCCGAAAGACCAAGCACCAGATAGACAATACCGTTCACAACGCGGTCTTCCCAGCTTTTTACCATATACCCTCGCCCCATTTCTTGGCTAAATGATTGGAGCCGAGTACGAGGACAAGGCCAATGAGCGACTTGAACAATCCGACAGCTGCACCAAGACTGAAATTAAGCTGCTGCAGGCCATTGCGGAACACCCATGTATCCAAAATATCGGACACTTCATACACCTGAATATTGTACAAAATGTAGATCTGATCGAATCCGGCATCCATAATATGACCGAGCTTCAATATAAGCAGCAAGACGATGACATTGCGAATGCCTGGCAAAGTAATATGCCAAACCATGCGCAGCCGTCCTGCACCATCCACCTTGGCCGCTTCATATAGCGTCGGATCGATGCCAGTCATTGCCGCCAAATAAATGATCGCTCCCCAGCCGAGATCCTTCCAAATTTCCGAACCGACTAATATCGAACGGAAATAATCGGTTGAGGTTAGGAACGGAATCGAGGTCAGACCCGCTTCTTCAATCCAGCGATTAAGCAAACCAGAGGTTTGCGACATTAAAGCAAGCAAAATGCCGTAAATGATAACCCAGGATAAAAAATGCGGCATATACGTGAGCGTCTGCACCACTGTCTTAAACCATCGCACCCGGCATTCATTGAACAGCAGCGCCATTAAAATTGGCGGTATAATACCGAAAATCAGCTTATAAAAGCTAATTACAACCGTGTTCGTCAACAGCTGAGAAAAGTAAGGCGAGTTATAAAATTGCTCAAAATATTTATACCACGGATCGGCCCAACTGCTGCCAAGCATGCCGTCCAGCATACTGTAGTCCTTGAAGGCAATCACCACGCCGTACATCGGCAAATAACGGAACAAAATAAAATACACAATACCGGGCAGCATCATCAAATAAAAAGCGCGATATGCCCACATCCGTTTGCCAAGCTGCCTTGGCGGCGGCTTTACTTCCCCGGTCACAGGGACGGGGACTGTCGCTGCCCTCTCCATTTCCACATCACCTCGTCCTTTCATGTTTGCGCTTACACTGTTGTAATTGAAGTATAGCAAGCACAAAAGCGAGATAATATGCATGGATTATGCGAAACTGTTTCAATTCTTGCAATCGCTTACGTTTCAGCAGTAATTGCCGGCATTTCGATCCGGATCAGCGTCCCAAGCTCCGGCACGCTCATCACCTGCAGCCCAAAAGGCTGGCCAAAATGAATCTGAATCCGCTCATGCACATTCATCGTGCCGATTCCAGTAAAGCGGTGCTTGTTAGGAGGCTGCCTTCTTTCTGTCAAAATATGTTCCGCTTGCGATTGCTCCATCCCCTTTCCATTGTCGCGCAGCAGCAATATTAGCCGTCCGCCTGCTATCTTGGCACGCAGCCGAATTTCACCATGCCGCTTCATTGGAGCAATACCATGAAAAATGGAATTTTCCACTAATGGCTGCAGCGTCAGCTTCAGCACCTTGCATTGCAAGGCCTCTGGCTCAATCTCCGTATGCAAGTTGAATTTGTCCCCATAGCGTACCTGCTGTATATGAACATACATGCGCAGCCCCTCCAGTTCCTCCTCCAGCGTGACATATTCGCTTTGCTTGTTGAAGCTGAATGAGAGCAGCCGCACCAACGATTTAATGGTCTCCCTCACCGCGTCAGTTTTTTGCTGTTTCGCCAAGCTGCTTATACATGCCAAGGTATTATATAAAAAATGGGGAGCAATTTGACTCTGCAGCATTTGCAGCTCGAATTGCCGCTTATGAGTCTGCACCTCTTTAATTTCATGCACCAAATGCTGAATCCGTTCCATCATCGCATTATAACTTTTAGTCAGCTCGCCGATCTCATCCTCGCGCGTCACATGAATGCTGGACAACACCTCTACCTCGCGTACCCGATTCATCTTGGCCACCAGCGTGCGCAGCGGATAGGCGAAATATCGGCTCATCAAATAGGAACCGAAGAGCAGCAGCAAAACCCAAATGACAGCAACATGCTCATAATTGCGATAAAGCTTAAACACATTCTGGTAAAAATAACGATCATCATAAAACGCAATAAAATGCCAGCCAAGCCGATTGACCCCTGCTTTGATCGCAACCAGCTTCCCCTCCGGCCCCGTAAGATCTGACACTCCTGTCTTCAATTCATCAATTTGCTGTAAAAAAGCCGGCTCCAGCTGCGGAGGCACAACATTCGTCCGATAAGGCAGCAGCCGATAACTGCTTAGCGGCTCGGTAAAATCAAACATTTGCACTGCATTCCCTTTCGAGGTTACGATGGCAAACGTCTGGTTTTTGGTCTTCATGTAAGGAGCCAGTACTCCAGTCAGCTTAATGAGATCGATTTCGACCACAGCCATGCCTTGAAATTTCTGCTCCTGTTCGCGCAAAGGCAGAACAAAAGCTACTGTCTTCCCTGACATCGGAGAATCGTAAGGCTCCGTAATAAACACGCCATGACTTGTCCGCGCTTGCTCTAACAGCTTATCCAACTCAGGGTTTCCAATAATTTCAAAATTCACTTGCGCATTCGTAAATACACGCCCATCTGCATTTACCAAATAGAGGTTGCGGTACAGCGTCCGGTTTTTTTCGGTAAATTGACGCAGCAGCTTAACCGCCTCCTCCTCCTTGCCTTCCTTCAGCAAATCGGCACGATCAGACAACAGCAGCAATATATTTTGCACATTATCCAAATAGGCGTCCATATAGAGATTAGTCCGGTCAATAATAATTTCGGCATCACTGACAACCTGCTCGCGAAACAATTGCTCGGCGTCCTTCAGATTTAACCATGCCAGTAAGCCGTAGAGCAGCAATGTCCCTGCAAACAAAAATAAAAAATGCTTGGAAGCAATGCTAAGGCGTCCGATCCGTTGTCTTAATCGCAGCATAAGCCTTCGTCACCCTTTCTTGAACTCCGTCGGCGATACTCCTGTCCTCCCCCGAAACACGACAGAAAAATAACGATAGCTTGGAATACCGACGCGCTCTGCTACCTCATAGACTTTCAAATTGGTCGTCTGCAATAAACGAATCGCCTGATCAATACGCAGCCGCGTCAAATAATCGTTAAATGACTCTCCGCTTTCTTCGCGAAATAAGCGGCTGAAATAGAAGGAACTGAGGCCGACTTCCTCCGCAACCGAAGTGAGCGTGAGCGGTTCAGCCAACCGGCTGGCCATCCATTCCATGGCATGCTGCACCTCTTTGCGATATATGCGCTCCTGCGGGGCGCGCTGGGTCAGTGTCGAGCCAGTATCAGGCGACAAAGCAGCAGCTGCCATACGCACATCACCGGAATAATAACCCTCTGTATGCTTGGAGGATAGCTCCAACTGCTGCAAAATGCCTGGTAATTGGCTCGCTTCCTTAGCAGATGAGCCAAGCAGAGTAAACCATTTTACTTCCCCGCTAAGGTAAGGCAGCAGGCGATCCACCCCTTGCTGCAGAGCGGCCATGATTCGTTCCGCCGCCGTTCGAATCGCCTCCGCCTCCCACTCCTCACCCTTACCAGGCTTAAACCAAAGCATGTACCCGTTCTCATCCACCGGCGTCCAATCAAACCGCTCCGCAGGCAGCAGCATCTGCTCATCCAGCACCTGATGGACAGCCATTGCCACTTCATAGCGATATTCCGGCTGACATTCCGTGTGGAGTCTGGCCACGTGCACCGGCGGCAAACCCGCAAATAGCTGGTGCTCAATCTGCCGGCAGGTCTCTGTCTCATGCTCGCCGCCTTCCTTCACCAGCTTGGCAATGAGCCGCGACAATTCGCTGCGCTTGCCATGCCGTTCACTTCTGCGGCCGGCATGCTCTCTCCTGATCGCTTCGCGCGCTTTATCCAGCGCCTTCTTCATATCGTCTTCATCAAGCGCTACCTTCATTAAATAATCGATCGCTCCAAGCCGAATCGCTTCCCGGGCATACTCAAATTCACTATGGCAAGTCAGCAGTATAATCTGCGTCTGCAGATAGCGGCTGCGAATGGCGCGGCATAGCTCTAGCCCATCCATAAGCGGCATCATAATGTCTGTTACGATGACGTCAGGCTGCAGCCCGGCGCACATCATCAGCGCCTCCTCGCCATTCTCGGCTTCACCCGCTAATTCAGCGCCATAGTCTTGCCATGGCAAGGATCGCAGCTCTTCACGCAGCGGCTCCTCATCATCGACGACAAGTACTGTTAATTTTTCCGGATATAACATTAGTCTCATCTCCTTCCTCTACGCATCGATAGTCAAGAAGAAACGGCTGACGCTGTCCTTGACGCATCGCCAAGTTTCTTCCCTTAGAATATAAGCTGTGTATAAGGTGAAACTTATACACAGCTTATATTTTAAATAATGCCATAAACGGCCTGCAGTTGTCCCAACTGATTTTCACGATTGGATGCATGCCTGGCTTCTATGATACACTCTGAGTATCATTTCACGTGAGAATGGAGCTAGTTGTTACTATGCGCATGAACATATTAGTTGCTGATGACGATCCGGCGATCCGCGCTTTGCTGCGGCTGATTCTAACGAAGGAAGGCTATGCCGTGCTGGAAGCCGGGGACGGACGGCAGGCGGCGGCAATTTTGGAGCAGGAACAGGTGCATCTCGCCATTGTCGATGTGATGATGCCTGCGATGGATGGGCTGGAGCTGTGCCAGGAAATTCGCGCGCACTACGATTTGCCCGTCATCATGCTGACAGCAAAGGGGGAGCTCGACGATAAAGCCAGCGGCTTCCTTGCCGGTACCGACGACTACATGGTCAAGCCATTCGAACCGAAGGAATTGCTGTTTCGCATGCAGGCTCTGCTGCGCCGCTATCGCCTTGTCTCTTCTGACGAGATACGCCTTGGCCGCATTACGATCGACCGGAGAAGCTATGAGGTGAAGCGCGGCAGCGAGACGGTCGCGCTGCCGCTTCGCGAGTTTGAGCTGCTGGCCCAACTGGCCAGCAATCCGGGACGCATCTATACGCGGGAGCAATTGATCGAATTGGTGTGGGGAGCCGATTATACCGGGGACAGCCGCACGGTAGATGTGCATATTAAACGGCTGCGGGAGAAATTTGCGGATAGCGGGCAGGACTTTGCCATTACGACCATTCGCGGCCTTGGCTACAAGCTTGAGGTGAAGGACTAGTGAAGACGCTCTATGTACGCATCGTCGCCACGTTCATGGGAATCGCCCTAATCAGCTGCCTGATCGGCCTGCTGCTGACGAATTTGTATTATCAGGAAGCGCTCCACACAAAAAATCAGCAAAAAATCTGGCAGGCCGGACAAACGATAACGGCCATGCTGGAACAGACGGCGCCTGAGCAGCGCGACGCATATTTGGCCCAAGTCGCCTCACTCGGCTACCAGGTTTATTACGTCGACGACCGTATGCATGGCACCTCCTACGGCTCTCCGTTCAAGCATGGCTCGCTGCAGCCGGACATTATCAGGGGCGTGCTGGACGGCAATGTCTACAAAGGCGTCAATGAAGAATACCGCCGGCTGATGCTATTCGCTTTTTTCGAAAACAGCCTGCGCAATACGATCGGCTTGCCTGTCGATGGAGCAAGCGGCAAAGGCGCGCTCTTCGTCCGCCCCGACCTTGAGCAGCAAATTGGCGAGGTACGGCTGATCGTCGCCGTTCTGCTCGGCTCCACCTTTATCGTCAGCCTGCTGCTGATTGCTTTGCTAAGCCGGCTGATCGTCAGGCCGGTCAAGGCGCTGACAAGAGCGACAAAGCAAATTGTAGACGGGCAGTATGACGTTGCGCTTGACGTAGCACGCAAAGATGAGCTCGGCGATCTGGCGCTCAACTTTACTAAAATGACGCAGTCCATTCAACAAGTGGAGCAGATGCGGCAGGAATTTGTAGCGAATGTATCGCATGAGCTGCAGTCGCCGCTCACCTCGATTCAAGGACTGGCGCAGGCTTCGTTAACCAATGACATTCCGGCTGAGACCCGGCAGCATTTGCAAATTATTGAACAAGAGAGCAGACGGCTGTCCGCGCTCAGCAAGCAGCTGCTCACCCTTGCTTCACTGGACAATGAAAAGCGGGACATCCGCAAAGCCCCGTTCCGGCTTGATGAGCAAATCCGGCAAATTATCATTATGCTGGAATGGCAGTGGAGCGAAAAGCAGCTGCAGCTTGGGCTGGAATTGCCTGCCGTACAAATCGTCGGCGACGCCAACTTGCTCTATGAAGTGTGGCTCAATCTGATTACGAATGCCATCAAGTTTTCTTCCCTTGAAGATAAGCTAAGTGTCGCCATTAGCGAAACGCCGCAATGGATTATCGTCACCATAAGCGACACCGGGGCCGGCATTTCCGAATCGGAGCTGCCGCATCTGTTCGAGCGGTTCTACAAGGCCGACAAAGCACGCAGCCGGGCTGCCGGCGGAGCTGGCAGCGGCCTCGGACTGGCAATTGTGCATACGATCTTAACCCTTCATGGCGGCCGTATCGATGTCTCGAGTGAGCTCCATGCAGGCACTGCCTTTACTGTTTATCTGCCACGTCTGCAAGGCTAAAGTCGGAGCCGCCGCTGCCGCACTGCGGTTCCTTGGGCTTGGGTAATCGTGGGCGTGGCAGACCCAAGCGGACCCGTGCGGACCCAAGTGGACCCGTGCGGACCGTGGTTCCGTTATCTGTGAACAAACGGGCCAAAACGGCAGGGCGGCCCTGGTTAACCCTGGTTCCGTTATTGGCCTCAAATTGCCACGAAACGCAGGAAAAATCTGCAAATGGCGGATCGTCTGTCCACGAAAACTTCCAATCGCCTGTTTTTCGAGCAAATAACGGAACGTATGTCCGCCTACCTCAAAACCCTCCCAGAAAACTGCTTCATAAGCCAAAACTCACCCTAATCGGCTGCAACGGAAGCCACAGACGTTATTTCGCCATTAACCCCTCATTTTGAAATCTAACGGATCTGAGCGCTAAGCTTGCCCCACAACGCTTCCAATTAAATGGAAATACAATAATTGATCCAAAAAAGGAACAATAAGGTGATGAAAACGATTACCATCAGGTGTTTTGTTTCGAAAAAGCTGATTTCTATAGTGAAGAGGGTTCTTCTACACGTTCCTTAAAAGGAGTTTTTAAGGATTTTTATTCCACATTAAGTTTTTCGTTGGAAATACTCAATGAATATGGTTTGCCTAAAAGCGCCTAAATAGCAGGTTCTACTCCACAAATAGTCTGCTGGAATTTCATGGAACTGATGTGGGTCAAGCTTAGATCTGAGCGCTCTTAATTCGACGTTTTCTTGCGAAATCGGGCTCATCATTATCAAATAGCGGCTCACAGTTCCGTTACAATTTCAAATCGGTCGAATTTTCGGAAATAGCGGCCGTGGCATCCGTTAAATTAGGCCACACTATAGAGATAAACTTCTATCGAAGTCCTTCGAGGAGGAGCTACCGCCGCCCCTAAACATTGTAATCTTTTGTTCACAGTCCATTCACACTTCTGCCCGACAATAGCTGCAGTACCCCTCGACAGGAGGAATAGACATGACACGCTCGCCGCTACAACCTATCATTCAATTTGCAGCCAGCAAGCGGGGCGCCAAGCTTGTACTGGTTGGCTGGTTGCTTCTGATTGTGCTGCTCAGCGCAGCAGCCCCGACTGCAAAGCAATTTGCCATTAGCGCCGGTGAAGGGCATGTCGATGGAAATACACCTTCAGCCATCGCCAAGCAATTGCTTGATGAGCAGCACACTACTTCCGAGGGATTGCCGGCATTACTCGTTTTCCATCAGGAAAACGGAGCGATTGACGCGGCTGCCGAGCAGCAAATCATCGCCTTTAGCGAATGGCTCGCTTCTGCGGAGCGGCCGCAAGCAATAGCAAGCGCAGTCCCTTTTCATACACTGCCTGCAGCTGCGAGAGCTGGATTATTTGGCGCCGATCACTCCACTGTTCTGCTTATGGTCAGTTTACAGGATCATTTGACGACGGATGAAATGCTGAAGGCGCTGGATGAGGTCAAAGCCCGCTGGGAGGAAAATGCTCCGCCGCAGCTCAAGCTTGATCTGACCGGCCCGGCAGCCATCGCCTCCGATACGTTGACCTTGTTCCGCAATGCCGATTTTGTACTGATGATTGCCACCGTCGTACTCATTCTTATTTTGCTGATCGTCATTTACCGCTCGCCATTGCTGGCCATTTTCCCATTAATCATTGCCGGAATCGTCTATGCTGCCGTTGACCGCATCATCGGATTGTCAGGCAAGCTTGGCTTGTTCGAAATCGACAAGCAATCGTTATCGATCATGATGATTTTGCTTTTTGCGGTCATTACCGACTATTGCTTGTTCGTCTTTTCCCGTTACCGCGAAGCACTCAGGACGGAAGCATCAAAGTATGCCGCAATGGGCGCAGCGATGACGCATGTGGCCGAGCCTATTTTGTTCAGCGGAGGCACCGTGCTGATCGCCATGCTTACTCTTTTCACTGCAGTATTCAAGCCCTATAACGGCTTTGCACCCGTATTCTCGATTGCTGTTGCCGTCATATTACTGGCCGGGCTTACCTTGATTCCAGCCCTGTTCGCGCTCGTTGGACGAAAAGCGTTCTGGCCTTTTGTTCCGAAGGCGGGAGAAACCTCCCAACTGCAGCATAGTAAACGGTCACTTTGGGAAAAAATCGGCACCTTCGTCACACAAAAACCGAAAACTGTGCTGATTGTTATCCTTCTGCCGCTGCTGGCGGCCGCCGGCAATGCATGGAATATACAATTTTCCTTTAACTTGCTGAAATCATTCCCGGCCGATACTTCTTCGCGGGCCGGTTTCGAACTGCTGGAGCAGCATTATCCGGTAGGCGAGCTGGCTCCGGTTACGGTTATGCTTCATGCGGATCAGCCGATGACAGCGGACGATGAGCTGGCTCAGCGCGTTCGCGCGCTAATGGCGCAATTGCGGCAAGACGGCAAAATCGATCGATTGCAGCCTAACCCGGATCAGCTGGATGTCACAAAAGTCGCAAGCATGCTCGGTGATGATAAACAGACTTTAACCTTTACGGCAGTCTTGCATACGCATCCTTATGAACAAGAAGCGCTCGATCTATTGGCCAAATGGCGTCAGGACAGCAACACGATTCTTAATAGCAGCGGGTTCGACTCTGTACGCGATGCCCTTCACTTTGCCGGGCAAACAGCGGAGCAGCTCGACGTTCGGACAATGAACGAGCGCGATACCATCATTATTTTTGCACTCATCGCCTTATTGATTACGATTATGCTTGCTTTCCAGACCCGTTCAATCGTTATGCCAATCTATATGATGCTGACGATCCTCGTCTCCTACGCGGCAACAATCGGCATTAGCTGGCTTGTGTTCCACTATGGATTCAACTTCGAATCGTTTAGCTACCGCTTGCCGGTCTATACGTTTGTCTTTATGGTTGCACTTGGGGTCGATTATAACATTATGCTGGTTTCAAGAATTAAGGAGGAGGCGCACAAGCATTCATGGCGTGATGCCGTGCGGAATGGGGTTGCCGCAACCGGCGGCGTCATTTCCTCAGCCGGTATTATATTGGCCGCTACTTTCGGAGTGCTGATCACACAACCGGTACAAGAGCTGTATCTTTTCGGCTTTGCGATGGCTGCTGGAATCTTAATCGATACTTTCCTCGTACGCGGCATGCTGCTGCCGGCAATTATGACAATCGGCTTTAAGCCAAAACAACAAACTCAAGCAGGAGGTCATTAATATGCTGTTCGGCATTTCCTTATTCGCTCACTTTGCAGGCCTTTCATTATGGATCGGTGCTCTGCTCTTCTCTACTATTGTGTTCATTCTTGTCAAATCCCATGTAAACGGGACGAACGAAATTCGCGAACTCGCTCAGCGCATTGCCCGAATTGCGATGCGGATTTCCCATCTCGGCGCCTTTCTTGTGCTGATAAGCGGCGTATATATGATCCTTGACCTCAATATAAAAGATAAACCCTTTTGGCTTAGTATTATGGAAAAAGGCGGCGGCAGCGTCATTATTATTTCCATCATATTAACCGGCATCGTAGGAAGTCGGACGATACGCCGGATGTCAAATTTAGAGGATCGCTCGGTGAAAATAAGCGGCTTTGTCCGTTCCTCAGCTTTATCGCTTGTGCTGATTGCCGCTGTATTATTCATTGTCAGCATGAAATACTGAAGAAAAAGCCTCCCGCCGCTTTTCGCGGCTTGGAGGCTTTTATACATTATTTATTTTGATTTACTTTTTTGCGTTTTGCTCCTACTTCGTTTTGGCTTGGTGCAAGCTCATTCGCTGCTTCCGCCTTAACTTCAGGCATTTGATTCAATTTAGTCGTTTGGACGTCGGCTTTTGATGCCCTTTGCTTGTTAGCCATCGATCAACACCTCCCTCCTGTTTGAACTTAGGATGTCGGGTTGATCGCCAGCTTATACTTTAATGCCGGGCGTTAAACATTGACAAACGGACTGCCGGCAAAATCCTTGCCGCGCGCCAGCCACACTTTAAAACCTGGATTCTTTTCCGGAATGACTCTTGCTTCCGTGGAGAAATAACGCATCGTATAGCCGCAGCGGCGATATGGGCTCGTATTGGCTGTGGCACCGTGAATAATCCGGGAATCATGCAGCGAACACTCGCCGCGCTCCAGCTCAAAATAGACTGCCCTGGACTCATCGACATTTTTAATTTGTGTCGCAAACAAATTCATTCGTGCATCAACATTCTCATAATCGGAAAAACCATTATTATGGGTGCCTGGAATAACCCGCATACAGCCATTTTCCTTCCAGCTGCGGTCAATGGCCAGCCATACAGTTACAATTTTATCAAAGGAGCTAAGTCTTCCCTTCCAGTAGGCCGAATCCTCGTGCCATGGCGTCGAGCGGCCAACATGCGGATCCTTGCAAATAAAATGACTGGACCAGAGCCCGATGTTTGGTCCGATAATCGGTTCTACCAAATCAAGCACTTCGTCGCTTAACAAAAAATCGAGCAGCCGCTCATCGCGAAAATGCGGCGTATCCAATTCATCTGAAAGCTTATTTCCTTTCAATGCCAGCTGCTCTTCAAAAATATCCGTTAAAGTTTGCATTTTTTCCGGGCTGAATAATTGCTTGTGATGCAACAAGTACCCGTTTTCCTTGTAGTAAGCCACTTCCTCCTGCGACAGTGCTGCCGTCGACATTGCGCGTCCCCTCCATGTTTATCGTCGTATTCATCCTGCTACGAACATTGTAACGGGACAGTGCAAAGGTTTTCTTTTCTTTTGCTCCGAAAAATACTGCGTATCTTCGGAACATAACTGTTGCTATCGAACCCCCAAGGGGCCAGACTGCAAAGCGGTTTTATCTAAGGGAAGTCACAGACGTTATTTGGCCAATTCCCCCCCTTTTTGAAATCTAACGGATCTGAGCGCCCTTAATTGGACGTTTTCTTGCGAAATTGTGCTCATGATCATCAAATAGCGGCGCACAGATCCGTTAAAATTTCAGATCGGTCGATTTTTCGAAAATAGCGGCCGTGGCATCCGTTAGCGTTCGTTCATGTGCCATGACCGCCCTCCCTTAAACAATAAAAGCGCGAACCCCCAAAGGTTCGCGCCTATACTGTCGCCTATAGTTTACTTATTGCGCAGTGCATCCAAGCCAAGTGCCAGCGAGCCGCACAGACCGGCGTTGTCGCCTAATCCCGGAGGCACGATATACGAATCAATGTCCTCAAGGATAGCCGCGGCACTGACATAACCGTTCAAATTGCGTTTTACTTCTTCACGAATAAGCGGGAACAGCTGCTCCTGATGCATGACACCGCCGCCCAGAATGACTTTTTTTGGCGAAAGCAGCAAAATCGTGCCCGCGACTGCTTGTCCAATATAGAAGGCTTCAATTTTCCAGGCAGGATGGTCTACGCCCAGCTCGCTGCCTTTGATGCCCCAGCGCTTTTCCAGTGACGGTCCTGCTGCCATCCCTTCCAGGCAATCGCCATGATAAGGGCAGGTGCCGGCGTATTCATCCTCCGGATGGCGGCGGGTCAAAATATGGCCTCCCTCGGGATGAACCAGACCATGCACCATTTTGCCTTCGGCATAAACGCCAACCCCGACACCAGTACCGATCGTGTAATACACACAGCTATCCAGGCCGCGGGCGGCCCCCCAGGTGGCCTCGCCGAATGCAGCCGCATTCACATCGGTATCCCAGCCGAACGGGACATCGAATGCTTCCTTCAACGTGCCGAGAAACGGATACCCCGTCCAGCCCGGCTTCGGTGTTGTCGTCACATGACCATAAGTCGCACTGCTGCGATCCAAATCAATCGGTCCGAAAGAACCTATGCCAATCGCTTCCACTTGCTTATCGCGGAAATAGTTAATTACGTTAGCGAGAGTAATTTCCGGCTTTTCAGTGGGGAAGCTGACGCGATCTTCGATAATCCCCTCTTCATTTCCTACGCCGCAGACAAATTTTGTGCCGCCTGCCTCGATTGCACCAATACGCATGAATGTAAACCTCCAACAATTATGATGCCTTTACCTTACTTCTCCATTGTGACGGAAGTTGTGCCAAAAGAAAAGGGGATTTCTCGATAAACTTGTCTTATGACGACTGTCATTTTATAGCATTCCGAGCTGCTGCATCGTCGACATTTCCTCGGAGTTGACCCAATATTCACTAATCAGGCCATCCTGTATTTTAAAAATATCGATCCCCTCGAAAGCGATCACTTTATTTTTCTTCGCTTTTGCGCCCGGTATTTTTCCATTATATTTCCCTGTAAACCGCCAGCGGACAGATACGTATTCCGGAGTTGTAATCGGGCCTACAACAATTTCCATCTGATGCTCTTTGAATGGCTTAGTGCCATTTTGAATAAGCTTTTTCAAAGGTTCGGCTCCGGTAATCTCGCCGGCATTGACTCCGCTTGCACTATTGCGATGAAAAATGCAATTCTCCGATACAATGCTGTCTACTATATGAATATCCGAATTCCATGCTTTAACCCACTTTTCATACAAATCATTATTATGTTGAATAGGATCCATAAATTTCACTCCTTAACGAATCTATTCAACTATTTTAAAGGAGTTGTACAAGTAAAGCAAAACAGGGCCTCCCTTATCGGGAAGCCCATCTTGCTATCAAAATTCAAGCGGAAGCGTAATTTCCAGCTTTTTATTGTAGTTTGGCTTTTTCAAGTTGTTAGCCATGAAGACGAGCGACTGATCGGCAGGGATTGCCGCGAACTCGCTGACGTAACTGTATTTTTCCGCATCAACTTCCGTTTGTTTATCCGGACTCAAGAACCCCCACGGTTGTTGCTTATCTTCGATAACAACATATCCCTGATTTTTCGGGTCGTTCCCCTCTGTCCGGAAATAAACCATAGTATTGTTTTCCGACTGTTCTATCTTGGTAATGAGCAGGCGTCCAGCCGCTCCCTGCGAAATAACAAGCGGATTGCTTTCTGTCGGTTCGCCGGTCAACTCCACTTTGTTCCAACGTTCATCCTCCGTATATGTTTCAGGGATTCTCTGCTGGATCGTGATCGACTTCGGCATCTGCTCCGGCGCATCAAAATGGAATGTTCCGAGTTGGACATGCGTATCCCCTTCAATGTAGCCGTCCCCTTCCATGTTGCCTCCTTCCAAAGCAATGCCGCGGTCTGTGACGACCTCCGTAGAATACATCCGCTCGCCTGCCATGGCCGCCGGGCGACGCAGCTCGACTTCGACATCCACCACGCCGGGTTTAAAGCTCACTTTCTTTAGTAGAAGCGTTGTTTCGCCGTCGCTTTTCGTGAGCATCGGCATCATAGAACGGATGTCTGACACCGTCTTTTTCACCGGGATCGTAAAATTCCATTCGCCGGCAATTCCTCCGACGGCAGCAACCTCGATCGTCAGTTCAAATTGATCGGGCAATTTCTGTTTGTTTGGCTGCAGCGTAATTTGTCCGACTCTTGTGTTGCCGCCGCTGTCCAGCGCTTCAGTGCCGGTGCCATGAACCGAATCAGAATACGGCTCGCCGTTGATCTTGAAGTCAATGCCGTCCCAGGGACCGGAACCATTGACAAAGCCTTCATCTGCCTGCTGAACATAGCCGATCGACACCCGGTCGCCGTCATAGATAATCTCTTGAATCTGCAAGGTGACGCCGTTGTTGTGGACAGCCTGACCAACTGTTTCGCTCATCCCTCTTTCCGCAGCTGTCTGCAGCCCGGGACCGCGAACTTTTTGAAATATAGAACCGACGATCGGGATCTCTTTCAGGACAGCGGCCATTGCTGGCGAGATAAATCCGCTGCCTAAAACGACCGTGCACAGCACCGCCGCGGCGGCAGCAGTCAGCGACATCCGGCGAATCATCCATTTTGGGCGCTGGACGGCTCTTCCCTTTCCGCTCTGCAACCTCTTCCCCACTTTCTCCATCATTAGTTCCACATCCGTCTCCAGCACTTCATACGATCGTTTTGCATTCTGAATCTGTTGCTCGTTCATTACGCTCCGCCTCCTCTAACCACCGGTTCAACTTTTCTCTCCCCCGTGCCAGACGGGATTTCACTGTGCCTGCCGGCGTTCCGATTACTTCGGCAATCTGCTGCACACTAAGCTCTTCAAAGTAGTACAGCACAATCGGGATCCGCATCGTCTGCGGCAATCGCAAAATAACATCGTAGATCTCTTCCCTCGTCGCAGAACGCAATACCGCTTCCTCCGTGCTGGCCACTGACCGTTCGGGCAGCAGATCCATTACAATTTCCCGAAAGCTGCGCCGCTTGGCCATTTTGCATTCATTGATGACGATCCTCGCCAGCCAGGGGAACGGATCTCGAGCAGAGTCAAATGATTCCATCGCATAAAATGCTTTAATGTAACCGTCCTGCACCCGGTCATCCGCCTCGGCCTTATTGCGCGTCAACGTGTAGGCTAGCCGATACAACCGATTGGTGTATTGCAGCATCCACGCCTTCAATCGTTCTTCACGCTCCACCTTCGTCCACTCCTTTCACTGGTATTATGCATAGAACGGCCTCGCGGTTCCCAAACCAATAAAAAAAGACGATCCATCAGATCGTCTTTCATATTCAGTCATAATTAACAGATAATATTTTACCGTTATAGGCATCGACGTCAACGTCAACCTCAACCTCGCCCTTGTCGGTCTCCAACTCCACTTCGTAATAGCGGACGCCATGTCCACGCTCAATTTCCATGCTTTTAATCTGGCCTTGTACGGCTACGAGCGCCAGTTGCTTCGCCTTTTCTTCGCCGATCCATTTTGTGTTATTATTCGAAGCTACTGAACTGGCCGTTGCTGCCCTCTCACCTTCGATCGCTCATTTTTTCACTATCATATCATAACCCGGAGGCAAGCCAGCATACTTGCCTGAACTTGCAGGAGTGATATAACCGGTTGTCGAAATTGTTGCATATTGCGATCTGAGGAGATGACAATGATGAACATAAAGCTGAATGCCTTCCCCGGCGGTGTTACCAGAGCGCTCACGCTCAGCTACGACGACGGGCGGGATCACGACCGGCGGCTGGTCGAAATCATGAACCGCTATCATATTAAAGGCTCTTTCCATCTGAACTCCGGCTTTTTCGGCCGGGATGGCTACATTACAGCTGAGGAAGTATCCGCCTTGTTTGCCGAGCATGAAATTTCCGCCCATACGTGCACGCACCCTTTTCTCGAAACGATCCCTGAAATTGGGGTGATCAAGCAGATCGTCGATGACCGCGCAGCGTTAGAGCAGCTGGCGAACTATCCGGTCAGAGGCATGTCGTATCCTAACGGCACCTATAATGAAAAAGTGATCGGCCTGCTGCCCGCCCTCGGCATTGAATATGCACGGACCGTCCAAAGCCATGGCAAATTTACACTGCCGGACAATTGGCTGGAATGGCACCCGACCTGTCACCACAATGATATGCTCCGGGTGGGAGAGCAGTTTCTCCAGCCTCAAAGATATGATCATATGCAGCTTTTATATGTATGGGGTCATAGCTATGAGTTCCACAATGATAACAACTGGGAAACAATCGAGCAATTTTGCCAAATGATTGGCGGGCGAAACGATATTTGGTATGCGACTAATATTGAAATTGTCGACTATATCAACGCGATGCGCCAACTGCGTTTTTCCGCCGCGCAAACGATCGTCTACAATCCGTCCTCGCTCGACATCTGGATTTCCGCGGATGGCGTTATGCGTAAAATCGGTGCCGGACAGACCGTTAATCTGACTGAGTAACAGTGACAAAAAAACGATCCCTTCTCGTACAGCCGATCAAGCGCTGTGAAGGGATCGTTTCTCATTTTTCCGTGACCGGACGCCGGCTGGCAGCCAGTGTCGTAATTGCCACAAGGATGCAATAGCTAAGCAGCAAGCAAAGGAAAATCACCTTTGAAAATGCAATAATGTGCAGCACCTTCGTCTTATCCGTCATAATGAAAACCAGCTCTCGCAGCAAATAGCGCGGCCGGGTAAACACATCCCAGCTATTCCAGCGAATAAAGCGGCCAATGTAAATGCCGTAACTGCTCAGCAGCAGAACAGCCAGAGCAAACAGCCAGCCTGCCACTCGCCCGAACAGGCGCCTGACCAGCTCCTGCAAGGAAAACAAGGAATAGAAGCTCAGCAGCAATCCGATTACGCCGGCCGTAAAAAAGAGCAGCAAATGATGCCAGAACTCGATTTCATAAAAATAATTGCCGCCCGTCATTGGCTTATAATGAAGAAACGGGTGCAAAATATCTGTAACCAGATAGCCTGAATTCGGATAAAAGAACAGCCATACCATGCCGATCGGCACTATTAAGACATAATGCCAGAGCTGCACCTTGTCGCGGCCTAGCACGATCAGATCAAGCAGCAAAGCGAATCCGACCGGTACCCAGGCGAGAAACATATCCCAATTCAAATAGGTATAGATGCCTCTTCCTGTATAATGCCGTATATACGCGCCTAGCCCCAGGCAGCATATCGTAGCAATAAACAATAATGATAGTACAACGAGCTTGGCCCGAAATTGATCCGACTTCAGCAGGGCGAATCGCCTCCCAAAACATGATGTTATCCGTTAAGACGATTCGCCCTGCCAAAAAGTTACCAGCCTGCGGCAATTAACCTTCTTTATAAAGCTTACCTTCCAACATCACCTGCTTAACTTCAATATCCCCTGTCACAATGACGATATTGGCCCGCTTGCCCTTTTCCAGGCTTCCCATCTCCTTATCCAGCTTGAGCACCTTCGCGGGATTAAGCGATGCCATAATAAACGCATCGACTATCCCTGCTCCAGTATGGCGCATCATATTGCGCACTGCCCGGTCCATCGTCAGCCTGCTGCCGGATAAGCCCAGACCTTCAACATAATTGACATCCTCAAACGGATCTCCCGGTTCGCTAGGCAAGCCGGCTGTATCCATTCCATCAGTAATGATAATGACTTTATCGGTCCCCTTTGTCTTATAAATCAATTTGCACATAAGCGGGCGGACATGAATCCCGTTCGCATCCGGGATAACTTCGGCATAAATATCGTCATGGACGAGCACCGCTTCATCGACGCCTACCTCGCGAGTCCCTCCATACCTGGACGGTGAAGGCGTCGTGCCTGATGCATTCGTGCAGTGGCAGCCGATCTGCAAGCCGTAGCGCACAAACGAAAAAATCGTTTCTGCATCCGCTTCGGAATGGCCGACAGACAGTGCAATATCGTATTTGGCCGCGGCTTCGGCAAATTCCTCCTGCCCCGGCAGCTCGGGCGCCAGCGTCCACACCTTGATCCGGTCGCCCGCCAGCTCCAGCAAGGCATGATATTCATCGGGATCCGGCGGGCGGATCGGCGATGTAATCGCTCCATATTTCGGATTAATATACGGCCCTTCCAAATGCATCCCGACAATCGCGCTGCTGAACGGCTGCTTCTCCATCTGTACCACATTGCGCACACCTTCAAGCATATTTTCCCGGCTCTGGTTATAGAACAGTGTCGGCAAAATGCCGGTCGTCCCATGCTTGAGATGCGACAAAGCGAACAAATACGGCTCTTCCCAGGCCCAATGTCCTCCACCGCCATGGCAGTGAATATCAATAAAGCCCGGCCCTGCATACTGCCCTTCAGCATCGATAATGAAAGCGTCCTCAGGTACAGCAATTTCTTTGTGCGAGCCGCATTCGGCAATGCGCCCGTCCTTGACAACGATAACGCCGTTATCAATGACCGAATGAGGCGTTACCAGCTTGGCATGAACAATAGCGGTCACTTGATTACCGTCACTCATGGCTTAAGTTCCCCTCCAACGTTGATTAGCGATCGAGTTTATTTTCCATACATAAAAATGTTTTCCAAACTAACTCTATTATAGCATCATTGCCCCGCTTCAACCATCGGAAGATGTAGAATTTCGCTCAAAACATGTAACTGAGTAAGGAAAAGATCACGATCATAACTAATCCAAAAATAAGCAGGCCTTTGCCTAAATCACGCTTTCCGGGGTCATCATTGAAAACAAAGATCCCGCCTACAATCAGGCCGACTAACGGAATGATAAAGGTCGCCGCAAAAAGCAGAAAGATAGCGCACCCATCCGGCGAGCCCTCTCCTCCCGAGCTATAGTATCTTCCTTCATTTCTCGTTGGTTTAATGATCGTACTACCGCAATACTTGCAGCGCAGCGCATCCTGCTCCACCTTCTCATTGCAATGCCAGCAATGGGTAGACTTTGCCCCGAATAACTGATCCAAATTTTTGTCCGCATCAGGCGTCCCTTCTATAGGTGCATTTTTGAGCGAACTGCTGCACACGATACACTGTATCGCATTTTCAGAATTGGCTTCCCCGCAGCTGGGGCATGTTCTAACCGCCATTCACTACAGCACCTCCATACGTCCAAACCAAGTGAAGTGCTTCTAGTATACATGAAAGCGGCTCGTCCATGCTTTAAATTTTGTAAATTGTAGCCGCCCGGCGTTTTTTTTCCAATTGACTCCTTTCTGCCAAAATTATAAGAAAAAGGGCTGAATATTGTATAAAAATACAACATTCTGGCCCTTTGAACGATTATGATATAAGCCCCATAACCTTCATCAGATTATAAATTGCCTGTGCACTTTCCGCCCGGCTCACTACACCTTTAGGCACGAATAAATTTGCAGAGCGTCCCTTCATCAGCTCAAGCCCGGCTGCAGTATGCACGCCGGCCTTCGCCCAGGCAGCAATCTGCCCTTCGTCGGCAAATCGGGACGGCCGCTCTGCCAATGCCGCGTTCTCCCTATTTTTCCACTCGTAAGCACGAACAAGCAGCACAGCCATCTGCTCGCGCGACATCATCTCCCCGGGCAAGAAGCTGCCGGTAGCATTGCCTTGAATCAAGCCGGCTTTGGCCGCTGCCGCCACCGCGCCGGCGAACCAGTCCGTTGATTTGACGTCCGGGAAAGTAATACTATCAGCTGTTTCCTTCTCATCGAGCCCAAGCGCTCTGACGATTAAAGCCGTAAATTCGGCACGGGTTACTTGGCGTTCAGGGGTAAAGGCAGATTGCGATGTGCCATTAACAACCTGCCGTGCGGCAAGCTGCTGAATAGCTTTCGCCCCCCAATGAGCGGCAGCTACATCATCGAACTTCTTATTATAGGATAAAACTGCATAAACACCAGTTTGCTTCAATGCCGCTTCAAGCCGATCTGCCACTGGCTTGCCGCCTGCATAAGCGACTTGTCCGCCTTCCTGCAGCCGATAGATTCCATCCGGAGCCTGCCGGCCATGCGGCAGCGATAAAATCCATGGGACCGTCAGCTCGTCAATCGCTTGCTTTTGGCCGCTGCTGATCCACCATGCATGAAGCTCCCATGCTGCATCATTTAACCGAATGTCGGCATATTGCGTCTTAGCCGCCAGCTCTGCCAGCTGCTTTCCGGTTGCTTCATCCAGCTTGTTGAACTGAATATGCAGTTCTGCTTCGTCTGCTTGTTGCCCTTTCAGCAGCGATGCCGCCCATTCTTTGGTCAGCGTGAGCTGCGCCTCTCCCTTTACAAGCAGAAGATTTGCCTGGCTGTCCGCCAATTTGCGAAGTGTCGCCAGCGGCAGCGCTACCTCTGCCTGCTCCGGCTTCAGCTCAATCTTCGGCTGCGCGGAGCCAATATCGCCCGGAAGAACGGTGAGCACGCTGGAACTCGCAGCCGGTACGCCCGGCCAGACAATGCCGGAGCCGCTTCCATTGTCAGGATTGCCAGGATCGACAGGGTCAACCGGATCATTATTTCCCGTCAGTTGGAAGGCCAGATAATCCGCCGTCGTCGTGACATCGCCGGTTCCGTTCTCCGTTAAGCCGAGTACAGCGCCCCCGGAGTCTTGCACAAAGTTAATATGAGAAGTAATTCCGATCCACTTACCTTCCTCGGCTGTAACGCCGATCGTTTCCCACGGAATGGCTATTTCGACCTGATAGCCGTCCCCAGTCTTCACCGATTTGTGAATGATTCCGTCCGTCGGACCGCCTGCTGCGCCATTATAATATACGGTATCGTCATCAAAACGAATTGTGTATTGATGGGCGGAGGAATCGCGCACCCCGCGCGTGAAGTTGCCGTCTACAAACAGTTCGACGCTTGTTTCTTCCCAGACGGGCTTTGTTTGCGGCGCGTGCACATTACTGTCTTTTACATCGAACGCGGCGTACAAATAAGTTGGGCTCCAACGCAGCCCCAGGCTGGCGGCATTATGGGTATCATTCATGAAACCGAAGGTCCGCTGACCTATATTATATTTCGGCTTCCACACAGCCTCATTCAGCTTCCCGTCAATAACGAGCGCTTGGTCCGAAATCTTCCCCAGCGCGAACGTCATCGCCGATTTCGTCAGTACCTTGTCAGCCCAGTGCAGCGAGGATACAGCATCATTCGCTGCATCCGCCGTCAAGCTCAGCTTACCTTGCGCGGCAGCAGACGCGTTATCGCTGTTTTTGTCATTGACGTGGATCGTAAGTCCGATCACATTCCCCTCCGCTGACTGGACGCCGATCGTACGCCATGGAATGGCGATTTCCATCGCATAGCCGCCAGCAGTCCGCTGCGATTGGTGCAGAATCTCCTCCGTTTGCTTGTTCCCCGCTCCATAAGCATGTACGGTGCTGTCATTATAGCGAAAAACATAATGAACGGTCTGATCGTCATAGTCGCCCTTATTGCCGCTTCCGGAAACGAAAATTTCTACCGAGTCATCGTCCCAAGGGTTCGCCGCTTGCGAGTTGATCACTTGACTATCGGTCACATCTACTGCGATAAAAAAATATTCCTCATTATAGCGCAAATCATAAGACGCTGTATTGTCTGTCGTACCCGTCTTGTGAGACAGCTTCCGATCAAGCTGCCACACCGGATCGCTCAATGACCCGTCAATCGCAGGAACAATTGGAGAAAAAGGCAGCTCCATTCCCTTCATCGCCTCTTCGTCAACCGCCAGGAAATGAAGATCGCTGAAATACAGCGGTACTGGCGTTGTACTGGAGAAGGTCCAGAACAAAATAGAAGAAAGATTTTCCCGATCGAGATTGACCTGCGCAACCGGGAAGGAGAGATGATTCGCTCCCGGAACTAACGTTCCAAGCTGATGATCCGATGCTTTTCCGTGTGAATCAAAAAACTTGATAAAAAGATTCATCGTTTGACTGGAGTCATTGAATATATCCAGCTCCACCGATTCATAGCCCGTAATATTTCGAATCTCCGGACGGACAGGAAAACGCACACCCGGATAAGCTTCGCCTGTCAGCACAGGAACAGTCGCCTTCAATGCCTTGCCCTCGCCCGTAGCATGATCGGCCACCGGCCCTTCAAGCTGAACTTGATATTCCGCTGTAACGCCCGTTAGAGATTGCGCATCGGCAAAATTGTTAATAATGATCTTTTTCATGATCGGCTCAATCGCACGCGGCTTTACATAAATATGCTTCACTGCCGTCAGTTCTTGACCGGCCTTGCGAAGCGTAATGGTCACCTGGTTCATACCGGGAGCGACAGTCACCGTTTTTTTGTAGCTGACCGCGATCGTATTATTGGCAATAGGCTCAGCCGTCACCGCTTCTCCATTAACGGCAACCTCGGTTCCCTTCGCTGCATATACGACGATTTCCTTCTTGGAGCTCAGCGCCGGATGATCATTCACCAGGATGAGCGCTTTCGGATCCCGCTCCAGTTGTTCGATCAGGTCGGCCACTTCGCTGCGTACCGCCTGAAGCTCGCCTACATTTTTAGTAAACGTTTTCACATTCGTAAATAAACGATCGTAGTATGGCTGCATGATTTGCTCCAGCTTCACATCGACGCCAAGCAGCTGGGATGCCTCTTTAATACGCTGCTCAAGCAGCCACAAATATTCAAAATCCTGATTGCCGTCGCGAATCGTTTGCAATCTCAAGGTCGCAATTGGGCCGTTAATGCCGTATTTTGTGCCCGGATAAAGCAGATAACCGTCTCCATTCGCCCCGGGGAAAGCGAGCGGATCATTCCAAATATCGCGGGCAACATACTGCGTTCCCGTATATTTTTTATAAATGTTGACCGACCAGTACAAATTGCCTTCAATGCCATAAGACCGCTGCATCCAGGAAACGAGCCGCGCACTGATCAGATCGTCGTCGATATGATAAGTCGGATACGGATATTTAGGAGCGACACACCCGTACCACCACATTTGACCGCCTTCAGCCTGCAACCGCTTCGCTTCATCGATATAGGTCTGTGAGAGAAATTCGCTGAACAGCGGCGTAAAGGTGTTGACATCGTTTTCCAATTCGGCGTGCAGCCCTGTCGTCACCACATGCCGCAGGTCCGGATCGATGGCAGCAATTTGCTGGCTTCGCTGAATGACTTTGGGAAACATCGACGGTGTCGGCTCATCGATTTCGCCTCCCAAATAATAATAAGCTTTATCCAGCAGACCTTTCTGTTTCAAACCGTTGACCAAAGCGGCGGCCTTGCCATTCTCAAAATCTCCTATTGTATATGGCAGCCGGTAGGCCGACACACGAGGATCATGAATGTATGGCTCGGCATCCAAAATATATTGACTGTAATTATTCGCCGGTATCGGAAGATCTGTAGGCGTGACATGATAGTCCAGCATGAAATGATAATAATTGCGCATTAACTCCCAGTATTCCGGCGATTGATCGGCAATCCCCGGATGTCCGGCCAGCAGCATGTCACCTCCCCAAATCGCAAAAGCGGTCTGGGCATGATTTTCCTCGGGCAATGAGAAGCTGCGGACGCGAACCTGGATGGGCACATTGTTCACTTCGCCATTCACAGTCAGAGCGATCGTCCCTTGATAGACGCCCGCAGGGGTTTCCGGCTCTGTCCGCACTGTAAACCACAGCGCCTGGTTGTCGCCTGGATTGACTGCTATTTTGCCATGCTTATTCATATAGGCATCCAGCGGAACCAGCGCATCCGGATAGGCTCCCGGGCCATGGGCGGCATTGGTGGTTTGCGTCACCTGCACATACTGCTGCACAAGAATTTGAATTTGGCTGGCCGGAATGACCGATGTTCCATAAGTTAAATCTGTAACGGTTGCAGTCGTAATATCCGCTTTGCCATCCTGGGCGGTCACCAGCACCTGCCCGCTCTGATATTCTCGGCCAGCCATATCGAGCGTTACACTAGTTGAGGCCAGCGGCTTCGCCTTGCGCGTCAGGTTCATCGTATTGGACGCTGTCCATATTTTGTAGTCGCCGGCTGCAGGGTCGGGGTCGGCCGCCGCCAGTCCAAACTCGACATCGTCGAAGTAGACACGGCCAGTCCCGCCAGTGACCATCAAATAGACGATCGCTTCTTTTGCGCCCGCGAGCGGCTGAAAGCGATAAGTAAGCTTTTGCCAGTCGCCGGTAAACTCGGACTTCTCCAGCTTTTGATTCGTTGCGCCAATCCACGTGTCATTCGTTACCGGATTGATTTCCGTTCCGTAGAAGTCGAGATTAAGCATCGGATTTCCCGACATATTGGTGTCCGCCACTTTCAGCCAGACTGAAAACTCATACTCCTTTGTCTCATCAAGCGCGACTCTGGCAGCGGGCGACCATAACGGAAAACCTTCACCTGTGGAATGATTAATAAATACGCTGTAGCTGCCGGTGTGCTTCTCGGTATTGCTTAATCCGAATTCGGTTCCCCACACTCCTGCAGAATGCACCCAGCTATCGGGATTGCCATTCGTTACGCTTTCAAAGCCGCTGTTGACAATTACATTGCCGCCGGCTGCTTCCGCCTTTACAATTGAACTACTGCCAACAATAAAAGGAATCATTAAGCTTGCTACTAACATCCATACCATTAGTCGTTTGCTAGCTGCATACAACCTGGCCATCTGTAAATCCGCTCCCTTTTAGTAGTTTCCTTGCATGCTGCAGCTCTACCCTTTCATCGCGCCAAGCGTCGCCCCCTCCATGATCCGTCGCTGGAACAGAATATAAATTATGATCGATGGCACCATGACAATCATGACGCCAGCAAACATCGTTACCCAATCGGCGCTGTAGTTCATCCTCATATTCGCTTGATACATATTAACGCCGATCGTGTATTTGGCCGGATCGCTCAAATAGATGAACGGTCCGAGGAAATTGTTATACAACCCTAAAAATTTGAAAATGGCCACGGTAACAATGCCCGGCGTCGACAACGGAACAATAATGCGCCAGAACACTTGAAACAGGGTCGCCCCGTCCACAAAGGCGCTTTCCTCCAAATCTTTGGGCAGCGAGGACATAAATCCGCCCAACAGCATAAGGAAGAACACGTTTTCCCCCAAACTGTCGAGCACGACAAGCCCTGTCAGACTATTCGTCAAATGAAGAGATTTCATCAAAATATATTGCGGCACTAAAGCGTTAATCCCCGGCAAAAATAAGGACAGCATGATCAGCGACCATAGCAGCTTGCGCCCTTTGAAGGCAATTCTCGTCAGCGCATAAGCATTCAGCACGGTCAAAAAGGTGCCAAACAAAAGGCCCGCCCCTACATAATAGAGCGTATTCAGCATTGATTTGCCGATATTGTAACTCGTCCACGCGCGTTCATAATTGCCCCATTCCAGCTTTTGCGGCAGTCCCCATATGGATTGAAAAAAATCGGCATTCGTCCGCAGCGACTGAATCAGCAGCCAGACAATCGGCAGTATAATCGACAGCGCCCATAACAATAATAAAAGCCGCCAGAACAAATCGACCACAACTCTGCTCTTTCCAACCATCAGAATTCAACACCTTCATCCGGATAATATTTGTCGATGATCAGCTTTACAGCGACAAGAAACAGGAACAGCAGCATGCCGATTGCCGAAGCATAACCATAGTTATGGTACTCTTTGCCGAAAGCCATATTGAACATGTACAGCCCAATGACATCCGTCGACCCTTCCGGACCGCCATTGGTCATAATCATAATAATTTCGAACCCTTTCAACGTACCCAGAACGACGAAAATGACGCAGACGCGGATAACGCCGCGAATAAGCGGGATGGTAATGCGAAACAAAATCTGTATCGGACGCGCGCCCTCCAGAGTGGCCGCTTCATAGAGCGATTTGGGGATCGCGCTGATTGCATTCATAAAAATAACGACATATAGCCCGACACCACCCCAGATCATTGGCAGTACAAGCGCCCAAATCGCCGTTCTCGTATCGCCAAGCCAGTAAAAATCTTCTATCGGTAGGCCAAGCAATTTAAGAATGCCGTTGAGCAGTCCAAAGCTGCCATCGTACATAAAGGTCCATAACAGCGCAACTACTACCGTTGACAACACATTGGTAAAAAAGAAAAGCACCTTGTAAAACGGATTTTCCCGATAGGGCTTGTTGTTCAGCAAAAAAGCTATCAAAAGCGATATAAAGACAATCGCAGCCGGCACGACTACCATATAAACCGCGTTATGATATAAGGCGCGCCACACAAACTTGTCAGATATCATATGAATGTAATTGCTGAAGCCGACAAATTTGGCATCCGTCAAGCCATCCCATTCCAATAATGAGTAGTAGATGGAGAGTATATTCGGATAAAGCGTAAACAGCAGATAACCTGCAAATGATGGCACAATTGCGATCATCAGAAAAATGATTTTTTGCCGCTTTGCGTTAGCGCTCCCCTTCCGGGTGTTTACAGTTGTCGCCACTTGCTCCATTCCAATAGCCAACGCGCTACCTCCTTACTTGTGAGAAAGGGCAGGGGGACTTACGGTGAATCCCCCTTCTCCCTTTCCCCGTGCTCCAAATTGCCGCTATGGGCGATCCTTTTCGATACTTTGCTGCAGCAGCTTCTCTGCTTCCTCCAAAGTAGCGATTGGCTCCTTCTTCGCATTAGCAACTGCTGTTATCATTTCGGAAACCAGCTTCGACGATTGTCCGGCCTCCGGACTTGTGAGCGCAAAATTGCGGCGGAATGAAATATATTCCACTTTATGCTTGGTCGCATACTCCATTACCGCTGCCGGAGCCGGCTGCAGCTTGGCAATGCGCGCCGGGTCATCGCCAAAATCCAGGCGAGACGGGAATGCGCCTGCTTCTGCAGCAATAATTTCTTGAATTTCAAAGCTGTACAGACTCAAAATGAACTCCTTTGCCCACTTCTTGATGAGATCAGGTTTATTTTTCCAAATGGCAAAACCGACATCGGTGACGCCAGAATTAATAAAGATCGTCTGCTCCTTATCATTTGTGGCCGGGATCGCCATAAAGCCCCATTTGAATCCATCCGGCGTACTGTCCTTCATCTCGTTGCCGACCCAGTCGCCTGTCGACACGAGCGCCGCTTTATGCTGCAGCACCTGCATCTGCGATTGCGTATGATTGAGAGCAGCTACACCATTAGGGAAATAACCCTTCTTGCCGAAATCGTACAATCTGTTCCACATTTCTTTATTTTCATCCGTCGTCAGCTGCGGGCCTTTGTAATTGCGGAAATTGTCAATATAGGCATCGAACTTCCCGGCCGCTTTTGCCAACGAGAACGGCAGTAAATCAAACGTATAATTCGTTAAGTAGCCCGCATACACGCCCGGGAACGTGATTGGAATGATATTTTTCGCTTTAATAGCCTCCATCAGCGCTACGAACTCATCCCATGTTTGCGGATCTTTATTCCATCCATTCTCATCAAAGAACGTTTGATCAAAAAACAGTCCGGCCGTAAATCCGGCTACCGGCACTCTGCCGGTCATATTCAACGAGCCGTTGTGCGACCCTTCGTACATATCGTTTGAAATAACCGACTTTAACGTTTTTCCTGTCTCCCCTGGCAGCTCCCGATCCCATAAATCATCCTGCGGCTCAATTTTGCCCGCTTCCATCAGACGGTCAAATTGCCCGGCCGCCGTAAATCTCGGGAAGAACAGATCATACATATCATTATCGTCGCCGGCAGCAATTTTGGGCTCAAGAATCGTCTCCAATGTCGGCGTCGATGTAATATCGAAGGTGACGTTCGGGTATTTATCTGTAAATTTCTTCATCGCCGCATCCATCCATGAGCGCCCGCCGCCATTTTCCCAGAAGCCGACCTTCAGGACGACCTTCTCATCCTTAGGCAAGCCATTCTCGGGATAAACTTCTTTCTCGGCAGTAGTATTTTGCTGCTGGCCGGCTTCCTTGCCGGTGTCATTGGTCTTGTTAGTATTCGCTGGATTTGTATTTTTGTCCACTTCGCCCTGCTTGTTGGTTCCGCTTCCATTACCACCCGAGCAGCCAGCCATCGTAAGCGCAACCATCATTGCTGACAGCATCATGACCACTGATTTTTTCCCCATTGTACAATCCCCCTGATCAATAAATTAATATTCCCCTTGTCTTAAACTGCCGATGTCAAGCTTCCCCGCCGCAGCAGTTCCTTGATCTCAACGGAATGACCGCCGGCAACGCGCGACTGCTCCGCCGCAAATGCCATCAGATGGCTTTGTACCGACACTTCTGCCGAGGTCAGCCCTTGCTCCCTGGCCGCTCCGCCAATATCGGCCGCACGCACCTGCGCCACAAATGAGCGCATCAGCTGTTCATCGCCGCCGCCATGCCTGCCTTCCCCTTGAATATCGTAGTGAACCGGCTTTCTGCCGAAGGGATAAAGATCAATCTCCCCTTTCTCCATGTGGCCTCTAATTTCACCATGCGTCCCCATAACTTGGATCGTACGGGAACATTCGTGGGTAAATCCCGACATTGTGAAGGCGGCAGTCGCTCCGCCCTCGAACTCCATATTGACCACTTGATGGTCGACGACATCATTATCGCAGCGGTACACACAGCGGCCGAACGGCCCTTTCTGCAATGCCTGCATAATTCCCTGCTCAGTCAGCTCATGTGTAATGAATTGCGACCATTCATGCGTCGGGTCCTCGGCATAAATCTTTTTCGCCGAATACGGGCATTGCCGCTCGACCGGGCAACCGTCCGTGCAGCGATTCGCCGCTCCTTGCGGGGCATGCTCTTGACGAAAGTGCACTAAGGAGCCGTAAGAGTTTACGCGCAGACAAGCTTTCCCCATCAACCAAGAAATCAAATCCATATCATGACATGATTTTTGCAAAATCATCGGACTCGTTTCTGCCGCACTTCGCCAATTTCCCCTTACAAAACTGTGCGCCATATGAAAATAGCCTACATTTTCACTTAATTGGATCGATACAATCTCGCCGATTGCCCCGCCAGCTAACAGTTCCTTTATCTTGGACCAGAATGGCGTATAACGCAGCACATGGCATACGGTCAACATCCGTCCCTGCTCCTTAGCTGCTCCCGCCATATCCAGCACTTCAGTCAAAGATGGCGACATCGGTTTCTCCAGCAAAATATGATAGCCTAAAGACAGCGCTTTCAAAACCGGTGAATAATGCATTTTGTCTTGCGTTGCTATGATGGCGACATCGGCGATTCGCTCTCCTGTCAATAGCTGCTCCCAACTAATATAACTGCGAGCTGCCTGAATCCCATGCTCCTCCACCGCAAGCTGCCTGCGCTCTCGATCTGGATCCGCCACAGCGACGATTTTAATTTCCGACGGATACTGTGCGGCATACCGGCCATACACCATCCGCCCTCTCGCTCCGGCCCCAATTAATATTGCGGTGATTGGGCGCATCAAGCAATCAACCCCCTTCCAGCTCTTTACTTTTGTCAAAACGAATATAACCCACGTTATAAACGTTGTCAACAAAATTTTCCTGTAAAATATTTTCGTTATTTTTGATTTTTCTGTGTCCAATATCGATAATTCTTGTTAGATCTAGGACTAACGCGTTTTTTCGGAAAAATCCCCCCTGACCAACTCGCTTGTTTTTCATTGACGAAACCCGTTATAAACGGTTAAAATATACCTATCGTTATAAACTCCGTGCAAACGGAGCTTCTGCGAAGGAGCGCATTTGATGGTTACTAAGAAAGATATTGCAAATTACCTCGGTATTTCACGTACTGCCGTATCGCTCGTTTTGAACAATTCACCCAGCAGCACCATCTCTGCCGAAACCCGGTCAAAGATACTGAAAGCCGCACAGGATCTGGGTTATCGCGATGTTGAAGTCAGTCCGAAGCTCTGCTATGTTCTCTATGACCGTGAAGCAGATGACCCGCGTTATATGGCTGACCTTAAAACGATGGAGGAAGCAGCCAGCCGTTATAAATATGGGCTTGTGTTTATGAACATTCGTTCTAATGCGGAATCGTTGGATAAACTGCAGCGGCTGCTGAATAATCAGGAGATTGAAGGATTTATCGTTTCCGGGGATGTCGATGATACCATTGTCGAGATATTCCGCAATTCCAATGCACCTTATATTTTTGCCGGTCTCCCTTTGCTGGGCAACATCGAAAAAGTCAACTTTGCGGCTATTGATGACCGCAAGCTGGCCTATGACGCTACCAGCTACCTTATTTCTCTCGGCCATACCCGGATTGCGCTTTTTCTCGGCAACTTGGACTATGACATTCACCAGCTTGGTTTGGAAGGGTATGAGCAGGCCCTCACCGATCATGGCATTCCGATCGATAAAGGACTTGTGCAGATCAGCGACGAGGAGAATGGCTACGAGCTGTGCAAACGTACACAAAAGCTGCGAATCGAATACACAGCCGCCTTCTGCGCCAATACTGTCATACAGTTCGGCGTTCTGCAACGGCTGAAAGAGTATGGGGTAGCTGTGCCCCAGCAAGTCAGCCTGATCGGCTCCGGATTGTCCGAGCTGGTCAAAGTGAGCATCCCTCAGCTTACGACCTTCTACGTGCCAGCCGAGAAAAAAGAAAAAACGGTCGATCTGCTGGTCGACATTATGAATTCACGCCAAACTAGCGGCATTGCTTACCGCTTTACCGAGTTCGAATGCCATGAAGGCGGCACCGCTGCTCCACCTCATGCTCGTTCTTAGCAGGTGTGGCCGAGGACGTTAGCTGGGTAACCCCGAGAACCATTGTTGGAGTTGCTTGGCAGATTTGAGTTGAAGGGCCGCTAACGAACCTGACAACCCTTATTCGGCTCAAAATGGGCCTTGTGGGCTGTAACGAATCTACCAATCGTTATTCACCGAAAATCGGCCACTTCCCCGCCTTTTTTCCATCAATAGCGTGTCTCAGGTTCGTTACACGCGGTACAAGCCGATTTTTCGGCCAATAGCGTGTCCCAGGTTCGTTAGCTCTCATCGTCAGCATTAAAAAACAAGGACCTGGCTACAGCCAGGCTCCTTGGACTATTATTTATTTTGCTAATTCATCATAATCATCCGCGGATTTGCTTAAACCCATATTCGAAGTCCCACGGTTTGACGAAGGTCAGATCAGCCGGCATGTAGATGGACACCAGGCCCCGGCGGCCTTTATCGCTTCGATTGGGAAAGCTGCGGTGGACCGTCAGCGAATGATGGAACATCGCGCCGCCGGCCTTTATTTCGACAGGCACTTCTCCGGCAAGCTCCACGTCCTCCTCCAGCAAGCCGTATTTTTGCGTTCCTTCAAATTCGCGGTGCGGCAGTAACTGTTTATGCGTGCCCGGCAGCATATGAACACAGCCGTTTTCAACGGTTGCATCGTCCAGCGCCAACCAGCAGCTGATCATGTTATAAGGCTGAACCTGTGTCCAGTACGCATGATCCTGATGAAAGGGCACTTCGCTTCCGTGATTGGCCGGTTTGACGAATAGCTGGTCGGTATACAGCCTGATTTGCGGACCAAGCAGCGACTCAATTACATCAACAATTTCCGGCCTTGCCGCATGATTCCAAAAATAGGAATGCGTATGACATAAATGAAACGCCACACGGATTTTATCCTTGCGCGGGATGTCCGCACGATCCTTGACACCGGGCTCCAGCTGCAGCATAAAATCGCCATCAGGCCTGCCGCGCTCCGGTTTGACCGAACCATCCAGCACCCTGTCCACCATCGTCTTCAGCTCAGCCAACTGGTCCGGACTTAATAGATCTGGCACAACCAGATAACCATTTTCTGCAAAAAAATGCTTCTGTTCAGCCGATAACTTCACTGTGCGTCCCTCCTGTCCTTATGACGCTTTTCACGCCTTGATGCCCGTCAGCGTAATTCCTTCAATAAACTGCTTTTGGGCAAAGAAAAACAAGACGATAATCGGTAACGTAAACATGGCGGAGGCAGCCATTAATTTTTCCCACATGACATAATGCGTCTGCATAAAGGCGTATAGCCCCAGCGAGAGCGTGTAATGTTTTTCATTGTTCAAATAAAGCAGCGGGCCGAGAAAGTCCGACCAGGTCGCCAGAAAAATGAGCACCCCCACCGTGGCGATGATCGGCTTGCTCAGCGGAAGCAATATTTGCGCATAAATGCGGAGTTCCGAGGCCCCGTCAATTTTCGCCGACTGAATCAAGGATGGCGGAATCGTCATAAAAAACTGCCGCAGCAAAAAAATATAGTACCCCGCGCCCGCACTTAAAAAAGCCGGTAATACAAGCGGAACATAAGTGCCAATCATACCCAGCTTATTCCAAATCATATAAGTCGGAATCATCGTCACCTGATAAGGAAGCAGCAGAGTCGCAATGACCAGCGCAAATATCAGCTTTTTCCCTTTCCAGTCGATATGCGAGCAGGCATAAGCGACAAGCGGAGCCGAGAACATAATTCCGATTACGCATAACAGGGAAATGAACAGCGTATTCCAGGTCATGCCGATAAAATTAATTTCCCGGAACACATCCGCATAATTCGCCCATCGGGGCGATGGCGGCACGATGACCGGAGGGTTGGCGTACAGCTCCTTGTCCGACTTGATCGAAGTGAGCAGCAGCCAGCAGAGCGGTGCCGCAAACACAATTCCGAACAAAACAAGAAAGAAATGCGAGACGATTTTCCCTCCGCGCCCGCCAGACCTTGACCGTCCGAGCGCATTTGCCGTAGCGGCTGTCATCTCATTCACCTCCATATGTGACCCAGCGGTTCGACGTGCGGAAGATCAGATAAGTGACGACTGACGTGATGATGAATAAAATCCACGCCATTGCGCTGGCATGCCCCATGCGAAAATCGACAAAAGCCTCGCGATACAGCAGAATCGCATAAAAAAGCAGCGACTTTTCCGGACCGGCCATCGTCTGATTGGCGCCCGAATTCGTTAAGGAAGCCAGCATGAACGCCTGGGCAAAATATTGAAAATAAGTGATCAAGCCCATAATTAACTGAAACAAAATAATGGGTGAAATGCTCGGCAGTGTAATGCTGAAAAACTTGCGGATTTTGCCTGCGCCGTCCATTTCTGCGGATTCATACAAACTTTTCGGCACATCCTGCAGTGCAGCCAGAAAAATAATCATCGTTCCCCCGGCTCCCCATGCCCCCATAAGAATCAGCGACGGCTTCGTCCAGACCGGATCCAGCAGCCAGTTGGGGCCGCGAATGCCGATATAGCTGAGCGCTGTATTGATCAGCCCGCTCTTCGGGTTCAGCACCCACATCCATACCAGCGAGGTGGCAATCGCCGGGACGATGGACGGAATATAAAACAGCGTGCGGTAAACAGACTGCCCTCTCACTTTTATGTTCAGCAACTGCGCAAGCAGCAATCCGACGATGAGGCTTACAGGGGTAGCAAAAAGCACCATATAGAGGGTGTTGGTAATACTTTTCCACACTTCCTTCTCGCTCAACACCCATTTATAATTGTCTAGCCCGACCCATGTCGGCGCCTTGAACATATTAAAATCGGTAAAGCTGTAGACGAGAGAAGCGCCAATCGGATATAACGTAAAGACCAAAAATCCAATTATAAACGGACTGGAAAAAAGCAAACCGGTTATCGTCGTCCTCCTTAGCACACTGGTCTCCCTCATTTCCTTGGGAAGTCATCCCCTCCGCTTTCCGGGCGGGGCGGAGAGGATGCACTGCCGCGACACCATGCATTGCTGCTGAATCACGGCTTACTTCAACATTGGAGTTAAACGTTCTTCCAATGCTTTCATCGTTTCCTCCGGCGATCGCTTGAGATTGAACATTAACTCCAGTTCCTCGTTCATCGCTTTATCAAAGTCGTTCCGCTTCACAAAATTCGGGATTGATTTCAAATTCGGGCTTTTGCTCAGCTCAATGATTTGCTTGCCGTCGGCAAGTTCTTGCATTGCAGGCTCATCCATAGCTGCCTTCGTCGCCGGAATATTGCCGAGCTTCACCAAAAACTTGGCCAACGCCGGGGGAGAATAGAGATACTTCATAAACGCCCAGGCGCCGTCAACATTTTTCGCCGTCTTGGCAATGTAGAAGATTGAGCTGCTGTTTACTCCGCCGCCGGCGCTCTCAGGTTTGCTGTCCAGATATGGCAGCGGCGCGATGCCGTAATCGATATCAATCTGTTTCTTTTTAATATGGGCGGAGAGCCATGGCCCGTCAAAACGAATCGCCTGCTTGCCCGTCAGGAATGGATCGGTAGGGTCGAGCCATTTGCCGGATGCCTGAACTTGCCGGATGTTATCAACGCCGAATTCAGTATTATAATCCGTAATGAGCTTCATCGCCGCCATCGTGCTTTCATTATTCATCGTCAACTCTGTAGCATCAGCATTCAAATAGGTTGATCCGAATCCATAGGCCATTGCGCTGAATGCATGGCCTTCAGACGGGTATGACGGAAAACCAAGCACATCAATCGACTTGTCGGCGTTGAGCTTCGTTGTCTTGCGGGCCACTTCAAGCAGTTCGCTGGCTGTTTTCGGCGGCTCTGTAAACCCCGCGTCAGCCAGCAGTTTTTTGTTGTAATACATCAGCGAAAAAGAAACATTGAGCGGCAGCGCATAAACTTTGCCGTCATATTTGACCGCTTCCATGGCAGCTGGAATAAAATCCGCCAAATCATATTGATCTCTGGCAATCAACTCCTCCAGCGAAAGAGCAATTCCCTGTTGGGCATACTGCGGGACGCTCCAATCGAAGGAATCCGTCACATCCGGCCCGTTGCCGCCTGCGATCGCCACTTTCACTTTTTGTTCATCCGGTACGGACAGACCTTCAGCTACATATTTATCCTGGCTACTGTTGAAGTCCTGAATAATTTCCTCCATAACCTCCCCTTCAGCTCCGCCCCATAAATACCATACAACAACCTTTGATTTGTTGCCGTCGCTCTGGCCGCCGTTACCACCCTTGTTTCCCCCGTTACCGCACGCCGTAAGTGCCAGCGAAAACATAAGCGCACATGCCAGCAGCACGAACGCCGCTTTGCTTGCCAACGTATGATTCCTCACGCTCAACCCCCACCTTTATCAGTTGGTAATAAGGAGCTTTCAAAATCATTGTATTCACGCTGAGGACAGATTATAAATAAAAAAATCCTTTTTATTATTTTAAAAAGGATTTTTCCTCCTCTCACGAGGAACTACATGCATTTTCTCCCTTTCGATTACAGCAAAATCGAATCCCCTTCAAATCGGAGGCCCTCCATTTCATCCTCCCTATGTTGACGATGAGGGCTAACGAACCTGAGACACGCTATTGGCCGAAAAATCGACTTGATTCGCGTGTAACGAACCTCAGACACGCTATTGATGGAAAAAAGGCGGGGAAGCGGCCGATTTTAGGTGAATAACGATCGGTAGATTCGTTACAGCCCGCAAGGCCCCATTTTGAGCCGAATATGGGTTGTCAGGTTCGTTTGCGGCCCTAATGGAAGCCACGGACCTTATTTCGTCAATTACCTTCCTTTTTGAAATCTAACGGAAATGAGCGATCTTAATTCGACGTTTTCTTGCGAAATCGGGCTCATCATCATCAAATAGGGGCTCACAGTTCCGTTACAATTTTAAATCGGTCGAATTTTCGCAAATAGCGTCTGTGGCATCCGTTAGCATTCGTTCAACATGAACGAGCGGACCAGAGCGGACCGTATGTCCTGCTACGAGCGAGCTCTCCCCAGTTTAGGCAATTCAGCTACCTCAATTGCTGAAGCTGCGGATACAGTTCCTGCAGCCGGTCGTACAACTCGCGGTATAAGCTGTATCCTGCGAGCACGCGGTCGCGGTCGGCCTGCGGCTTATATTCATAGCTGCCCCCATCGAACTGGCGCCAGGCATCGGCATAATCGGCGTATGCGCCGATAGCTACACCGGCCGACATCGCCGCCCCGAGGGATGTCGCCTCTTCCATCTGCAGCGGTACGCGGATCGGCGCATCTAACGCAGAGGCCATAATTTCACGCCAAGCCGGGCTTTTCATACCGCCGCCAATCACTGTATAACGGTCAATGGGAATGCTTTCCTGCAGCGGTTCAGCAATTGAACGGAGCGCATAAGCGACACCTTCCAGAACAGCGCGCAGCATGTGAAAACGTGTATGGCTCAAGCTGAGGCCAAAAAATAAACTGCGCACTTCTTCATCCCATAATGGTGACCGCTCGCCCATCAGATAGGGATGGAACAGCAAACCATCCGCTCCCCAAGGCAATTTGCCGATTTCGTTTTCAACGAGTTCATATGGTGACTGACCTGTTTGTCCAGCCTGTCCAATCTGTCCTGTCTGTCCTGATTGCCCTGCCAGTAAACTCTCTCGCGATGCAAGCTCACGGACTGCCCACTGGTATGCGGCCCCCGCTGTTTGCATCGTGCCCAGCGCGTTGTACAGTCCGGCCGTCGGACCGCACATTGTAAAGATCCGCCTGCTTGTATCCAGCGCAGGCGCGCCCACGACCCGCGAGACCCAAGCGGTCGTCCCGAGATAGACATAAGCGTCGCCCGGGGCGATTGCCCCTGCACCTAACGCAGCGCAAGAACCGTCGCCGCCGCCCAAAATAACCGGCGTCCCCGGCAGCAGCCCGGTCGCTGCCGCCGCTTCGGCCGTTACACCGCCGGCCGGCGTTGCCGACGGCACAATATCCGGCAGCTTCGCGGACTCAATACCGAACGCCGCCATAATATCATCGTCCCAGCGGCATTTGCCAATATGGAACATCCCGGTAAGAGAAGCATCCGAAAAGTCGGTGATCCCCCGCATGCCGGACATTTTCCACACCAGATAATCCTTGGCCTGCACAAAATGTGCTGCTCTGCGGTAAATATCCGGGCGCCGCCGTTTCAGCCACAGCAGCTTTAGCAGCGGATAGTGACTGTCGAGCCGATTGCCTGTCCTTTCGTAAAAGCGGACCGGATCGATGAGCGAGAATGCCTCCTGCTCCAGCTCCGCGCTGCGGGTGTCGGCATGGATCATCGCCCGCCCAAGGGGTGTGCCTTCATGATCCACCGGACAGACACCCATCATGTGGGCGCTAAAACCGATTGCGGCGATCGACGCCGGCTCGACCCGCTCCAGCACGCTGCGCGTTGTCTGCACAACCGCCTCCCACCAGTCAGCTGGATCTTGTTCGGCCGCGCCCCGTTCGCCGTAATAGGTCGGATAAGACATTGAGGCAGAGGCCACGGCCTTTCCGTTCAAATTAAAGACCGAGCATTTATGGCCAGAAGTGCCCAAATCGTGGGCCATAATATAACGCGACATCTCACCGCCCCCTTAGCTTTACAATCCCGCCTCTCTCCAGTCCTGCATAAATCCTTCCAATCCGATGTCGGTCATCGGATGCTTCATCATCGCAACAAGCACAGGGTATGAGGTTGTCACGGCGTGCGCGCCGAGACGGAACATATCGAGCACTTGCTGCGGTCCGCGAACGCTTGCAGCAATTACTTTGGTCGGCAATCCGAGCTGACTGAAGGCGGCCGCGATGTCACCGATCAGGTTCGCCCCGGACCAGGCCACATCGTCGACCCGTCCCAAATAAGGGCTGACATATTGTACGCCGGCCTTGGCGGCAAGCACCGCCTGGCCGACAGAATAGACAAGCGTCATATTTGTCTCGATGCCTTCTTTCGACAACCGGCTGGCCGCCTTGATGCCTTCAGCTCCCATGGGCAGTTTAACGACGACATCTGTCGCCCAACTTTGAAACATGCGGGCTTCTTCCACCATTGCAGCGGCATCCGCACCTGTTGCCTGACACCAAACTTTTCCCTGCACCTCCTTAGCGATATCCCGGATTTGTTCCTCAAACCCGCGCTTCTCGCGGGCGATAAGAGAGGGGTTTGTCGTCACCCCCTCCAAAATCCCCCACGACATCGCTTCTTTTATTTGCTTCAGATCAGCTGTATCAATGTAAAGTTCCATACCCTGGCGCTCTCCTCTCTGCTCTCGAATCGGCTTATTCATAGAGCACTGCTTTAATCTCTTCATTATCCATGTTCGACTTGTCATAATAGAAAAAACCAGTGTCGATATTCGCCTCTACTTTTTCTCCCTTGGCTGCGGCGACTGCCGCTTTCACAGTTTCATAGCCAATGCCGATCGGATTTTGCGTGATGGCGCCTGCCATTTCCCCATTGCGGATGGCGTCAATCTGCTGCTTGCCGGAGTCATAGCCGATCAGCGTGATTTTGCCCTGCATGTTCATTTCTTTTACTGCATTCAGCACACCGATCGCCGAGCCTTCATTGGAACCGAAAAAGCCTTTCAGGTTCGGGTAAGCCTGCATAATCGCCTTGGCCAGGTCAGTCGATTTCAGATGATCGCCGCCGCCGTATTGAATATCGACGATTTTGATGTTCGGATACTTTTCCTCGATCCGTTTCTTGAAGCCGTCCCTGCGGTCAACCCCTGTGCGGCTCGTCTGATCGTGCACAATCATCGCCACTTCACCTTCGCTGCCAATCAGTTCTGCCATCTTGTCGGCGGCCAGACCGGCTGCTGCAATATTATCCGTTGCGGCTGTTGCCAGCGGAATTTCGCTTTCAACGCCGGAATCGAAGGCAATGACCGGGATGTTGCCCGACTTTGCCTGCTCCAGCAGCGGAATGGAGGCCTTGCTGTCAAGCGCTGCGAATCCAATCGCCGCCGGCTTCTTATCCAGCGCTACCTGCAGCATTTCAATCTGCTTGTCGACTTGCGATTCGGATTCCGGACCTTCAAACGTAATCTGCACATCCAGCTCCTTGGCCGCTTTCTCGGCTCCCTGCTTGACAGCCTGCCAGAACTGATGCTGAAACCCTTTGGAGACGATCGGAATATACATTTTGCCGCTGTCCCCTCCTGCCCCGTTTCCTCCGCCGGAACCTTCCGAACTGCTGCCGCATCCCGTGAAAAGTGCCGCAAACAGCGTCAGTGCAGATGCAACCGTAACGAACTTGCCGAATGTTCTCTTCTTCATTCCAGATCTCCCCTTAAAAGTTTTTGCTTGCAGAAGCTGCGCCGGGCCGTTATGCCTTATGCAGATTTACGGCGCAAAATGTCCGTGTACACCGCCAGCAGAATAACGAGGCCGACGACGACCGTTTGCCATTCCTGCGGTACCGACATGATGCGAAGCCCATTCGTCAGCACACTCATGATCAGCGCGCCGATGACCGTGCCGATGATCGTCCCTTTGCCTCCGCTTAGCGACGTGCCGCCGATGACGACGGCAGCTATTGCTTCCAGCTCATAGCCCTGGCCAAGAGCGGGCTGGGCCGAGCTTAAGCGGGATGCCATCAACACACCGGCCAGACCGGTGAACGTACCTGTTATGGTGTAAATAACGATTTTCCAGTACTTCACGTTGACGCCGGAAAGCCGGGTCGCCTCCTCATTGCTGCCTAACGCAAAGTTGTAACGGCCGACAATCGTTTTGGACAACAAAATGCTGCCGATCGCCGCTGCGGCAAAGAAGATCAGAACCGCGTTCGGAATGCCGAAGCCGGGGAACAATGTGCCTAGCGAAATTTTTGAAAATACCGGCGCATCCGTGAAATAAATCGGTTTTGCCCCCGAGATGACTAACGCCAGCCCTTTGGCGACCATCATCATGGCCAGCGTCGCAATAAACGGCGGAATTTTCAGCTTGGAGACGAAAAAACCCGACAGGAAACCGCATATTGCACCCGTTAGAATCCCGCCAATAATGCCAAGCGGTACCGGAAAACCCCAGTACGAAATGAACACGCCGGTCATAACGGCGCTGAGCGTCATCACGGTGCCGACCGACAGGTCGATGCCGCCGGTAATGATCACGAAGGTAGAACCTAACGCCAATACGCCGATTACAGCCGTCGACAGCAAAATGCCGGCAATGTTCGAGAACTGCAAGAAATTGGCCGATGATAGTGAAAATACGATGATCAGAATGATCAGGCTCGCGAAAGCCAGCAGCTGCTGGAGCATCCCTGACGGGAGGCGGGACGTTTTCGTTGTTGCAACGGACGGATTCGAGTTCATGTCCGGTTCCCTCTCTTTCTTGGACTGAAGGTTTGGCCGCTAGGCCATATGCTTTGTTGCCAGACTCATAATGCTTTCTTGCGATGCTTCATCATGCTGCAGCTCGCCGGTGATGCGTCCCTCGCACATCACAATCACACGATGGCTCATACGGAGAATTTCCGGCAGCTCCGAAGAAATCATAATAATCGATTTGCCCTGTGCCGCCAGCTCATCCAGCAGCTTGTAGATTTCGCTCTTCGCACCGACATCGATCCCTCTCGTCGGTTCATCGAAGATCAGAATGTCGCAGTTGCGCGTCAGCCATTTGCCGATAACAACCTTCTGCTGATTGCCGCCGGAAAGGAATTTCATCTTCTGATGGATGCCGGGCGTCTTCACCCGAAGCTTCTCCACGATGCCGTCCGCTGCACTGGCGATGGCTCCGTCTTTCATTAAGCCTGCGGCCCCGGTGAAGGAGCCGAAGGAGGCGATGGCGACATTTGTTTTCACATCCATGTCGACTATGCAGCCGAACCGCTTGCGGTCCTCAGACAAATAGCCGATGCCATGGCGGACGGCGTCGTACGGACTGCGCATCGTCACCTTTTTGCCACGAATGAAAATTTCGCCGGAATCGATCGGGTCAGCTCCGAACACGGCCCGGGCGACTTCCGTGCGGCCGGCTCCCACCAGACCGGCGAACCCGAGAATTTCGCCTTTGCGCAGTCTAAAATGGATATCTTTCAGCGTATTGCCCCGGGAAAGCCCTTTTACTTCCAATACAGACTCGCTGCTTTCAGTTACGATATCGCTGCGAACGCTATGAAAAAACTCGCGGCCGACCATCATCGAAATAATTTGATCGCTCGTCACATCGGCCGTTTTTACGGTATTAATATAAGCTCCGTCGCGCATAACCGTAATGCGGTCCGTTATCCGTTTCAGCTCCTCCATCCGATGGGAAATATAAACGATGCCGACACCTTGCGCGCGCAGCTGTCCGATGATGCCGAACAAATCCTCAATTTCCGTATCGCTTAATGCCGCTGTCGGTTCATCCATAATGAGCGTTTGTGCATGAAATGACAGTGCTTTGGCAATTTCCACCATTTGCTGCTTGGCGACCGTCAGCCCGGAAACAACCTCTCGCGGACTGATGTTCAGATTCAGCCGGTCGAGCAGCTGCTGCGCCATCTTTTCCTGGCGTTTCTCATCAATGAACAGCCCGGCCAGACGCGGTTCGCGTCCGATAAAGATGTTCTGGGCGACGGTCAGATCCTGGGCCAGATTCAGCTCCTGATGGATCATAACAATACCTGCATCCTGCGCCGCCTTTGTGTTTGCAGCGTCGAATAGCTTTCCTTTATAAAAAATTGTGCCCTCATCCTTGGCGTAGACACCGGTCAACACTTTCATTAAGGTCGATTTTCCCGCGCCATTCTCTCCAACCAAAGCATGGACTTCGCCTGCATGCAGTTCGAACCGGCAACGGTCGAGCGCCTTAACGCCGGGGAACGCTTTACTGATCTCTTCCATACGGACTAACACTTCGTTCATGCGATCACCTCACGCCCTTATTGTAAGCGGATTCACAATTAGAAAGAATAGAATAACTTCCACAAAAGCTTGAATATCTTACTTTCATGAGTGGGAGATATTCCTTCCTTCATAAATGGAAAAAAAGCTACTTTCCCACAAACGGGAAAAGCAGCTTCTGATTTTCGTCTTCATACATATTGGCCTTCGTAATAATGACGGAGCCGGTATCGATGACCTTGGGTACTCTCTCGCCCCGAAGGATTTGCACGGCTGTTTTGACGCCCAAATAGCCCATATTGAACGGCCGCTGTACGACAGTTGCCTGCATGATGCCTTCCTCCAGCAGCTTCACCTCTTCAACCGAGCTGTCGAAACCGACCAGCTTAACCCGCCCCAGCAAACCAAGCTCGCGCAGCGCCTTGCCGGGACCGACGGAGGACGGCTCGTTCAGCCCGACAATGCCTGCCAGATCGGGATGCTTCTCCAGCAGCTCAAGCGCCGTTTCATAAGCTTTGCGTTCGATCCCGTCGCTGTAAAATGTGCCGACCACCTCCACACCGGGCGTCTTCTCCAAAATATTGCGTACCCCTTGCTCCCGTTCGATTTGTGTCGCCGTCTCCCTTACAAAGCTTATGATGGCTACTTTGCCGCGCCTGCCGGGCAGCTGCTCGACCATCAAATTGCCGGATTTCTCTCCGGCAGCCACATTATCGGTTGCGATAAAGCTTAGCGGCAAATCGCTGTTAATACCTGAATCGATGGTAATGAGCGGGATGTCCGCCTTCCCGATTTCTTCGGCAATTGGCACGAGCCGGTTGAAATCCGAGGCCGCCAGCACAATCGCATCCGGCTCCCGGCCGATCGTCTCCCGCACCAGCCTGATTTGACCGTCGATGTCCGTTTCATTCTCTGCTCCGATGACTTCAATGTCGGCATCGAATTCTTTGGCCGCCGCCTCTGAGCCGTCCGCGAACACTTGCCAGAACTCCATCGACTCCGACTCCTTGATGACTACCGAAATTTTCAGCTTGCGGTTTCCTTCGTTGTAAGAGGAAAATTGCACCACGGCGTAATAAATGAGCGCTCCGGCGGCAATGAACGCTGCCAGCAAAAACAGTATCCGCCCCAATCGTCCGTTCTTTACCATCACAGAACATCTCCCTCCTCTCCGGCTTCCCCCCGCTTCCTGCCTGCACTCTCCCGTTCATCCGCCTCTACCGGCCCGATTGCGGAAATAACAACCGTTACGGTCGTCCCTTCCTCCGGTTCGCTCTCATACGAAAGACCGTATTCCCGGCCAAAATAGAGCCTGATCCGCTCATGAACATTTGCAACTCCGATACCTGTTCCATCCCCTTTTCCGCCTTCCGGCCCGTCGCCGGGCATCAAAATGCGATGGAGCGTATCCTCATCCATACCAACCCCATCGTCAGTGACGGTGAAAATGATCCGGCTGTCAGATCGTTTGCCGGTAATCTCAATCATCCCGGAGCCATATTTATTTTTCAGCCCATGGTAGATGGCATTTTCCACAAGCGGCTGCAGCAGCACCTTAATCGTCCGGCAGTCCAAAATGTCCGGATCAACATCGATGCGGTAATCCATTTTGTTTCTGTAACGCATTTTTTGAATGGTCAAATAGTTTGAAATATGCTCAATCTCTGTGCGGATCGGCACAAGCGTCTGATTTTTGCTGATGGAGCTGCGGAACAAGCGGGCCAGCGCCGATGTCATCAGAACGACTTCCTCGAATCGTTTCGCCTCGGCCATCCAGACGATTGAATCGAGCGTATTGTACAAAAAATGCGGATTGATTTGCGCCTGTAAGGCGTTGAGCTCACTTTGCCGCTTAAATTCCTGTTCCCGTACGACCTGGCTCATCAATTCTTTGATGCGGGCAACCATAATGTTGAACGTACGGGCGAGCAGGCCAGTTTCCCGCTGGCTGTCCACGGGGACGAAAATGTCCAAATTGCCGCGCTCTACTTCGCGCATCCGCTCTTGCAGCCGTTTGATCGGCCGCGACAGTGTGCGGGAGAGCAAAACGGACAGCATAATGGCAACGAGGAGGCATAAACCGCCCCACAGCACAAACGACATCGCCATCGTACGTTTGTTGCCGACTAGCTCGCTGGCATAAGAAACCCCGACGATTTTCCAGCCAAACCCTGAATCCTGAATCGTATAGATCCGGCTCTGCTTGCCTTCATCTGTCATAAAGCTGCCGCTGCCCTGACGAAGAACATCGTCAATCCATTCTGACTTCAAGCCGCTGTAAACAAGCTGCTGCTGCGGATGATAAACGAGCTTCCCGTCATAATCGATTATGAAAACATAACCGCGCTGCCCAAGATCAATCTCCGCCAGCATATCATTCATGACATTGAAATTCAGATCGACGAGCAAAATGCCGACGCCCGTGCCGTCCTCTTGCCTTAATTCCCGGCTGAGCGAGACGACCCAGCGGTATTCATCTTTGAAGATCGGCTGTACATGGGAGGAAGAGACGACCACTTCTCCTTCCGCCGCTTTGGCCAGCTTGTACCACGACTGCCCGGCGGTGCTCACGTTCGGATTCAGCCGCACGTCCCGTCTGTCGGAGACAAACGTCCCGTCATAGCCAAAGATGTTGATAGAGGCGATATCTTTGCGTGAAATAAGCACCGAATGAAAAAAATCCGAAATGCGCTCTTCCGTCTCCAGCCGCTTCTCCGGCGGCATCGCTGCGGCGTTGGCTATATACGATCGCACATCGCGGTTATTAAGCGCCAGCGAAGAGATGGTGTGCATATTATCAACATAGGTCCGGATATTGGCATTGACCTGACGCACCAGCTCGGCCGTATAATCTTCCGCAGTGATCCGCACCGCCGAGGCGGACAACTGGTAGGCAATGAAGCTGAACAACAGTACCGTTGACAGGATTAGACCGGCGAACATTGCCGCCATATTAGTCTGTATGCTTTTGAAAGGCAGCCACTTCATAACTTCAGCCTCACTCCGCCGTAACTTTTTGCCGATGTTCCTTCGGTGTCTGACCAGTCGTTTTTTTGAACAGCATGCTGAAATAATGAGGGTCCCTATAGCCTACTTTTTCGGCAATCTCATAGGTTTTCAAGTCGCTGAACTTCAACAGTTCCCTCGCTTTCCCGATCCGATGGGCAGTCAGAAACTCGACAAAAGTCTGGCCGGTATGCTGTTTGAACATCAAGCTGAAATAGCTCGCGCTCATATGCAAATGCTGGCAGATCATTTTGAGCGACAGGTCCGGGTCGTCATAGTGCTCCCTAATATACGTTTCAGCCTGCAGCATCTGCATATGGGAATAATCCGTCCTCGCCGCGGCGACCGATCGAATGGCGCTGCGGCTGGCCGCTTTCAGCCAGTCTTCGATATCGCCCAGCTTCGTGAAAGCATAAATATCAGTCAGCGGATTGGCTTGTGGGCCAAATGCGTCGGCCTCACTGCCGCCCAGCTCGACCACGGTTTGGATGAGTGCAAGAATGATTTTTTGAATCTGGATGTAGCATCGGTCAATCGCCGGGAAAACATGCTGCAAATGGCAAAAGATCTCTGAGATTGCCGTCTCCACTTCTTCTTCCGTTCCGGTGCGAATGCCCGAGATCAGCTTTTTCTCCCATCTAGCCGTATCCACAGTGCGTGCGCTTTCCCTGCCCTCCATGTCAGAAATGCTGATCACCCGGTTGTTGCCGAGCAGCAGCCGATAATCGAGCGCAGTAACGGCGTCCCGCGATGAACGGCCCAGCTCGCGCAAATCGCCGACTTTACGCCCGATGCCGACTGTAACTGTAATGTCCAGATAAGTCTCCGCCGCTTCTCGAATCTCCTCCGCGAGCTGCTGTGCACGCTCCTCCAGCCCGCTGCCGCCGGCATCGACTCCTGACACAATGGTCATCACGCGCTCCTCACGGCTGCGAAACACTGCCGATTGAGCTTGCCGGTGCGCAAGCTCCTGCACAATATTGTATACTGCAAACCGCAGCAATTCATGATCGTCAGCATTGTCATGCACCCGAAAGTGATCAGGGTCGATCGCCAGCACAATGTAATCCGTACCGCTTATGCCGATATCAAAATAAGCCAGTCTTTCATCAGCTTCTTCCTTGGACATTCCGGATGTTGCCAACCGCTCAAGAAAGCGTTCCCGCAATAACGGCAAGCTTTCATTCAACTGGCGGCGCAGCCTGCCCATATCCTCCAGCCGGGAACGTTCCTCGTCCAGTTCGTTCCGTATCTTATCCAGCAGAGCGCGCAGCTCAGCTGCCGTAATCGGTTTCATCATATAATCGTCTGCCTTCAGCTTGACAGCCTGCCTGGCATATTCAAAGTCGTCGTATCCGGTCAGAAACACGATCCGGCAGCGGGGATGCTCTTCAGCCAGCCGGCGCGCCATTTCCAGTCCGTCCATAAACGGCATGGAAATATCGGTCAATACAACAGCAGGCCTCAGCTTGACTGCCAGCTCGAGCGCCTCTATCCCGTTCTCGCAATGTGCAACACAGTTGAAGCCATGACTGTTCCAGTCTATCAGTTCGAGGATCGCCTCCCGGATAACCGCTTCGTCATCCACGATAATAATATCGTACATCCCATTTTCCCCCTATCTGGTTTCTTGCAGCGGTGCAAGCGGCCCAAGTTTTTGTAAGCCTTTACATTGATCTGTTCAAACCTGGAAGTTCCGGCCATTTCATCTGTAAGCTGATTACTCCATCTAGGGAAATATGATAGTACGCAATGGCGCCTCCGTCAAATCAATGCTGTTGTTGGGCAAACTCCCTCCTGAGCTGTATACAAAAAAAGAGAGCCTGCCAACGGGGCAGACTCTAAAGATATATATCATTAAAAGGGGGTCTTGCCTATTATAATACCCGACTAATATTATCGGTACATCACAGAAATATTTCATTTGTGTTAAAGAAGTTGTCCAAAAAATTACAATCGAACTATGTGAGATCGTCAGTTCTAGTACAGCTGCATCCCGGCCATCGATACGGTCCAGCACCGCAACCGGGCAATCGAGCTGCCTTTCTGCGCAGCTCGGTGACCTACGCGGACCTACGATCCGTTATTCGCCGAAAAACAGGACAATTTGAAGTTTCACGGACACACGATCCCTTATTTGCGGAGTTCACCTGATTTTCCAGGCGATTGGAGGCCGATAGCGGAACCACGGTCCGCCGCCCCGCCGTTTTGGCACGTTTGTTCACAGATAACGGATCTACGGTCCGCTCAGGCCCGCTTCCCCCGCGCTTACCAATGGAAACTGCAGCATATTGGCGATGATTTGACATTGCTCGCCATTAATCGACACGCCCCCACAGTCCGACCAACTGCCCTCTCCCCCTCAAATGTTGCAGTTTGTGCAACAAACCTAAAGGGGAATTCAGCATGTCCCCGAATTGTTGTACGAAATGCAACAATCTTCTCCATCAAGGGGGTTAAACGGTGATGATTGTTGCAGAACGTACAACATTTTCGCAAAATCCAGCGATTTCGGCTGAAAATATTGCGTTTTGTGTAGGCCTGTTGATTAGCCAAAAAAAGGTATGCAATAAATGGTAAAAAACTAATAAAAAAGACCGTCCAGTCGATGTAATGTTTGTCCCCACAAACTAATCGAAACGAGGCGGTCTCATGAAAA
>NZ_JBHTHC010000025.1:0-108986 GCF_042676285.1 Paenibacillus sp. GCM10027626 | reverse complement strand
GTGCGAAGTTAACTTTTGCCGAATTTGATCGGTTATTTGAGCTGGACAAATTACCATCGGAATGGCTAGTTTTGCTTACCAGTTTCTTGAAAATGCGACCCTAAATATTGGATAATCAACAGGCCTGTAGAAAATACAACATTCGAACCCGCATTCTGCCGTTTTAGCTGCAAATGTTGTACGTTTTGCAACAATCATCGCTATTTAAGCCCCCTGAAGGAGCCAATTGTTGCATTTCGTACAACAATTGGGAGTCTACTTGCTTCCTCCCATCGATTTGTTGCATAAACTGCAACATTTGAGCGCCTTTTCCACTCATCTAAGCTTATCTAAGTATCAGCGGCAGGGCGGCGGACCGTAGATCCGTTATCTGTGAACAAATGTGCCAAAACGGCGGGGCTGCGGACCATGGTTCCACTATTGCCCTCAAATCGCCACGAAAATCAGGCAAAACCCGCAAATAACGGATCCTCTGTCCGCGAACACTTCGAATCGGCTTTCTTTGGAACAAATAACGGATCGTAGGTCCGCCTAAGCTGATTTCAACACCCGCGTGATGCCCCCTGCGCGGGACCGGGAGTTATCGCGGATTAGAGCGGATAGCCCAACTGCTTCAAGCCATTCCATATGCCGTCCTCGCTGGAGGAGGTGGTGACGAGATCGGCTGCGCGCTTCGCTTCAGGCACCGCATTGCCCATCGCAATACCTGTGCCTATCGTCGTAAGCATTTCGATATCGTTCAATCCATCGCCAAATGCGATGCATTTCCGGTTTTCGACGCCGATAGCCTTCAGCAAATGATGAATGCCTACCGCCTTGGAGCTGCCGAGCGGCAAGATGTCCACCACATGCTCATGCCAGCGAACAAAGCGAAAATGCGGGAATTGTTTTTCGTAGTGCGCCTGCTCGTCAACGGTTACAAACAAGTTGCCCTGGTAGACGGGGGAGTGGCGGAAAAAAGCTTTATCGACATTGGGATAAGGGAGATTGATCGAGGAAAAGCCGGCGGTGATAACCGGATGAGCCTCCTGGGTAACAGCGATTTCGGCGTGATTAAAATAAGCAATCGCATGTCCTGCCTCATCGGCAAATTGCGATATTTGTTCCAGCGAATCTATAGCCATCGGGTTTTCATAAATCATTTTACCCTCGTATACAACGTATTGGCCATTGATAGATACATAAGAATTGATATTGAGCTCCTCCCGCACCCATTCGAAGGAAGAAGGATTTCGTCCTGTCGCGATGGCGGTATGCACGCCATTTTCCTGCAGCATGCGAACAGCCTGCCTGGTTGATTCGGGAATTTGATTCTGATCATTTAGTAAAGTGCCGTCAATATCAAAAAACACCAGTTCATGTACTGTCATGTCTCTCGTCCTCCCGCTTAATATATTTTACTAACTCCATATAGCCTAAGCTATGAAATGCCTTTCATGTCAAGGGGAGAAAATGTAAATCACTGTTTATACGAGCTTTGACAGTGTTGATTGAGGATATCGGTCAAACAAATAATTATATTGACTTATAACGTCATGGGTAATATGATACGGATTAAAAGAAATGATCTATATCATTATAATACATTTTAATGGAGGGATAGAAGTAAATGAGTGCAGCGAATGAAGAGACGCAGAAGCAGCCAATTGCGATTACTAAAATGCATGTAGTGTCCCAGACGCATTGGGACCGGGAATGGTATGAAGATTTTCAAGGATTTCGCACACGGCTCGTCTATATGATTGATGAGCTGCTTGATCATATGGAGCAGGATCCGGAGTATAAGTACTTTATGATGGACGGGCAGACGATTGTGCTTGAGGATTATCTCGAAATTCGTCCGGAAAATCGCGGGCGCCTTGCCAAGCTGATTCAGGCTGGAAGGATCTCCATCGGTCCGTGGTATGTAATGCCGGATGAATATCTTGTAAGCGGCGAAGCTTTAATCCGCAATTTGGAAAAAGGGATGAAGCTGTCGCGCACGTGGGGCGTGGAGCCAATGATGTCCGGCTTCGTTACCGATATTTTTGGCCATAACAGCCAATTGCCGCAAATTTTGCGCCAGTTCGGCATCGATAATGCTGTGCTGTTTCGCGGCTTTCGCGGTGATGGCGATCCGGCGGAGATCTGGTGGGAGGGGGCGGACGGCAGCCGTGTGCTGGGGCTTAAGCTGGACGAGGACCGCAGCTACAGCGATTTTTACTTTGCCATTCGCTGGCCTTTTTTTGAGCGCGATGACGCTTACGAGGCGCATCGGGAGGAGGTTATTCAGCGCGCCGCGCAATTGATGGCATATAAAAACGAACGGGCGACGACCTCGCTGGGCATCGGCATGGACGGCGTCGATCATATTGAGATTGAGCCGCAAATGGGGACGCTGCTCCGAATGCTGAACAATGCCGATGAACTGAAGGTTGAATTTGTTCATTCGACGCTGGAGGCTTATTTGGCTGAGCTGCGGACGAAGATCGGCGAGCTGCGGGTATACAAGGGCGAGCTGCGCGAGCAGGCCTTCGATGGGGTTAACAACTGGGTGCCGGAGAACACTTTGTCCTCGCGCGTTCATCTGAAGCAGCACAACGATCGCTGCGAGACGCTGCTGGAAAAATGGACGGAGCCGCTTGCCGTCATCACGGCCTTGGAAGGGCGGGCCTACCCGGCTGCTTTTATCGACAAGGCTTGGGAATTTGTGCTGCAAAATCATCCGCACGATTCGATCTGCGGCTGCTCCATCGATCAGGTGCATCGCGATATGATGTACCGTTTCGATCAGTCCCGCCTGATCAGCGAGCAGATGATTAAGGAGCAAATGCATTTTATTGCGGATCATTTGGATGAGGAGGCTTTGGGCGGCCGTCCTGCTTTTACCGTCTTTAATCCGTCTCAGACCGCAATTGACGGCGTGATTGAGGTGGAATTATCCTTGCCGGCCGGAACCGATGCTTCGGTAACTTGGCCGTTTCTTGGAGGCACGTCCTTCCGCCTATATGATAGTGAGCAGCGCGAGGTTGCTTATCAGCTGATTGAGGTGAAGCGCAACCGGATGCGGCGCTACCGCCCCTACCGCGAGCTGCCGCGAGGCGAGACGGTTGACCGCTTGAGAATTGCTTTTCCGGCTCAGGTGCCGGCCATGGGCTATGCTACTTATCTGTTGGAAAAATATACGATCGAGCCGAATGCGCCGCTCGCTTACAGTGCGCCGAAGATGGTCGCCCCGGTTCGCCACCCGGGCTCGATGCAAACAGGCGAGAACAGCTGGGACAATGGGCGAATCACAGTCAGTGTCGACAGCAACGGCACGATCAATGTGGCTGATAAAGCTTCCGGGCATCAATATAGCGGACTGCTGCTGTTTGAGGATGAAGGGGATATCGGCGACGGCTGGAGCCATATTCCGCCGGTTGCAAATACGCGCATCCGCTCGACCGGCGCACGCGCTGTCGTAACTTCTATTAGCGATGGACCATATCAAGCGACGATCGGCATTGAATTGCAGCTTTCGCTGCCGTGCTCCGCTGCGCAGGATGATACGGGACGCAGCTCTGAGCTGGCAGATGTACCGGTCAGCATCGTGATCGATTTGAAACGGAATGACCCGCTCTTGTATATACGTACTGCGATTACGAATACAGTGCGCGATCACCGGCTGCTGCTGCTGTTCCCGACAGGGCTTGCCGCGGAGCATTATTATACGAGCACGCCGTTCGATTTTGTGCGCCGCGACATTACGCAGCCGGACCGCAGTGATTATTTGCGCAAGCCGTTCGAAACGGTACCCCATAACGGCATAATTATGACAGCCGATGACAAGCAAGGGATGGCGATCTACAGCAAAGGGCTGTATGAAGCCTTCGTCCGCGATCATGAGCAGCGAACGATTGCACTGACGTTGTATAGAAGCACCGGCAAGGAGGTGCTGTGCGACGGCAGCGATGGCGGGCAGCTGCTGGGCAAGCTTGAGTTCGAATACGCGATCCGCTTATTTGCTCCAAATGAAATGACGCATGCAGATTTGTGGAAGGAGTATCAGCGTTATGCGGCCGGCGTACGGACGGCAGATCGCAGAGAAGGCAAGCTCTTCAAGGAGACGCTGCAGGGCAGAACGGCAGATTTGCCGCTCACCGGCGGTTATTTATCTCTCGATTCTTCCGGGCTAATTCTCAGCTCGTACCGGCAGAGCCCTGAAGGCGGCAGTTATTTGGTCCGCATGTTCAATATTGAAGACTCCAATGTGCAGGGCAGGCTGACATTCCGGCAGCAGTTGGCCTCGGCAGAGCTGGTTGATCTTGATGGGCGGCCGCTAGAAGGCGGCGTAACACTGCGAGACAAACACACGCTGGAACTAACGGCCAAGGCGAAGCAAATTGTAACGATCAGGGTTAAGTTTGCGGTATAACTGCTTGCAGATTCATTATCGCCATCATTGCCAATATTCGGTATAATAGATAGCGAATGATATGGCGAGGAGCGCGTGTTGATGACTGACTGCAAGGCGATGCGGATCGTATTGGCTCCGGATTCATACAAGGGGAGCTTGGAAAGTCTGGAAGTGGCGGAGGCGATGGAGGCCGGCATCCGGCGAGTCATTCCTCATGCCGAGGTTATAAAAATCCCGATTGCCGACGGCGGCGAAGGCACGGTCGATGCGGTACTCGCAGCCGTGCCGGGCGAGCGGCGGACCGTGACAGCCAAAGATCCTTTGGGGCGTCCGGTGCAGGCCGCGTACGCGCTGCTGGCAGACGGAACTGCAGTTATTGAAACCGCAGCGGCATCCGGCTTGCCGCTGCTGGAACGATCGGAACGGGATGCGCTGAAAGCGACTACATACGGCACAGGAGAACTGGTGCGCGACGCGCTTGATGCCGGCTGCCGCCGGATTGTAATCGGGCTTGGCGGCAGCGCTACGACCGATGGCGGCATGGGGCTCGGACAAGCGCTCGGCTACCGTTTTCTCGACGGCTGTGACAATGAGCTGGGCTACGGCGGCGGTGAACTGGAGAAGCTGGCAGCGATTGATGCGAGCGCGGCAGATCCGCGGCTGGCTGAGACGGAAGTGATTCTGTGCTGCGATGTCACGAATCCGCTCTATGGCGCGGAAGGCGCGGCGCATATTTTCGCGCCGCAAAAGGGCGCAAACGCCGAGACGGTCGCGCGTCTGGACCGCGGCTTGCGCCGCTATGCCGCCGTGCTGCGCCGCTCGCTCGGCGCGCACGTGCATCGCCTGCCGGGCGCGGGCGCTGCCGGCGGCCTGGGCGCAGGCGCTGCAGCGTTGCTGCACGCCGCGCTGCGCCCAGGCTTTGACCTCCTGGCCGGGATTACCCGGCTGGAGGAAGCGATCGTCGGCGCCGGCCTCGTCCTGACGGGCGAGGGCCGGACCGACGGGCAAACCGCCTGCGGCAAGGCGCCGGCAGGCGTGGCGGGCCTCGCCCGCAAGCACGGCGTGCCCGCCGTCTGCTTGTCGGGCGGGCTCGGCCCGGGCGCGGACGCCTTGTATGCGCAAGGCGTCACGGCGCTGATGAGCATCGTCGACGGCCCGATGAGCCTGGACGATGCTCTGGCGGGAGCGCGGCCGCTGCTGGAGCGCGCCGCGGAGAACGCCGTGCGGCTGTTTGCGGCCGCGCGAGCGGCACGCTGATGAGAAGAAGCCTTGGTCAACTGCTGCTTAGTCGAGCGCGGCGCAGTTGACTGAGGCTTTTTGGTATTTCAGGTTTTAATCTTGAAATGGTATGCTTTGATTAATAGTTGTCAGGCGGGGGAGAGTTCCTTGCTTTGCTTTTTTGAGGAGGAGGCTGAGAAGATGATGAATAGAAGAAAAGAATTGCAGAATGAGTACGGCATGAAAAAACGGGTCATGGGCGTGTTTCAAATTGTGAATACGAATAACGGCAAAGTGTATGTCGCTTCGTCCCCGACGCTGGAATCGGCCTGGACAAGAGAAGAATTTATGCTGAAGATGGGCGGCCACATGAATAAGGCGCTGCAGGCGGACTGGAACGAAACGGGCGGCAAAGGCTTTGAGTTTGAAGTGCTGGAGGAGCTGAAGCTCGGCGACGAGGTGCGCAATGACTATAAAGATATTAAAAGTGCCGATGGCAGCGGCGGAGTCCGCAGAGAGGTTATTCAGGCGTACCGGAACGATTTGCGCCAGCTGGAAGATAAGTGGCTGGAGAAGCTGCAGCCGTATGATGAGAAGGGCTACAACCGCCGCAGGCGGGAGCAATAATCTGCCCGGTACCCCCCTTTTTCTTTCCCCAAAAAAAGTTTGATCCTAAAGGGAACCATTCAAAAATTCAGTCGTCTACTTGTCAGAGGTGAACAACTTGCAGTTCGATTATTTGAAACATATAACCGGCGGCTTGGACCGGGCTGCAGTGCTGGATGAGCTGATGAGAGAGTATGGCAAGGACGTCTGGAACTTTGCTTACTTCTTGACCCGCCAGCGTGAATTGGCAGATGACATCGTACAGGATGTGTTTGTGAAGGTGTACGAGCGTTTGTATGATTTTCGCGGACAATCGTCGATCAAGACATGGCTGCTTGCCATTACGCGCAATCAGGCGCGCGATGCGCTGCGTTCGGCCTGGCTGCGCAAGGTGACCTTGCTGCCGGCATGGTTGGAGCGGGATGTGCAGAAGTCGGCTGAGCACGAATGGTTGGACAAGATGGATACTGAGCAAGTATGGAAGACCGTGCTGGATCTGCCGCGCAAATTGAAGGAAGTGCTGCTGCTGAGCGCTCATTATGGCTTTACAATGAAAGAAATTGCGGAGATGCTCAGTATTACTGAAGGTACGGTTAAATCTCGGCTTCACCGGGCGCGGGCTGCGGTGAACCGCAAATGGGCGAAGGAGACGGCTGTATGCGGGGAGGAAGAGTGGGTATGAAGGAGCAGATCAATCATTGGGAGCGAAGGCTTTCCGGCGAGCCTCCGGTTAAGAATGGGTTCACCTCGAAACTTGAACGTAAAGTGAGGGAACGTATTCATATGCAAACCAAACGAAAAAGGCTGCCGATCAAGGCTATTGCGGCTACGCTTGGCGCTGTGGCTGTCATTGGCTGCGGCTGGCTATTCCGCGACGATTTGCAGGGGCTGCTGCAAAAAAATCAACCATCGGATGCATTGGCATCGATTATGGAAGATCCGCTCGCTGAATCTGGCGGTACACTGAAGGCGGCCATTTTTCCGTATGGCGATTTTGATGAGATCAGAAAGCCGTTCATCATTCGTCATCCATCTGTGCAAATCGAACTGGCGACAGCGCCTTTTAATCTGGAACGGGAAGCAGCCAAGTATGTGGAGTGGCTGGAGAAGGAGCAGCCTGACCTTGTGATGGTGCCGCTCAATCTTTTCGGGCAGTTGGCGCAAGAGGGTAAGCTGAAGGCCATCGATGCGTTGATCAAGAAGGATGAATTCGATCTGGATCAGCTGCATCAGCCATTAGTTGAGCTGCTGCGGACAGCTGGGGGCGGCGAGTTGTACGGCTTGCCAATGGAGTTTGCATCGCGGGCGCTTTTCATCAACAAGACGCTGTTTGCTGAGAAAGGCATTACGCTTCCGGATCCTGAAGGGACGATGACCCTTGACGACGTACTGGCACTTGCTTCACGTTTTACCGGCTCCGGCGTGCAGGGGCTAACCACCGACATACGCAATGCGCCGTACGAACTTGTCCGTTTAATCGGGCAGACGCAGGGGTTGCAGACTGTTGCCTTGGAGCAGGGGAAATATGTGCCTATGGTGCAATCGGACAGCTGGAAACAGATATGGGAAAAGGTGGCGAACGGCTTGGCTGAAGGATGGATTAAGCTGCCGGGCAAGATGGACTTCAGTAAGCAGGTCAGTATGAACGAGATTATGAAAAATGATCTGTTTGCGCAGGGCAAGGCGGCAATGTCGCTGGCCGACAATACGTTCTATGCAAATTTGGTTAGTCAGGAGCAGAGGGCGAAGGAAGGCGGAAAGTTGGACTGGATGACGGTATCCTATCAGATTGATCCGGCGGCTACAAATCAAATTGAATATTTGAGTACGCCTTATGTTTATGCGGTTACAGCAGATAGTCCCAATGAAAAGGCAGCTTGGGAGCTGCTTAAATTTATTGCGGGATCGGCAAACGCCAAGCGTATGGATCAGAGTGATAGGAGAAATGGGCGATTATTGAACCGCACCTCGGAAATGAAATCTGCAGCGGAGGACAAATGGAGCGGGTTCTACGGCATGAAGGTGGATCCGGCAAAGGTGGTTGCTGAATGGACGCTGCGGGGAGACAGCCGTTATTTAGCGGCGGAGCGGATCATACAAAGCGAGGGCGATCAGCAGTTTAGAGCCGTGCTGGAGCAGCAAAAATCGATTGATCAGGCGCTGGCGGATTTGCAGACCAGTCTGCAGGCCTCATTTGCCAAACTCGGAAAGCCGGGTGAGGGAGCATGAAGAGACCGGGGATTATAGCCATTGTTCTGCTCGCTGTATTGGCATTGACTGCATGCACGTCCGATAAACCGTCAACAGGCAGCGGGAAAAAAGTTTTGAAAATAGCTGTGGATTCTAAAGGTAGTTACGATTATTTATATAGAGATTATATCGATGCTGCATTCCCGGATACCGAAATTGAATTAATAGAGCTGTGGCCGGACTATAAAGTGCCAGTGTCGAACGAGGAGTATGCCGAAAAGGTAAAACAGGAAAAAGCGGATCTTATCTTTACATGGACAGAACGCTACACTTATTTGGCCAGAGAGGGAATTCTGACTGATCTGTCTGCGCGGATGTCCGGCAGCGGGATGAAGGAGGAAGAGTTTTATCCCGGAATGCTGGAATGGTTAAAGGGGCATGGCGATGGCGTATTATACGGATTGTCCAATCAGTTCAATAGCTCAGTCCTGTACTATAACGAGGATTTGTTCGAAAAATATGGCGTAGAACCGCCCCATGACGGCATGACGCTGGCAGAAATATATCAGCTGGGCGATCGTTTCCGCACGGCAGGCGGCGGGAGCGAAGGAATCGTGGGTTATTACGAGCAGTTTATCGATCAGCCTTATGCGATGCTGCAGACTTTTGCCACCAGTGAAGGCTTGCGGATGATCGACTTTTCGCGGGGACAGGTAGCGATGGATACGCCGCTTTGGCGCAGCACGATGGAAACGATGATCAATCTGTATAAGAACGATACATTGTCGATGCATGAAACGAAAAGTGAGATGATCGATGGCGAGAAGACCTTTACGAAGGAGGCGATGGAGGCCGGCGACCTGTTCGGGCAAGGGAAAGCAGCCATGACAAAAATGCGCTATTCATCGGCTGAAGGCAGCAAGTATCCGTTCAAGACAGGTTACGCTGTAGCGCCGGTCAGTTCTTCCGATCCGACACGCAGCGGCGATATCGACATTTACCGGATTATGGCTATTCCAAATGCCGCGGACAACCCGGATTTGGCTTGGGACGTTATCCGTTTCATGTCGAGCGACCATTTGGCCAAAGTATTTGCCAGTCTTGGCAATGAAGATGGCTTTTCGACGCATAGCTCCCAGCTGCGTTATACTTCCGATCCGGTCATTACCCGAATTTTCGAGCTGATGCCGATTGTGCTGCCTGACAGCGAAGCGGTGGATCAATGGGACTTAGCGACGTTTTATAAGCCGTTCGAGGATGTTGTTAATCGTGAGCTGAAGGAGGCGATTACTGACAATAAGCCGCTCGACGACGTCATTGCCGCGATTCAAAAAGACGGTCAGGCGATACTGGACAAAGCTAAGCGTTAGTATGATGTAAGTGCCAGGTTTCGCAACTTGCCGTCCTGTGATATAGTAATAATAAGATAACGAGGGAACCGGTTGCCGCCGATTCCCTTGCCACATGCAATTCCAGCTGATTTTTTCAGGATAGCCGCTTTTTAAGGGCGGTATGGCAATGAACAATATGAAGCTAGGCTTAAAGAAGTAGACCGCAATCCTTGTCACGGGGCGGCCTACTTCTTTTTGTTGTGGTTCGTGGCTGCAATGATCGTCACAATTAACGTTATTAAGGCAATAAGCAGCGAACCGGTCCCCATCATAAGCGTCAATACTTCTTTAACCTCCACAGGCATCACCTCCCTTCCCGGAGGCATCCGCCAGGCCGCCCTCGCAAGCCTTCTATGTTTCTATTATACCGAACTTATGTTCGCATTTAAAGCGTTCTTATAGAACGATTTTCCGTCTGGGCATATCGTCCCTCTTTTGTCGGATTGGCGTTCAAGCTTCCATGTATTGGAGCTATTAAGGGAAAGTTAAGAAAATATCAAGCGCATAGTTAAGAACTTCTATTTAAGCTATTTTTAGAAAATATGGGAGAGGGAGGAGCAGATCAGTGAAGCATTCGGTTAGGAGGAATAGCATTGTAACGCTTACCTTGCTGCCAGCGCTGCTGTTAACATTGCTTTTGTCAGGCTGCATGGCAAATTCGACTGACCCGAATCCGCAGCAACCGCTCAAAATCGCGGTCGATTCGGAGGAGTATTACAATTTTGCTTACCGCACATTTATTGAAGGCGTTTATCCGGATCAGCAGATTGAATTGATTGAACTGGTGCCGGACGAAAAAGGGACGCCGCCTGAAGAGTACATCCGCAAAGTCAGAGAGGAAAAACCGGATCTCATTTTAACCGCTATTTGGCGTTATGGAGCGCTTGTCGAGGAGGGGCTGCTCGCAGATTTATCGCCGCAGCTCACGGCCGGCAGCAGCATGGAGGAGACGGACCTGTATCCGGGGATGATCGAATGGATGAAGCAGGACGGTAACGGCATTTTGTATGGGCTTGCACCGGAATTCAGCAGTCAGATACTTTACTATAATGCAGATTTGTTTGCGAAATATGGGGTTGCCCCGCCAACGGACGGTATGACGCTTGAGGAAATTTATAAGCTGGCCACCCGTTTTACCGAGGCGGGAGGCCGCAAGGATGGAACGGTCGGCTTGCATCGGCAGTATTCCAATATGCCTTACAGTGTATTGTCCGCATTTGCAGAGAGCGAGGGGCTGCGAATGTATGATTCGCGCCAAGGGATTACGATGAATACGCCGGGCTGGCGAGACTTGCTGCAAAAAGTGATCCAGCTTTATAAAAATGAAACATTGTCGCTGAAAGCGCCGAAAGTTACAAAAATGGAAGCGGACGGCATAACAATCTACAACTATGAAGATGACGGGTCCGGCGATCTGTTCGGTCATGGCAAGGCAGCGATGACGATCATGCGCTATACGGCAGACAGCAACAACTGGCCTTTCAAGGTTGGGGCAGTCGCTCCGCCGGTCAGCGAGCAGGATCGCAGCCGCAGCAACGGGATCTTTGTGAATAAGGTGATGGCGATCGGCGCCGAGGTGGATAACGCCGCCGCGGCCTGGCAAATGATCGAGCTGATGACAAGCGAGCGGATCGCGAAAATTAAAGCGAAAAATACGCGATCGGGGTTTTCTGTCCATCGGACCTATCCGCAATACAGGAAAGATCCGCTGGTGGAAAGGCTGTTCAAGCTGATGCCAGTTCATTTGCCGCCTGATCGCGGAGAGGGCGTACACGACTCGAACTTTTATTACGATTTTGAGGCGCTGATCAATCGGGAGATTACAGCCGCCGTGCAGCAGAACAAGCCGCTGGATGATGTGGTGTCAGCTATTCAAAAAGAAGGCCAGGCTATGCTGGAAGCAGCAAGCCGGACCGAGTAAGCGTTCTGCCGCGAACTCGTTAAAACGCCTGGCGTGGATATTGCCACGGTAGCGGAGCTGGCGGGCGACGCCGATACACGCAGCCTAGAGAGGCCGAAATTGAACTTGCTTTTGATCGGGCTTTTACAGAAGTCTTTAAATCTAGTAAAATCGTAATATGGACTGAAAAGTGGTGGATGTTTTTGGGTCACGGTGTAGCTGCCCTGAAAGGGGGTGACGCCGATGGCCGTACTTGTGGCGTTGCTGGACGTGCTCCGATGGATTGCCGCGATTCTAAGCCTAGTGTTTGGAATCCGGAAGCTTTTCCGTTGGCTGAAGCGTAAGTTTCGCAAGAACAAGCAAAAACCCACCGCGTAAGGTTGGCGCCTAATGGTGGGTTTTTGCATCTGATTTAATTTCAATGCACAACGCCGTGGTGATCCACAGCCTTTCAAGTCCTGAGAGCCTTTACCGATGCAACGGTAAAGGCTCTTTTATATTGTTGACTCCATTTTACCACGACATACGCATTTTATGCAATGCAAGAGCGCTGCGCTCGTATTCCTTCTTCATCGTGATGTTAAGGTTCTATCTCTGCTGATCGCAGACGAAGCGAAACCGCAGGATCAGTCTCCGATGCTGCCCTTCACGTGTGTAAAAAATCGGCTGATTGCATAATAAGCTGCGCCGCGTACGGCGGATTGATCCTCAAGCTCAGCGAATTGCAGCTTCAATTGCCTGCGGTGATAGGAAAGCGCCCGCCGTTCGACAGCGCTCTGCAGCGCCGCTTCGATCCAGTGTCTGGCCCCGCTGATGCGATTGCCGATAATGACTGCATCCGGATTGAAAATGTTGACAATGTTGGCAATGCCGATCCCCAGCGCTTCGCCGATGCTGCTGAACATCGCCCGTACGCGCTCGTCGCCGGCGTCCGCGGCGGCCAGCAATTGCTCAAGATCAACGTCCGCATAGCCTGCGGCTCGTGCATGCTCGAGCAACGCATTCTCCGAGGCATACAGCTCCCAGCAGCCAATATTGCCGCAGCGGCACGGCTTGCCATGCCGTTCAATCGAAAGATGGCCAAGCTCGCCGGAAAAGCCGGCAGCCCCTTTGTACAGTTCCTTATTCAAAATAATGCCTGTACCGATGCCGATCCCGACACTGACATAAACAAGATTGGCGATGCCGCGGCCGGCGCCGTATTTTTCCTCTCCTTGCGCGCCGGCATTCGCTTCATTGTCAATCGTAACCGGCACTTGATGGCGCTGCTCGAGCTTCTGCCGCAGCTCAATCCCGCTCCAGCCCAGATTGGGAGCGAAGAGAATCATGCCCTGATCGTCGACGATGCCGGGCACGCCAATCCCGATGCCAACCAGACCGTAAGGACTGGCCGGCATCTTTTGCTTAAGCTGATCGATGCAAGCGGAAATTTGCCGGGCGGCTTCATCAGGGTCGTGCGAAGCCAGCTTTACTGTCAGTTCATGCCGTTTTGGCTGCTTTGACTGCTTGTCTGCTGGCGTTTTCATGGCAGCCGCTTCAGTTGCCACCTCGCCATCCAGCCCGGTTAATACCCCGCGAATTTCATTGACGCCTACATCGATGCCGATCGCATAACCGGCAGCGGCATTAAAAATGAGCATGACCGGCTTTCTGCCGCCGCTGGATTTGCCTTGACCGATCTCCAGCACCAGATGGCTGTCGAGTAGATCCTGCACAAGGTTTGAGACTGTGGCTTTGTTGAGCCCTGTCCGCTCGGAAATTTGCGCGCGTGAAAGCGGAGCATGCGCAAGGATGGCCTCCAGCACGATCGCTGTATTTATTTTTTTGACCATGGCGAAATCGCCGGTTGATTTGGCTTTCATCGGATGGTTATACCCCTGTCTGATTGGTAGGGCTGCAGTTAGTTGCTTTGCGCAGGCGGACAGAGAATCCGTTATTGGGCCGAAAAACAGGCAAATAGGTAGTTCGTGGACAGAGAATCCGTTATTTGCGGGTTTTGCTTGACTTTCATGGCGATTTGGAGCAAATAACGGAACCAGTGTCCGCGACCTCGTCATCTTGGCTGGTTTGTTCACAAATAACGGAACGACGAGGCTGTCGATTTTCTGTGAGAGGGCGATTTTTTGCCTGAGAAGCGGGCAACTGCGAGTCAAGCGGACATACGATCCGTTATTTTGTCGAAAGCCGGCTCATGCTGAGGTTCGCGGACATACGATCCGTTATTTTGTCGAAAGCCGGCTCATGCTGAGGTTCGCGGACATACGATTCGTTATTTGCCAGATTTGCGGCGGTTTAGCGGCGATTTAGGACAAATAACGGATCTACGGTCCGCGGCCAGCCATTTCAGCTGATTTGTTCACAGATAACGGATCTGCTGTCCGCTTCGGACCGTTTCACCCGCGCTGACAGATGTCCACAACCACAATTAATCGACGGCCTCCCACGGTCCAATTGCATAGCGTTAAAGCAGTGGCCTGCTGCCCAGTGTGATACATCTATTATAAACTTAGTTTAATCGATAGACAAACTTTTTGGAGCCAGATTGGATAGACCAGAAACAAAGCGGGGCCGCTCTGCGTTAATACTAGTTTTCATAATAGATAAAGGGCACAAAAGGATTTTGGAACAAATAGGAAAGCGAACATCAGCGGGATTCCTTTCCATCAGCAGTTGTCGAAGTTTTTCTTCCCGCATGGACGCCAATCGACAGCCTCAGATAGGGCACTAAAGGGATTTTCTGCAATTAGTTTCCCTGTATTTCAGGAATCATGAGGAACTACCTGCATTTTCTCCCTTTAGTTTGCAGCAAAATCGTGAAATTCAGCTGAAATCGGCTACACTAAATACAGGTTTTGCATGTAGATCGCCAATCGTCTGCTAATCCCCAGCAACTAGCGACATAAAATGCAGTTAGTTTGCTACCCCACGCTAGTGCGCGGCGTCATCAAGAGGGGGATCGTGCCTGGATGCCCTCTATTTCATCCTTCCAATGCTGATGATTAGGGCTAACGAACCTGAGACACGCTATTGGCCGAAAAAGCGGCTTGCTCTGCGTGTAACGAACCTGAGACACGCTATTGCTGAAAAAAAGGCGGGGAAGGGGCCGATTTTCGGTGAATAACGATCGGTAGATTCGTTACAGCCCGCAAGGCCCCATTATGAGCCGAATAAGGGTTGTCAGGTCTAAGCTTGACCCACATCAGTTCCATGAAATTCCAGCAGACTATTTGTGGAGTAGAACCTGCTATTTAGGCGCTTTTAGGCAAACCATATTCATTGAGTATTTCCAACGAAAAACTTAATGTGGAATAAAAATCCTTAAAAACTCCTTTTAAGGAACGTGTAGAAGAACCCTCTTCACTATAGAAATCAGCTTTTTCGAAACAAAACACCTGATGGTAATCGTTTTCATCACCTTATTGTTCCTTTTTTGGATCAATTATTGTATTTCCATTTAATTGGAAGCGTTGTGGGGCAAGCTTAGTTGTCAGGTTCGTTAGCGGCCCTTCAAATCAAATCTTCCAAGCATACCGAGGTCGAATCCCGAATGAGAAGTTCGGTCGGCAAAGTTATTTTCCTATGCTCCTGTCTCGGTTCTCGATTAATAAAAGCAGCAGTTTGGCCGCTTCCTGGCCCAGTTCGATTTCCTTTTGCTTGATGCAAGTTGGGTGAATGAGCGCTTATTCGGAAATGTGTAATCATCGAAGAAGATGAGCGACAATCTTCCAGAATACGAAAGCCGAGACATTTCGCGGCTTTGGCCATTTGCACTCCGACGCCGGAAGTAGATGCGAACACAGCAGTTATAGCTTCGTTCGCTTTGAGGAACTCGGTCAGTTCATCATACGATTGCATGTTGAGGAGTTGAAGGTGATGATCGACCGGAATACGATGCTGAACGAGACATTCTTCGTAGCCTTTAAGCGGTCCTCTATGCTTGAAGTTCCTTGATGATTCGTTGTTCTCCATCTGGGGCAATAAAAGAGCTACCATTTGCAGTTCCTTCGGGCTTTGCGACCACCCGCTAAACGCGGATTCATCCGACCCCCCGACATGACGAACGATCCTTTTCCTTGTATGCGGTAAATCAGACCTTTTTCGACAAGTTCCGAAAGCGCTTTTTTGAGTCAGACGATAGCATCTTTGTACAAGGAACAGGAATCGATGAAGCGGGGAAAACTTATACGGTACAAAATGACTCCGTAAGCGGTCCGGGGACGGCGGTTTTTTGTGCGCATTACAGCCACGAACTGGCAATTGCGAGCTATGCGGACATAGGTATAGGATCCGTTATTTTGCCGAAATGAGTCTATTCGGAGCTTCCGCGGACACAGGATCCGTTATTTGCCGATTTTGCGGGGGGTTAGCGGCGATTTGGGGCCAATAACGGATCTACGGTCCGCGAGCAGGTCGTTTCAACTGTTTTGTTCGCAGATAACGGATCCACGGTCCGCTCAGGTCCGCTTCGCCTACTGCTGGCGGGCCCTTATTGGCGTATAATCGGGCAACAGCGCGAGATTGCAAAAAAAGCCGACGAGAAAATTATTGCAGATAGACAGCTGCCGGCCTCCTTCTTACAATTAACGGTATTACAGTTGCTGCGGCGCCGCGGACAACTGCAACTCTTAATTGCAAACAAATGGAGGCTGCCGTATGGCCAGTGTGCTGCGCAAGCATTGGCAAATGTATTTGCTGCTTGCACCTGTTATTGTTTATTTTGTCGTCTTTCACTATGTGCCGATGTACGGCGTACAGATCGCGTTCAAAGATTTCATTGCGACAAAGGGCATTACCGGAAGTCCCTGGGTCGGGCTGAAGCATTTCGAACGTTTTTACCAAAGCTATTATTTTTGGCGTCTGATCAAGAATACGTTGGGCATCGGCTTGTACCAGCTGCTTGTCGGGTTTCCTGTACCGATCGTGCTCGCTTTAATGATTAACGAGCTGAGGGTCAAACGGTTCAAGAAGGTTGTGCAGACGGTCACATATGCCCCGCATTTTTTGTCCACCGTCGTTATGATCGGCATTCTCGTTATTTTCTTGTCGCCGGATACCGGAATTGTCAATCATCTTATTCGCGCCGCGGGCGGCGAGCCCATCGCTTTTTTGACCGAACCGTCTTGGTTCAAGTCGTTGTACGTCTTCTCCGGCATCTGGCAGCAGATGGGATGGAGCTCGATCATTTATTTGGCAGCGCTGTCAGGGGTCGATCCGCAGCTGCATGAGGCGGCCCGCGTAGACGGGGCGAGCAGGCTGCAGCGCATCCGGCATATCAACCTGCCGTGCATGATGCCGACGATTATCATTTTGCTTATTTTGAATACGGGGTCGATTTTGAGCGTCGGTTTCGAGAAAGTGTTCCTGATGCAAAATGATATGAATCTGGAAAGCTCGGACGTATTCGCTACCTACGTCTACCGCAGCGGCCTATTGGGCGCGCAGTACAGTTTTTCCGCGGCCGTCGGCCTGTTCAGCAATATCATCAATTTTATACTGCTCGGCAGTGTCAATTTCATCGCCAGAAAAGTCGGGAACACCAGCTTATGGTAATCGAAAGGGGAGAGAGCATTGGGGGACACCCGCGGAGATAAGCTGTTTGGCTTTATAAACGGCCTGCTGCTTGTGGTCATTTTGCTAGTTGTTCTGTATCCGCTTGTTTTTGTATTGAGCGCATCTGTCAGCAATCCCGCCGTTGTATCGCGGGGCGAGCTGTGGCTGCTTCCGAAGGAGCTGACGCTCGTCGGCTACCAGAAGGTCTTTCAAAACCAGGAGATACTGACCGGTTACCGAAATACGATTGTCTATACAGTTGTCGGCACTTCCGTCAATTTGTTGTTGACGATATTGGCAGCGTTTCCATTGTCGCGGACCAATCTGCCCGGCCGCAACGTTATTATGTTTGCCTTTGTGTTTACAATGTTTTTTAGCGGCGGGCTGATTCCTTCCTACCTTGTCGTCAAAAAGCTCGGATTGCTGAATGGCATGTGGGCGCTAGTTCTGCCAGGGGCGGTCTCCGTCTACAACATCATCATTATGCGGACATTTTTCCGGACGAGTGTGCCGTATGAGGTGCAAGAGGCGGCGATGATCGACGGCTGCACGGTCCTGCAAATTTTGTACCGCATTATGCTGCCGCTGTCGATGCCGATTATTGCCGTAATGGTGCTGTTCTACAGTGTCGACCATTGGAATTCTTATTTTAATGCACTTATTTATTTGACAGATCGCGACAAGTTCCCATTGCAGCTTATTTTGCGCGAAATTTTGATCCAGAACCAGATGGATAAAATGGCAGGGGGAGCTTCGGCGCTGTCCGAACAGATCATGTACGGGCAAGCGATCAAGTATGCGGTCGTCATTGTTGCCAATTTGCCTGTCTTCTTGCTGTATCCGTTTTTGCAGCGGTATTTCGTCAAAGGGATGACGATAGGCGCAATCAAAGGGTAATCCAATCTGATATAGCATGCTAAAAAAATAGGAGGTCAACAGCGATGAAAAAACGACGTTATTCCCGGCTGCTTCCGGTGCTGGCGATGATCGGGGCTGCGGCGCTGGCCGGTTGCGGCAATCAGAATGAAGGAGCTTCCGGCGAGGGAGCCGCCAAGGAAACGGAAGTGAAACAGGAAGGGATGCCGATCGTCCAGAATAAAATCGAACTGGAGTTTTTCGCTCCTAAGCGGTTCGCGGCTGCGGACTGGAACAATTTGATGCTATGGCAGGAATATGAAAAGATGAGCAATATCCATGTCAGATGGAATACGGTTGACCGCGACAATCTGGTAGAGAAGCGGAACATTTTGTTGGCGGGCGGCGATTATCCGGATGCGTTTTACGGGAACCGGTTTACGCCTGCGGATCTGATGCTGTACGGTGAACAGGGCGTTTTTATTCCGCTGAACCAGTTGATCGACGACTATGCGCCGAATTTCAAAAAGCTACTGGATGCGAATCCGGAATTGCGCAAGGCGATTACGATGCCGAACGGCAACATTTATTCTTTTCCTACTGTAACCGATCCGGATTTTACTTCCATGCTGACGGGCGCTTTCATGTGGTACAGCCAGGAGTGGCTCGACAAGATCGGGCAGCCGGAACCGCAGACGACAGAGGAGTTCTATCAGTATTTGAAGGCGATCAAGCAGCATGATCCGAAGATGATCCCGCTCGGCGGCGGACCGGGCTGGAACTACCTCGGCAATTACTTGTACGGCGCGTGGGGGCTGGGCAACCGCGGTACATCTCACCCTTATGTGGACATTGATCCCGAGAGCAATGAGCTGCGCTTTTTCCCGGCGGACGACCGGTATAAAGAGCTGCTCCAATATGTAAACGGGATTTATAGCGAAGGGCTGATCGATAAAGACTTTTTCACCGCCAATGCCGATCAGATCATCGCCAAGGGATCGCAAGGCGTATATGCAGTCATTGCCGACTATAACCCGGAAGCGGTCTACAGCAATTTGAAAGGCTATGTCGGCGCTTCGGCGCTCGCCGGCCCGCACGGCGACAAAATCTATTCCTATATCGGATCGCCGGTCGGCAACCCGGGACAATTCGTCATTACAGACAAAAACAAGCATCCCGAAGCGACCGTGCGGTGGGTGGATCATCTGTATAGCGACGAAGGGATCAAGATGTTTTTTATGGGCTTCAAGGACAAAACGTTTGTTGAGCAGCCGGACGGCGAGGTCGACTATACAGACGAGATCAAACATAATCCGGAAGGGCTGACACAGGACCAGGCTGTAGCGCAATATCTCGTTTGGCCGGGCGTCGGTTATCCGAGCATGCTGAAGCAGGCCTATTTCAAAGGCGCGGAAGGGATGCCGGGCTCGATCGAGGCTGCGAAAAAGGTTCAGCCGCATCTGCTCAAGGAAATCTGGCCGCCGTTCAATCATACGAAGGAAGAAACCGAGCGCATGACGGTTTTGAAGACAGATATTGAAACGTATGTAAAAGAAATGACGACCAAATTTATTACCGGCGGCGCTTCCTTCAATGAATGGGGCAAGTATACCGAGACGCTGCATAAAATGGGCTTGCCGGAATACATGGAGATTTATAAAGCGGGCTATGAGCGGTACAAACAATAAGGCGGCGGCAGCGGGGCCGGAGCCGATGCATTAGCGCTCGCAGCATGCCAGTGTTGTAGACTGCCAAAGAACGGGCAATGCCTCCTTCTTTGGCAGTTGCTGTATAGAAACTGGGGGAGGCAAGGGATAAATATGGGCGCACGAGTGAAAATGAGGGCATTGGGGAATAAAGTGAAATCCAGATTTTACAAATATTTTTTTTCGTATATGCTGCTTGTCGTCATTGTGCTCACCATTATGGGCGGAATTGTATATCATAGTTTTGTCGCGGCGCTGGGCGCCGAAATCGGGGACAGCACGGTCGCCCGCCTGACGCAGATCAAACACATTATGGATGCGAAAGTGAACGAGATGAACCGGATGGCGCTGCAGATCGCGGCTAATTCCGCGCTGACTCCGTTTATGGTGGAGGAGAACGGTTACGCTCTATACCGGACAGTATCCGAACTGAAAAAGTACAAGTCGACAAACGCTTTTATTTACGATGTCATGCTGTATTACCCTGCCCAGCATCCCGACAGGCTGTATGCGGCCAGCGGAACGTACGATGCAGACGCCTATTTTGAAACTGTTTACAAGTTTGCCGGCTACAGGCTGGAAGATTTGGACAGCACGCTGGAGAGACTTAACATTCCCGTTCTGCAACAATTGCAGATGGCGGGGATGCAGGAAGGAACTTCGCTGAAAAGGTATATCTATATCGAGCCTTTGTCGCATAACCGGGACGAGCGCTATGGCGCGGTCCTTTTCTTCATTGAGGAAAGCAGCATTTATACGATTATGCAGCAAGCGTTGCAGGACTATTACGGCATCACCTACATTGTAAGCGAGCAGCAAGAGCCGCTTTATCGGCTGGAGAATGCCGGGATGCAGGCCGCCGAATCGGCCGTGCGTTCGGCAATACGGGCCGCCGCCGCGCAGGAGGCGGGGAACAGGCTGCAAAATGCGTCGATCGAGGGCAAGCAATATTCAATCATCCGCATCCGCTCCGACCATAACTACTGGTCGTACATAACGGTCATGCCGACCGATCAGTTTATGAGTCAGGTGCAGAAGAGCAAGCGCTGGTTCGAATATACGGTTGCAGCTGTCTTTCTCATCGGCTTGCTGATTGCTTTCATCTTCTCGGTGAACAATTATCGTCCGCTGCGGCGGCTGGTGAAAAAGCTGGAGCCGCATCATTCGCTGCCGGGAGCGGCAGGGACGGACGAGTATGACCTGATCTCCCGCGCGGTCGGAGAGATGGAAGCGCAGAAAGAAGGGCTGCTGCATCAGTTGAAAAGCCAGGCTAGCGAATTAAAGGAACAGACGATGCTTTCCTTGCTGTATGGCCGCATGACGAGCAGTCCGTGGGAGGAGCGGCTGGCGCTGGCTTCCATGCGCTTTGCTCATGAACTCGGGGTTGTTCTTTTGTTCCATATTGACGATTATGCCCAGTTTCTGCGGTTGCACTCGACTTCGACCCGGCATTTGCTCAAGTACAGTCTGGTAAAAATGCTGGAGGAGCTGTCGGAAGAAATCGGCGTCGGTTACAGTGTGGAATTGCCCGGCAATCGGACTTTCGCTTTGCTGCTCAATCTGGACGAAGCTGCGGCGGAGAACGGCCGGGCAGTCATGCTGGCCGATAAGTTGCAGCAATTCCTTGCACATTACTGGCAGCTGTCGGTTACAGTAGGCATCGGCTCCTGCTTTGAGGATGTCTCCCTTGCCCACGGCTCCTTCCTTGAAGCGAGCCAGGCGGTGCGCTACCGTTTCATCAAGGGCTGCGGGCAAATTATTAGCTATGAAGATGTGCGCCTGCACGGGCAGAGTCCGAACTGGCAGCCGCTCGAGCTGGAGCGGGAGCTGGTGCTCGCGCTGCGGCAGGCGAGGGCGGACGATGCGCGGCAGATTGTCACCGCCATCTTGCAAAACATTGCGGAGCGGCATATCCCGCTGCGGGCGGCCGAGCTTATCTGTTTCAATCTGGTCAATACATTGATCAAAATATTGATGGAGCTGGGGGTGGAATCGGACAGCCGCTTTCGCGATCTGATCAATGTACTGGCAACAGAAGAATATGAGACGATGGAGCTGCTTGAAGCGTCGATCATTCGTTTGTGCGAGGAATTATGTGCTTATGTAGAGCAGCAGACGGCGGCCAAAGGCACCGGCCTGACCGGCAAAATCCGGGAATATGTCGCGGAGCATTACCGGGATAGCGGGCTGACGCTGGAAATTATCGCGCAGCAGTTTTCGCTGTCGCCTTCTTATGTTACCCGTGTATTCAAGGATTGCACCGGCCATACGCTGATGCGCTATATCGATAACCTGCGGATGGAGAAAGTGAAGGAACTGCTGAAGCACACCGACGTTCCGCTTAAAGATATTATGAACGAGGTCGGCTATAACGATCAAACGAATTTTATCCGGAAGTTTAAACGCAGCGAAGGCTTGACGCCGATCCAGTACCGCAACGTGATCCGGGACGGAAGCTGACGTCTTGCCGTGCCTCCTTTTACGTTTATTCATTGAAACCAATAATATAAACGTGGTAGACTTTTTCGAGAAGCTGCTGCCTGCTTGCAGGATGAGCTTTTGTGACGGAATTGAGGGGCAAAGGAAGGAAACAGATGCAGAAGTCGATGACGATTCAGGAAGTAGCGAGATTAGCCGGCGTTTCTGTAGCTACCGTATCGAGGGTGCTCAATGGCAGCCCATTAGTTAAAGCAAAGACGCGAGAGAAGGTTCTCGCCATTGTTGAGAAATTCGATTATCAGCCCAACTTGCTCGGACGCGATTTAAGAAGGTCGGAAACGATGAAGGTGCTCGTCTTGACATCTTCTCTGGATCATTCCTTTTTCGGTGATATCGTGACTGGAATGGAAGCGCGCGCGCAGGAAGACGGCTATTATGTGCTTATTTGCCCAACCTCGAACAATGTGGAGCGGGAAAAAGAACTGTTTCAGATTTTAAAAAACAGGCTTGCCGACGGCGTTATCGTAATCAGTTCAACTTTGACCGAGGAAGAATTGAGCGCGCTCGGGCAGAAGTACAGCATTGTGCAATGCTGCGAAATTAAAGAGGCGTCTCATACTTGCTCCGTGTCTATTGATGATGAACAAGCAGCGTACGATGCTGTGCGCCACTTCATTGAAGCAGGATACCGGAAAATAGCGCTGATCGGCGGACCTACGGCAATTAAATCGACAAGTTTGCGGGAGCAGGGATACCGGCGGGCATTGCAGCAATATGATATTCCGTACCGTGAAGAATGGCTCAAGTACAGTAATGGCAACCATGAGGATGGAGCGAGACTGGCGGGCGTATTGCTCGGATTGTCAGATCCGCCGTCAGCCATATTGTGCATGAGCGACAGTATTGCCATCGGCTGTGTGAATGCCATTCAGAGGAATGGTTTCACCATACCGGACGATGTGGCCGTAATCGGATTTGATAATACGCGCGAGGCCACGATGGCGTCGCCGGCGCTTACGACCGTGCACCAGCCAAAATATGATTTGGGCTATGTTGCAATGAATCTGTTGATTCATAATATGACAAGCGCAGATAAACGGTATGAAAAAGTGACGTTAGCGCATGAACTGATAGAACGCGAATCGACGCGGGCGCAGGTAAAATAAAGGGAATATGAGCAAAAAAACGGCTAAAGCCGGGCGTGAAGCAGCGTCCACTTTGGCCGTTTTTTATGCCAACTTGCGCTTGCCCGACCGCTTAATATTGGCCATTTCTTCGAGGCTGGTGACAACACCCAATGCAAAAAGTATTGACGAACAAAACATAATAAGCTACAATTCGTGATACACAAATGTAATCCGTTACATTTTGATTAACATCTATTTTATACTAACTTTATAATTATAAATGTAATCTGTTACAATACGTGATTTTGCATTTGTGAATTCATTTTTCGCGGGAGGACTAGAGCATGAGCTTGGAATTTGGCTTGCAGCTTTATTCAGTCAGAGACGAATTGACGAAAGATTTTAAGGGAACATTGGAAAAGGTCGCTGCAATCGGTTACAAAAATGTAGAACTGTTTTTTCACGATGCTGCTAATATCGGGGGCACTGTAGGAGGCTTGAATCCTGCTGAATTGAAGCAAGCATTCGATCAATACGGGCTAAAGGCCGTTTCGGCTCATATTGACCTCGGATTTTTGCCGGAGGACAAGGCGGAGCTGATCGTATCCTATGCGAAGGCAGTCGGGTTCGATTCGGTAGCGATCGCGATCGCTTTCTTCGCCGACAAGCAAGAGGTGCTGAAGATGTGCGCCGACTTGAACAAGGCAGGGAAATATTTTAAGCAGCATGGCATTCAGCTTTATTATCATAACCATTTTGAAGAATTCCAGAAGTTCGAAGGCCAGTATGTGATGGATATTATTCTGGAAAATACCGAGGTTGATTTGGTGAAGGTCGAGTTTGATACGTACTGGGCGATGCGCGGCGGTGTAGACCCGATCGCGTATTTGCAAAAGCTGGGTGACCGCTGTGATTTGCTTCACCAGAAGGATTTGCCGGCTACTGCGCAGCCTGTCAATTTATTCGATGTAATCGGTTATGATACTACAATCGATATGGACTTGATGATCAAGCTGCATAAGATCGAGTATTTTACGGAAGCAGGACAAGGCGTAATGGATATTCCGGCGATCGTATCGGCATTCAGCAGCAAGCCGGAAGCGCGGTACCTGTTCATTGAGCAGGACTGGACAACGCGGAATCAGCTGGAAAGCGTTGAAATCAGCTATAAATATATTTCCCAACTCATTCAACCTTAAAATCGGCAGGAAAGCGGAGGCGAACTAACAAATGACGACGAAGACTCCATTAAAAATCGGCATTATCGGCTGCGGCGGGATTGCTCATGCCAAGCATTTGCCGGCACTGGCCAAACTGACCGAGCTCGGCGAAATGACAGCCTTTTGTGATCTCGTGGAAGAACGCGCAGCGATCGCGGCCAAGCAATACGGTACGGCAGATGCAAAAATTTACACGGATTACACGCAGCTGCTGCAGGATGAAACGATCGATGTCGTTCACGTTTTAACGCCGAACAGTTCTCACTCGGTTATTACGGTGGCGGCATTCGAAGCGGGCAAGCATGTCATGTGCGAGAAGCCGATGGCAATCAATTCATTGGAAGCGCGGAAAATGATCGACGCTGCAGACAAGGCCGGCAAGAAGCTGACGATCGCTTATCAGAACCGGTTCAGAGAAGATGCCCTGATGCTGAAGGATGCTTGCAACGATGGCTATCTGGGCGATATTTATTTGGCGAAGGCTCATGCCGTGCGCCGTCGCGCCGTACCGACATGGGGCGTGTTTATGGATAAGGAGAAGCAAGGCGGAGGGCCGCTGATCGATATTGGAACCCATGCGCTTGACCTGACGCTGTGGTATATGAGCAACTATAAAGTGAAATCGGTATCCGGCACAGCCTTCCACAAGCTGAAGGATCAGAACAAGGCAAATTTGTTCGGAGAATGGAATCCTGTCGAATTCGAAGTCGAGGATGCGGCTGTCGGCTTTATTAAAATGGAGAACGGAGCGACAATTTTCCTCGAAGCCTCATGGGCGCTCAATACGCTTGATGTGCGCGAGGCGATGACGACGCTGTGCGGAACAAAGGGCGGAGCGGAAATGCGCCGCAATCCACTGAACGGCAACCCGGATTTGTTTTTGAACGCAGAAATTTACGGCAAGCTTGTCGAAGTGAAGCCGGAGATGAACGCTTCTATTCCGTACTACGGCTCCAAAGTGGAGAATGAAGCGGATCGCGAGGCCAGACAATGGCTGGAAGCGATTATCGAGGACAAGGAGCCGCTGGTAAAGCCTGAAGAGGCTTATGTTGTCACCAGGATTTTGGAAGCTGTTTACGAGTCGTCCAAAACGGGCAAAGAAATCATTTTTAATTAGTTTGACAGATTGGCGATCCCGCCTTTATCGCAATAAGCATGGGGCGGGATTTGCCGGGGATGATAATTGTAAGGGTTTGCATTGCGTCGCGGCAACAAAAAGAGAGGAGAACCTCATGGGAAAGCAGGTTTCTTGGAAAGAACGCATCAGTTACGGTTTGGGGGACACAGCCTCCAATATGGTTTTCCAAATGATTACGATGTATCTGATGTTTTTCTATACGGATGTGTACGGTCTGAATGTGGCGGCAGTCGGGACTCTATTTCTTGTAGCCCGGGTCATTGATGCCTTTGACAGCCCGATAATCGGCGTATTGATCGATCGCACCGACACCAGGTGGGGCAAGTCGCGTCCGTATTTTTTATGGCTGGCGGTTCCGTTTGCGATCGTGGCAGTGCTGACGTTTACGACGCCGGATTTTAGCGATACGGGCAAATTGGTGTATGCCTATGCGACTTATATTACGCTGGGCATTTTGTATGCTGCAATAAACTTGCCCCTAACATCGCTGTTGACAAGTATGACGAGCAATTCCGGGGAACGGACGGTTGTCAATTCGGTGCGGATGATTTTTGGCCAGTTGGGCGGATTGATCGTCAGCGTTGGCGCACTGCCGCTCGTGGCGTTTTTCGGCGGCGGCAATCAGCGTCAGGGTTTTCTCTGGACGATGGTCTTGTTTGCTGCTGTGGCTGTCGTATTTTTCTTCATGACATTTGCCAACACCAGAGAACGGGTGCAGATTGCCGGCGGAAAACAGACTGTTCCTTTCAAGGAAAGCGTCAAAGCGCTGAAAGGCAATTTGCCTTGGTGGCTGCTGCTGTTCATAAATGTGTTTTTCTGGATTGCCTTCACGAGCAAGGGCCAGTCGACGGCATTTTTCCTGAAGTACAATTTTGGCCGCGAGGATCTTATCCCGCTCGTTAACGGCTTGAATGTATTAATGCTGGCCGGCATCGGATTAATGCCGCTCGTTGCCAGCCGGATCGGAAAACGCAATACCTCGCTGCTTGGGATGGCAGTCGGGGCGGGCAGCCAACTGATTGTCTATGCAGGGGCCGTGATGAATTCAGTTCCGGTTATCGTTGGGGCGGCCATTATCGGCAATATCGGGATCGGCTTTGCCGCAGGGCTGATGTATGCGATGCTCGCCGATACGGTGGACTATGGGGAATGGAAATCGGGGGTGCGGGCCCAAGGCTTGCTGACGGCATCCAGTTCCTTTGGCGTCAAGTTTGGTATGGGCATTGGCGGCGCATTGGCTGCGTGGATTCTGGCTACAGGCAACTATGTGCCTAACGGAACCCAGGCGGCTTCGGGGCTGGCTGCGATCCAGTTCAACTTTGTATGGACGCCGTTTATTTGTTTTATGGTCTGTGTGCTGCTGTTTTTGTTTTACAAGATCGATCCGATTGAGAAGCAGATGATCGGCGAGCTGGAAGCGAGACGGGGGCAGGCAGGTACAGTGCAAGCGTGATATCATTTTTGAAAATCCCGTCTGTTCTTCAAAAAGAACGGGGCGGGATTTTCATGCCGAAGCGATTGGTTTCTTTTCGTTTCATTTTTACGAGTTTTTAAACCCATCTATCTTCTTCAGTTTTCTTTAGTCGACTCTTCTCCATCATGATGAGTAAGATTCTATGTCATTTTAGTACCTCTAAAAAGAAACTCACTTCTTAAAGATTCCTTTATTTACCTTGCAGATAATGGTATACTCACAGATAACACAAACTCTCGGAGGTTTTAATATGCAAGATGAGCGAGTGCTCAAATTTATAGATACAAGAAGTAAAGATTATAGTCGTGTATATGCGAACTCTACTTTACTGACAATAAGCCCTCATAACGATGTTGTCATTGATTTTTGCGAAGAAACACTGCAGCCATTTCTTATAACAGAACAAATTTTGGGTGGAAATATCAACGAGGTTTTAAAGTATAGTCATGATCCCCGAGAAGTTATAGTGGAACGTGAAAAGAAGTTTTCTGTAACAATGAATAAAGAGAGAGCTTTACAAATGGCGCATTGGATATTCCAGAATTGTAGGGAGGACGGTGCGAAATAATGATTTTGGAAAGAGTGAAACAATCTCCTAATTATGTCGGTGCTTCAGCTGACGAATGGATAATGGCCACAGCAAAAGTCACAAGTACAGTTGAAATATCCGCGTTGCATAATTCCGGAAACTTTGTTATTGCAGAAAATACTTTAGATCCTATAAGTATGGATCTTACGGAATATGTCAACACTCCATCACATATCCATAAAGTGGGTGGTGATGCTGGAATGGTTAATGACATTGCAGAAAGGTTTCTAAGCCTTTCTATTGTAGACAAGTTGTATTCATACAAATTAAACGGAATACAGCATTATATGATCCTACTTTCAGAAGATAGGGATGATGTTAGTTTCCTTCTTGCTCAGGTTAAAGTTGAGGCCCTTGATGATAATCCCGAATTTGATTTTGAAATAAGGTACACGTTGTTGGATAAATTTGATCAACGAGACATTCCTGTTACCGCGGTCATTCATGGAAGGAAGATAGATTGATGCCATCTGTTGAGGCTCATGATCAGAAGTACTCATCTAACATGGGTGTGGCTGAAAACTTATACGGCATTCAAAATCCTCCCTATGATTGGATAGTGACTGTATATTTTTACGCTGCTCTACATTTAGTTGAAAAAAAACTAGCTCCTTTAGGGGTTCATGCTGCCGATCATCGTGAAAGAAACGAAAAAGTCAGAAAACTTTTCAGGAAGATCTCCGTTTATTATGAATCTCTTTACCTTGAAAGTCAGAATGCCAGGTATGATTGTATAGAAATTACACCAGGCAAAGCAAATCTTGCTAAAAATCACTTGGAAAAGATAAGAGAATATTTGGAAGAATGAAAAAGCCCGGCAAATCGCTTGCAGGGCTTTTTCATTCTATACTGACCTAGTGTCGGCGGGCTTCACCGAACTCAGTAGTGTTGAAGTTATATTGGGAAGTGACCGTCCGACCAGCCCATGGTGCAGCATGGAATCGTTCAAGTACAAACACACCTCATCCCCCATTAAACCGTATCCTCAAGTCTTAGTTTGTTTAATAGACAAACTAAGTTTACTCATGTTATTCTATTACCAAGATCATTAAAAAAAGGAGGCGTGCAGTACGATGGCTTATTTTAATTCCGTTTCCAAAATACAATATGAGGGTAAAAGCTCCGATAATCCGCTGGCATTCAAGCATTACAATCCGCAAGAAATCGTGCTCGGCAAAACGATGGAGGAGCATCTTCATTTTGCTGTAGCTTACTGGCATACATTTACGAACTATGGTAATGACCCGTTTGGCGCGGGTACGGCGGTGCGCGGCTGGGATTATGCTGATGCGATGGATCAGGCGAAGGCGCGAGTGGAGGCGAATTTCGAGTTTCTCGATAAAATGGGCATCTCCTATTACTGCTTCCATGACCGGGATATTGCGCCGGAGGGCGAGACGATTCAAGAGACGAATAAAAATTTGGACGTGATCGTGGAGCTGTTGGAGCAGGGGATGAAGTCGTCAGGCAGGAAGCTGCTATGGAATACGGCGAATATGTTTACGCATCCGCGTTTTGTTCATGGAGCGGGCACAACTTGCAATGCAGATGTGTATGCTTATGCTGGCGCACAATTGAAAAAATCGCTGGAGATCGGCAAGCGGCTGGGAGCGGACAATTATGTGTTTTGGGGCGGCCGCGAAGGATATGAGACGCTGTTGAATACCGATATGGCCTTCGAATTGGACAATTTGGCGCGCATGTTCCATATGGCGATCGATTATGCGCAGGAGATCGGGTTTCATGCGCAATTTTTGATTGAGCCGAAGCCGAAGGAGCCGTCGAAGCATCAATATGATTTTGATGCGGCGACGACCATTGCCTTTTTGCAGAAGTATGGGCTGCAGAATGCCTTCAAGCTGAATTTGGAGGCGAATCATGCGACGCTGGCCGGTCATACGTTCGAGCATGAAATTCGCGTGGCAGCAATTAACGGGATGCTTGGATCGCTTGATGCGAATCAGGGAGATATGCTGCTTGGCTGGGATACGGATGAATTCCCGACAGATCTGTATACGACAACGCTGACGATGTATGAGGTGCTGAAGGCAGGCGGACTTGGCACAGGCGGCATTAATTTTGATGCCAAAGTGCGCCGCGGGTCGTTTGAGGATGAGGATCTGTTCCTCGCGCATATTGCCGGAATGGACAGCTACGCCTGGGGCTTGAAGGCTGCGGCAAAATTGATCGAGAATCACATGCTTGACGATATTATCGAGCATCGTTACCGCAGCTTTGGCGAAGGCATCGGCGCTGACATTGTGGCAGGAAAAGCGACGCTGCGTTCGCTGGAGGAGTATGCGTTCCAGAACAAGCCGCTTCGCAATGAGTCTGGCCGGATGGAGCGGATCAAGCTTGTATTGAATGAAATAATCTATAGCGTATAGAGGAGGATGGAAGGCGATGTCCTACGTCATCGGGATCGATTTGGGAACGAGCGCGGTAAAAGCGTTGCTAGTGAACCGGGAAGGGGAGGTCATTGCGGAGTCCTCGCAGGCGTATCCGCTATACCATGAGCATTCGGGGTGGAGCGAGCAGCGTCCTGACGACTGGACGGAAGGGACACTAGCCGCAATCCGCGAGCTAGCGGCGCATGAAGGTGTATCGCCCGAGCAGATCGAAGGGATTAGCTTTTCCGGGCAGATGCATGGCTTGGTGCTGCTGGATCAGGCCGGGTCGCCAGTGCGCAATGCGATTTTATGGAATGATACGCGGACGAGCGCCGAGTGTCGTGAGATCGAAGCTGCGCTTGGCGGCAAGCTGCTGACCATTACCCGCAATCCGGCGCTAGAAGGGTTCACGCTGCCGAAAATATTATGGGTGAGAAAGCATGAGCCGGAAAACTTTGTGCGAGCAGTTTCGTTTGTGCTGCCGAAGGATTATGTACGCTATTGCCTGACCGGCGAGCTTCATATGGAATATTCGGATGCGGCCGGTACGCTGCTGCTTGATGTCGCCGGCAAGGCATGGAGCGCCGATGTGCTGGGGACGTTCGGGCTGCCGGCGTCAATATGTCCGCAACTGGTGGAGTCGCACCAGCTTGTCGGCACACTGCTGCCGGAGCTGGCTGCGCGCTGCGGTCTAAGTCCGCAGACGAAGGTGTTTGCCGGAGGCGCGGACAATGCCTGCGGTGCAATTGGAGCCGGTGTGCTGCAGGAAGGGCTGACGATGTGCAGCATTGGTACATCAGGCGTGATTTTATCTTATGAGCCGGACAGTGCCAATGATTATAGCGGAAAGGTCCATTTCTTTAATCACGGCAAGGAAAATGTCTTTTATGCGATGGGGGTTACGCTTGCTGCAGGCTATTCGCTTAGCTGGTTCAAGCGGGCTTTTGCCCAGGAACTGTCGTTTGATGAGCTGCTGTCTGAGGTGGGTACGGTGGCGCCAGGCGCGAACGGCCTGCTGTTTACCCCTTATTTGGTCGGCGAGCGGACGCCGCATGCCGATGCAGCAATTCGCGGCAGCTTTATTGGCATCGACGGCTCGCATGAGCGGAAGCATTTTGTCCGCGCCGTGATGGAAGGAATCACGTTCTCACTGCATGAATCTGTCGATATGTTCCGCGCGGCGGGAAAAACGGTCGATACGATTATTTCGATCGGCGGGGGAGCGCAAAACCCGGTGTGGCTGCAAATGCAGGCCGATATTTTCGGGGCGGATGTTGTGGCGCTCGCCAACGAGCAAGGTCCGGGCATGGGAGCCGCGATGCTGGCGGCATACGGCTGCGGCTGGTTTGACAGTCTGGACGCGTGTGCGGCCCAGTTCGTCAAGCGAGGCGCCGTCTACAAGCCGCAGGCAGCGGCGGCAGCGGATTATGCGGAGCTGTTCCGCATTTATCAGCAGGTTTATGGACAGACCAGAGCGCTCAATGAGGCTTTGAAACGATTTCGTTAGTGAATGAAACGGCGAGGAGCTGCCCGATGTTATCGATTTTTGGATAACGCGGGCAGCTTTTTTATTTATGAATCAGACTCATGAGCTTCGTCTTAGCACACTTCTAGCCATTTCAATAAAAACCCTGATAGAAGGCGAAATCCATTTTTCTTGATGCCAGAGCATTTGAGTAGCAAATCGTATTTCGGATAAATCCCACGGCAAAGCGATCAGTTCTCCCCGCTCCACCTCTCCTTTGATCACCATTTCAGGCAGCAAGGCAATACCGAGCCCCATCATTGCGCATTGTTTGATGGCCTCTGCACTGTTAAACTCCAGTTCGGTCAGACTGTCTGCCCCTTTTCTCAACAATGTGCGATAGAAGTACGTCCGATATGAGCAGCCCTTTTCGCTTAACAGAATATGCTCTCTGTGAAAATCCTCTATGCTTAAAGTTGACCGTGAGGCCAACGGATGATCGGGGGAAACCACCATAAGAAAAGGTTCGTCCAGCAAAAGTTCCGTATGAAGGTCCGCAGATACGGAAGGTTCATCCAGCATAAAGACCACATCCGCGTTTCCTTCTCTCAGGCTCTGTTTTAAATTGTGACTGGACAAGGGACGAAACAAAAGGCGGATATGCGGATAGCGCTCGCGAAAAAGCTGGAGCAATGCGGGCAGCCGGTACGTACAGAGCGCTTCGTCTGCGCCGATGATGACGGTACCGGTCAGTTCCCCGCTCTGACTTGCGGCATGCCGGGCTTCTTCTACATCATTTAAAATTTTGCTGGCGTACGGCAAGAATTGGTGGCCTGCGTCGGTCAACACAACGCTCTTGCCCAAGCGATCCAGCAGCTTGACCCCCAACTCTTCCTCTAAAGCTTTGATTTGCATCGTTACAGTAGAGGGAACATAGTTCAATGATTCGGCAGTTCGGCTAAAACTGCGGGTGGAAGCAAGGGTCCAAAATGTTTTTAACTGGCGGATTTCCATCGGGACAGCACCTCTATATTCAAAAAAAATGAACATTATAATCAAAAACGTTTCGTTGATTTGATGGTAACAGTATCGTAGAGTAAAAATCAAGCTTCAACATACGATCTTGTACAGCAAAGGAGAATTGGAACATGAAAGATTACGAAATTTATTCACTTGGAGATGTAGTGCTGCAATCTGGACAAAGACTGCCTCAAGCATTTCTTGCCTATAAAACTTACGGAACTTTAAATGCCTCCAAGACCAATGCTATTGTCTATCCGACCTGGTTCGCTGGCAGGCACACCGATAATGAGTGGTTGATTGGGCCAGGCAAAGCTCTCGATCCTGACAACTATTTTATTATTGTGCCTAATATGTTGGGAAATGGCCTGTCTTCCTCCCCAAGCAATACACCGGCTCCTTTTGACAGAGCAAATTTTCCGCTTATAACGATTTATGATAATGTCCGGTTTCAGCATCGGCTCGTGACCGAGAAATTTGGCATTGCAAAGATTGCTTTAGTCGTTGGCTGGTCGCTCGGCGCGCTGCAAACCTTTCAATGGGGGGCAAGTTATCCTGAAATGGTCGAGCGGATTGCGCCGTTTGGAGGAACAGCAAAGACGAGGCCGCATGCCCAGGCATTTTTTGAGGGGCTTATCGCGGCGTTGCAAGCAGACTCTAATTGGAAGGAAGGCTTCTATACCAGCCCGCCGGCAGCGGGACTCGCCGCGATGGGACGTGCTTATGCCCCTTGGGGGTTTTCCCAGGCCTATTATCTGGAGGGGCTCTATCAGGCCGAGGGATACTCGACGTTGCAGTCTTATCTGGAAGACTATTGGGATCAAGCGTTTTTCTCGTTTGACGCCAACGATTTGATTGCCATGCTCCGTACAGGAATCAATGGGGATATTAGCGCCAATCCAGTAGACAACAGAAATTTCGAACAGGCATTAAACCGGATCACAGCGCATGCTCTAGTTATGCCAGGCTCGACCGATCTGTTTTTTCCTCCTGAGGATAATGCGTATGAAGTGAAACATATGCCGAATGCTGTTTTCCGGCCTATCGAATCCAAGTGGGGACACTGCTTCGGGATCGGACAAAATGAAGAGGATTGTCGCGTGATAGATAGCCATCTGAAACAACTTTTAAAGTGACACCACTAAGGCGGTAAATTCAAATCGTTAGCATAAAAAGAACCGGGTCCAGGAATTTTTTAGGGACTCGGTTTTTCTTGTTCATTAGAGCATTCTATCCGCCTATTTCAAAATGAATGATCAATGCTCTGCCAGCTTGCATATGAACCTTTGTTTTCTATAGAATGATAGATACGAGAATTAGCGGCGGTCAGGAGGGAATAGGATGGATGTATTAACGGTTGATATAAAGCAGGCCGGATATGAAGAGCGGAACCCGGTTATTCGCGATATTTCATTCAATGTTGGCGCTGGCGAGCTCGTCGGGCTGATCGGTCCTAACGGAGCAGGAAAAAGTACAACAGTCAAATCGATCCTCGGTCTTTTGCGCCATGTGGAAGGTACGATCGAATTTGGCGGAGAAAGCAAGCGTTATGCCTACGTGCCGGAGCAGCCGGTGCTCTATGAATATATGACCTTGTGGGAGCATCTTCAGTTGGCGGCAGCGGCGTTCGGGTTGGAGGAGCAAGTATTTGCGGAGCGGGCGAACAAATTGCTGGACCGTTTTCGGCTCCAGGGCGATCGCGATCGGCTGCCGACCGGGTTTTCCAAAGGGATGCAGCAGAAGATGATGCTCATTATCGGGTTTATGCTGGAACCGGATATTTATGTGGTCGATGAGCCGTTTGTCGGGCTTGACCCGCGGGCGACGAGAGACTTTCTGGCTTTGCTGGAAGCTGAGCGTGAACGGGGAGCCGGGGTGCTGATGAGCACGCATGTACTGGATACTGCCGAACGTATTTGCAACCGCTTCTTGTTAGTTAATACCGGATCAGTCGTTGCGCAAGGGACACTGGATGAAGTGCGCGATCAGGCAGGATGTGCAGCCGATGCGCCGTTATTCGACTGTTTCTATGCATTGACTTAAGAGAAGGAGAGCGCCATGAGCAACAGGAATGCAGGTAGAAAGGAACGGAAATGGACGCCGGGGAAGCTGTTTTGGCGGCGTTTGTTTCGTTTTTGGAAAGAGCAGTGGGCGGTATGGCGGACAGCATTGGACTGGACGGTATGGGTGTATATCCTTCTTCCGGCGCTATGGATTGGCGGGGGGTTATATTTGGAGCTTTGGCAGACGCAGCCCGCGTGGATGAAGAGTCTGCCGTTATGGGTCGGAGAGCGTCTGCCGCTCATCCTCATTTTGCGCGGGCAGTTGCGTACGTTCGCCGAGGAAGCCGATGTGCTGTTCCTGCTGCAGAAGCCGCAATGGCGTGGGGGGATAATCCGCCGCGGCGCGCTATATACGTTATTGACCAATGGCATTGCTGCGGCATTGTTGTTCGTTTTGCTGCTGCCCTTTTTGGTTGTTGTCCACCATATGCCTTATGAACAAATTGCCGGACTGTTTTTAATTGCCTGGGTTTGGTCGGCCATGGGGGCGGTTATTCGCAACTTGATTGACGGCTTGTACCGGGGCTGGCGCAAAGCGATGTGGAAAACGATTGCGATGGCCATACTTGCCGCTACTTACTTATTGCTTGTGATCAAACTGGAGGCCCATTTGCTGCGTACGGCGAGTATTGTGTGCCTGGCGCTGATTATGCTGGCCATACTTATGCGGATCAAGCTGCGGGCGCATGAAACGTTCGAAGCTGATGTAGAAATCGAAAAAAATGTTCGGGTGGCCAGCACGCAATTGCTGCTGCGGGATGTGATGGAGCGGAAGCCGCGGATCAAGCTAAACAAGCCGATCGTGCTTCGTCGTTCCAACCGGATATTCAAGCGCTTTGAACCGGATTATGTGCTGGCTGAACAGACGATTAAAGCGTTTATCCGGCGCATGCCGCTTGTACGGATGTGGCTTGGCTTTTTCGGTGTTTCGACGTTAGCGCTGCTGTTGTCGCCGTTATGGGTAAAAGGGCTGCTGCTGGCTGTTTTGCCATTGCTTATCGCCAGATGGATCCAATCGCATTGCAACCAATTTACAAGTGAAGCGTTCGTTGCGCAATTCAACTGGACAGATCAAACGCTGCGGATAGCGGATGAGCGTACGAGATTTTGGCTAATCGTGCCAGGTGTTGTATGGCTGGGATTGGTTGCAGGCGTGTTCCATTTTGGGGTATGGGGACTGGCTGGAGCTGCCGTGTCCGGGCTTTATTGGTGGGGCGTCAACAAAGTGATGTCCGATGTGCTGCAGCTGAAGGAAAGAAAAAAATCGAAAGTGGTAAAAACATAGCTGCAAGAATAAAACAGGCTTATTGTCACGACATGATCGCGAATCAGTAAGCCTGTTTTACGCTTAGTTGTTGGCGGTGAGGCACTGCTCGGCCGCGCTGGAGCCGGCGGCATGGCCGGTTGAGAAGGCGGCTGTAATATTGTAGCCGCCCGTATAGCCGTGAATGTCCAGCACCTCGCCGCAAAAATACAGCCCGGAGGTTAGTTTGGATTCCATCGTGCCGGGATGAATTTCTTTGAGATTTATACCGCCGCCAGTGACGAACGCTTCCTCAATCGATCGTGTGCCGTAAGCGCGCAGCGGAAAGGCTTTTACATATTGGGCGAGTACGAGCCAGCGCTGTTTCGGAATATTGTCGTAGGTTAGCGACTCCGGCAGATCTGCCTTCTCCAGCAGGAGAGGGATCATTTTTTCCGGCAAGTAGCTTTTCAGCACATTTTTGACCGATTTGCGCGGTTCGTCCTGGGCGAGTGCCAATGTCTCGCGATAGATCTGGTCGGCTGACAGCTCAGGCAATAAATCGATCGTCAGCGTGACATTGCCGCCGCCATTTTTTTTGAGCTCTTTGACGACAAATTGGCTGCAGCGCAGGGCGATCGGGCCGGAAATGCCGAAATGGGTAAAGATCATATCGCCGTGATGCTCGATGATTTTTTTCTTTTTCGCATTCCAGACGGACAGCGATACATCGCGGAGCGAGACGCCTTGCAATGTTTTTTGCTGGATGAACGGCTCGTTCGAAGTGATCGGCACTTCTGTAGGGAAGAGCTCGGTTATTGTATGCCCGGCTTTCTCCGCCCATGGGTAGCCGTCACCGGTAGAACCTGTTTGAGGGACCGATTTGCCTCCGGAAGCGACAATGACGCAGCGGGCCGCTATTGTTTCGCCGGATTTCAGCCGGACGCCCGCTACAGCTCCGTTGCGATAGCAGACTTCAGCTACCGGAGCATTGACTTTAATTTGTACCCCGCGCCGCCGGACTTCGCTTACAAGGGCGTCGACAACGGTTTTGGCCCGGTCGGTGACTGGAAACATTCTTCCGTTATCCTCTTCTTTAAGCTTGATGCCGAGTCCTTCAAAAAATGCGATAATGTCACGATTGCCGAAGCTGCACAGTGCACTATGCAAAAAACGCCCGTTGCCGGGAATATGCCGAATTAACTCGTCAATTTCTTTCGCATTGGTGACATTGCAGCGGCCGCCGCCGGAGATGCCCAGCTTGCGTCCCAGCTTGTCGCCTTTATCAATAAGCAGAATCGACAACGAGCCGCGGGAGGCTGCTGCGATGGCTGCCATCAGGCCGGCCGAACCGCCGCCAATAATTATAATATCGTAGCTCATGAATGCTCCTCTTGTGCGTTTACTCGTCATATGGCTAATCCTACATTATCATACTACCCAGCTACTGACGCGTCCACACCTGTCATATTAGCTTAATATGGATAGGAATAGTGGGCTATTTGGGCATTTTGGAGCAGTTTCTGTCGATCTAACAAAATATTGTATTTATTTGTTTGACCAATAGTTGTATAGTAATGGTATAATCATCCTATGGAAGTTACAGGGAGGACTAATGAATACATTTTTGATCGATTTCTTTGTAAACGCATTCGAATCGATAGCCGGATTCGTTTTAATTCTAGCGATTTTTATGTTTCCGGTACGTACATATCTAATCCCAACTATATTTGCTGCAATTGTTATGGCCCAAACCTCTTATTTAGCAAGAGAAGTGCTTAATCTGGATAGTATTACCCCACTCCTAATGCTTGGGTGGATTATAGTAGTTATTTGGATGCTTTTCCGGGTACATATTTTTTATGCTCTACTTATGGCAGTGACTGGTTATGTTTGTTATGGGGCAATGCAGTTAATTCTCATTTTTCTTTGTCAGTTTTTTATTGATCTCGATACTCTGACGACCGGATTCAATCAATTGAAAGTGATTCAGATTATAACATCTACTGTGTCGATGATAATTGCAATCATATTTATTAAAAAGAGAATCGGTTTTTCATTTGTCCCTGATCGGAAAACGGAGAAAGTTACTTATATTGGCGTGAACCGTATTCTGTTATATGTTTTAATTGGGGCAAGCTTGATTATTGCTGCGGTTTCCTATTTTGTACATGACGGGAAGTTCTCCTTCCTGTTATACATCTTCTCATTCATTTTAGTCATTCTTATTGTTCTTTACCTTGCAATTTGGAAGGAGAGAAGAGACATTGATTGAAATCGTTTCTGAACGGATTGGCAATAAAATTTATGAATGGAATGATAAGAAGCATGTAAGTCCGGCTGTCATGAAGTTTGCTTTAATTTCATTGTTTACAAATAGTCTATCAATTGTGCTAGCGCTACTAATTGGAATTATGATTGGCCGAACAGGGGAAGTTGCACTATCACTCTTGGCAATAGCAACTATGAGGTTTCTAACCGGAGGCTATCATTTTAAAAAATCTTTAAACTGTGTCATTGTTTCAGTAGGGGTTTCCACTATTATTCCTTTTATTCATATTAATGAGATTACAAAAGTGGTTTTATCCATCATTGCGGTGATCTTAGTTGTAATTTACGCTCCATCCCGGTTGCGCGGGGTTTCAAGGGTATCCGAACAGGGGTTGCAAATCAGAAAATGGATCGCCGTGACACTAGTTATTGTTAATCTATTTTTATCTTACGAAATTTTAACTTTAGCTTTTTTTGCTCAATCTTTGTCATTAATCACCAAAAAGAGCGGATGATATTAAGTAGAGGAGGTGAAAAGTATGAAGAATTATGTTGGACGCTTGCTTGCCTCTGCATTGGGTGGTGCCGCAGTCATCTTTGTATCTACAGCTTGCTGGATTTATGGACACCGTCCAGAGGTACCGGCAGAATTGCTTGAAAAGTAATAAATGCGGGGCCGTGCTCCTGAGCTCGGCCCTTCAAAAGGCAAAGCTTCTGGAGTGTAGTGAATGAAAATTCCGGTTACACGTGACAAAAATAACGATTCACCGGTGGTAATGCTGGACACGGATGATATCTTGTTTATTCAGTCAGAAGGCGGCACAATCGTGTTTCAGACGGAAAGTGACAGCTACTATCCATTAGCGCCCTCACTATCAACGTATGTAAAGCATCTGGAGGAGTATGGCTTTCACAAGCTGGATCGAATCAATCTCGTGAATAAGAATAAAGTAAAAGGGTACAATCATGAGCACGGGAAAGTGCTTTTTAACCCTGAAGCTAAAGACGGCAAATCAGCTACAGTCGCATTCATGCACAGAGGTAAATTACGCGAGCAGATTGAGACTTGGATAAAGAACAATACATCGCAGTAAAAAAGAACTCCCCGATATGCATTACGGAGAGTTCTTTTAAGTATATCCTGATTTCTATCATTGTAAAAAAGTGTATCCTATGCTTTAATCGGAATGAATGGTATTGTTGGAAAAGATCGGGGGGAGTTCGGATACTTGTGTGGAAGCATATGCTCTTACAAGTTGTAGTCGCCTTGATGCCCGTATTCGCAATTCAACTCTGGTATGATCGCTCGCAAGATCGCAAGAAGATTCCGATGGTGATTGGCGTATTTTGTTTATTGGCGATGGTGGTCGGATTCTTCGGTTCCGATAAGCAGACTTTTACGTTTGATTTTCGGCTGATTCCGCTATTTCTTGGCTCTTTGTACGGCGGCCCGTACACGCCAGCTATACTAACATTAAGTTATGCGGTCATGCAGATTTTACGCTGGGAAGGACAATGGACCCTGCTGGAGATTGGCGGCATGCTGCTGATTATGCTGCCATTGCTTATATATATTCGTTCGATTTATCAAGCGGCGGCTTGGTGGCGGAAGTTGAGACATGTCATGCTGTTGACTGCAGTGATGGTCGTTATTCAAGCCAGTGCATTCGGATTTTTTCAGCAAGCTTTTCCTGCTTCGGAGGAACATATATATGTGAAGCTCCTTATCCACTTTATTCTTTGTTTCATAATGACAGGGACTGCCTTCTATATGTTCGAAACGTTTAATGAGCGGCAGCAGCTGCGCGAGGAATTGGAGCGAATTTCAAATAAGTACCGGATCGAAGTTCAAAAGCTGCAGCAGTTCATTGATAAGACACCGCTTGGCGTTTTGTTTACCGATCAGAGCGGCCGCATTACTCATATGAATGACATCGCTGCCAAAACAATGCTGTTTCAGCTGGAGAACGGTGAAGGCGACCGGACAGACAGAGCTTCCGAGTCTGCGGCGAATACTGCGCTTCGTGACCGGGATTTAAACCTGCTGGCCGAGGGGGCGAATCAAAGTGTGCTGAACAAGCAGCTTACACAAGCGCTTGGCGGACAGGCGGCTACTGCGGAAATTATCCAGCATCAAGACAAGATGTACATGCAGACAAGCATCAGCGTCAGGGATATTGAAAATAATGAAGTCGTCGGAGCGGCTATTATTTCGCATGATGTGACGGAAATCAACCGTCTGCGCGATGAATTGGGAAGAATGGAGCGTTTGAGTCTTGTAGGGCAAATGGCAGCTAGCATTACGCATGAAATACGTAATCCGATGGCGGTTATCCGCGGTTTCGTCCAGCTGATGAAGGAACGAAGCCCTAGCGGACAGCAAGATTATTTTCGCATCGTAATTGAGGAATTGGATCGTGCGAACAGTATTATTAATGATTTTCTTTCACTGGCGCAGAATCGGATGAGCGAAAAGGAGTATTGCTCGCTGCACGATATTTTGAATGAAATTTTACCGCTCTTGTGGGCAGATGCCAATATGCGAGGGCTGACCATCGAGCTTGATCTGGCGCAAGAGATGCCGGAGCTGTTGTTGAATGAAAAGGAAATCAAACAGCTTATACTGAATTTGGCGCGAAATGCGATGGAAGCGACCGACTACAATGGGGTGCTGAAATTAAGTACGTCCGTCGAGGAGTATTTTGTTGAATTGCATGTGATCGATTACGGCTGCGGTATTCCGCAGGAGCAGATCGACCGGCTGTTCGAGCCATTTTTTACAACGAAGTCCAAAGGTACCGGGCTGGGGCTGCCGCTTTGCCTTAGCATCGTTGAGCGGCACGGCGGGCAAATTCGCGTCGAATCTGAAGAAGGAGCAGGGACGACCTTTATTTCCACATTTAGCCGCAGGCTTGAAAAATAGTAATCTGGAAGGGGGAGCAGGAGATGCCTGAAATTGTTTCAGTCGGGCCTTTGCGCTTGGATGGAAGCTTACTAGCGGTACTGATATCTATTGTTGCAGGTCTGCTTGCTCTTGCTATCTGGATAAAGATGAGGCCGGAAAAGCGTACGGGACCATGGGTTGATGTGTTCATGACTGCGGCAGTGATTGCATTGCTGGGATGGAAGCTGGGGATTGTGCTGAGCGATCCTGCGATCGTTTGGCAGCGCCCGGCCGCGCTTTTGATTATGCGCGGAGGCATGATGGAGCTTTTAATCGGGCTTGCTGCCGCGGCGATTTATTTAATGGCCGGCCAACTGCGCGGCCGCATACGGCTATGGGAACTGCTTGCGGCACTTCCGTTCGCACTGCTGCCAGGGTTAGTCGTGTGGAGTGTACTGCATGATTTTCCTTATTATATTGTTTATGCATTCGTATGGGCTGCCGTCTATATTTGGCTGCTTTGGACGTCCGCGGCCGATGCGGTATCCGGCAGAGAACTGGGGCGCTCGGGATTGCTTGGGTTAGGAATTGGCGGGCTTGCGGCAAGTTTATTTGCTCCTATCACTCCCGGAGGCTGGCTGCAATTGACGCTTGGTCTGACAGCACTGCAATGGGGACTAATTATTATTTCGGCAGCCGGTGCACTCATTCGGCCGGAAGCGGATGCTGCTGCTACATCTTCTGGATATAAAACAGACGATCCGTCGCCGGAATAATTGCTGTGGATAGCTGTTTTCCTTACTGTACATACTACTGTTATGGAGGTGGGACATATGGCAGATCAGACGCAAAGCATGAAAAGCAAGCAGCAGGCGGGCGCCATCCCGGAAGCGGCAGAAAAACGCAGCAATGCCCGCAAGACGGCGGCTCCGGAGAGCACAGGCTTTGACAAAAAATTGGATGGACCGGATCGGCCGTCTACCTAAAAGGAGGCAGCACGTCGTGGACCAGAAGCAGCAGATAAATTCTGAGCATAAAGATGATCCAAAGCTGGATCCGTTTGAAATTAATTTTTTGCCGCAGTTTCGCGAAGACCGCGGGCCGCGCGAGCCGTTTATCAATAGCAGCGGCGTCGTCATTGGCGATCATGATTATGAATCGCCCAATTCCCCGCTGGAGCAATGGTCCACAGAGACCGATCCTGCTGTAATGTCAGGCGACGAGTGGGTGCATCCGTTTAAGGATATCGGTTTTATGACGGAGGAAAACCGCAATTATTTTGAACAGGGGATACCGCCTGGTAATCAGGGGGCAACTTTTATGCACGCGGACAAGAATAGTGCTTTCCCGATTAAAGGCAGCAAATTGCCCGACAAAGCCGATGCTGAAAAATAAATGAGGACAATCCAAGCTTTAGTTAAAGCCGATTGTCCTTTTGTTTTGCAGTAAATTGCTGTTCCAGGGCAGTCCGCGCGAAACGAAGCCACTCCTTGGCCGCAAACGATAAATAGCGTTCCTTGTGCCAAATCAGGGCCAGATGCCAGGAGATGGTCTGTTCCTGCAGCGGGATACAGCGGATACGCGACTGGTCGAGCGTTTGACAAATGGTGCGCGGCAGCAGGGTGAGGCCGAGATTGGCCGCGACCATTTCCCGGATAAAATCCCACTGTGTACTCTCACAAACAATATGCGGATAATAATTGTATTTGGCGCATTCCGCTATGATCCGGTCGTGTAACGCGAATTGTTCGCGGAACAGAATGAAGGGTTCGTCAGCTAAATCGGCAAGGGACAAGCTAGTCTTTGCTGTTAGCGGATGCGAAGGGTGAAGCAGTACAAATAAAGGATCGTTTAAAAAGGGCAGCATGTTAAATTTTTCTTCATTTGTAGGCAAAATAATGACGCCGACATCAAGAGTGCCGTCGCCGACAGCGGCTTCTATGGCGTTCGCGCCATCCTCTACAAGATGAATCGTAATGGCCGGATAAAGCTGGCGGAAATCGCCGATTATACTTGGAAAAAAATGCGAGCCAACCATGGGCGGCAGGCCGATCCGCACATTGCCCCGCTGCAGCGACATCAAGTCTCCTAATTCGGCCGAGAGCTGCTCGAAAGAACGGACAATTGAGTCCGCTTGCCGATAGATGATTTCTCCTGCATCGGTCAAAACAACTTTTTTGCCTGAACGGTCAAGAAGCTCAACACCAAGCTCCGCTTCAATATTTTTTACCATCTTGCTGATGGTGGGCTGAGTTACATGCAGAAGCTGTGCTGCTTTAGTGAAGCTGCCGCTGCGCGCGACTTCGATGAAATATTGCAGATGGCGGATATCCATTATACTGATGACCCCACGTTTCACTATAGATAAAAGGAATGCAAAGCATGCTTAATATGTATTTTACCTATAGTTGATGGAGTTGTATACTCCTCATTAAGAGGAGAGGATACAGCTATGAAAAAGGTTGGCAGCATTATTGGGCAAATTGCCTTATTATATGGTATTTCTTTTGTAGCCAATGCATTGGTGGACTTCGTTCATTTCCCGATACCCGGCAGTATCGTGGGCATTATTGTTTTATTTTTGTTATTGCAGCTGCGAATCGTCAAGCTGGAATGGCTGGAAGGAGGGGCCGGCTTTCTTCATAAGGAGCTGTTGTTATTTTTCATTCCGGCTTCGGTAGGAATTATGCAATATGGCGGCATTCTATATACGAGCGGTGTAGCGGCGGTCGCGACGATTGTCATCAGTACAGTTGCAGTGCTGGCGGTGACGGGGATAGCGGCACAAGCGATAACAAGAAAGAAAGAGAGAAGCTTATGAGAAGCGAGCTTTGGCTGGGATTATTGCTGACTGTTGCCGTTTATTATGCCGCTAAACTGCTTCATCGCCGCTATTCAACGGTGTGGCTTTCACCGCTCATCGTTACTCCTGTCATCATAATTGTTATTTTAAAATTGACTGGCATCAGCTACAGCCATTACAACAGCAGCGCGAAAGTATTGACGGACATGCTGCAGCCTGCCACGGTCGCTTTTGCGGTTCCGCTATACAAATATTTTTCCATGCTGCGCAAGCATGCCGCGGCGATTATGCTCAGCGTATGCGCAGGCTCTTTAATCGCGATCGGCTCATCCATGCTGCTCGGAAAGCTGACAAAGCTAAGCGGCACACTGGCTGACAGTATTGTCCCTCATTCCGTCACTACCCCGATTGCCATGCATGTGTCGCAGATGATAGGGGGCATACCGGCCTTTACTGCAGCAGTTGTGATGATTACCGGCATATTTGGCGCGCTGGCCGGGCCCTATCTCATCAGATGGCTGCGAATTCGCAGCTCGATGGCGCAAGGCCTGATGCTAGGCACAAGCGCGCATGGAGCGGGGACGGCAAGAGCGTTTGAATACAGTCACGAAGCAGGGACGGCAGCCAGCCTGGCGATGATTATTGCCGCTATTTTTACTCAGCTTGCCGCTCCCTGGCTGTTAAACTCCATAACGCTTTACATTCATTTCTGACGAACGGTATAATGGAAAGTAAATGTAGAAGATAAGGGAGTGTTTACGATGTCAATGTCTTTTGAACGATATATGCTGGATATGGTACAACCGATGCGCGATGAGCTGACGCGCCTTGGAATTGAGGAGCTGCGCACGCCTGAAGAGGTAGAAGCGAAGCTGCCAGGCGCTAAAGGCACGGCGCTTGTCGTTATCAACTCTGTATGCGGATGTGCTGCCGGCCAGTGCCGCCCAGGCGTTGCGCAAGCGCTGCAGCATGAAGTTACGCCGGATCATTTATTCACTGTGTTTGCGGGACAAGATAAAGAAGCGACAGCGCAAGCGCGCGAATACTTTGCTCCGTATCCGCCGTCTTCGCCGTCGATCGCCTTAATGAAGGATGGCCAGCTGGTTCATTTTATCGAGCGCCATCAAATTGAAAATCGCTCGGCAGCGGATATCGCTGCGGATTTGACAGATGCTTTCGACCGGTTCTGCCGATAGAATAAGAGGTGTAGACATAATGAGTTTGCAGCAGGAAATCATTGAACGTTTCGGTGTAAAGCCGAGCATTAATCCGGAAGAAGAGGTCCGCAAACGCGTCGATTTTCTCAAGTCCTATGTTCGCCAATCAGGCACAACAGGCTTGCTGATTGCCATTAGCGGCGGACTGGATAGCGCTGTTGCAGCGGGCCTTTGCAAAATGGCAACCGACGAGCTCTCGGCTGAAACCGGTCAAGACTATATGACGCTTGGCGTGTATCAGCCTTATGGCGAGCAGTCGGATATTGCGGACAGCTACTCGGTAGCAGAAGCTTTCCAGCTAAAGCGTTGCATTGAGACGAACATACAGGAAGCGGTAGATGAGCTGGCGCTCGAGGTCGAGCATTCCTTGAAGGCCATTGGCATATCGCGTCATCTTAGCCGCGGCAGCAAGGGCAATGTAAAGGCACGTACGCGGATGGTGGCGCAATATGCGGTCGCCTTCGATCTCAATTTGCTCGTGGTCGGAACGGATCACGCCTCGGAAGCGTTGACCGGCTTTTATACCAAGTGGGGCGACGGAGCCGTCGATGTGGAGCCGCTTAGCTCGCTTAACAAGCGTCAAGTGTATCAGGTCGGTGCGCAGATCGGCGTGCCGCAAGCGATTCTCGACAAAGCGCCTACAGCAGGCTTGTGGGAAGGCCAGACCGATGAGAACGAGCTTGGCATTAAGTACAGCGAGATCAATGATTATTTGGAAGGCAAGTCCATTGATGAAGAGGCCCGCGCAAAAATCGAAAAACAATACAAAAAGACAGAGCATAAGCGCAGCCCGATTCCGGGAATTTAATAAGCGCTCAGGAACGTGAAGATAGTGGCGAAATGCCACTATTTTTGATTTTATAGAATTTATCATGTAACTATCGCAGAACCATACCTTTATGTAACTGGGCAAACCTGCGAACCATTGTTGGCGTTGCTCTTTGATTTATTTTGCGAGCGAGGTCTAGCTGCCGCTAACGAACCGGACAATCCTTATTCGGCTCAAAATGGGGCCTTGTGGGCTGTAACGAATCTACCGATCGCTATTCGCCGAAAATCGGTCGCTTACCCGCCTTTTTTCCATGAATAGCGTGTCCCCGGTTCGTTACACGCGGAGCAAGCCGATTTTTCGGCCAATAGCGTGTCTCAGGTTCGTTAGCCTAATCGTCAGCATAGGGAGGATGAAATGGAGGGTATCAAACCGCTATTCCCCCTTCTGATGGTGCCGCGCAGTGGCATGGGGAAGAAAATAACTGTATTTTATGTAGTTATTTGCTGGGGATTAGCAGACGATTCGCGATCTAAATGCAAAACCTGTACTTAGTTTAGCCGATTTGAACGGGATTCGTGATTTTGCTGCAAACTAATGGGAGGAAATGCATGTAGTTCCTCGCGATTCCCGACATACAGGGAAACTAAATGCAAAAAATCCCTTTAGTAGTTCTATAAGAGGCTGTCGATTGGCCGTGTGTGCTTCAAGTGCGAAAGTTGAGCTGTGAGTTTCGCCCGATAAATTCTATAAAATTTTTGGGGAAGAAACTTGCCTCGCGCCATGGACGGCGTCAGCCGTTTCTTCTCATTGCAGGCTGGAAAGAGGTGAAGGTATGATTATCGGTATTGGCCATGATATAGCGTCCATTGCCAGAATCGAGCAGATGCTGCTTGCAGCGACCGGAGAGAAGTTGCTTGCGCGCATATTAACGGAGCCGGAGCGGGCCAGAGCCGGCGAGTTGCGGGGAGGGAGGCTGGCCGAATTTGTGGCTGGCCGATTTGCCGCCAAAGAAGCAATCTCCAAAGCGTTCGGGTGCGGCATTGGCCGCATGATTGGTTTTGATGACATGACGATCGGGCATGATGCTGCGGGCAAGCCGGAATGCCAGTTAAGTGATCCGGCTTATGCGAGATTAGGCATTGACGCAGCGCGAATTAAAATTCATCTGACCATCACGCATGAAGAAAAGCTTGCTTCGGCTTTTGCGGTCATTGAGCAAATCGGGTAGGGAGCGGACTATTTTTTTCCGGAAAGCCAATCGGCTAATTGTTCAATTTCTTCTTTGGTCAAAGAGGATTCGAATGCAGGCATCGCCCCTTTGCCTGTATTAATCCGATTAATAATCTCTTCTTTTGTCTTTTGTTTACCGATTTTTTGTAAATTAGTCGCATCTCCCATTTTCCCTTGCAGCTCTGTCCCATGACAAGAAATGCAGTTTGCTTTGTAGAGACGGACCGCTTCTGCGGGGCCTGACAGGGGATCGGACTTGCCTCCGCAAGCTGATAACAGCACGATGAACAGCAAACCTGCCAAGAAAAACGAAAGCCTTGCGGCCTGTTTATGAGCAGCGAAGTTCCTTTTCATAGGGTGAGAATCTCTCCTTATTAAATACTTAATTCATTGTAATATAATGGCATATGATTTTTCTGTTAATCCCCGTATAATAGAGAATGGCATTGCACTGAAAATGATCTCTATTTTGGGAGCTGTAATGAAAACTACTTATAAGACCATTCTACAAAATTACTTTCATCGCTTTCAAGCAGAAGTGTCGCTGGCCGCATTCTCTACATATGGCCCGGATTGGCAGCAGGAAGAGTCGCCTGAATTTCACCGGTTTTGGTATGTTCATAGCGGCTGCGGCCGTCTTGAGGTCGGAGGGCGTTCATACACGGTAAAGTCCGGACAGCTGTATATTCTGCCGGCGGGAAGTCCGCAAGCTTTCGATATCGATCCTTCGCAATCTGTTGAACTCTATTGGTGTCACTTTAGGGCAGCGATCGGCGATATGGATCTGCTAAAGCAGCTCAATTTTCCAATTGGTGTCGATCTTGACGATCACATGCTTATGAAGTCGATCTTCACTCGCATGATACAAGCCTTTCGCTCCAATTCCTTGACGCGCGAGCTGCGTCTTCGCTCGGCTATGCTTGAAGTGATGGCGACGTATTTGGAATATTGCGATCTACACAGCGTTGAAGTCGGTAATATTGAAATGCTGGAAAAAATGGATCCTGTCCTCCATTATATCGAAGAACATCTCGCTGACAACATCGGCATCGATGAATTGGCGAAGATCGCATATCTTCATCCGAACTATTTTATCGTATTTTTCAAAAATGCAATCGGCTGTTCGCCGATTCAATATGTGAATAACCGCCGGCTGGAAAATGCCAAGCGGCTGCTCGAAGAAACGAAAGTGAGCGTATCTGATGTCGCCAGGCAGGTAGGAATGAAAAATCACTATTTGTCACGGCTGTTCAAGCGTGATATTGGCTTGACGCCAAGCCGATACCGGCAGCTTCATCAGCTGGCGGCTTCAGGAAATACCTGGGATGGAAGGGAAGACGAATAGAATGGCTACCGAAGCAGCTAGCTATTTTAGCCGCGAGCTACTTGCATGGTATCGTGAAAATAAACGCGATTTGCCATGGCGCAAAAATCGGGACCCGTACCGCATATGGGTCTCTGAAGTTATGCTTCAGCAGACGCGGGTCGATACAGTGATTCCATATTATGAACGTTTTATGGAGAAATTCCCGACGGCGGCCGCGCTTGCCGCAGCGCCTGAAGCGGAAGTGCTCAAATGCTGGGAGGGGCTGGGCTATTACTCCAGAGCGCGCAATTTGCAGGCAGGCGCACGCGAGGTTGTGGAGCGGCATATAGGAATTGTGCCTGACGATAAGCAAGCCGTCTCGGCCTTGCGCGGTATTGGCCCCTATACGGCCGGGGCGATAATGAGTATTGCCTTCAACCGTCCGGAGCCTGCTGTTGACGGCAATGTCATGCGCGTGCTGTCCCGCTATTTTTGTCTGGAGGATGACATTGCCAAGCCGGCAACGCGCGTGAGTATTGAGAAGCTGGCCGCATCGCTTATTCCGGAAGGAGCGGCCGGCGATTTCAATCAAGGGCTGATGGAGCTTGGTGCGCTTGTCTGTACGCCGAAATCGCCAGGCTGTCTGACTTGTCCGGTTATGGCCCACTGTGAAGGGCGCATGGCAGGCAAGGAGCATATATTGCCGATCAAGACGAAGGCGAAGCCGCCGCGGCCGGAGACGCGCATTGCCGCGCTTATTGCCGGCACAGGAGAGCGTGCGGGACAGCTGCTGGTGAGGCAGCGGCCGGAAAGCGGCTTGCTGGCTCAAATGTGGGAGCTGCCTCATGTTGCCGCTGCGGCTCCGAGTGCCGGGGACGATGGCGATGGCGATGGCGATGGCGGAAAGAAGCGTGGGCGAACGTCTGCGCGAAAGGCCGCTAGCAGCGAGGTGCCGGCGGAAGAACGGGCCGTTCATATGGATTGGCTCACACGAACGCTCGCTGCCGAGGATCATGTGCTCGTGCGGGCAGACAGCTGGTGGGGAAGCGCGGAGCATATTTTTAGCCATATCATTTGGGATGTACAGGTGTATCGTGCTGAGTTCGGTTTTATGTTGCAGGATGCCAGTGGCGATTCATCCGGCATTACTGCACAAGCAGTGGCAGAGACGGCGGCTGCATATGAGCTGTCGGAGGCGCTGCCGTTGCCGGCCAACTATCGCTGGATCGGTCCGGAGCATATGAGGGAGTTGGCTTTTCCCAACGTATTTTTGCGTATTTTGCGCGATTACTGGGAGCTTGCCGACTAGCATTAGCGGTCCAGAAGCAAATTGGCTGGCCGTACCTGCTCATGATTGGCGGATTGCTAGATTTGCCATTTCATTTTACAATGGATAGATATGAGAAGAAACGGCTGACGCCGTCCTTGGTGTGAGGCAAGTTTCTTTCAATAAAATTTTATCGAATTTATCGAGTGAAACTTATAAATTCGATAAAATGAACAAAAAGAGGAAGCTTCAGGGAGGATTCGCAAATGAGTCAGATGCTGGACCGATTGATGCAGGAAAAGGTTGTTGCTATTTTTCGCTTCATAGAGGATCAATACGCTGATCAAGCAGCTCAAGCGCTGCTGGATGGCGGCATTTCGATGATGGAAATTACGCTGAATACTGAAGGCGCAACTGGCATGATCAGCCGCTGGCGCGAAAAATTCGGCGCTGAGGCTGCTGTTGGAGCAGGCACAGTGCTGGATTTGGACATGGCGAAAGAGGCGGTTGCAGCCGGTTCGCAGTTTATTATCTCTCCTAATCTCGATGAGGCCGTAATCGCTTATGGCTACGAGAATGGCGTGCCTGTATGGCCGGGCTGCATGACGCCAACCGAGATTGTCCGCGCCTGGAAAGCCGGAGCCGAAGCGGTAAAGGTGTTCCCGATGGCGACGCTTGGCTGGAAATACCTCGCTGAAATCCGCGCTCCGCTGAACAACATCCCGATGATGGGAACGGGCGGCGTCGACCTCGACAATATTAAAGACTACTTCAAAGCGGGCGCATGCGCAGTAGGCATGGGCAGCAAGCTGGTCAACCTGGACTGGGTGCGCGAAGGCCGCTTTGATCTGCTGACCGAGCGTGCACGTCAGTTCGCTGATGCGGCAAAATCTGTATAGTTGCGCAGTATGGCGCGGCCGAGGGCCGCGTCTTTTTTGTTACACTTAGAATCTTCTTGACAGCTTTAGGAACTGCGTGTAAGATTCTTGTTGTAGATAGGTTAAAGCTTTAACAAGGCGTTTCAGCAATCTTCAGCAACTTTTCAACGACGATGTAACAAACTGCATTTAAGGCTTTTTAATCGCTATTTTGCAAATGCAACCGCTTTATTTTTAGCACCAAATTTTCATTAGTACACAATTAAGTTGAAGGGGTAAGAGGATGAAAATTAATATTATTGGGGCCGGGAACATTGCGGATTACCACGGCAAGGCCATTCGCGCACTGGGACATGAAATCGGGATTGTTGCGGATTTTAACGAAGAGTCGGCACGTCGCTTCGCGGAAAAATACGGCTGCCGGTGGACGACGGACACGGAAGCGCTGCTTTCGGAGCAAGCAGATTTGGTTACCGTGGCAGTTCCGAACGCTTTTCACTTTAATGTGGCGACGCAGGCCATTGCAGCTGGGCATGCCGTTCTATGCGAGAAGCCGATGACGCGTTCGGCGGCTCACTCTTCACAATTGGCCGAACAGGTCCGGGAAAGCGGACGGCCATTCTTTGTCGGCTATATGAAGAGGGCGCATCCGACTGTTCAGAAATTCAAGGAATACGCAGGACGAATCGGGTCCATGAAGAGCGGGCTGGTACGCGTATATCATCCGATGCCGGAATCGAGCTGGCCACTCATTTCTGGTCACTTGAGTCAACATCCAGATGCGCCGATGGATGGTGTGTTCGTCAATTCGGGCAGTCATATGCTGGATTTGCTACTTCAATTCGCAGGTCCGGTCAAAAAGGTGCTTGCTGCGCGAATGCAGTACCGTGAGGGCTGTTACCCGAAAGTGGATCAAATGGCTCATGCACTGTTGGAAATGGAGAACGGAGCCTCGATTATAATTGAGTGTGGCTGGCTTCCGCTGTCTGGAGTGGGAAAACGGGACAATGGCTGGGATGAGCTCATTGAACTTCGGGGAGAGAAGGGATTAGCTACACTACATACGACTTGGTGGGAAAGGCCGCAATTTGAATCGCCGGTAGCTGAACTGTGGGACGAAACGAGCAAAACGAAAGAAAGCTTTAACGCCGGGATGTTTGATAATTTTCAGGAAGAGTACCGGTGGATTGAGAAAGCGCTGTCAGGCGAACAAACTCCACTGGCTGACGTTGCCGAGGCACTGGCAGTCGATCGGCTGATTGACGATATTTTTACTGCTGCAGGCATTCAAGTTTAGCGAAGGGAGTATTGAAGAAATGAGCTTAAATCAGGATGCAGTTAGGAGCGGTTGGAAAGCAGGCCTTGAGCGTACAAGGGAAGCACTGAAAGTCAAATGCGAGTTGCTGACGAATGCCTTCAAGCTCAATGTTTGGCGAACACAAACGGGAGTCATTGCGCCGGAGCAGGCAATTGAGCAGCAGAGCGGCTGGCCGGAGCAGCAGCTTGTCTATACGTGGGCACCTCGTGACGGAGACAGAATGTTTTATCGCCAGATTCAAATTCCTGCTTCTTATATGGGCATATCGCTGCTGGCTTCTGAAGTTACCTTAGAGATCTGGATGAATACCGGGGCAACGGTATATGTCAATGGCAAGACGGCTTATCAGGCTAATTATTGGGCAGATACACAGGTAGTGCCAATCGAGCTGACGAAGTCAGCGGGCGAGGATGAGAGCTTTCACTTCTTTATACAGTGCAGGCAGGGAGATGGCTTTGGCTACTTCCCGCTGGCTGAAGTCCGCATCGCGGCAATCGATGAATGGATTTTTCAGCTGGATACGTTTCATGAAGAACTGGGGTTTATACAGTTTTTGATCGAGAATGGAGATATCAGAGATGAGGCGATTATTTCATCTTTGGATGCAGCCCTTGATGCATTTGATTATGAAGCGCTTGATCGGAATAATTGGGAGAGGGTGCAATACAGCATAGAGCAGGCGCGATCCAAGTTGGCTGTCGTTCAGCCGTATGCGAAAGCTTATCAAATTCACCTTATCGCGCATGCCCATATCGATATGAACTGGCTGTGGCCGTGGAGCGAGACGGTCAGTCTGATCATCCGCGATTTTGAAGCGATGCTGGACATTATGGAGCAATATCCTCAAGTCTGCTTCTCGCATAGCCAGGCGGCGACTTACCGAGTCGTGCAGGAGCTAGTTCCGGATTTATGGGATCGGATGATGCGGCAAGTGAAGCGGGGAGCATGGGAGGTGACCGCTTCCACCTGGGTCGAAGGCGATTTGAACATGTCGGGCTACGAAACGCTTATCCGGCAATTTGTTGAAGGGAAGACGTATGCCCGGCAGCATCTGGGTGTAGACCCGATCGTGTGTTGGGAACCGGATACGTTCGGTCACCCGGCTACAATGCCACATGTGCTGACCCGGGCAGGGATCAAATACTACTATCATACGCGTGGCGGCAGGGGGATGCCGCTTTATTGGTGGGAAGGGGCGGAAGGCTCGCGTGTCCTTGTGTTCAATGATCCAAGTTCGACCGGATACAACGGACGAATTTTCGCCTCGCATATTGTATCCGGCTCGATAGAGATGCGGCGAAGCACCGGCTTGAAGACAAATATGTATGTATACGGTATTGGAGATCATGGGGGCGGAGCGACCCGCCAGGACGTTATTCGCGCCATCCGGCTCGATGAGAGCCCACTGCTGCCCCGGTTTACGTTCAGTAAAGCGGTCGATTTTTTTTGTGAAATCGAGCAATCCGGCTGTGCGTTCCCTGTCTTCTCGGGTGAGCTGAACCCGGTATTTGCAGGCTGCTACACAAGCCATGGAGACATCAAGCGGGCGAACAGGCAGACGGAGCATGCGCTGGTTCGGGCGGAGACTTTAGCTGCCATTGCCGATACTTACAGTCTTGTCCAAGGAAAGACTCTTCAAGGCGGGTGGAACCAGGAACCCGGAGTGCACGCTTTGCGGGAGGCGTGGCGCAGGCAGTGCTTTAACCAGTTTCATGATATCTTGTGCGGCTGCTCCATCAAGTCAACCTATCTGGAGGCGCTGCCTGCGGCAGAAGAAGCGCGCCTCACAGCGGAAGGGATTAGCTCACAAGCAATACGGAGCATGCATCCTGCCGCATCGTCAACTGGGCGCACAGCAGCAACACTGGAGCCTGCCATTGTCGTATACAACACCTTATCCTGGAAGAGGACAGACGTAGTTGTACTCCGAAGGGAAGAATATCCGGAAACGGAGGCTTGGCAGGATGGAGACATGCTTGCGGACCCCGACGGCCGGACCGCCGAAATTCAGTGCACCGGCAATGAGATTATATTCGTGGCCCGGAATGTGCCAGCCTGCGGCTTTGTTGTTTACCGGTATTGCGGACCTGCCGACAGTCCGCAGCCGAAGCAGCCAATTCAATGGTCATTCTATAAAAATCCGGTGCTGGAGATAGGCCGGTACCGGGTAGAGGTCGACCATGAATCCGGGACAATTATTGATTTGACAGACAAGAATCTGAGCAAGCAATATGCCTATCCGAATGAGTGGACAGACAGGTTTCCCAAGGGAAAGCTGAATGTGCTGGAAATATACGATGAAGTGCCGCACGGGATGTCAGCCTGGATCATAGGGACTGTGTCTGCAACCGAACGGCTGATCTCCGGCGCTCAGGTCCGTGTGCTGCACGAGGGACCGGTATTTCAGTCTGTTGAAGTAATCCATCGTTGCAGAGAATCGGAGATTCGGCAGGAAATTCGGGTTTACCGGGAGTTGGACCGTATTGACTTTCCAACTACAGTAGAATGGAACGGGCAAGGTTCGGGAACGAAGCAGGCGCCGATGCTCAAAGTACTATTTACCCCCGCAGTGAGATCTGTGCAGCATACGGCGAATATTCCATTCGGAGCGATTGAACGTCCGGCGGATGGCTCAGAGATGCCGGCCTTGCATTGGATCGACGTATCGGAAGGGAAAGACGGCCGAACCTTTGGAATGTCATTGCTCAATAACAGTAAATACGGGCATTCCATTCAAGGCAATACAATGGCGATAACACTAATTCGCAGCTCCTATGAGCCGGATAATACGCCGGATATCGGTCATCACCAGTTTACTTATTCGGCGTACCCTCACGCCGGAGACTGGAGAGAGGCACATACCGACCGAAGAGGCTGGGAGTTGAATCAGCCGCTTACAGCAGCCGCGGCTATGACGCCGGGCAGTCTGGAGGCAGGGCAAGGATCATTCAGTGCTTTGTGTCTGGAAGAGCTGACTGCTCATGGCTGGGAGGAAGCATCGGGGACTATTGTCACGGCATTCAAGCCTTCCGGGTACAGCGGGAGCGGGGAAGCGGCCACATTGATCCGGCTTGCCCGGATGCACGGCAATGCCGATCGCCTGCGAATTGTTATGCCTGCCCAAATTGCAAGAATAGAAGAAACAGATTTGCTGGAGACCGCATTCCGGACGATCGGCCATGGCGCGGACGGCAGTATAGACATCGGAAGCATGAAGGAAGGCGAAATTCGTTCTTTCCTCGTATATAACAAACCCTTTTAAATAATCAAAGAATGTAATGGTCCAACTGTTTCTCGTAGCAATCGCTAAATTTATGAATAAAGGAGAATCACGATGCAGATTCGAAGCGCATTTCTGAAGTCGCCCTGGAATTGCTCCTTGCGCACGATTGACCTGCCGGATTATGTGCCTGATGAACATGTACTAATACGTGTCGAAGCCTGCGGCATTTGCGGCACGGACCTCAGCAATGCAGAGGATAAGCTGGGGGATTGGCAGCCGTTTGGCCATGAGATTGCGGGTGTGATCGAGCGTCTGGGCGAGCATTGCCCCGGCTTGAACGTGGGCGACAGAGTCGTTCTGGAATCCTCCAGCTACTGTGGACGATGCGATATATGCCGGAGCGGACGGGTGGATTTATGCAATAAAGCACCCCAGTTCTGGATGGCAGGGCCTTCCATGGGCTTCGCTGATTATTTATTTGCCCCTGCTTGCTGTGTAGTCCGCTATGACGGCCTTACGCCGGAAGCGGCGAGTCTTGCAGAGCCGGCAGGTGTAGCTTATGACATGGTGAAGACAGCAGACATTCAGCATGGCAACCGGGTCTGTCTGATCGGTCCCGGGCCGATCGGGTTAATGGCCATTCCGATGGCATTGCGCAGTGGTGCGGACCAGGTCGTGTGCATTGGCAGGAGCAGCACCCGCCCCAGGCTTGAGGCTGCTGCCCAGTTAGGGGCAAAGCCGGTTGCCTGCGATCGGCCGCTAACAGAATATCCGGAGCTTCAGCAACAATTTGACCGGATACTGCTAACAGCCCCGGTGCAGGTGATACCTGAAGCGTTGTCATTGCTTGCCTATGGGGGCATTCTAGCCTACATCGGCATTGGAAGCGGATCTGGCATGATCAGTTTTGATGCCAACGATTTTCACTTCAGGAAGCTGCAGCTGAGGGCAAGCTTTGCAAGCCCAGCTCTGTACTACCCCATTGTGCTGAAGATGCTCAAGAATGGCACGATCCCCGCAGATCTCATCATTTCGCACCGCTTGCCGTTAAGCGGAATTGAAGAAGCGATGACGATGTGCAGAGAAGAGAAAGCCAAGACCATCAAGGTTGTCATTGTGCCGGACGAAGAATCAGGCAAGAATGATTAGAACGAGCTGAACCAAGCAACTGGAATGAATGGAATGGCAACTCATGTTGCAGCGTCGAAAACCGGCGGTTACCGGATCGGGGGGGATCATGTGGCAGGTGCAGTACAGAACGAACGACATCCTGCTTTAAAGCGTCGCAAACTTTGGAAGAATTGGCAATTATATTTGTTTATCGCGCCTACACTGGCCTATTTTATCATTTTTAGCTATTTTCCGATGTACGGGGTGCAAATTGCCTTCAAGAAATTTGTCGCCAGCAAAGGGATTTGGGGAAGTGAATGGGTCGGGCTGGATCATTTCTACCGTTTTTTTAATTCCTATTATTTTTGGGACTTGATTAAGAATACGATGGGCATCAGCTTATATGAGCTGGCTGTCGGGTTTCCCGTACCGATCGTGCTCGCGCTGGCTTTGAATGAATTGAAGAAGTCGTTGTTTAAAAACACGCTGCAGACGATAACCTATGCGCCTTATTTTATTTCGACGGTTGTCATGGGCGGACTTATTATTGCCTTCCTGTCTCCGCAAACCGGAATTATCAACACGATGGTCAAAGCATTTGGAGGCGAGCCGATTGCCTTCCTCTCGGATCCGGCCTGGTTTAAAACCGTTTATGTGCTGTCCGGGGTGTGGCAGGGAATGGGGATGGGAACGATTATTTTCTTGGCTGTCCTCTCCGGCATTGACCCTGGCTTGCATGAAGCGGCTATCATTGACGGGGCGTCCCGCTTTCAGCGGATTCTGTACATTAACCTGCCCGGACTTGCACCGACGATGATCATCATTTTGATTTTGAATATGGGCAATGTTTTATCGGTTGGCTATGAGAAAATATTTCTGCTGCAAAATTCCTTGAACATGGAGTCATCCGATGTCATCTCGACCTATGTGTACCGGAGCGGGCTGCAGCAGGCGCAGTACAGCTTCTCGGCAGCAGTTGGCTTGTTTAATTCCGCCATTAATCTGGTCATTCTGGTGCTTGTCAACTGGATTGCCAGACGAACGCAAAAAGTAAGTCTATGGTAGGGGGAGCGGCATGATCAATAACACGGCTTCGGATAAAGTGTTTATCTCAATCGTGTATCTTTTACTTGGCATCATACTCGTTGTAGTGCTCTACCCGCTTATTTATGTGTTAAGCGCTTCCATTAGCAACCCGATTTATGTGGGCACAGGCGAAATGTGGCTGTGGCCCCGGGATATCACCTTTGCAGGCTATGAGCGGGTGCTGCGCAACATGGACATTTGGACCGGGTTCCGCAATACGCTGATGTATACCGGGCTAGGCACCACGATTAATTTGCTGCTGACGATACCTTGCGCATACGCGCTGAGCCGCAAAGATCTGGCCGGACGAAACATCATTATGGGCGTGCTGGTCTTCACTATGTTTTTCAGCGGGGGGCTGATCCCGACCTATTTGATTATTAAGCAGCTGGGGATGCTCAACACCATCTGGAGTGTCGTGATTGGAGCGTCGGTCTGGAACATTATCATTACCCGCACTTATTTTCAGACGACGATCCCAAGCGAGCTTGTGGAGGCTGCGGAAATTGACGGATGCTCAACCTTCCGGTTATTCCTGCGCATCGTTCTGCCGCTATCGGCACCGATTATTGCGGTGATGGCGCTGTTCTACGGAATTGGCCATTGGAACAGCTACTTCGGCGCCATGATTTACTTGTCGGACCGGGAGCTGTTTCCGCTGCAGCTCATTCTGCGCGAAATACTGGTCATTAATGAAATGAACGATTCAGCGATGATGACCGGGACGGAGATGGAAACCTTGAATGAACAGGCCAAAATTTCCGGCATTATGAAGTATGCGGTAATGGTTGTATCAGCTGCCCCGGTCATCGTCATCTATCCATTTCTGCAAAGATACTTTGTGAAGGGGGTGATGATCGGCTCGTTGAAAGGGTAGGGAAGCTCAGGTGCTTTCGATTCTTGGGATTAGAGGAAGGCTGGTTGTATGATCACAGTTCATGTTTGACGGCCATGTTGCAACAACTTAACACTAAACGGGGGATTCCAATGAAAAAAATAAGTGTAGTGCTGCTCATGATCATTTCAACCGCGGTCCTAGCTTTGTCGGGCTGCAGCGGGGAGAAAGCAACAAATGGAACGAAAGAAGGAAATGGAGCAAATGGGACTACAGAGAAGACGACGTCCGGCAACTTCAATGAGACGGGTTACCCGATCGTGAATGAAGCGATTTCCTTGAAAATTATGGGACCCAAGCATGCTGTTCAGGCTCCGTGGAAGGACATGGTGTTTTTCCAGGAGATGAGCAAGATGACCAATATGAATTTTGAGTTCGACACCCCTACAGGTGAAGCCTATGCCGAGCGGAAAAATTTGGCGTTTGCCAGCGACCAGCTGCCGGACATCTTTTTTGGCTATGCGCTGAACACGGCGGAGGAGGTCAAGTACGGCAGTGAGGGGAAGCTGATCCCGCTTGAAGGGCTGATCGAAAAGTATGCCCCTAATATTCAAGCGATGTTTGAAGCGATGCCTGAAGTCAAGAAATCCATTACGGCGCCTGATGGCCATATTTATTCACTTCCTTCGATTAACAGGGCGCCTGTTGCCATTTACAATCCGGTGTGGGTCAACGGAGATTGGCTGAATAAGCTGGGCATTAAGGAGCTGCCGACGACAACCGAAGGCTTCTATGAACTGCTCAAGAAGTTTAAGGAAGGAAGCCCGGGCGGAGCTGACAGTGTTCCGTTCATGTCCTGGTTAGGCGGGGCCGATCTGGCCTGGTTCCTGATGCCGGCATTCGGACATCTGTCGACCGGTACAGAGGTTGTGGACGGTAAAGTCCAATATGGCGCGTTGAGTGACGGGTACAAGGCGTACTTGAAATTTGTTAACCGGTTGTGGACAGAGAAGCTGATCAACCAGGATATGTATAATATCGGCTTCACCGAGCTGTCTGCAAGAGGCAAGGACAACAAGTTTGGCATGGGCTATATGTGCTGTGCCAATGTGCTGTACAACGTCGTGAAGCCGGAAGATATTTTGAAGCATAAAGTGCTCCCACCACTGACAAGCGAGTTGAATGCAACGCCGATGTATCCGGGAGGAACGGGCATCACGACTGGCGTATTCGCCATTACGAGCAAGAACAAGTATCCGGAGGCGTCCATTCGCTGGGTAGACTATCTGTATTCGCCGGATGGGAGTATTTTTGTCCAGTATGGGCCGGAGGGAACAACGTGGGAGTATGCGGATAAAGAGAAGAAAATCCGTAAAACGATTCCGGTTCCTGAAGGAGAGGATGTATCGCAGCGTCAAGGGAAGCTGACCCCGGATGCTGGCTATCCGGCTCCTAAGTGGACGCGTGACGACACGGAGAAGGACTGGCAGGATGTCATAAACCAGCATCGTTACGCAGAAATTGACGGCAAGCTTACCAAGGCCGCGCAGGCTCCGTATCCGCTTGTTTACAATACCGATGAGGAGCAGGAGAGACTGAGCGCCCTGGGCACGGATATTGGCAAGTACCAAAGCGAGATGGAAGCAAAGTTTATTACCGGCCAGTTGCCGATTGATGAGAACTGGGATAAATTCGTCTCCACGATGAAGAAGATGGGCGCGGACGAGATTGTGGACATTGCGACCCAGGCTTATGACCGCTGGGCTGCATCCAAATAAAAAGGCGCGGATATGGCAATTTCAGAGAGATTTAAGAAGGGAATAAAAGGTTGACATCTGAAAAACCGAGGTCTACACTTGTTTTAATGCGAAAGCTTTAAACAAAGGTGAGATCGAATGTCCATTCATGAAATTGCCAAACGGGCCGGTGTCTCGATTGCTACCGTGTCCTATGCGCTCAATAACAAGAAGAAAATAAGCAAGGAAAAGAAGGAACTGATTCTCCGGATTGCTGAGGAGATGAACTATGTTCCGAATTCGCTGGCGAAGGGGCTTCTGGCTAAACGAACGAGTATTATCGGCTTGATTGTCCCGGATATCTCGATGCCCTATACACTCGCGATCATCCGTCATATGGAGCATTATGCACGCCAAAATGATTTGTTTTTACTGCTCGGTCATACGAATGGTCAAATGAGCACCATGCGAAGCATCGTAGACAGCTTCATCAGCAAAAACGTAGATGGTATGATCCTGGCCACCGGCCTGGGTGCAGCCGATCATAAGGAAATGATCAAGATTGTCTCGCGCATCCAGAAGTACAAGGTGCCGAATATTATTATTTCTCCTATGCAGCCGGTTACGGCGCCTTCCATGAATTACGTGGTGCCGGATCTGGAGGAGGGGGAGTATCAGATTACCCGATATCTGCTCAGCCAGGATATCAAGCGGCTAGTATTCATCGGCGGCCAGGACAGCGATTATGTAGCTGCGATTCGCCGCAATGGCTTCAGACGAGCGCTGGCAGACTACAAGCTCCCCGCCCCTGCAGAGTTGTTCTGTGATTGCGGCTATCAATTTCAAGACGGATATCAAGCCATTCTTCGGCTGCTGGATAGCGGACGCGAGGTCCCGAAGGGAATTGTAGCGATCAATGACTCGGTAGCGTTCGGTATCTTCAAAGGATTGAGGGAGCGCCATTTGCGTGTGCCGGAGGATGTCTCGCTCGTCGGTTATGACGACATCGAGCTGCCAACACTGGATTTTATCCCGCTTACCACAGTCAAAATTCCCGTGGAGGAAATTTGCAGGCTTTCTATTGAGGGGCTAATGAAATGCCGGGAAGGCATCGATATGACCTTCCAGTATTCGCTTAAACCACAAGTGATCTTCCGTGAATCGGTCTTGGCACAATAGGCCGGCTGTGCAGGCTGTCCCGAACGGCGGGGCAGCCTGTCAAATAGCGTGGCTGGACAGTAATTTATTTAAAGCTTTAAACTAAAGGTTGTGTGATTCGATGTCCATACATGAAATTGCCCGCAGAGCGGGTGTATCGATCGCTACTGTCTCCTATGCGTTGAACAACAAAGGTAATGTAAGCAGCCAGAAACGAGAACTGATTGCCAGAATCGCAGAGGAATTGAATTATGTGCCGAACTCGCTGGCCAAAGGGCTGCTCAGCAAGAAAACAAGCATCATTGGCTTGATCGTACCGGATATCTCAATGCCTTATACGTTGGCGCTGATCCGGTATTTGGAGCTGCATGCGAGAGAAAATGAGCTTTTTCTGCTCCTTGGTCATACGGATGGCAATATGAAGACGCTGATGGGAATTGTAGATAGCTTTATTAGCAAAAATGTGGATGCCCTCATCATCGCCACAGGGTCCGATTTCAGTGAGGCCGATATGAGCGAAGCAATCAGCCATATTGAAAAATTCAAGGTGCCTTCGATTCTCATTTCGCCGAGCCATCATTTCCAAGGGATGAAGATGAATTATGTGATTCCGGATTTGGAGGAAGGCGAGTACCAGATTACCCGCTTTTTACTGGCCAACGGTCATCGCCAGCTTCTCTATGTGGGCGGTGAACGTCATAATTTCGTGACAGAAATTAGACGACGAGGATTTGTACGGGCGCTTGAAGCAGCGGGGATTGAGGTGCAAGAGGATCAATACCGGGATTGCGGGTACACGTTCCAGGACGGGTATTGTGAAATCATCCGTTTTTTGGAAAGCGGTTCGCCGCTGCCTTCAGCGTTCGTCGCTATCAACGATTCCGTAGCGCTTGGCATTTATAAGGGCCTCAAGGAACGGGGGATTCGTGTACCAGAGGATGTCTCGCTGGTTGGCTATGATGACATCGAGCTGCCAACACTAGATTTTATCCCGATGACAACCGTGAAAATCCCAGTGGCAGAAATGAGCAGGCTCTGTATGGATGGATTAATGCGGTATTGGGAAGGACAAAACTTCACATTTCAATATTCACTCAAGCCTGAGCTGGTGATCCGTGACTCTGTAAAGATCCTGCCAGAGTAGTTTGGACAGGGGATGGGTATCAAAAAACTCCGGCTCTGAAATTGTTGTAGAGCCGGAGATTTTGGCCTTGTATCATTCCTCACATTCATAGGACCCTGTTAGAACGAGAATCGCCCCGTCAACGCCGGGATAGCTGTTATCGTAGTTTGTAATGTCTAGATTAAGGCTTGCGGCGGAGGTGGCAGCAAGCATCTTGCCGCCTACGGCGATCTCTCTGCCGGAGGCCATAGCATAGGAACGCGGTTTGACCGGGAGCGCAGCAGTAAGTGCCCCTGCACCGGTTCCGTTCGTTGTAATGGTAATCGCTATCTCAAATTGCACCGTATTCCGGTCTTTCCGGTACCGTCCGGTTGCACTCTTCGCGGGAATATGCCCGATTTGCGATGAGACCGCCGGTGTATATCCGACCCATACTCCGTCGCCTGCAATATTTCCATAATTGCCATTCGTATTGTGGAAAGCTTTGGCATAGGAGGAAACCCGGCTCGCAGCTTCAGCGGCATAAATGCCGTAGCCCTCATTATTAAATATGTAGGTGGAGGAGGAAACCTCTACATAAGTCGTCAAGTCTGCAACTTCAATGCCATTGCTTTTGCAATTGAACACTTGGCCGCAGTTGACGGATATACGGCCGTGCGCCCAGTTTTCCACGAAAATGCCATTTGCCGGTGTGCCGCCGAATACCCCTGAGGAGCCAACGAAGCCCCCGATTGTTACAGGCGCATTGGAGGTCAATGTATCATTGAAATGAATGCCGGATTTAAACGCGCCGTCAGAGACAAAATGATCCCCGAAGAAAATTTCCCGATTATGCCGTGCAACAGCTGCATTGTCGATGAGCACGCTGGTGCCGCATCCGAAATTAACCGTGTTGTCTACATAGATGCCTCCGAACCCGCCGGCGACATGAATGCCGACATTACAGCTTACGTTCATGCCCTTGTCGATAAATAAATCCGCGCCATGATCATCGGAAGCGTTACCATTTACTCGTATGCCGATATCCTGGACAAAATTCTGATATTGCGTAAGGTAGCCTTGTTGAACATCGTCAAACCAAAACCCGCCGTGCAGCTTCCTTGTGCCGTCGACCCCATCCATGACGACATTATCGACATAGATACGATCGATGCGCCGGGAGTGGAGAGCAAATCCGACCGTCATCACTGTGTTTGAGGTAAAGCGGAAGTTGGATAAGCTCCATCCATAATGAGGCGTTCCGTCACCGCAAGTCAGCAAGTCGATTGTACTGTCGACGCCGTCATAGAGAAAAACGGTGGAGAAAGGTCCGCTGCCAGAGAGGCTGATGTTGTTAACCGCAGGTATCGTTAACGCGGATGTGAACCGGTATATGCCGTTTGCGGCAATAAGGGCTGCAGGCTCAGCAGGTGAAGCGCCAGCTGCACTGTTTAACCATGCCTGAATCGCTGCTGTATCATCAGAAATGCCGTCTCCAGCTGCGCCGAAGTCTTGAAGTGAAAATTGCGCCATACATATCATCCTCCTGCAATTTTATATAAACCTTTAACCTTTCGAGTTCAATTTAATATAGCGAGGTTCGGGTTGTCAATAGTTAAATTGCAGTTCGTTTAGTTGCAACAGAGAGTGGAGTTATGAAATTGATTTCTTTACTAACAATTAAAAGCTGATTGGCGTAAAACAAACGATGTAACTCGCTATTGACAGCGCTTTATTGAGTGGGTAAGATTTAACTGTTAAGGTTAAAGGTTTAAATAAAGGAATGGTAGGATGCTGATCCGCCAATCGAAAAATAGCTGTAAAGAGGAGCAGAGAGGCTTGTAGGCTTGTATTCGTGGAGGGAGGTATTTGGATGAGACAGCAGATCAAGTGGGTGAGTCCCACACCGCATCAAGTGTTTCAGCGAAATTTGCATGATCAGGCGTCAATAGCCTTTTCTGTTCAAGTTGCCGGCGGTATAAAAAACGGACGGCTAGAGGTGCGAACGTCATGCACCTCCTGGAAGGCGTGTGGGCTGATCGAAGGCCATGAAGAATGTTTGACGGGAACAGTTGAAAATTTGACGACTGGTGAACACACGCTGTATGTCCGAATTGTAGATGGCGAGGGTGCAGAGCTACTGGAGAAATGCAGTCTGGGGCCGATATTTGTCGGAGATCTGTGGATTCTTGCAGGACAATCGAATATGGAGGGCTGTGGCAGATTGATTGATGTTGAGGCTGCTCAGGCAGGAGTGAGCTGCTTCTATCTCGGAGACCGCTGGGATATTGCGGCTGAGCCGCTCCATTGGGCGCTGGAATCACATGATCCCGTACACTGGAAGAATTGGATGCCCTACCGAAGTCGTTCAGAGCTGAATGAAGCTATACGAAGGGACAGGGTGCTGGGGAGCGGTCTCGGAATGGCGTTCGGGAAGGAACTGCTCCTGCATAGCGGTGTGCCTACCGGGCTGGTCATGGCTGCATCCGGCGGAACTTCTATGTCGGAATGGGATCCGGAATTGAAGCATTTGGAAGGCGGCTCTCTGTATGGCGCGATGCTTCGCATCGTTGAGGCCGCTGGCGGTCAGGTGAAGGGCTGTTTATGGTATCAGGGGGAAAGCGATGCGACTGAGGAAGCTGCGGAGAAGTATGCGGAGCGAATGAGACGGTTTGTCAGCTGCTTGCGGCAAGATCTCGGCGATGCCAGCCTGCCGTTCATTTATGTTCAGCTGGGTCCTGTGTATACTCAGCTAGGCTTAGAGCTGGCTTGGCCGGAGGAACGCGCCTGGAACCGGATCCAGAATGAACAGCTGCTGCTTGAAGCCGAGCTGGCGCATGTAGCTCTTGTTCCTGCGATAGATATGCTGCTGGATGACTTTATTCACCTAGGTTCGGCATCGCTTAAAGAGCTTGGCAGGCGAGTGGCTGCCACTGTGTTAAACAAGGTCTATCATTTAACGGCAGGATCATCCGGGCCGCGCCTGTCGGCGGCAGCTTGGACGAACGGCAGCAGAACCGGGCTGAAATTGTCATTTACGGGGCTGAACGGGGGCTTTCAATTGGTCGATCGGCCGTTCGGTTTCTCCTTGATGAGTGAAGGCGTCGCGATTGCACATAAAGCCAAGCTCACGGAAGACAGGAGGGGGATCCTGCTGTGCCTTGCGATAGCGGCCCCGGAAGGCTGCACGCTGTGGCATGGCAAGGGCTTGAATCCGACCGTCAACCTAAAAGATCAATCCGGGTATCCGCTGCCTGTCTGGGGGCCGATTCCGGTATAGACAAGGTACAGATAAGGAGGAGTCATATTGTCGATAATGGGGCTTGATATCGGCACTTCCGGCTGCAAATGTACATGGCTAGATGAGAATGGCGCCGTGCTGGCCGCTGCCAGTTCCACTTATGCGGTGAGCCGATCTCAAGAAAGCTATTGTGAGCTGAATCCATCGGAAGTGTGGTCAGCGGTAAAGAGCACTATTGCAACTGTTTTGAAAAGACCGACATCCGTTCCGGTAAAAGCTATTTCGATCTCATCCTTTGGCGAAGCTGTTATTCCGGTTGGGGTCGACGGTCGCGTGCTAGACAGCAGTATACTCTATACGGATATCAGAGGCCAAGCGGAAGCGGAGTTTCTGTGTAATCAGCTTGGAGCTGAACGTATGATGGAATTGACGGGCCTCCCGGTCCACCCGATGTACTCCATTACCAAAATGATGTGGATCAAGCGGCATCGCCCCGGGCTTTACCGTCGGACCGCGAAATTTATGCAGTTCGGCGATTATATCGCCTACCAGCTTACCGGCTTGGCCTGCATCGATTATTCGCTCGCCTCGCGGACAATGGCGTTCAATATTAGAAGCAAAGCATGGGAGCCTTCTATTTTGGCGGCGGCCGATATCGACGCCAATCTGTTATCCAAGCCGGTTTCTTCCGGCGACATCATCGGGACTGTGCACAGGGAAGCTTCGGAGGAGACAGGGCTGCCAGCAGGGACACTCGTTGTAGCAGGGGGACACGATCAGGCCTGTGCGGCGCTTGGTGCCGGTGTCATCCGCGAAGGTCAAGCAATCGACGGCATCGGGTCTGTGGAGTGCATCACACCGGCATACAAACGCCCGGTTCTGAGCGCGGATATGCTGAAGTATCGGTACAATTGCGCGCCGCATCTTTTCAGCGGCATGTATTTGTCCTATGCCTTCAATTTCACTGGCGGTTCCCTGCTCCAATGGTATAAGGATGGCTTTGGGAAGGCAGAAGCCATCGAGGCGGAGCGCAAGGGCATCAGTCCATTTGAACACTTAAACGACCGTGCGGCCGATGTCCCGACAGATTTGCTCGTCATTCCGCATTTTGCCGGTTCCGGTACCCCAACTATGAACCCGGCTGCAAAAGGCGTGATTCACGGACTGACATTGTCTACTGAGCCAAAGCATATTTACCGCGCACTGATGGAAGGCATTAATTACGATATGCTTTACAATCTGGAATGCTTGAACTGTACCGGAATTCGGGTAGATACGCTGCGGGCAGTCGGTGGCGGGGCCAGATCGGCGCTGTGGATGCAGATGAAGGCGGATATTATGAATCGGCAAGTGGAGACGCTCCATGTCAGCGAAGCCGGCACGCTTGGAGTTGCCATTCAAGCCGGTGTCGCGGCTGGCATCTATCGGTCAGTCGAAGAAGCGGTTCGGCAGCTCGTTCAAGTGAAAGAGACCTTTTATCCGGATCCGGAGCGTGCAGCGATTTATGCGGGGCACTACGAGCGTTATAAAGAACTCATGTCCTTGTTTCAAAATAAGAGTGTATAGGGCTCGATGATAGGGGAAAGGGTGTTAGGGTGATAAGGTGGGAGTGACAGGAACTGAGGATTGTGAAAATAAATCAGCTGGAGGCTGACGCGATGAAACGTTCGGAGCTAAATCAAATCATGAGGGAAGCGGTGCAATTTGTACAAGCGATGAATTACAAGCTTCCCCCTTTTGCTTACTGGAATGCAGAGAAATGGTCCGGTAAAGGCGAGGATTATGCAGAAATTCGGGAGAACATGCTGGGCTGGGATATAACGGACTTCGGAAGCGGAAATTTTATTCAGACAGGTCTGCTCCTATTCACCGTTCGCAACGGTAATTTTCATCAAGACAGCTGCCAAAAAACTTATGCGGAGAAGCTGCTGATTGTAGAAGAGGGACAGGTAACGCCGCTGCATTTTCACTGGAGCAAGATGGAGGATATCATTAATCGCGGTGGCGGAAATTTAATGGTTCAAATGTACTCGTCAACCGAAGATGATCAATTGGCGGATACGCCGATTGAGGTTTCAGTTGATGGAAGGAAGCTTAACCTGCCGGCGGGCAGTACAGTCAGGCTGACTCCGGGCGAGAGCATTACACTACCGCCCAGGCTGTACCATAAGCTGTGGGGGGAAGAAGGGAGCGGAAAGGTGCTCATCACGGAGATATCCTCTGTCAATGATGATCGGATAGATAACCGGTTTCTGGAGCCGATTGGCCGGTTTCCTGCAATTGAAGAGGACGAAGAGCCGCTCTATTTGCTCTACACCGACTATTTGCCGCCGGTAAGCTAGGGAGAACAGGGAAATGGCGATAATTACAGGCAAGCATAACGTGCAGCAGGTTTACCGGGAGGCTCAGGACCGAGGGTGGGTGCTTCCTTGCTTCAATAGCGAAAATTTGACCACGACGGAGGCCATTCTCTCTACGGTTCAGGAGCATGGAGATGAAATCGGTATTCCTAATCTTCCAATTATAATCGGCATTACAGTCTTGTATGACGAGCGGCCGCAGGCGGTGCATTACACGAATACGCACCGTTGGGACACTGGATTGCAGCTGTTTATGGAGGAGCTGCAGGTACTAGCCGGAGCGGGCGGACCCTATGAAAATTTACAGGTACTGATTCATCTGGATCATATAATACATGAGAAGGATTCCGGTCTGCTTCAGTGGGATCTCTCCCGTTTTTCCTCCATCATGTATGATGCATCCAAGCTGCCAATAGAAGAAAATTGTGAGGTCACGGCGCAGTTTGTCCAAAACTACGGGCATCTCCTGCTAGTTGAAGGGGCTTGCGATGAAATCGCAGAATACGGTGACGGCCAGTCCGGCGATCTGACGACGGCTGACCAAGTGGAACGGTATTACCGGACTACCGGCGTGGATATGGTCGTTGCCAATCTGGGGACCGAGCACCGCGCATCGTCAAGCGATTTGAAATACCGGGGTGATTATGCCCGTCAGATTAAGGAGCGAATTGGCCCGAAGCTGGTGCTTCATGGCGGATCTTCGGTTAAGGAAGCGGAAATAAAGCATCTGGCTGATGACGGCATTTGTAAAGTTAACATCTGGACATTGCTGGAACGGGAAGCCTCCACTGTCCTATTTGAGCATATGGTGAGAAATGCCTCAAAGGTCGCAGGTTTCGCTGCCCTTGAACGTCTGCGGCAGGAAGGATATTTGGGTTTTGCCGCAGCAGGCAGCAGCCGCGGACCGGACCTCGATTATTTTACTACTGCAGCCAGACAGCGTCTCGTCTACTGCACTATGAAGCGGATTATTAAAAACTATCTTAAGATGTGGTATATATGAGAGCGGAGTATCCCGCTCTTTTTCAATACTAAGCTTTTCACTGCTAAGGCAACTATTTCAAATAAAAAGAAAAGGCCTGTGGCAAAATCCACAGGCAACAAGAGAGAATATATAATAAAGGGGGGTCATGTTTCTATAATACTATTACAAGATGAAAGGAACATGAAGGAAATATTACAATTACATTACAAAGTGAGATTTTGTAGACTTTTATTGGCTCTAAATCAAAATAATTGCTTGTTGGAAATGGCTTTAGACTTAAGCCATCTATTTCGTCGAAATAAACAGCCCTTCCGTAATCATCGTAAAGAGGAAGCGCTCCAGATCCTCTCGGGAGTAATCAACCTGATGGTTCAAGTAAAAATTGCAGGTGTTTTGCAAAGTGCCGAAAATGCTGGCCGCGGCCAAATGCGAGTCCAAATCGCGCAAAAAATTTTCCTCGCTCTTGCCTTCCTCCAAAATCGCCACGAGAAATTGCAAATGCTCGCTTCTAATCTGCTTTAATTCATCCAGTACGTCCTGCTCGATGCCATTGGACAGCTCATTAAATACGATATGCGAGAAATGGCGCGATTCCAGAAACAGATCCAGATAGTGATTGATGGTGCGGGTTATCTTGTCTTTCAGCGGGATTGGCGCGCATAAGTCGGCGTTAATTTGCTCAGTAATGCGCTGGAAGCCTTGCTTGACAATTGTTTTAAACAACTGGGCTTTCCCCGGAAAGTTGTAGTAAAGAGTACCTTTCGCTACTTGCGCGCGCAGGGCAATCTCATCCATACTCGCCCGATGATAGCCATTTTCCGAAAACACTTCAATAGCGGCTTGAATGATTTTATCCTTGCTCAATTGGGAGACTACCTTTCATATAAATTTGCAGTCTATAAACCGACTAGCCAGTATAAAAACAGGATAACAGAATGGAAATTTATTGGCAAGGTGCTGCAAAAAAATAACCTGCGGACATCCGCAGGCAACAAGAGAGAATATATAATAAAGGGGGGTCATAACTACATCATAAAGCTGCAAGATGAAATGAAGATGAAAAAAAGATGAATGAATTATTACGGTTGTATTACAAAAATGTGGGCGCTTTAATTTGGTGTCTGCCGATTGGTGAGGGGAAATAAAGTTCTGCCGCGGCTTCGAGTGAAACTACCCGTTCATGGCTATTTCAATCATTACGATAGATGGAAATTGCGCAGGAATTTGAAGAAACGTAACGAATCTATGTCTTTAATCAAGCAAGTAAGCAAGTTCTACACGTACGCTTGTCAGAGAAATGGAGGGGTTGCATGTACCGCGTTCTACTCGTAGAAGATGAACTACTTGTCCGGCTCGGACTGAAAAATTCGATCGACTGGAAACGGTTTGAAATGCAGATCGTTGCCGACGTTGCCAACGGTGCGGAAGCATGGACTGTATATGAGAAAATTAGGCCGGAAATCGTCATAACCGACCTGAAGATGCCGATTATGGGAGGGATGGAGCTGATCGCTAAAATCAGAGCCGTCAATCCGAATACCCAGCTGGTCATTCTGACATGCCTTGAAGAATTCGAGCTTGCCCGAAAAGCGATGTCATTAGGCGTCAGCAATTATATCGTGAAGCACAGCGTGTCTACGGAAGAATTGGAGCAAATGCTCGGCAAACTTCAGGCGGAGCTTTCAGGCAGTTCAATCAACCAGACCGTGCCTGAAGCGGATATAGATGTAATCAAGGAAAAGCTGTTTAAAGACTATTTATTTCTTCAGCGTTATACAGCGGAAGAGTTTACGCAGAAAGCGGAACTATTGGACCTATCCCTTACTCCCCGAAATATCGTTGCTTGTGCGATGGAAATCGATTCATTCGAACGATTGCGGGAAAAGTTTAAGGACGATAAAGGCGAGCTTATTCGCGTATCGTTGCTGAACGTTCTGAATGAAGTCATCAAGGTTCATGGCCACTGCGAAGCATTTCAGGACAATGAAAGCCGGTATGTGCTGTTGTTTAGCAGCCCCGAATCGATAAGCGGCAAAGAAATCGAGGAATCGTTGTATCGCATGCTAGGGCATATCCGCAAAGTGATGGTCACGTATTTTAATGTAAGCGTTTCATTTGGAATCAGCAGCAAGCAGGATGGTTTTGTACACCTGAGGCGACAATACACGGAATGTTCGCAAGCGCTGGAGCAATCTTTTGCCGGTGGAATTGGAAACATTTATTTATGGAGCAAAATGGCGGAAGACGGGCGATCAGGGAAGGCGGAAGAGAGGCTGCTCAGTTTGATTGGGTTATGGGAGAAAGTAAGCGTCCGGTTTCAGATGGATTTCGCTGACCAGATGAACCATTTTATTGCTAATAAACACTATCTCACGAAACTCGAATCGCAAAAAGCTTTTATACAATGGCTGCATAAACCTGTTCTATCCTTGCGCCTTACAGGCGAGGACACGGCGGCCCTCTGCTCAACCTATGCTCAGCGGCTTGCTCAAGCGAGAACGCTTGATGCCATGATCGATCTGTATGAGGCGTATGTAGAGGAATTGATCGAAAAAATGATCGTTCGGAAGCGGACAAGCGGTCCGGTTACCCAGGCACTGCGTTTCATCGAAACCCGCTATGCGGAAGACATCTCGCTGCAGCAAATCGCTGAAGCTGTATCTATGAACGCAAACTATTTTAGCACCTTGTTCAAGAAAGAAATGGAAATCAATTTTATTGATTACATTCTGCAATTCCGAGTAGAGAAGGCTAAAGAGCTGTTCCTGCACTCCAATCTGAAATCTTACGAGATCGGGGAATGTGTAGGCTTTGTTAACTACAGCCATTTCAGCCGCGTGTTCAAAAAATATTCGGGTCTGAGTCCGCGGGAATTCCGTAAGCAATGGGGCGTAGAATCGATAGAGGATGGTCAGCATGAAGATCTTTAGCCGGGCTGCCTGGATGGGAAAGAGACGCAGTTTTCGCCTACAGCTTCGAATCTCTTTCATATTGATCAGCTTGATCGCCTTATTGATGAGCGCGATTCTTACCTACTATGGTGTACTGGAAATTCTTGAAAGAAAAACGAATGAATTATCGATGCAATATTTTTTGCAAGCCGATGACTCGATTAATGAATTTCGGCAAGAAATTGACAAAATGACGAGGCAACTGCTGGTTGATCCAAAAATTCAACAATTTTTAGACAACAACGTTACGGAAATACCAGCACAAATTCAATTACACAGAGAAATTATGCAAGAGATGGACGTTTACTTGGGAAATTACGAATATCTGGATTCGATCTTTGTATATGCCGAGGATGGCAGAGCTATTGGCGTTACAGGAATAAAATCGGAACTGCTCAAAGATGATCGGAAGCAGGGACATTTTTATTCCTCTTCTCTGCATCATCAAGTGCTGCAGACCAAGCTGGAAAACGATTATCCGAAAATGGTGTGGGAAGGGGCTCATCGAAAGGAAGATTTCGGGGAAGCTTTATTGGGAGTTAAAGATGGACCGATGAATCTGATTACGGCGGCTCGGGCTGTCAAATCTCTTTATCAGAGCTTGCCTTCGGCGACGTTGATGATCAATATTCGGGAAGATAAACTGTTCTCGTTGTACAACAACCTGAAGTCCAAGCTGAACGGGCAGATTTATATTTGCGACGGTTCGGGTCGAGTCATTTCACATGTCAATAAGCGTTTGCTGGGTAACTCAAGTGAAGTGTGCGCAGAAATTCCCGCCAACTCACCAAGCGGCAGCATTAAGAAGCAGGATGAGCAAATTGTTTATTATCAGGTCAGCGGCTCGGATTGGACTATGGTCAAGGAAGTGCCGATCGGCGAGTTTATTGAAGATATTTTCAATTTGCGCTTTCAGATGCTTTGGATATTTGGAGTTACCTTCGCCGCCGCTCTCATTGCATCCGCAATTTGGATTAAAAAAATTACGAAACCGATGCATAATTTAATGGAAGCGATGGGGAACGTCGAAAAGGGCAACCTCGATTTCACCATTGAAGATAACCAAATGAATGAGTTTAGCCGATTAAGCGGAGGTTTTAATCGGATGTCCAGCGGAATTAGGGAGCTCATCGAGCAAAATCGGAGGGTTGAGAATGAGAAAATTAAGGTTGAAATCCAGATGCTCCAATCTCAAATCAATCCCCATTTCTTATTTAATACCTTGAACACGATTAAGTGGATGGCGGTCGTAAATAAGTCGGATAACATTACAAAAAGCATTACCGCTTTGTGCAACCTGCTGCGGCCGATTTTCAAAAATCCGGCATTATTATGTACGCTTAAGGAAGAGCTGGAGTATGCAGATCATTATATTACAATTCTAAACTACCGGTACGGAGAAGGGATCGAGATTGAATATGCGGTTGCAGAGGATGCATTATCCTGCACGGTCCCGCGGTTCATTTTACAGCCGATCATCGAGAATGCCATTTTACATGGATTCGAGTACAGCGGCTACGCTGGCAAAATTCGAATTGAAGTGGAAGAGCTTCCGCCATTTATCGTTATTTCTGTCATCGACAACGGACGAGGCATGTCTGACGAAAATTTACAACGGGTGAAGGAATGGATGAAATCCCATAAACCTGAGGAGCAGCCGGAGTCAGGCGAAGACGCATACGGAATCGGTCTGGCGAACGTTTATCGCAGAATCCGCTTAAACTTTCCGGAATCACCGGGGCTAGCAATCTCCCAATTGGCGTCAGGGGGGTCTCGCGTCGACTTGTATATTCCGAAAGCTGAAAAGCTGAAAAGCTGAAAATCAGCAATGTTTTTCTGAGAATAAATGATATTTGTACAAGGCAGAACAAAATGACAAACAATCTACCGAAAAAGGAACATCATTTCGGAGATTCCATCATTTTGCCGCTGCCTTTTTCTATTTATGATAAGGACATTAACAATCATCTTACCTGCAAGCAGGAGACTAGGAGGAACAAGGTTGGAGCTACAAGTAGCCACAAAGCGGCTGGCAGTCAAGAAAAAGAAAAAAAAATTCAGCATGACATTGTTGCTTATGGCTCTCCCGTTTATTATTCTCGTTATTGTTTTCAATTACGTTCCACTGTTCGGATGGATTTACGGCTTCTATGATTACAAGCCGGGCATCCCGCTAAAGGACTCGGAGTTTGTCGGACTGAAATTTTTCCGGCTTGCTTTTATGGATCAGGGGACCGATCTGGTTCGCGTATTGAGAAATTCGTTAGTTCTTAGTTTCTTAAGTATTCTTGTTTCACCGCTTTACGTCGCATTTGCCATTTTATTAAACGAGATGAGAGGAAAATGGTTTAAGAAATTCGTACAAGTTACAACAACGCTCCCTAATTTCATCAGCTGGGTACTTGTCTACTCCATATTTTATGTATTCTTTGCTGTATCGGACGGGGTTGTTAATACGTTGTTACTTAAGCTCGAATGGATTCTCTCTCCGTTTAACTTCCTGGGGAACAATGACATCGTTTGGATTTTCCAAACGCTGGTCGGATTATGGAAAGGCTTGGGATGGGGAGCGATCATTTATTTGGCGGCGATTGTAGGGATTGACCCAGAGCTGTATGAAGCAGCCAAATCTGATGGCGCCGGTAGATTTCGCACGATATGGCACATTACGGTTCCTGGCATTATGCCGACCTTTGTCGTGCTGCTCCTGCTTAACGTGAGTAATATGCTGAACAACGGCTTCGAGCAATTTTACGTCTTCTACAACGCATTGGTTGCGGACCGACTAGAAGTGATCGATTATTACGTTTACAGAATCGGTCTGGAATCAAACGATTTTTCATATTCCACTGTGCTCGGCATGTTTAAAACGATCGTCAGTGTTACCATTTTGTTTACGGTAAACTGGATCGCTAAAAAAGTACGAGGGGAAAGCATTATTTAACTTCTCGGCTGGAAAGAGGGTTTAATTTCATTGAGACGAGAGCGGTTTTTTGATATTTCCTTTCATGCCGCAAACTATATCTTTTTTGCTTTGTTTACGCTTTGCTGCATCTATCCATTCTATTATATTCTGATTAATTCCGTCAGCGATCCGGTGTTGGCGGCCAAGGGTGTGTATCTACTCCCAAAGGGATTTAATCTGACCGTCTATCGCGAAATGTTGAGTCGAGAGGCCATCACGATTTCGTTTGGCGTTTCGCTATCGCGTGCTGTCATTGGAACGATCATCACCGTTTTCAGTTGCGCTTTATTTTCCTATATTATCACTAAACGGGAGATGCCGCTGCGCAAGACGGTCTATCGGCTCGTCGTCGTTACTTTATATTTGAACGCTGGTCTTATCCCATGGTATCTTACGATGAGAGAACTTGGTCTTAAAAATAACTTTATGCTCTATATTTTGCCTTCTGTTATCGCCGGTTTTTTCATCATCCTGATGAAAACGTTTATCGAACAAATCCCTCCGGCGCTGGAAGAGGCTGCGGTGATGGAGGGAGCCGGTTATTTTATGATTTTCACCAAAATCATCATTCCAGTATCATTGCCGATTATCGCAACCGTAACGGTGTTTAATGCGGTCAATCAGTGGAATTCATGGATGGACAATCTGTTTTTGGTGAATGATCCGAGATTGCAAACCTTGCAGCTTACGCTCCTCAATTTTTTGAAGCAATCGGAAGCGCTTGCAAATGAGGCGACAAGACAACTAATGGGCAACAACCAGAAAAACCAACAGCTGATCTCTCCACAAAATGTAAAGATGGCGATCACGATGATTGTGACAACGCCGATCCTCTTTATATACCCTTTTATGCAAAAGTACTTTGTAAAAGGAATTATGCTAGGCTCTATTAAAGGCTAGCGGTTGATACAAGGCCGTGGAAGAAACTTGCATTACGCCAAGAACGGCGTTGGTCGTTTCTTCCTAAGCTTTCGTATATATTAAATTACTTTAAGGAGGGGTCAAAACGATGGGAAGAAAAAGATTTAAAAGCTTTACGGCATTATTAGTGGTCGCTTCTCTGGCGACCATGATTGGATGTTCCAATTCCAATACGAAGGAGAATGTGCCATCTCCATCCAATGGAAACACGCCAAAGGGCCAGTCAGAGCCGAGTGACAACAAGGAAAAGACGAGGGAGCCAGTAACGCTGAAATTGACAAGCGACAATACGTTATTTGCAGCGGCGCTATCTGCCGGTGTTCAAAACGATCCGGTCATGCAGGAAATTCAGAAGAAAACCGGTGTTAGGCTTGAACTGGACACCCAAACCGATGACAAGAAGTTTAATTTGATGATGGCAGGTGGGGATCTTCCGGATATTATCGTCCTGCAAAGCTCCGCGAAGTACTTAAAGCAAATTATTGAAGGTAATCAAGTCATTGCAATGGATGATTTAATTGAAGAGCATGGCAAAGATATCATAAAGGATTCGCCTAAAAAAATCGAAATCAGCAAGAAGTTTTTCAGCAATGGTACAGGAAAATTGTACGCGATTCCTGGTATTGCCAGCAATATCGGTCCGATGTACACCTATGCTTCTCCTGCCTATAACATTCGCTGGGATTATTACAAGGAATTAAACTATCCGACAATCAACAATATGGATGATCTTCTGAACATGTTCGCTGAAATGCAGAAAAAACATCCAACCAATGACCAAGGGCAGAAGGTTTACGCTTTGGCTCCGCTGTTCGACTGGGGAATGGTACCTTATGAACTGTTTGATCGCTTCTTTAATCGAATGAACAGAAACAATATGTTCGTATACCTGCAACCAGAAACGTTTATGCCGGCTGGAGGCATTCTGGATCCAGATACGGCCTATTGGAACGGAACGAAATTTTACCGAAAAGCGAACGAAATGGGTCTGCTCGATCCGGATTCGTTCACCCAAAAATTCGAGAATTTCGTAGAAAAGGTGAAGAGTGGTCGCACGCTTTATTCCCCGGTGTCATGGGCGGGAACAGGTGAGGCCAATGTTGCCCTTGCCAAAATTGACCCTAAATCGGGCTGGGTGCCGCTTCCAGTACCTGCTGGGCAAAGCGTTTATATGGGAGAGTTCGGTGAGAACGGCTTCTCCAATCGCTTGTTTATGATTTCGAAAAACTGTAAAAATCCTGAGCGAGCTATGGAGCTCATTAATTATTTGCAATCATTCGAAGGATCGCGGCTGATTCTAAACGGCATTCAAGGCAAGAACTGGGATGTAATCGATGGCAAGCCGCAATGGAAGCAGGAGACGATCGATGCACAGAAGAACGATCCGAATTTCTCGCTAGAAACTGGAATCGGACTTTACTGGAACCTTGCCGGCTTCGTGGACAACTATACCGATCCTCAATATAACATCCCAATGAATTACACCAATAACGAAACGTATTGGAAAACGCAAATGACCGAGCTGGATAAAGATTATTCCGAGCATTATGGAGTCACTTATCCCGGGGAACTGGTGGAGAAGCGCGCGGAGTCAGGCGAGATTTACAAAATTTATTACGATATGGACAATGAGCTGGGAATGAACCTAAGTATGCCGGACGACATTAAGCGGATTGAAACCAAAGTATCGGATTATTTGGTCAGAATGGCGCCGAAGCTGATCTATGCCAAATCGGAAACCGAGTATAACGGTGTTCAGGCAACGATGATGGAGGAATTGAAAACGATGGATGCGCAAAAAGCGATCGATTACTGGATGGTTACTTTGACGGATGCAGCAAAAACGTATGCTGAACTCAAAAAATAGCCAGCAGAAACAGCTGGCCGATTCATCACGCTGACGCATAATGAGGAGAGCAGAAAAGTCTCTCCTCTTCTATTAAGGACTATTTTGAAAGGGGTTACAAGCGGTGAGATTATCTCATTTATCTAAGAAATGGTTAGTCAAGTTTACAATACTAGCTCTTATGATTACAAATGTAAATATATTCGCTCCCTCTAACATTGCTTCTGCGGAGAACAGTACATTTGAATATGTAGGTCAAGATTCATTATTTATCACAACGCCGGAAACAGAGACCGGTATTGACGATCCGACGGCATCGGATGGAAAAACAGCCAGGAAAACCGTTCTAGAGACTAATGGATGGAATTTCCAGTTGCGCATGAATAATGGAATTTTCACCAATGATGCCAATGGCAATACAACAGGAACTTCCCCACTTGCATCATGGAGGCCCTACGAGCTCTACGCGAGAGTGAAGGTGGATTTTAATGAAGAAAATGCTATAGGAGATGCTTTCAAGGCAGGGGTTTATTCGATCACGACAGGCAAATTACGAACTGACGAGCTTAGCGTTCCACTATCATCCCTTCATGCGAATGAGTGGACGGATATTAAGATTGGAACTTATTATCCGTCTTTAGTCGATTACGAGATGGCCTATCTGGCTCCTTCCAACGGGATGAATCACATCATCTCGACGATTTCTGTTGACAAATTCTACTTTAAAGAGGCGCCACTGGGTGAGCCATCCATTACCTTTGATCCGATCTCGCAGAATACGCCTATAGGGGAAAACGGAGGAACATTGACTGCGTCCGTTAAAACCACCTTTATTCCCAATGGCGAGAATTTGGACATCCGGGTTCTCAATAGCAGTAACGAGCCGCAAAGTTTTGTAATCCAATCAGAAGCAGTCGCAAATAACGCGGCTACCATTACGATTCAAGTCCCGCCTTTTACCGCAAGCGGAACGTATACCATTGAGGTCAACTACGAGAATATCACCAAAGCCACCACAACCTTTGACGTAGCGGTACCTGAACTGGCGATTGAAGTTTTTGATGCCTTGTCCATTAATAATACAGATCGTAAAGCAGGCAATCGTCTGAACTATTTAAATACATCCATTGACGGACGTTGGTGGGAAGCAACCAGCGAGCTGGTTTTTGCGGGTGATGAAGCAGACAGCTACATTACGAGCAAAGCTGAAGGTGATACTTATTACCCTCTGGCGCAGGTTTCCTATACACCGACAGAAGCTTTAACAAGTATCGAGTATGACATTCAATTCGGGAATATGTCATCCGGTTGGATCGCGCTCGGATATACGAAAGACTTGAACTATCATTGGTTTACAGGACAACTCTGGGTACTTCTTACACCATCCGGGTTTTATCAAGTCTATACCGATGGTGCCAATAAATTACTTGCCTCAGGGCAAGCACAGATTGATGTCAATAGGTACACGCATGTGAAACTGGACTACGATGCTGCTACGAAGACGTCATCCTTATGGATTGATGGAATTCGTTACCAGAATAAGCTCTCTGTTGGTGATACACCGTTAGAGATTCATGCAGCAGGTTTTATGATGATCGGGCAGAGTGCTTATGGACAGAAAGTGAAAAATTTTACAGTCAGAGGACAATCTGAGGATGTACCTCCACTCTATCCTGACGATATTGTGAAGCCAGAACCAAGCGATTTTCCAATTGGGGTATTCGATGCTGCGCAATTAATGAACGGGAAGAAAACAAAGTTTAAGCAGATCATTATGGATCTGCAGTCCAGAGGGCTGAATGCGATCATGCTGGCTGGCGGTGATGCAGAGAAAGATGATGATTTGTTGGAAGTATCGGATAAGTTCGGTTTGGATGTTATGTACGGTCCACATGTTCAAACTTATCCTTGGCTGTTCGATCGTGAGGCACCGTCAGATAAGGAAACGGCGAAAAGCCTGCTTGCACCGGTCGTGGAGGTGCTTAAGAAGCATCCAAGCGTGAAGGTGATTAATACTTCGGATGAGCCGGAACTATATATGATGGAAAAACATGTGACTGCAGCGGAAGTCATACATGAACTTGCGCCGGGCATGAAGGTTTCTGCGCCGCTAGGGGGATTCGATCGAACCGGACCGATAGCTTCAGCGGTTGATCAGGATATCTTTATCATTGATCCCTATCCGGCAGCGAAGTTTAATCCGCCTGGGGACTTTACAATGAATGGGGTTGGGTACGGCGGCTGGGATTTCGTCAGCTATATACGTGAACAGACGAAGTACAGAACGGAGGATACACCCCTGTGGATCATTATGCAGACCCATGCTTATGATGCTGGACTTTTCTCTACTCGGGAACCTTCGCCAGCTGAAGTTCGTGAACAGCAGTGGCTCGCGATCGGCGAGGGTGCAACCGGTATCTTCTGGTTTATATACTCGACGATGGAGTCTTGGATTGGCTTAAGCGAAAATGAGGTCTTATTCGATGAAGTAGGCCATTTGGCGGGTCGATTGAATCCGATGAGAGAAACGCTGCTTGGTACCAAGAAGGACCAGGATCGTTTTACAGCTAAAGCTACGGGGACTGCTCAACCTTATGTGAGCACGTTGGTAGAGAAGCAGGGTAATAAGCGATATGTCGTTGCAGTGAATACGGACGCCCTGTCGAGCCAGAAACTGACCATTGACTCTAATCAGTTCAAAGGACAATTGAAGGATCTGGAGACAGGTGAGCTGTATACAATCGGTGAATCCGCTATTGGGCTGCGTGCTGGTGATGGGAAAGTATTCGAAGTGATTCCGACAGCGGTTTATAGCGAACCAACGGTTGCTATTACGTCCGTGCATTCAGGTATCACTATTCAAGCAGGCAGCCAGCTTGGGCTGGTTGCAAATGCTGCAGCAAGTGAAGGCATCGCGAAGGTAACATATTACGCGAATGGGCAAGAAATTGCTTCTTCAACGGCAGCACCCTATCCCGTGAATTGGACGGTCAACCGTTCAGGAGGCTTATCGATTACAGCAGTTGCCACCTCGACGAAGGGGGGGGAGACGACCTCATCGCCTGTGGAATTGATGGTGACAGGCCCGGATAATTTAATTCGTAATGCCTCCTTTGAAGGAACAGTAGCGAATGGACTTCCTGCTGACTGGGAGGTAGATGAGCAGGTCACTGCAACGTTGGATAAGACGGTTTACCGTACAGGTGGTACCGCGCTGAAACTTTCCGGCAACGTAACGGATAGGGTGGTTTTAAAGCAGAATGTAGCGCTGCAGCCAAATACCGAATATGAGCTGAATGCATGGATCAAAACAGATGATGTAAAAGGTGCCGGAGCCTTACTACAAGCTGCATTCACAGGTCCCACGAAGTATGAATTTGAAACCATGCCGTTGTATGGAACGTTAGATTGGACTCGAGTGCATGTGAAATTCATGACGCCAGCAACGCTCACGGCAAGCGAGATATTCCTGAAATTGGATGCCAGGATGAACCCAGCGACCGTCTGGATTGATGATGTAAGCCTGGTTCCAACAGGCGCTAAAGAAATCAGTGACAACTTGGCACTTCATTGGTCATTCGATGAGCTTAAGGGGAGTACCGTATACGATTTGTCTGGCAATGAGCGCCATGGAGATATCGTCCGTGCACCGGATACCTTCCATACTTGGTCGAATTCTTTCGATTCCGGTGCGCCGATCGGAGCGGGTGCTCTGATACTGGATGGTGGTGGAAACTATGTGAAAACGAAAAATCCATATCATTTGAATGCTAATGCTTTCTCATTAGCGTTATGGATGAACCTGCGACAACTCAAAGATCAGGTGATATTCAGCAATGAGCAGTTGGTTGTAAAAATCGCGGAGGGACATTTGAATGCGAACATTCAAACAGACCAAGGTCAATGGCAAACGCTGAAGGGTCCTGAAGTGAAATCGTTGGGCTGGCGTCACTTGGCGGTCGTGTGTGATGGAGCAGGCGGTTTCGGGATGTATATAGACGGAGAACAGGTTGTTCATAGGAATGATGCGGGTTCGCTGGCAGCTACAGCAGGTGATACGCTTATTGGCACTATGTTGACCGATAACAGTCTGAATATGCATGGCTATGTGGATGATTTGCGGATCTATGAGCGTACGCTGAGCGGCGATGAGCTGAAGCGACTGGCTTTGAAGCTCGTAGATTCAAGTGAACCGCCAGTTGGTGAACCCATTTCTATTGCGCTCGGTGAACCGACTCCGAAGGTGCTTGTGAAGGGTATTCAAGGAAACGTGACGATTCCAGTGACAACTTCAGGCATATTGGATGGCCAATCGTTGACGGTAACGGTGAAGAACAGCTCCGGCGCCGTGCAAAACTTTGAAGTTGTTGGGAATCCAGTACAGACAAATAAACTGTCTCTCTCGATCGCTGTTCCCACAACAGCCGCAGCGGATACGTATACCGTTGCAGTCAGTTATGGAAGTGTGATGAAATCAGCAACATTTCAAATATCAGAGCCCGAATCCAATCCTTGGCAGTGGATGTATGGAGGCGAAACAACCACCAGCAATTCGACAGTATCCGTATCTCCACAACAGCTGAAAGAGCTGTTGGCAGCAGCCAAACCGGATGCAAACGGGATCGTAAACATCGTGCTCGATTATACGAAAAATAAAGCGATCAATGAAGTTCGGGTCAACTTATCGGATGCAGGTATAGATTCGGCCAAATTCGATGAGCACACTTATTTGGTCATAACAACCGAATTCGGAACCGTCAAAGTCAATGGTCAATCGCTTCAGAAGCTTGCAGCGAGCGCAACCGATCGAATTACGCTCCTCATTCGAAAAGGCAGCCTGATCGTCGAATGTCTGGTTAACGATAAGCCCGTCGATTGGTCGGACGCAGCGCATCCGCTAGTGATTGAGCTGAAACATGACCTAAAATCGGGAGAGAAAGGCGGATATGTCGTTGCCTATCGCGAGAGCGGAGGAACGAAGATGTTCATTCCCCAAAGCGTATATGCGAACGGAAAAGTGACGTTTCAAACCATCCATACGGGAACGTTCGACGTACTTTACAATGAGAAATCGTTCGTGGACACGGCCCTCCATTGGTCCGATCAAGCCGTGAAATATATGGCTGCGCGGGATGTGGTCAAAGGAACGGGGAACAACGCATTTTCACCCGATACAACGGTCACCCGTGCGGATTTTGTAACGATGCTTGTTCGGATGTTGGGGCTGAACAGCGAGGCAAACCATTCCTTCAGCGATGTGAGCAGCAGCGATTATTTCGCCAAAGAGGTCGCAATTGTCAAATCGCTCGGAATCGTGAATGGAACGGGCAACAACGAATTCAGGCCGAAAGAAAAAATATCCCGTCAGGAAATGTTCGTTATTGCCGAACGCGCCATGCGGAAGATCGGAGTGTTGCATGGAGCTGCGGATAATGTGTCCAATCTCGACCGGTTTAAAGACGCCGATGCGATATCCGTTTATGCTCGCGACAGTATCTCGGCATTGTATGCGAAAGGTCTGGTTAGTGGATTTGCCGGCAACATATTGCCCGGCAAGCACTCGAGCCGAGCTGAAGCAGCTCAGTTTCTGATGAATGTGCTTGTGGAAATTAGTCACTAGGGAGTAGAGGCAAAGAGGCAGACCGTAAGGCCGAAAGGACCGAATCATCGAGCTTAACGATTTCGGTCCTTTCGCGACAACAATGTATAGAAGGAGAGGTTTTGCTTATGCCTGGAACATACGAGGTAATCAATGTGAAGGATTTCGGTGCGACCGGGAACGGTGTTACTGACGATACGGCAGCCGTCCAGCAGGCGATTAATAGTGCTGCAAGCAGTCAGACGGTCTATTTTCCAAAAGGAACGTACCTCATTAACGTCGTTATTCCGCAAAATGGTCCCGATCTGAGAGGGGACGGCAATTCCGCCAGCCTGTTATCTTCTTATTCGGAAACCGGGTATGCGGTTGTCATTAACAAACGGCAGCTTGAAGGCATTTTTTGGGCACCGATCACAATCAGCGACCTTTCCTTCGACGGAGATGCTGCAAAGAGGAAAAACGGTGTAAGTTTCGGTTCTAAGGGAGCATATCAGGCCGGTGATGAACTGATTGGCAGGGTATTCTTCGACAACGTCCGATTTCATAATCTCGATCGATGTGTCCACAAGGTTTACGGGAACATCGGAAATTCCTTTAACCAATGCACGTTCCTGGAAGCTAGCTACCATTATTATGTCGAGAAAGACGTTTCCTCCGGACCATATGTCATGCATGGAGGCGCGGATACGATCCATAAGTGTCATTTTGAAGGCGCCTAAATTGCGTCGGTTTATATCGATAGTCCAGAGAACGGTTCCGGCCAAACCGTTATTCGCGACTCCGTATTCGAAGCCAACCCGGGATTCCCGGTCTTCGTGAAGTCATACAATGCTGTGGGCTGGAGTCCGCCGCTTGTATTTGAGAACGTCTGGTTTGAAGCAAACGCTTCAAGCCAATCGGTAACCGTAAACGGAACGAACTATGCACCAAAAGATTTTTATTTGCAGGACTGTAACAGCTGCGTTGTTAATAGATCCGGTCTAGGTAAAATCCAGCTCATCCGTTCCCAAATGTATACGAATGGGTGCAGCACGGGAGCCAATCCGCTGAGTGTGAACAAGGATAGCGCATCCATGCTGCATGTACGCGACTTTAATGTGTATACAAATCCAGATACAGAACTATACATCAGCAATGTGCTCTATTCGGCCGCGCAAGCTGGTAATTATTCCGGTCAGTTTAGCAGTCGCCCTCGTTCTCGTGTCACGATGGGCTACAACGAAAACCGAGTCTTCAACGAATCGTTCGCTACTCGCAACAGTTACACAATGGCGGGGGCAACCTCATTGACCGGTGTCAAGGCGGCGGATGGCATCTTGTTCGACTCTTGCATGGAACTTGCAATGCCTGCAGGGAAGACGAACGTATACGGTGTCGTAACGATTCCTTCCGATAAATATATCGTATGGTCCATCGACGCCAAACGGATAGCCGGAGGTGCCGTTACGATAGCTTTGACATACGGCGGTGCATTGACGAACGGCCTCGTCGTTTCGTCCGCGCAGTGGACTTCTTATCTCGGTTTGACCAATACGATTGGAATGCCGGCATTTACAGCATCGCTGTATATTAGTGGTCCGTCGTCCGGAAGTTCGACCTTCCGGCTATCCGCATACCAGATCATGGCCTTCGATACGCTGGAGCAGGCAGTGAAATATTTGGAATCTGGGCTGTATTGCGCATCGGGGAACCAGCCGGGAATTTATTACGCCGACAGCGCCCCTGCGAGCTCGCTAGGCAGAGACGGTGATATCGTGATTCATACGAATCCAGCATCAGGGGGCAATCACGGTTGGCGCAAAGTGGCGGGGATGTGGCGGGCATTCGGCACGATCACTTGACCAGCAATACCGATCTGGAAGAATTACATGTGGAAAAACGCGAAGAGTCCTTATAGGGATTCTTCGCGTTTTTCGGGTTAGGAAAGCCAAATTAAATAGGGGCCATAATCGGCGATGTTAAAAAAGCAGGCATTTTTCTGTTCTTTGTCGAAATGATTCTAAAGGCATTCCTCTTTATAAAGCGTTATTAGGGGAGTTCATTTTCCTTTTTTTAGATAAATATAAGTGTTCTTTGCGAGGATGAATATCATATGTATCGTGAAAACAATGACATTATTTTATCCAAATTGAACATTCCGCTGTCTATATCGCAAATCGTGCCACGTCCCCGCTTGATTGCCCAAATGAACGAGGGGTTGCAGCGGAAAGCGACATTTATAACGGCGCCTGCCGGCTATGGCAAAACAACGCTGGTCGCTGCTTGGGCAAGGCTGTTACCCGTACCGGTAGCGTGGCTGTCGCTTGACGCGAAAGATAACGATGCGGTTCGATTTTGGCATTATGTAAGCAAAGGCATAGAGCAAGCGCTTGGGGGCATATTCTCTTCAAGTGAGTCTTCGGCCGATACCTTGAGCCCGGGGCATTACGAGACATTTCTCACCGCTTTGATAAATGAATTGAATGGTCTGGAGAGGCAGCTCGTGCTGGTGTTTGACGATTGGCATGAGATTTTGGACAACCATATTTTATCATCCATCTCTTTTTTTCTCGAGTATTTGCCGCCGCGTGTACATATTTGCTTTGTTAGCCGCACAGGGCCCAAATGGGCCAAAGCGAGATGGAGCAGCCGGGACTGGACGAATGAATACCATATCGATCACTTGCGTTTCGATCTTCGGGAAACGATGGATTTTTTCCGAATTTGCACGGATCGCGAAATGCCGAGGGGACAGGTGGAACAAATTTGGGATCGAACGGAAGGGTGGGTCACAGGATTAAGGCTTGCTGCTTTGTCCATGCGGTACCGCGAGAAGAAACCCGATTTCAGCACCAAGCTGTCAGGTGATGCCGGCAAGGTCGAACAATATTTGCTGGAAGAAGTTTTTTCGGCTTTGGATGGCACCACCCAAATATTTCTTATGAACGTCTCTATTCTTAAAAAAATGAACGGGCCGCTTTGCGAAGTATTATCAGGGGAGAAGGACAGCGCGGGGAAACTGGCGGAGCTTTCGAGCGCCAATCTCTTTCTTGTTCCTCTAGATGAACAGGGGGATTGGTATCGGTTCCACCCTTTGTTTGGAGACTTTCTGAAAAAACAGCAAAAACGCCACGATCCGAGCCGAACGAATGATTTGTATCGTGCCGCAGCAAAATGGTACGAGACGCAAGGTTTCGGCGAAGACGCGATCGATTATTATTTAGCGGGGGAGCATTATACGGAAGCATTGGGCTTGCTCGAACAGATGAGAACCTTGATGATTCGCAGGGAATTTTCCACATTGCGAGTATGGCTGTCGGCGATCCCTGAACCGCTTCTTCAAGAGCATCATTACCTGTACTTCACCTACATCTACTCGTTGCTGTGGGACCATGAACCCGATTTGGCTGAAAAACATTTGCAGCTTGCCGAACAATATTATGCATCGTCTTCGGCTGCCTGGGAGCTAGAGGACAAGAATCGTTATTTGGGCGACCTGTATTATGTGAAGAATTTCAAGGCAACCCAGTATGATATGGATATGTTGAAAGCGTTGGAATATATCCGCCTTTCGCTGCAATACAATCCATCCGGTACCGATCTAATATTTGCTTCCCCGCAAATGCCGCTCACTCCATCCATTTACAGATCCTATAACGGCAAACGCGGCAGGCATCTGCCCAGAGATCTGGCGGAATCATTTTTCCTTAACATGATCGAGTTTATGGCAACGATGGGTTTACAGGAACCCGTTATGGTATGCTACGGTGAATTGCTGTATGAACGCAACGAATTGGACAAAGCGATGAAATATTTGCAGGCGGGACTTCCTGAACATATTCGGATCACTTATCAGCCGGAGAAGGTTTACGTTCCGTCCTGCCTGTTCCTTTCGCGAATAAGTAAAGCCAAACAGGATTATGCACAAGCGGAGAAATGGCTGGGGAAGGCAAAACAATATGCTCGGAACGATCAAGTCGAAGCCGCATTCATTCTCCTCGACGCGGAATGGGCTGCATTGCGTCTGGACATGGGTGACGAGGCCGCTGCCAGCGAATGGTTGGCCAAATATCGGGTATCGCCTGATGATCCCGTATCTGTGCATCAATTGTTCATCTACGTTTTTCTCCTAAGAATATTATTGGAGAGTGGAATGTATAAGGAGGCGTGGTCTTTATCGGAGAAATTGCTCGCCATCGCGATCAAAAATCATCGCCCGATGGATGCTCTGGATATCCAGATCCTGCAAGCGATGATCCTTCGACACATGAATAAGCCGGAGCAAGCGGTGCTGAAACTGGAAGACGCCCTTCAGTACGCGGAACCTGACGAGTATATCCGCGTATTCGTAGACAAAGGAAAGCCTGCTGCGGAGTTGTTGAAGGAGTACGTCCATTTGCGTCAGAAAGGAAATATCCGAGACAAGAGCTCACCTTCCCTCTCATACGTACGCCGGGTTTTGTCCTGCTATGGAGGCGGGGCTGTTCCGCCTCTTCCCGGGGAGGTTTTATTGGAAACACTTCTGACCAAGCGGGAGCTGGAAATATACCACTGCATGGAAGAAGGATTGGATAATGTGGCGATCGCGAACGCGCTCGGCATCGGGATGGGAACAGTGAAAACGCATATCAACCATATCTACAGCAAGCTTCAAGTGACCAGCCGGGTAGAAGCGATTCGTCGCGGCAGAGAGTTGCAAAGTCTATAACTCGATCTATAACCCTGGTTGGATTTCAAGCCGCGCGTGTCGTTGTATAATGGCAAACAAAGGGAGCGAGAAGCTCGAAAAAGCATGAACGGAGCGTGCAGCATGCAAGCGGTCAAGTCAGAAAAAAAGCAGTTGAGCCACACAGTGCAGAGATGGATCATTGTCCTCCTGCTAGGAGCCGTCATGATGGCAACGATGAATATGGGGAGGACAGCTTATGCTTCTGAGCGTATGCTTTCCACCGTTCCTATTGAATTGGAAGACGGGCAGGTGTTCAACCAAAGTGGAAGAAGCTACAGTGGTGTAATCAACTCCACTCCAATGGGCAAGGATATCGAAATGACCGCCTATGACAATTGGCCCGAAGGATTTACCAAAGGGCCTCAGGCTTTTTCAGGCGCTGTTTACGATGGAGAAAATATCTGGATGATTCCTTATCGTGCCGACCGCATTATAAGATTCGAGCCGCAGACGGGACAGATGACGGGATATAATGCATGGCCTGAAGGTTATGATCCGGGTCCGGATAGTTTTGCCAACGGGGCTTTTCATGGCGGAGTCTTCGATGGAAAGTCAATCTGGCTCATTCCTTTCGATGCGAATATGGTCGTTCAGCTCAACCCGGAGACGGGGGAAATGAGGGGCTATAATACCTGGCCTGAGGGGGTCAACACAGCGGATTATAAGTTTTCGGGGGGATATTTTGACGGAGAGTCAATCATTCTTGTTCCTGAGAAGGCGGAAGCACTTGTCGAACTGAATCCCACTACAGGAGAAATGAAGGGTTACAGCGGCTGGCCTGAAGGTTTGCGGCGGGGAGCAAACAGACTGGCATTTGAATCAAGTGTGTTTGACGGAAAGAACGTCTGGATGCTTCCTTATGAAGCCAATCAAGTTGTCAAGTTTAATACCGTGACCAAAGAAATGACGGGTTACGATGATGCGCCGGAAGGTGTAAACCTGAATACGACAACATTTATTGGGGGGGCCTATGACGGAAAACGCATTTGGATGGCGCCTCTTACAACAGAGTATGTCATCGCGATTGATTCCTCGACCGGGCAAATGTCAAAATATGAGATCTGGCCGGAAGGGGTTCAACCGTTCCCTTCTTCATACAATTCCATGTTCTATGACGGAAAAGCGGTTTGGTTGATTCCATACAATGAGAATGCATTTATGCGTATAGATCCAAATACAGGTGAAGCAACGTTGCATGGGAATTGGCCGGAGGGATTTAACAAGGGTCTTAGTTCCTTTTTTACGAGTGTTTCAGACGGAGAATATGTTTGGGCGATCCCGTTTTCAGCGGATCAAATCATCCGAATAAGCGGCAGTGAAAGACCGAGTCCGCCTGCTCCCGGCAATCTGCAAGCCATCTCGGGAGACGGGGAAGTAACCTTAACGTGGTCTGAGGTGGAGAGTGCTCTCTATTCGGTATATCGATATGAAGGGAATGGGGCGCCTGAAGATCTGAACGATTGGCAGAAAGTTGCAGAGGGAGTCTCGGCTGCCACTTACACGGTCTCAGGGTTAACAAACGGAGTCGATTATACTTTTGCTGTAACGGCGATTATTGATGGAGTGGAAAGCGATTTTTCCGCAGCGGTCACGGTCAAGCCGCAAGCATCGCCAAAACCGGACACGGAAGCGCCGCAATGGCCGGAAGGCAGCGAGCTGACCGTGTCGGATGTAGGGCAGACGAAAGTGAAGCTATCGTGGCCAAGTGCGACAGATAACGCCGGGGTAGCGGGTTATCGGATTTACGTCGACGGCATCGAGCGCGAAACGGTAGGCAGCGACGTAAATGATGTTACCATCGCGGGCTTGACCGCGGACACACGCTATAGGTTCAAAGTTACAGCCTATGATGAGGCGGGTAACGAGAGCGAGCCAGGATTGATCGCGGAGGCGACCACGTTGCCCGAGCCGACTGATCCTGACAGCGAAGCGCCAGAATGGCCAGAAGGCAGTGAACTGACCGTCTCGGAGATCACGCAGACAAGCATGAAGCTATCCTGGCCAAGCGCCACGGATAATGTAGGTGTGACCGGCTACCGGATTTACGTCGACGGCATCAATCGCGAAACGGTAGGCGGTGACGTAAATGAAGCTATCGTCGAGGGCTTGTCCGCAGACACCACCTATACGTTCAAAGTCACGGCTTATGATGAGGCGGGGAACGAAAGTGCAGTCGGATTAACAAAAACGGCCTCAACGCGCTCGCGTCCTTCCTCTGGCGGCAATGATTCAGGCGGAAGCTCGGGGGGCGGCTGGTATTTGTCCAGCAATACCAATCTGAAAGCACTGGAAATCTGGACGGCAGGTAAACGTGTTTCCCTTACGCCGTCGTTTTCGGCAAACATCTACGCGTATAAGGCTGAGACGGAAGCGAAACAAATTGAAGTGAAAGTGATTGCGGATCATGCGGCTTCCAAAGTGACATGGCACGGGAAGGCGCTGGGTGACGGCATCCAGATTGACTTGCAGGAAGGAGCGAATATCATTCCGCTGATCGTTCAGGCGGAAGACGGCTCCCGGGAAACATATACGCTCTCTATTGACCTAGTAACGCCTAAACCGGAAGAACCTGAACCACCGATGATCTCGTTTACTGATATCGCCGGACACTGGGCAGAAATCGACATCAAGCACGCCGCGGCGAAAGGTATCGTCAGCGGTAATCCGAACGGAGCATTCAAACCGAATAATCCCGTCACGCGCGCCGAGTTTACGGTCATGCTGGCAGGCGCTTTGAAATTGGAGGAGCCAGGTGCCGCGTTGACGTTCACCGATCAGAATCAAATCGGCGCATGGGCAAAGCAAGCCGTTGCGCAGGCGGTACAATTGGGGATTGTAAACGGATATACAGATGGCAGTTTCCGTCCGAATGCTCACATTACCCGTTCGGAGATGGCAGTCATGATCGCCAGAGCGCTCAAGCTGCAGATTAACGCCAAGGCTCCGACCGGCTTTGCCGATGACGAAGCGATTCCGCAATGGGCGAGAGGCGCGGCGGGAGCGATTCGCGAGCTTGGCATTGTGGATGGCCGCGGCCAGAACCGTTTTGTACCGAATGAAACGGCGGTGCGAGCGGAAGCGACGGTCATGCTGTTACGAATGCACTCACTACGTTGACGAGTGGGGCTTAACGAACCTGAGACACGCTATTGGCCAATAAATCGGCTTGCTCAGCGTGTAACGAATCAGACACACCTTATTTGGAGGGAAAAAGGCGGAAAAGCGGCCGATTTCGGTGAATAACGATCGGTAGATTCGTTACGCCACACAAGGCCCCATTTTGAGCCGAATAAGGGTTTTCGGGTTCAAATCTTATTAGATTGAAGATGTTGCCAAACAAGCGGACAGCAAAATCGCAAGATTAATCAAAGAGCAACTCCAACAATGATTCGCAGGTTTACCCAGTTTCTTAAACCGCGACAGCGCCCTTTTAGATGGGGCGCTGTTGAGGTTACATTCTTGGATAGATGGATAGCTAAAAAAGCAAGGGATCAAAGGGTACAGGCCCGGGTTGATGCCGCTAGTATCAACTTTCACCTTCATCCCCCTCGTACAAGAGGGATAAATCATTCTCGTCCAAGGCATTTTCTTCGATCAGTTTGTAATCCTCAAGCGATTTTTCGAACAGATGCAAATCTTCGGAAAGCTCCTGCAACGAAATGAAACCATCCTCATAATTGTCAATCAGCTTTCCCAGGTTCTCGCCTTCCACTCCGAACGTTCTCGTCCTGCTGTTGAGTTGAGCAAATATCCCTGGACTGATGTTGGTTCCTATTGTCCAATACAAACCGTCGGGATCTCGGGCATCCATGTGAAGGAGCATCTGAAGCAAGCCGCTGCTGAGCGCTTGGATTTCATGAAGTCTACGAACGATGGCTTTGTAGGGTAGCCGGTAATCGCAATGCAGCTCGGCAACAAAGCGAAGCAAGCTGGTTTGTGACCAAGTATCGAGCTTGAGTTTGCCCCTGTTTTTTTCTTTTACCTCATGAATCAAGCGTTCTGTGGGGAGTAAGAACTCAGCGGCAAACCGATTGGCTTTAAGTTCCCGGATTTCGCTGGTGTTATCAAGTCCTCTGCATAATACAAACCGATCAGAAGATTCATAATGATGATACAGCTCATGCGCCAATGCAAAAAGCTGTTTATCCCAGTATTCGGTCGTGTTGATTCCGATATAACAAATGGCATGCTCTTTTTCTTTGGAGGACAAATATAAGGCGGCGAACGGGTCAATGTCATTTCCTTGCTCGTCTGAAATCGGAACCCGGACGAGCTGAATGCCGAGCGAACGAATGACTTTAAACATATTATCGCCGAGCGGACCCATTCCCAGATCATAGGCGCGACGCTTGTCTTTCGCCAATTCCTCTATTTTATAAAGATCTTGTTCGGTTAACACAACGCACCCTCATCTTTCTTTTTTCTTAACCGGTCATGTTTTCTCAGGCAGAGCATCATGGAGATCATCTGATCGAATCCTGCCCGCTCGGCTTCAGTTCGTGCGCTGCCCATCAAGGCCACAAATACCTTATTTTCCTCTTCCTCTTCGGCAATATCGGCGACCTGAAACTGTAGGGCGCGCATTAACTCATTCAGTTGATTGATGGAAGGGAAGAACGTCCCTCGCTCCAGCCTGCTTATCAAATCTTTGTTAATGCTCGTTTGTTCTCCGAGTGTTTCCTGGGTGAAGCCTAGTTCTTTTCGTTTTTGGCTTACGAGATGAGCAAGCTTTCCAAGGGATACAACCTAGCTGTCAACCCTCTTTTTTAAACAATATTTATTTTCACACCGATTCCTCATTTTTGTGCTATGATGGCAACGATGCAGCAGTTGCGGCCAAAGATCCAGGACAGGGGTGGAATAAAACGTGCGTATCAGTTTCCGGCATTCTAAAAAGCTCTTTGTTTACCATAAAATTATTCTAGTCTTTTTTGTTCTCATTGTTCCGGTCTATGCGATAAATGTAGGCATTAATTATGTCAGTTTTTCGCATGCCAAAAAGCAAATTGTTGACTCAATCCTCGCGAATGCCGCTTTCTATGCCAAGCAATTGGACAACCAGTTTGAATTTATCCGGACCCGCCAGCTCGAATTGCTGAATGACTCGGATTTGCAGAAGCTCGGTTTTCAATCGGATTCACTGGAAACATTTGAAGAGATTCAAATTGTGAAAAAAATAAACGAGAATTTGCTTACCGTTCAAAATGCCAGCCCGTTAATCGTCAATGCCGGTGTATACATAAAATCTTATGGCAAAACGATTTCAACCGGCAATAATGTCAGCAGGCTTCCCAATCGGGAATGGGATGAAGTCTTGACTATGATGGGCGGGAATAAGAGTAAAGCCGTCTATTATTCACAGGATAAGCTGATATTGCTCAAATCAGCAAATAATGGAAACCTGATCTCCTATATTGAGCTGTCCGCCGGCCGTTTTAAACAAATGCTTCAGCAGCTCGTGCAGCAAAACAACAAGACGGGTACGGCAATTATTGCCGGTGAAGCTCCAAGCCGCCCGGTCGTCTATGAAAAGGCGGACGCCGCTTTAATCCAGTCGGTATCAGATAAGCTGAAAACTTTTGATGCGAACGAAATTCCCGGTTACATATCGCTCGAAATGGACGGCCAGCCATATTTGTTAACGGTTACACCGCTGCAAGCGTTTGGCTGGAAGCTGTGCACGTATATTTCTGAAGCGGAATTGACAGGGCCGCTAAAAAAGTATAACGCCTGGTATGTCATCTTATCCGCGGTATCGATTGTCGTTATCGTCATTTTTGCCTTTTCGGTCAATCGGATGATTCATGTCCCGCTTAACAAATTGAAGCAATCGTTCAGAAAGACGGAAATCGATTATCTTCACCTCTCCCTTCCATCCAGAAACGAAAACGAGTTTGATTATCTTTATGAAAGCTATGGCAAAATGCTGGAGAAATTGAAAACTTCCATCCAGCAAAACTACGAGCAGCGAATCGCTCTGCAGGAGTCGGAGCTTAAACAGCTGCAGTCGCAAATCAATCCTCATTTTTTATATAACGGTTTTTATAATATTTACCGGTTAAGCAAGTCCGGCCACCATGACAATGCGGCAACGCTGGCTCAGAAATTGGCGAGCTATTACCGTTTTATTACGAGGAACGGCTCCGATCAGGTCCAGCTGCATATGGAATATCGGAATGCCCTTGATTATTGCGCGATACAGCGCATTCGTTTTTCGAACCGGATTGATGTTCAATATGAGGAGCTTCCGGAGCAGCTGCGGTATTTTATGGTTCCGCGCCTGATCATTCAGCCGATCATTGAAAACGCATTCGAGCATGCTTTTGAGCATAGTTCCAAGGGCGGTACACTGTGTATCGGAGTCTGGCTCGACAGCCGGCTCCATATAACGGTAGAGGATAGCGGAGCCGGATTGGCAGACGAGCAAATCGCCCAGTTGCAGGAACGATTGATGAACCCGTTTGGCCTAACGGAAACAACCGGAATTTTAAATGTTAATCGCCGAATCCGGCTTAAATATGGCAGCGAAAGCGGCATAACCGTATCCCGAAGCTTGCTTGGCGGGCTGCGCGCGGAATTGATCATTGATATTAACGGGAGGGAGTCAGATGTATAGACTGCTTATTATCGACGATGAACCGGCAATTGTAGAGGGACTGGCGCAGTTATTCACGGAATGCGAGCGGCTGGAGCTGGATGTCTGGCAGGCGACTTGCGCCGATGAAGCGATAGCAGCAGCGAAAAAAATGAAGCTGGATATAGTGCTCAGCGATATTCGCATGCCGGAGAAAAACGGGTTTCAACTGATCGACGAGCTGTTAGTTTTTTGGCCGGCTTGCAAAATTATTTTTTTGACGGGATACAGCGAGTTTGATTACGCCTACAGCGCTTTTCAGAAAAATGTAGAAAATTATTTGCTGAAGGATGAGGAGGATGAGGTGTTAATCGCGGCGGTGGAGACCGTTGTCCGCAAGCTGGACGAGGAAAAAAGCAAGCTACAGCTGCTGGAAGAAGCGGCGAGCAAGGTGTCGGCTTATCAGCCTTATCTGCGCAAACAATATTTCGAAGGAATTTTGGCGGGGGAACGGACAGAAGGGCTGATACTCCATGCGCAGCTTGATGAGCAAAAGATGCAAATCAATATGCGGGAGCCGGTTTTACTACTCACCGGTTATGTCCGGAATTTTGCGCGGGAATTGACGTATGAGCATAAGCTGGAGCTCCATTATGCGGTGCAAAATGTGTTCCGGTCGGCGCTCACGCCGCTATTGGCAGCCGAGGAGGTCGTCTATGAGCGCTCGCAGCTCGTCTGGTTTATTCAGCCTGCCGCTACCGCGGAGCGGTTAATGCGGGAAGGAAAAATGACGGACTGGAAAGCAACGGCGGAATATTTGAAAGGCATGCTTGAGTTCGTGCAGAACATCTGTCAGGAAAAACTGGGGGCCGATCTGACTTTCCTGCTGTCCAGAGGCCCGGTCGCTTGGCAAGATGCGCACAGCGAATTTGAATTTATGCGTTCTTACATGGAAATGCGAAATTGGCTCGCCCCGAACATGACGCTTATCGATTTAAGCATTGCCGCAGACCCGCATCTGTTCAACCCGACCTTAAAGCGGTTGTCCGATAATGAGCATTATGAGCGGCTGCTTGAGCATTTGGAGCGCGCTTTGCGGGATGGCAGCGGCGAGCAGGCGCAGCAGGCTTGCGGTCAAATGTTCCGGTTTATCAAACAGGATGCTGCGGCCAGCTACGCGGACGGCATGCGCAAATATTTGAAGCTGCTTTTGCTTTATATGTCCTTAGCTCTTGAGCTGGAGCTTACGCTGAAAGGGGACGGGGGCATGGATTTAACTCGGTTGTTCCATTTGGACATGCCTGCCGATTGGGAGGGCGAGGAGCGGTATTTCCTGTCATTGGGGCAAGCGATTTGCGTTCAAAACGATAAAAAACAGGAGAAAGGGATGCATGAGCTGATCGAAAAAGTTCATCAGTTCATCGATGCCCATCTGAGCGAGGACTTGTCATTGATTAAAATTGCGGATGTCGTCTACATGAATCCGTCTTATTTTTCCCGTTTCTATAAGCAGCAGACAGGACGCAACGTCTCCGGCTACATTCACGATTCCAAGTTGAAGGCGGCCCGGACGATGCTTGGAAATGCCAGGATGAAAATTCAAGACATTGCGAGTGCGCTCGGCTTTACATCCCCGTCTTACTTTACGATCTTTTTTAAAAAAATGACCGGCATGACGCCGCAGGAGTTCAGGGAGCGGTCTGTAAACGGCGGATAAGTAAACCAAGTAAAAGAATGTAAAGATAAAGAGATAGTAAGCGCTTTTATGAGCAATTAGAATTAATGGTGAAGAGCGGGAGTAACAGCTGCAACTCAACAAAAGGGGGCTACAGAATGAAACGAAAATTCGGAACGATGCTGCTTATGTCTTGTTGTTCAATGAGCATTATGCTTGCTGCGGCTTGCTCCAGTCAGAATCAGCAGAACACACCGAGCGAACCGGCGCCGGCAGAGCAGAACAACCAGACAGCGGAAACGGGAACGCAAAATGAAGCGGCCGATCCGCTCAGCAAATATCCGGAGACGATTACCGTAACGCAGGTAATTGGCACCTCTCCTCCCCAGGATCCGAAGACGCCGGCCAGCACGACACCGGAAACGAACAGCTATGTTACAAAACTAAAAGAAATGCTGAACATTGAGCTGAAATATTTATGGAGCGTGCCGGCGGATCAATTTGCGCAAAAGTTTTCGCTTTCCGTCGCGTCGGGAGACTTGCCTGACGTTATGGCGGTCAGCGCCAGCGATTTTGAGAAGTTTAAGGAAGACGGCCTGCTTGCCGATCTGACGGACGCTTACAACCGCTATGCTTCCCCGACCTTGAAGCAATATGTGGAGCAGGACGGCGGCGCTACGCTAAGCATGTTCAAAGACGAGGACGGCAAAATTCGCGGGCTGCCGGGCTTTGAGGACCCGTATTTATCGACGCAAATATTATGGATCCGCAACGATTGGCTGAAGAACCTGAATTTGGAGGTTCCGACGACGTTGGAGGAGCTGGAAAAGGTCGCGGAGGCATTCGTCAAGCAGGATCCGGACAAGAATGGCAAGAACGATACGTTCGGAATTGCCATGAACAAAGAGCTGATTAGCTGGGGCTTTGATGCGCGAGGGCTGTTCCATACGATGGGCGCCTATCCGAAGGCATGGATAAAAGATAAGGACGGCAAGCTGGCGGCGGGCGAGATTCAGCCGGAAACGAAGCAGGCGCTTGAAAAGCTGCAATCATGGTACAACAATGGAATTTTGGACAAGGAGTTCGCTTTTAAAGATATTAATAAAGTGGTGGAGGACGTAGTGGCCGGCAAGGTGGGCATCGCCTTTGGCGAATGGTGGTATCCCGAATGGCCGCTTAACTTAAATCGCGACAAAGAGCCCGAAGCGGATTGGAAACCGTATGTGCTGCCTTCATTTGAAGGCAAGCAAGGCGTTCCGCTGGTGCCAAAGTTAAGGCTCAGCAAGGTGATCGTGGCCAATAAAGAGATGAAAAATCCGGAAGCTTTGGTGAAAATGGCGAATTTCTATTTGGAGCTGGAGGAACCGAAATATCGAGACGTCAATAAGCCGGAGAACGGATTTGTGTACAACTGGTATGAGCCCCGGTTCTACAATCCGACGGATATTGCCGACGGGTATGCGGCGGTCAATGCCGCTTTAAAGGCCGGGAATGCGGACAATCTCGATCCTAAATTGCAAGGCCTCTACGACAAAGCCAAAAAATATTTGGACGGCGACCAAAGTTTTTGGGGGCCGTATACGAGCCGGGTTGATGAAAACGGCGGCTGGGGACTGACGCAGAAAATTAAAGAAATGCCGGTCGTGTTCAATGAATATGCGGGCCCGCCAACGCCGACCCAGGTGGAAAAGGGCGCTTCACTGGAAAAATTGACGGATGAAACGTTTATGAAAATTATTGTCGGTTCCCCAATCAGTGAATTCGATAAATATGTGGAAAGCTGGAAAAAGCTTGGTGGAGACGATATTTCGGATGAAGTCAACGAGTGGTATGAGAAGCTTGCTGCGAAATAAGTCATGCCAGGGCGGGGGAGGCTTTAAAGCCTTTCCCGTCTCCTCTTAGCCGGCTGACTCATCCCTAAAGCGGAGGAACAATTCCATGCATAAAAAAATATTGAAGCTCGGACAGGCAAAAGCGGAACTCCCCATGCATCTTATGCTTATTCCGGGCATGATCGTAACGCTTGTTTACGCTTACGGTCCTATGGCCGGCATCGTGATGGCGTTTCAGAAGTTTAAGCCGACGTTAGGTTTCATCAAGTCGAAATGGATCGGCTTCGATAATTTTCACTTTGTATTCAATCTTCCCGATACGCTGCAGGTCATATGGAACACGCTCATCATTGCCGTATTAAAAATTATTTTCGGGCTGATCGTTCCTTTAATGCTAGCATTGCTTGTAAATGAAGTGCGTAAATCATGGTTTCAGCGGACGATGCAAACGAGCGTCTTTTTGCCCTTTTTCTTGTCCTGGACTGTACTGGGCGGCGTACTGTTCGAAATTTTCTCGCTTAAAGGACCGGTCAACAGCCTGATTGGCGCCTTCGGCTTTGAGCCGGTCATGTTTATGGGCAGCAACGGCTGGTTTCGGGCGATATTGGTCGGCTCCGACGTCTGGAAGGGCATGGGCTACAATATGATAATTTTTTTGGCTGCCATAACGGCCATTAACCCCAATCTGTATGAAGCGGCCGAAGTGGACGGGGCGGGCAAATGGAAGCAAATGCTGCATATTACGCTACCCGGCATGGTGCCGATTATTATTTTGCTGACGACTTTAAGTTTGGGCGGTTTATTGAATGCCGGGTTTGAGCAGATTTTGATTTTATACAATCCGACGGTTTATCAAAGTGCCGACGTTATCGATACCTTCGTCTACCGAATGGGCATATTCGATCAGCAATATGGGCCGGCTGCGGCCATCGGGCTGTTCAAATCCGTTATTTCCACTCTGCTCGTCGGTGTATCGTATTGGACCGCTTACCGGTTCAGCAACTACCGGATATTTTAATAGAATTAGGGTGATGCGGCTTGGTTTACAAAGAATCGTTTCCTAGAAGAGCCTTTATAGCAGGCAATTACTTGCTGTTATCGGCCGTTACACTGCTCGGGATCATCCCGTTTATCCATCTGTTGGCGGTTTCGTTAAGCTCCAATACGGCGGTGCTGGCCGGCGAAGTAACGCTGTGGCCCCGAGGCTTTACGCTTGAAGCCTACCGCTTTCTTGGGCAAAAGGTTGATTTCATCCGCTCTTTGGGCGTCTCGCTGGAGCGGGTCGTGCTCGGCACGGTCATAAATATGCTGCTGGCGGTACTGACGGCTTATCCGCTGTCAAAGGAGGTCAGGCAATTTCGTTTTCGCACCTTTTATGTATGGTTTTTTGCCATTACGATGTTTTTCGGCGGCGGCTTGATTCCGACCTATATCGTCGTCAAAGAAACAGGGCTGATGAATACGATTTGGGCTCTGGTTGTACCGGGAGCTTTGAACGTATGGAACATGATCATGCTGCTTAATTTTTTCAGGGGCATTTCCAAGGATTTGCAGGAGGCGGCCTTAATGGACGGCGCCGGTCATTGGAAGCTTCTATGGAGCATTTACTTGCCGGTCTCCAAGCCGGCCATCGCGACTATTCTGCTGTTTACGATTGTCGGGCATTGGAACTCATGGTTTGACGGTATTTTGTACCTCAACGCGCCGGAGCACTATCCGCTGCAAACTTATTTGTCGACACTTGTCACCTCGATGAACAAATCGATGATTGGCATTGACGATTTGAATGTGCTGCAAAATTTGAGTGAACAGACATTGCGCACGGCGCAAATATTTTTGGGCGCGCTGCCGATTATGCTGGTTTATCCGTTTTTGCAGAAGCATTTTACCAAAGGAATTACGATTGGCAGTGTGAAGGAGTAGTGTTAAGAAATCGAGCAGCTGTTTATTTATGAAGGGAAGGGATGTCAAAGTGAAGAAATTCGTTTCCGGATTAATAGTTTGCGCCATGTTGTTTACGTGCTTGCTGAACAGCCCGGCTCTCGCCGCGTCTGGCGGGGCGGAAGAGGATTCGAATGTTGCGCTGCAAGCGAAAGCAAGCACGACTTCGGTGACGGGGCAAAACGATATCCTCAATATTATTGACGGCAACGATACATTCGGCTGGGCGACCGGCAATCACGAGCTGCCTCAAGATATTGTGCTCGATTGGGGCAACAAAAAAGTGAGGACGAGCAAGCTGACGCTGCTCACCAACTACGGTCCCGGCCAAGGCATTACCAAAATGGACATTGAGTATTTTGACGGAATGAAGTGGCAAACAGCTCGGTCAGACGTTGCGATTGACTGGAAGATGAACGAGCAAACTGCTGAGGCGGTCGATATTGTCATTCCCGAGATTGAAGCGGCAAAAATTCGGCTGCATATAAAGGAAGCGAATCTGGTATGGGAGGGGTTTGCGATCATTGAGCTGAAAGTTTGGGGCGTATTGCTGTGGACGTCCGAGGCGGCTGCGCAAGCGATTGTTTCGCTCGAGCAGCCGGCCAGAGGGCAAACACAGCTGAAGCTGCCCGTGCATGACGGGTTTGATATACGGATTCACTCTACCGATCAAGAGGAGCGAATTTCCCTTGACGGAACGATTTCGCCCAGGCAGGATGCGGCGACCGTTACGCTCATTCTTGAGGTCGTGAGCAGAGCCGATCAATCGAGGGCGCTCACTTCTCCTTTGCAGGTTACGGTTCCCGGCGTGCCACCAGCTGAGTACGCTTTGTTTGCTCCTGTGGAAGATAAGACGGGCATCATTAAAAATCCGGCGATGGGGTGGGCGATGTATGTCGAGGAATTTTCCGGACCGCTGATCGACGCCGATACGTACTGGCAGGCGGTTGATCCTTACAGGGACGCGGCAAGCATCCTCTATATCCGGGTGCCCTGGTCCCGCATGGAACCGGCAGAAGGAGCTTATGCATGGAATGTGGATGAAAATTATAAAAAGCTGGTAGACATGGCCTTGGAGCGCAAGCTGAAGCTGGCGTTTCGCATCGTGGTCGACAGTCAAGACGTCCATATGCAGGCGACGCCGCAGTTTGTGTTCGATGCCGGAGCAGAAGGAGTAGCCGCTGCATCCAATCCTAACTTCAAGACGCCGTATGTAACGGATCCGGTGTTCAGACAGAAGTTTGAAAATTTCGTTGCCGCATTCGCCAAGCAGTATGATAATCCGGATGTCGTTGATTATATTGACGGAGGCAGTCTCGGCTGGTGGGGGGAAATGTACACCTTTAACCAAAAGATGAGCGCAGAGGAAAAGGAGGATACGTTCAAGTGGATCAGCAATTTGTACGCCGGCGAGTTCAAGCATGTATTGCTGGGCATGCAGTACGGCAATTCCTTTGAGCTGCGGCTGCAGGATTGGGCGCTGGATGAGCAGGGCTTCATGATCCGCAGAGACAGCTACGGCAGCCCTGTTTATTTTCCACGGGCGGCGCAGGATCTGATCAATACCCATTGGCCGAAGGTTCCTGTATTTGCCGAAAATTGCTACCAGAGCTTCGTCTCATGGCCAGAATCCTGCGACGGGAACACGAGGCCGATTCATGACATGCTGGCGCGGGTCGTGGATGATGCGCTTTACACGCATGCCAATACATTGGATTTGCGGCATCCGGAGGATGTCAAGGAATGGGTAACGAATCATCCCGATTTAGTTGAGCAGTTTGCGCTGCAGGGAGGCTATCGCCTGGTCTTGGACGATGTTGCTTACCCGGCTGCGATGCTTTCCGGACAGTCGTATCCGCTGTACCATTCATGGAAAAATGCCGCAGCAGGCAAGCTGCCTAACGATGTGCCGAATTGGGGCCATAAATATAAAGTAGCCTTTGCCCTGCTGGATCGAATGACAGGCAGCCCCGTCTATATGTCAATCGATGAGGCCGAGCCTGCCGATTGGATAAAAGGGCAAAATTACAACTATACCGGTAAGCTGGACTTGAATGGGATCCCTGGTGGCACCTATGAATTGGCCGTCGCGATTGTCGACAGCAGCAAACAAAATAAGCCGGCCATCCGTTTGGCCGTAAAAGACATCATGACAGAAGACGGATGGTATAAATTAGGTGCTATCCGTGTCGTGCCTGCGCTTGGCCAGCTGGATAAAATCGTGACTAGCGGCTGGCAGGAAGGCTTGATCAAAAATAACGGCATAGCAAGCAGCCTGCTGGCGAAAATATCATCAGCGCAAAAGGCAGAGCCAAAACAAGCCGTGAAAAAGTTGAACGGCCTGACCGAGTTTATTATGACGCACTCCGGCAAACATATCGATTCTTCTTTTGCCAATTTGCTAGTTTCGGACATTGCTTTTCTTCTGCAAGCGCAAGCGTTTCAACAAAGCCAACAGGATAGCTGAAACAGCAGCCCCTGATTCGCCGCGGCGAATCAGGGGCATTGTCATCACTCTTTCAACTGAACCTGTACATTATCGATGCGATAGGGCTGTAAAGTTCCCCGGGTCCCGATTTTACCGGAGGTGAAGGAACTGTCCGAAGCGGCTCCCAAATATTGATAGGTCGCGCCGCCATCCGACAAAATATAGGCGGTAATCGAACTCCCGGCCAAGACCATTTTTAAGTAGTAGTAATAATTAGTTGAGTAGTTGAAGGGACCGGAAGCAAGCTCAGACCATACGCCGCCATCATTTTTATTCAAATGCCATGTTTTAGTCCCGTTATAATTGTAGATTTCCAGCTGATAGAAATGATTGTTGTCAACGACGCGGCCAAGAATTCCGGCGCCTGCGCCCTGAGTGTCACTGGTCAGCAGGATGGCCGCTTGGACGAGATAGTCCGTCCAGTTGCCGCCGGCGGCCGACAGGTTGTAGCCATTTGAGAGCATCGCGTATTCATAGGAATGGCCGACAGGTTTAATGACTGCCCATGAATCGCCGTCCGTCGTCCATCCATTGGCATTGCCATCCTCGAAGCTATCGAAAAACACCGTCCTGCCTTCCTCTCCTGAAGGGAGGCTCTGAAGGACGCCGGACGGGATCGGGTGGCCGAAGCTTGGAAAACCGCTGCTATCCCAGGTGAATTTCTGTATGCACAGCTCACGGTCAAAAAGCGAATATGCCGGATAACGGCTGACAAGAACAGTCACGATAGGCGTGCCGACGGCAACCGAAAGGCAAACCCGGATACAAGCGCACCTGCCGACGAGATTGTTATTTCCAAATCGGATGCAACTTCGGATAGCAATCCGACAATAACAAATTCGCTTGTTCCCGTGACGAATGTCCAAGCCTGATAATTCAGATATTATTTCAGATAAAACCTAACTAATATTTCAGATAAAACCTAACTAATATTTCAGAAAAACCTAACTCATATTTCAGATTTTTTTCTTATAATCATTACTACCATAATGAAAAGGGGAAGAGTCAGACAAATGAGTCTCCAAAAATTGCAATTTTTTTATCAGTTCATAAAATATCCGCGTGTCATCGGGAGTATTACGCCAAGTTCAATTTTTTTAGCCAAAGCTATGGTTGCTCCAGTGCATTGGGATGATGCCGAGGTCATCGTTGAACTTGGCGCCGGTACAGGAGTATTTACGAAATGTATTAAACAAAAAATGAAAAAGGGGAGTCGGGCGTATATATTTGAGAAAAATTTACATTTGAGTAATCAACTTTTACAGCAATATCCAGCCTTTTCTCACCACACGAGGGCTGAACATCTATCGTCTTCCTTGTACGAAGCGGGAGAGAAATATGCTGATGTTATCATTTCCGGTCTTCCTTTTACCGTATTCCCCAAATCATTAACAATACAGATTACAAATGAGGTTCTCAAAAGTTTGAAACCCGGTGGACTTTTTATTACTTTTCAATTTTCACTGAATATGAAAAAGCAGCTGCAATCTCATTTTTCTAAGGTAGACATTAAATTTGTTCCGCTAAATATCTTTCCGGCCTTTGTTTTTATTTGCTACAAATAATGAAGTCGAAAAAAAATATTCCGATGGCATTCCACCATCTTTGAGGTGTATATCGGAAAAAGGAGAAAGGCATGAGAAATACAAATACAGGTTATAAGCCCTTGTTATGGATACTGGTTATTCCTGTCTTAAATATTTTTTATGGAATATTGAATCATGGCGGACCTAACGTCGTTAGTTTAACGACAGATCTGGATGAACGAATTCCTTTTGTTCCTGCTTTTATTATTCCTTATTTGATTTGGTACCCTTTTATTTTAGCTATGCTTATTGTTTTTTTTATAAAAATGAGGAGGGTATATTATCAAACGTTGATCACTCTTTGTCTGGGCCTTGTCGCGTGTTATATAACTTATTATTTTTATCAAACTGTGATCATTCGCCCGACAATTACCGGCGATGGGTTTATTAATTGGCTCGTCAGTCTGGTTTACAGCGATAATCCTTATAATTGTTTTCCAAGTATTCATGTCCTAACCAGTTATTTGATGCTGAAGGGGATGTCAGATTGCACAACTCTGTCGAAAACTTCGCGATTACTGATATTTATAACTTCGTGGACCATTATTATTTCAACCTTATTTGTGAAACAGCATTTTTTGTTAGACATTGCTGGAGCCATTTTATTAGCAGAGGTGCTGTATTTCGTCGTTGGTAAATTATTGCCTGTGCAAGCGGAAAGCAAACAATCCGTTGTTACCGATCGCGAAGAAAATTCAATGATAGGGGATGTGATCGAGATAAAAGGAGATAAAGTGGTATGAGAAGTAAAATTTCAGAGTATATGCCGTTGTTGTGGTTAATGGTGATTCCCGTCTTCAACCTTTTTTATGGAATATTGAATCATGGCGGACCAAATGTCTCCAGTTTAATGACAGATCTGGATGAACGAATTCCTTTTGTTCCTGCTTTTGTTATTCCTTATTTGATTTGGTACCCTTTTATTTTCGCTATGCTTGTCGTATTTTTCGTCAAAACAAGAAGAGCATATTATCAAACTCTGATCACTTTATGTCTTGGCCTGGCCGTTTGTTGTATAACGTATTCCTTTTTTCAAACGCAGATCACTCGCCCGCTGATTACCGATCATGGGCTACTATATTCGCTTGTCAGTTTAGTCTACCAAAACGACAATCCTTATAATTGTTTTCCTAGTACTCATGTCCTAACCAGCTATTTAATATTGAAGGGGATGTCAGACTGTACAAATTTGTCAAAATTTTCGCGAATGTTAATATTTGTAACTTCGTGGGCCATTATTGCATCAACCGTACTAGTGAAACAGCATGTAGTGTTAGACGTTGCCGGAGCCATTTTATTGGCAGAAATGCTATACTCCGTCGTTGGTAAATTGCTGCCCGTACAAACGGAGAGCAAAGTATCGGTTGCATCCGTTAGATGATAACGGCGCTTGCATTACAGCCAATCCAAACATACGGGCTGAAATTCTAGCGAGTTGCTTGTTGCGCCATCACCATCGATTGATGTGCGACAATTGTGAAAAGACGCAAACGCTTACCAATTGTCCGGTGGATCAGGCACTGCAACTGCTCGGTTCTTGCAAAATCATCATCAATTATCGTTTCGAAGTATACAGCATTTGCTAACGATGTCAGGAGAAAACCTCGGCTCATGAATAATGTCCGCTCTTGCTGAAGAACGACCTAATCTTCTTCCGTCAGCTGAAACGGCTTTAGATTGAGCGGAGCGTTTTTTTCGTTCAGACGCCCGGCCACGCAATCCGCGTACAGCCTTTTTCACCCAGTTCAGCTCGGTCAACATATATTCGTAACCGACCCACATCATATGCAGCGTGGCGCGGGAAACGATAGGAATATGCTCCACGTACATCGCTTTCATTCTTTCGACTTCTTGCTCCCAACGTATGATCTTGCGCTCCAAAATATCTGCGATTTTGTCCTGATCTCCGTACTGGGCAAATATCATCGATGCAAAAAACGGATGATTTAGATGGGGTTCTTCCTGTATTTTTTCCAGCAGCAGCTTCTGAAACAGAGCTCGACCGGTATCGGTAATCCGATAAATGGTTCTTACCGGCCGGTTCCCGTCGCTGACGACATCTACCGCTTCGATATAACCGTCCTTTTCAATTGATCGATCGCTTAATAAAAAGTGTCGTAGTGCATTTTAATATAAACGTGCATTTCCCGTTCTTTCATTTCTTGCATCATTTCATAGGGGTAGCTGTCGCCCTCCATCAGCAAGCCGAGAATAATCGCAGGAATGGCGAATGAAGGCAGGCTCTACATCGCTACATTAATTCCGATCAATGGGCTGGAAGAAGAGGTTAATGCCTTTAATAGCAGGTTGAAAGCGGTCATCGAGGCAAGGAATGAAACAAGATTTCAGCTAGTCAATCTTCACGATGCGCTGGAGCTAAGCGACTTGCGGGACGGAGTGCACCCAACCGACGAAGGCTATGATAAGATGGCGGAGGCGTGGTATAAGGCTATCAGCGAAAGCTTTTTGAAAGGATGAAAAGGTGATTTTTGTAATTTTTCTAAAAAAAGGGTAGGAATTGATGACGCGCTATGTTAAAATGGGAATTGTCGGGAATATCAACCCGCATATTCCATATTTTACATTTTGAGGTGTTGTGAATGTTGAACCGAACTTTTAAACTCTCATCCCTTTTGGCCTTAGTTTTTTTGCTTTCTATGGTTTTTTCTGCTTCTGCTTTTGCTGATCCAACCAACAGTAATAAAGATATTACAAGCGGCTGTGGTTGTGCTGGGAATAGCGGAGATACCCTTCCGCAATTATCTCAAACTGAAAAAGACGCGGCAATTGCTACAGCATTGGCAGACCAAAATACTATGGATTACATCAACTCTGCTATTACTGCTGGATATCAATTAAAACCGGAAGAGACGGTTGTAAGAGAAAATTCCTCTGGTCAGATCAATGTAGTTTTTCTGTTGTATAAATCCGATACAGACTATAAAGCCGTTATGCATAATTCAACGGGATTTACTGATGTAGTTGTTGTTAAAGATGGAAACTACCATTTTGGGGATGGGGATGTTCAGCCAAGAGTATACTGTTGGCTCTGTGTCACGACTTGTGCCGGATTAATTGAAATACCTCCTGCATTCCTCTCTTGTGTAGCTTTATGTACCGCAATGTGTGCATAAAGATATCTCTAAAATAAAAAGCGATCGAGTATTTTTCGATCGCTTTTAGTCATTTAGTAAAGGGAGTGACCAAGTGATGAATAAAAGAAAAAAAGTACTGTTCAAGTTCATCCTCTTATGCATAGTAGTTTTACTTATTGGGCTCATTATTTTATTTAATTTTAGTTCATTGGTGGACTTTTTTGCTGGTCTGTCATTTTGGGGATGGATTTTATTCATTCTGATCGTTCTTTTATTTCTTGTATTTTTTCGCTATGGACTCGTTTAAAGACAATCTTCCAAATAGTAGGAAATAGTAGATTCCATATGGTACAATAATAACCATGGAAAAAATTACTTCTTACTGGAAAGGAAGAGGATGAGTTGAAAGGTTTTGGACGTATTGGCTTGATTGGCGCTTTAACGATGTCAGTTGTATTGTCGGGCTGCAGCCTGGGGGGAGCCGGTTCACCGAAAGAGGCGGAAAGCACGTCGCTAAAGGTGATGTATTACGATGAAAGATCTTTTTTCAGCCAGTTAGGGATGGTCTATTCAGCGGTTCATCCAGAAGTGGACATTACCGTCGTGACCCAGCAGCGTCAAATGGGGCCTTCTGATGAAGAGATCGATTGGAAAGCGGAGTTCGATAAATTTGTTGCGGAGGAGCAGCCGGATATTTTGATGCTCTCCCCGGACCAGGTGACCCAATATGCCGAGGACGGTAAGCTGCTAGAATTGGATGCGTTGACGGAAGATAAAGCTTACAAAAAAGAAACGCTTATTCCAGGTCTGCTCGATTATGCCAGAGAGCTGGGGGGCGGAAAGGTGTATGGACTTCCCACCAATTTCTACAGTCAGGTTATTTACTACAACAAGGACTTATTCAATCAACATGGCATACCGCTGCCCGAAGATCGGATGAGCTGGGAAAAGGTGTTTGAACTCGCACAGCGCTTTCCGACAGACGGGGCGAAGGATAAACGGGTATATGGCTTGAGTCTCGGCTACAACAGCGAGTTTTTCCAATTGGGAATGATGCTTGGATCGTCACAGAATCTGAATATGTTCAACCCTACAAGCAAGCAGGTTACAGTCGATACGGCCGCATGGAAAAAAGTTTTTCAGACCGCTTTGTCGGGATTGAAATCCGGAGCGCTCTATACGGATGATCCGTATTCCTCCAGTTCAGGCCGTCAGACTTACGAGGATCACCTGCTGCGGGATCCGTTCGTTGCCGGAAAAATAGGAATGAAGCTTGAGGGCTCATTTCTGATGGAGCAAATCAAGGAAGCGCAGAAGATGGTGCCGGACAGGGCCATTCAAAACTGGGATATGGTCACCGTGCCCGTCAATCCGGAAAGTCCGGATGAGAGCAATAATATATCGTTTAACCAAATTTTCGCAATCAATTCCAAGTCTGTTAACATCGAGGCGGCTAAAGATTTTATTAGCTATATTACAGGAGAGGATTATGCCAGGGTCGTGTCAAAGATTCAAAATGGCGGCTTCCCGATTCGCACAAATTACTTGAAGGATGACAGCGAGCGTAATATGAAAGCCTTCTATAGCCTGAAGCCGGCGCAATCCAACATGTATAAGGATTACGACAAGCTGCCTCAGGATTTCTACATGAACTTCATGACGATCGCCCAGGAGGAACTCAAGAGCGTGTACGATGATAAAAAATCGCTTGATGAGGCGCTTGCTTCACTGCAAACTAGAGGGCAGCAAGCGATGGAACAGGCGCCGAAGCCGAAAGAGAAGAAGGAAGCAGGGGTAGCAGGGGGATCAGGGGTAGTAAACCCTTAGCCTTAGCTAAAGTAATAGCGCCTCAGATTCGCCGCGGCGAATCTGAGGTGTTTTTTTGCAGATTCGTGACCACCCCGGGGTTTGTGATAGCCTCCCGGCGCATGAGCGACGGATGTCACGGCCGCTATTTTCGAAATTTTGACCGATCTGAAATTGTAACGGATCTGTGCGCCGTTATTTGATGATCAGGAGCACGATTTCGTCAGAAAACGTCCAATTAAGATCGCTCAGATC
>NZ_JBHTHC010000024.1:0-123164 GCF_042676285.1 Paenibacillus sp. GCM10027626 | reverse complement strand
ACTTTTTCATGAGACCGCCTCGTTTCGATTAGTTTGTGGGGACAAACATTACATCGACTGGACGGTCTTTTTTATTAGTTTTTTACCATTTATTGCATACCTTTTTTTGGCTAATCAACAGGCCTATGCGAAATGCAACATTTCGCTCCTCCAGGAGGCTGAATGGGCGATGATTGTTGCACAACGTACAGCATTTGCGGCTAAAAGAGGAAATAAGGGTGCCAATGTTGTATTTTCTACAACAATTGTGCCGCGAACCTTTCATGTTACAGCAACCACCATACGAACAGCGAGCGGAAGCTCATAACCGCTTTGAAGAGGAGCGTGCTGCGCGCGAGCTGCCTTCCAATTTAGGGAGGTATCCCCTGCGATATGCACAGTAAAGTCAACCACATCGAGGGAAGGAGGCAGCAAAAAATTATGCAGCAGCAACAGCAATCCACATTTGGCGCCTATGGCACATTGGACAGAGATCTTTTTGTCGCCGGACATTTTCATTGCGCCGAAAACTACAGCACAGTTCGGCAGAACGGCCGCAAAGACTGGCTGCTTACCTTTACGCTTTCCGGTGAAGGCTATTTTCAAATCGGCGGCTCCCGTTATTCCGCCAAAGCCGGCGATGTCATTTTGCTAAAGGACGGCACACCTCATCATTATGGAACAACGCAGGGAGAGCACTGGCAATTTCGCTGGGTTCATTTTGCACCGGATCCGCAAATGCAGCATTTATGCCGTTTTCCCGAACAGGAGCGCGGCTTCTATAAGCTTTCCATCGAGGCGGCGGCAGTACAGGAACGGATATCCGCTGCACTGGAGAGGCTTATGCTCGATACGAGACAGCAGCGTCCCTATTGGAATATGCTATGCGCTAGCGCCATTCATGAAGTTTTATGGCTGCTGAACCAACATGCCGCCCGCCGGTTTGATCCGCGGGTAGAGGAAGTGCTTGCGCTCCTTTCTGCAGATATGAAGCGAACGCTGCGCATCGCCGACATCGCCCGCACAGTCAATTTGTCTGAATCGCGGCTCTCCCATTTGTTCAAGCTGGAGACCGGGCAATCGGTCGTGGCCGCGCTCAACCAAATCCGTCTGAGAGAGGCGGCTACGCTGCTGCTGCACACTTATCGGAGCGCAGCAGAAATAGCCGACGATGTCGGCTTCCCTAATTATAATCATTTTTTGAACCAATTCAAAAAGCGATACGGCACAAGCCCCAGCCAATACCGCAGCAATCGGCAGCAATAATCGAGAGCGTTCTGCCTTTGCGCTTTTGTGCCTATGCTCCTATATACTATCGTGCTCCTTTTCACGACGCTCGTTGGCTGTGTCCATACTTACAATAATTTTTTCAATTAGCCTCGTAAGCTCCCGGATCTCGCCGGTCGAGAGCTCGGAGAACATCATGGCAGAGATAGCCGATCGCGTCTTTTTTAATTCTTGTACGAGTTCCCGTCCCTTCTCGGTAATCGACAGCATGACGATCCTCCGGTCGCCTTCGGCCCGGTCGCGCGCAATTAAGCCCAGCTCCAATAGCTTATCCGCAATCCCGGTCACGGCTCCGGGGGTAATAAAGAGCTGTTCCGCCAGAGCGGACGCTTTTTGTGAGCCGTCCTCACAAAGCCGCACCAATATACGCCCCTGCATCGGATTTAATCCATGAAAATTACTTTTGCTCCATTCGGAGTCCATCCGCCGTTTCATCCGAATAAACGACTGTTCTAGCTGCGCGTACTCCTCCTGGTGGTTGTCTGGCATGAGCCGTTCATCCTTTCTACTTTCCATACTTTTAAAGGTAGAACAAACGGAGCAACTTGTAAAGTCTATCCTCTTCTGCACTAATCCGCTTTCTAGCCATTCTCCGCGCATTGTGGTAGACTGTTTAATATTGATCCAATCTTGGGAGGGACAGTCATGGCTTCACAAAAGATGCGTTCAGACATGATCAAAAAAGGCTTTGACCGCGCTCCGCACCGCAGCTTGCTGCGTGCTGCCGGAGTTAAGGAAGAAGACTTCAACAAACCATTTATAGCAGTGTGCAACTCGTATATCGATATTATTCCGGGACATGTGCACTTGCAGGAATTTGGCAAGCTCGTCAAGGAAGCGATCCGCGAAGCGGGCGGCGTTCCTTTCGAATTTAACACGATTGGCGTAGATGACGGGATCGCCATGGGACATGTCGGCATGCGCTACTCGCTGGCAAGCCGCGAAATTATTGCCGACTCCGTTGAAACCGTTGTAAATGCGCACTGGTTTGACGGCATGGTTTGTATCCCGAACTGCGACAAAATTACCCCAGGCATGATTATGGGCGCACTTCGCGTCAATATTCCGACAGTGCTCGTAAGCGGCGGGCCGATGAAGGCGGGCAAAACCTCCGACGGCCGTTCGATTTCGCTCTCCAGCGTATTTGAAGGCGTCGGCGCATACCAAGCGGGCAAAATCGACGATGCCGGACTGCAGGAGCTGGAGCAGTATGGCTGTCCGACTTGCGGCTCGTGTTCCGGTATGTTTACCGCGAACTCGATGAACTGTCTCGCCGAAGGCCTTGGCCTTGCGCTTCCGGGCAACGGTACGATTTTGGCCGTATCGCCGGAACGCCGCGAATTTGTAAAACGTTCCGCCCGTCAATTGATGGAGCTGATCGAGAAAGACATTAAACCGCGCGATATCGTCACACTTGATTCGATCGACAATGCCTTCGCACTCGATATGGCAATGGGCGGATCGACGAATACGGTGCTTCACACGCTTGCTATTGCGCATGAAGCGGGCTTTGAATATCCGATCGAGCGCATCAATGAGGTTGCAGCTCGCGTACCGCATCTGGCGAAAATCGCCCCGGCATCCGATTATCATATCGAGGATGTTCACAATGCAGGCGGCGTAAGTGCAATTATTAATGAATTGTTCAAAAAAGAAGGCGCCTTGAAAGGCGAAGTATTGACCGTAACCGGCAAAACATTGCGGGAAAATGTTGCCGGCTGTGAAATTCTCGATAAAGATGTCATTCATCCGCTCGACAATCCGCACAGCGAGCAAGGCGGTCTGGCTGTACTGTTCGGCAACCTGGCTCCTAACGGCGCCATCATCAAGGTTGGAGCTGTGGACAAGTCTGTCGGCGGCTATCATAAAGGCCCGGCAATTTGCTTCGATTCGCAGGATGAGGCGCTGGCCGGCATCGCGAATGGCAAAGTAAAAGAAGGCCATGTCGTTATTATCCGCTACGAAGGTCCAAAAGGCGGCCCTGGCATGCCTGAGATGCTCGCTCCGACTTCGCAAATCGTCGGCATGGGTCTGGGTGCCAAGGTTGGCCTCGTCACTGACGGACGCTTCTCCGGCGCTTCGCGCGGCATCAGTATCGGCCACGTATCTCCGGAAGCAGCTGAGGGCGGCCCAATCGCATTTGTTGAAGATGGCGATCTCATTGAGCTTGATCTAACAAACAGAGCGATGAACCTGCTAATTAGCGATGAAGAATTTGCTAAGCGCAAAGCGAACTGGAAAGGCTTCGAGCCAAAAATTAAAAAGGGCTACCTGGCCCGCTACTCCCATCTCGTTACGAACGCCAGCACAGGCGGCGTAATGAAGATCTAAAATGATGAAGGGGCGTCCCACAGTTATCGGCAGGATAACTGTGAGACGCCCCTCTTGCATTCTATTAGCATCAATGCCGCTCAAGAATTGAATTCTCCTGCGGCATTGGCATTTTCATAAGTTGAATGAGTTAATGTAGTACCTGATGGCTGCAATTGCTCCTCGAATGCTTTGCTCGTCTGCCACATCGGCTTCAAAGTATCGGTAGTACCGCCGTAACGGCGCCAGAATTCATCCATCGACATCGCAATAATGCGCGGGGATAAACGTTTGCCCTGCTGTTTTACCCGTTTATTGCCGGCAGGATGCAGCACACGCAGCAATAGCTTCAAGTAAATCCGGGTCAGCTTATCGAACAGCCCCTTGGGCAGATCAAGCACGCTAAAGCCAAATTGCTCTGCCCCGCGATTGATCATGGTTATGCCATACAGACCGCGTGCTTTGGCAAATTCCGGACGTCCGGCGATTTGCTCGGCCAGCTTCGGCAGCCCCTTCTCGACTTCGCGGATCAGGCGAATCGCTACATGCATCATAGACCGCGATTCCGTCATCATCTGGTACAGCTTATGATTGTCAAGATGCAGTTCAATGACTGGGTCCTTGTTATTAATTGTTTGTCCATCGGTTAAATGCAGCGTCTTGCCATGATAGGGCACCACGCGAATATTAAAGACGGAATCCGCCACTCCCGCTTCTACCCGGAACAGCACATGAAACAATCTTTCCCACGTCATCCAGCAGGAGACAAGCAGCCGCTTGAACCAGCCGATTGCAGGCGCTGCCGCTTTATTCTGATCGGTAATGGCAATCATCTCCGGAATGGTCACAAACGCATATCCGCGGCGGTTACCCTCCTCGAGGACAGACTGCAATGCCTCCAGCATATTCGCCGGCGCATCAATATCTGCTCCCAAGGTTGAACCGCAATCGTGAAGCAGCAGCACCTCGCCAGGACGAAGCTTTTTCATCATGCGCTGCCGGAGACGTTCCGCTCCTACCTTCCGGCGCCAATCGCTAAACAGGGAGGACCATAAAATAATTTGCAAATAGCCAAGATTGGAGAAATCAAATAAGTTTACAATTCCCCACGGCGGCCGGTAGTAAGTAGTCCGCACTCCCGTTGCATTAAAAATGATGTCCGAGGTGCGTTGAATTTGTTTCTTTACTGTCCCCGGCCGCATAAACCAATTGCTCTTGTGCACATAATTATGAATCCCTATAATATGCCCCTCATCATGCATTCGCTTCAACAGCTCGGGATGCTTCTCCGCATATATGCCAACTACGAAAAAAGTCGCTTTTGCGTTGTACTGCTTTAGCAAATCAAGCAGCATCGGTGTATATACCGGATCAGGGCCATCATCGAACGTCAGAGCTATTTCTTTATTAGCCTGCCCTCTTTTAAAAACCCGAAAGCCGAAAGTACGGCTGACAAGACCAGGAAGAAAGGCGTAAAAGGTTAAAATATAAAAGCCCCATAATACTAAATTTTCCATCCGTTTTCCCCACCATCCTAGTATCGATCCCCTGTCCAACATGGGAAGGCGGTACATCTTTAAGTTTGCATGCCTTCCTTATTGTAACATACAGCTTTAATAACGGCTACGCTTGTTATGCCTGTTTATTGTACAGGCCTGCTGCATTTTGTGGTGAAGAGCACCGGTTTTAATACTTATATAGGCAACGCTCCTAATCTGTAGTACAATTTGGTCGTACACTATGATACATACGAGAAAAGGAGTTAGAACATGCTTTCCTTTTACCAGAAATATTGGCGAACGGCATTCGACATTGCTTTAATTGTACTGACAGTATACCTTATTATGTTCGCCTTTAGCCATCTGTACCGCATTGCAACACCGATATTTCTTTCGTTTCTAATCTTCATTTTCATTGAGCCGCCCGCTCGCTGGCTGACCCGGATCGGCATCAAAAAATCGATTGCCGCCGCCATTTCCATTTTACTTTTCACACTGGTCATTGTCGGCGCTTTTGTCGGAGCAGGCATTATCGTCGCCAATCAGGTCACTGGACTTGCGGAGAAATTGCCGCACTATCAGGAAATTTTGACAGACAAATTTTCACTTATTATGTCAAAATATAATGCAATGTCGCCGGATTTACGCGAAAAAACACAATCGGTTCTTTCCACCATTACACAATGGGGGCAGCGCGCCGCAACCAGCTTTCTCAAATCGCTCGGCGGCTATCTGTCCTCCTTCTCCACTTTTATTTTCAACTTTGCTGTAGGCATTATATTAGCCTACTTTCTCAGCTTGGAAATTAAGGACTGGAAGAAGATAGCCGCAGATAAAACGCCTAGAACGTTCAAAACCGCTTTCTTCTTTTTGAAAGACAATGTGTTTTCCGGCATTGCCGTCTACATCAAATCGCAGGTAAAGCTGATTTCCATTACCTTTGTCATTATCTTCGCCGCTCTGCTTGCGCTGGGGGTAGACAATGCGTTGTCGATTTCGGTATTATCGGCCATTTTCGATGTTTTACCTTTGCTCGGCGTCAGCACCGTATTTATACCGTGGATCATTTATTTGCTCATCGTTGGCCAGACTGCACTTGCCTTATGGCTCACTGCACTGCTGGCTCTCGTAGTCCTAATGCGGCAAATTCTCGAACCGAAAATTACCGGCGACACGCTGGGCGTATCCGCCTTTACTATGCTGGCCTTTATGATTATTTCACTTTCCTTGTTCGGCGTAGCTGGCGTGATTCTTTCCCCGCTGCTGCTTATTCTACTTAAAGCGTTGTACGATCAAGGCTATTTTCACCAGTGGATCCGGCCGCCAATGGGCGAGTTCGACAATCCGCCGAAGCCGCCCGGTACAACTTAACGGGCCATACTGTCGCGCCCTGCAAGTAGGCTCATTATGCCGCCAAATAAAACCGTTGCTTTATTGCTTATTCCAAGCGGCTGATTTTCCATTAATACAGCAACTGCATAACGCGGTGATTCTACCGGACCAAAGCCCGTAAACCAGTGATGGTTGCGGGTTTTTCCGTCTTTGACAGTCTCGGCTGTTCCCGATTTGCCAGCCAGGCGCCAGTCATTGCTTTGAAGAGCTTTCCCTGTGCCTTCATCTACAACGGCCTTCAACCCCCGCAGCAAAGTCTGTACGGTCGCAGGCTTGACCGCTCCGTAGACTGACGGAGCCGTCATCGTATCCAGCCTGGAGAGGCGCTGTCCATTGGCATAGCGAATTTCAGTGACGAGCCGGGGCATGAAAACCTGTCCATTATGAAGCAAAGTCACCATTAAGTTGGCTGCTTGCAAGGGGGACATTTTTACATCCCGCTGACCGATGCCTGTCTGGGCAAGCTGCCCTCCATCGCGTTTCTCCGGCGATACCGCAAAAATCCGGCCAGCCTCCTCCTCAGGCATTAACCGCAAAGCAGCGGTTAGCGGAGCGAAAGCTTCTCCTGAATACCAGCCAATCCGTCTGCCAATGCCGAGCTGATCCGCCGTTTTCAACAAGTCGGATGGCTGCAATCGCTCGGCTAGCGCTGCAAAAGCAATATTGCAGGACTGCGCCAGCGCATCCTGCAGGCTAAGCTTGCCATGCCCGCCTTTTTTCCAGCAATGCAAGCCGTATTTGCCGTAATCGCCGCTGCACTCAAACTGCTCCCGTTCGGCAGTAAGGCCAGCCTCGAGTGCGGCCGCTTCTGTAACAAGCTTGAACACCGAGCCTGGCACTGCCTCCCGTAACGCATGATTGGCAAGATCGGTATGAGCAGCCCCCAAAGCATTCGGCTCCATCTGCGGCCGTGAAATCATCGCCACAATATCGCCATTGCGGGCATCCAGCACGACGACAGCTCCCTCGCGCAGTCCGCTTTCATCCACGTATTGCTCCAGTTCTTGCTGAATACCGGCGTCTATCGTCGTGATGACCTCAAGGGGATAGTAAGGATTATCCGGTCCTGTGTAACGCAAGTCCAGGCCGTGAAGCGGCTTGTTGCGGCCGTCTCTGTAAAACATGACACTAGTTGCGCCCGCGCCGCGCAGCAGCGGATTGAAAGCTTTCTCCAAGCCTGAACCGCCTATTTGCTCGTTTACTTTTATTTTACGGTTGGCCAGTTCCGCAGCGTACTGCTGCTGAATCCACTCCGGATGCTGAGAAATATAACCGATTGCATGTCTGGCAACCGTCTGGTCGCTGTAGCGGTTCCGGTAAGGCAGCAGACGAACGCCTTCCACGCGCAGACTTTTTATCGCCTCAACCTGCCGGCTCGTAAGCGCCAGAGGAACGGACTCGCCGTCGGCCAGCCAAAACTTAGGCTCCCGCAGGCCGGCCAGCCACATCGTTAAACGCTCCTCCGTCACCTCCAGAGCCGCGGCAAGCCGCCCAAGCTCCTCCCGGGAGCCCCGTGCCTGCTGATCGATCGGAAACGCCGCTAGCGCTTGATAGGTTGTTCCTGTCAACGGCCTTCCGTAGCGGTCTGCAAAATCGCCGCGTCCGGTATCAAGCACCAGCGTCTGCTCGCGTTGAAGCACCGCTTTTTGCTGCCAATTTGCCTGTTTTCCCGATGCCGCTGTCGCCGCAAACCATTGCACCCAGCCCAAACGGAGCAGCAAAAAAGCAAGCAGCACACTCGCTCCCGCCAGTATTGCAGCTATTCGCCGGTCCATACGCGTCCGCTGCTCTTTCCTGTTCACTGTGGCGTCCTCCTCATGCAAGCTAATTGCTTCCATTATCGCCAGAAAACCGGTTATTCATGCGATCAAGAAGAAACGGCTGACGCCGTGCTTGAGGCGCTGCAAGTTTCTTCCCTTAAGAAATATAAGCCAAGTATACGAGAAAACTTATACTTTCTTATATTTGAACAAAAAAGCCGGTATTTATCCGCCAATGCGGATTTACCGGCTTCTTTTGCGGACGCTCCGTTCTATTTCACCATTGTACAGCCAAAAAATTCAAGCAAAAATCGTTGAAATACTTTGGCTACCAGCGGAAGCTTCTCATTCGGACGATAAATCAAGCCAATCGTTCTCGTCACGCGGGGAGAGTTGACGCGCACTTTTGCCGGCTGCAGCGGGCCGCTAGGATAGAGCGCCATCTCGGGCAGCAGGCTTACCCCCATACCGGCGGCAACCAGGCCGCGAATCGTCTCCGTCTCCTCTCCCTCGAACCCAATCGTGGGCGTGAACCCCGCCTCCCGGCATGCATCCCATACAATAGGGCGCAAGGAATAGCCCGGGCTGAATAATACAAAGGTCTCTTCCTTCAGCTGTGCCAGGTTAATCGATTCTTCCTTGGCAAGCGGATGATTTTGCGGCAATATCGCAAATAGCTCTTCCGTCAGCACAGTATGTCCAGTGACATGCTCATGCTCTTCGGGACAAGGAGAAACAAATGCCAGATCGACCTCCCCCTTCATCACATCGCGGATTAGGGACGGATACATTCCTTGCTTAAAGCGAAACTGAACATTCGGATGCTTCTTGCGGAAAGCTGATACGACTTCAGGGATTAATGAAATGCCCAAACTATGCGGAAATCCTAACCGAATTTCTCCCTTCTCTGGATCAAGAAATTCATGAACCTCCATGACTGCCCGTTCCAGATCAGCCAATATGACTTCCGCCCGTTTCAAAAATAGCTGCCCTACAGGCGTTAGCTGCAAATTTCTGCCCTTTTGCAAAAAAAGTTTTGCCCCTAACTCCTCTTCCAGCTGATGTATTTGCCGGCTGACTGCAGATTGCGCCACATGCAGCTCCTCTGCCGCCTGCGTTACATGTTCCTTCTTTGCTACTTTTACAAAATAATACAACTGTCGAAGCTCCATGAAGTCCCTCTTCTCCTCTTTCACCCTTGACGGTCGCGATATTGCCTTAATTTCTTTATTACGATCTCCGGCGCTTGGCAATCAATATCTGGTCATACAAATAAGCCATGGCAAATCCAGCCAGCGCGCCGCCGATATGGGCCCATAGATTGATGCCTTCTGCAATCAAGGAATAAATGACCCCAAAGACTAAAATAACGTAAACCGTCTTGCGCGAGCCCTCGTCTAAAGATTTTTTCATTACAGCCAAGTACAGGTATGCGCCATAAATGCCGTAAATCGCCCCTGAAGCCCCGACGCTTATCGTCGGATGCGTTACAATGACTGCGCTGACAGCGTTCGCGATAAGGCCGCTCAGCAGGTAGAACACGGCATAACGGCCTGACCCCAGCATGTTTTCCAATGGCGGTGCAAAAACCAACAGCGCGAACATATTATAAAACAGATGCGCAAAATCCCGGTGGAGAAACATTGAGGTGATGTAGCGCCAAGGTTCCTGCAATCCGAAAGGATCTTGGGGGATATCAATAAACGCCCCCCTGATTATCAGCTCATGGTCGAAGATGGCATCTCCGCAAAAGATCAGCAAGTTCAGTGCGATTAAAACTGATGTGACCGGGTACATTTTCAAATATCCGCGAAAGCTTTCATAGCGTAAAAAAATCATCGCATTTCTCCTCTTTCTCAGAAGTTGGACAAGCCTGTTTCATTGCGCTTATAATAAGCGTAGGTTTTACCTACCAAATGAAGGAGGCTGTTTATCTATTATGACACAAGAACGTACAGGCGTTGCAACACTCAAAGGAAATCCGATTACCCTTATCGGTCCTGCCCTGAAAAAAGGCGATCAAGCGCCGGATTTTCAACTTAGCAAATCGCTTGTTGAATCGGCATCGCTTAAAGATTTTGCCGGCAAGGTTAAGCTAATCAGCGTTGTACCTTCTATCGATACAGGCGTATGCGATGCGCAAACCCGCCGTTTTAACGAAGAAGCCGGCAAGCTCGGCGACAATGTCGTCATAATTACGGTCAGTGCCGACCTGCCATTCGCACAAGCCCGCTGGTGCGGCGCTGCTGGCGTAGATAAAGTGGTTATGCTGTCCGACTACAAAGACAACAACTTTGGCAAATCCTATGGCGTACTCATTAAAGAGCTTGCGCTCGATATGCGCGCAATTTTTGTCGTTGATGCCAATGATACGATTCAATATGTGGAAGTGCTTGGCGAAATGACCGAGCATCCTAATTACGAGCAGGCTCTTGCTGCTGCGCAAGCACTTGTATAACTAATACTTATACATACGCAGCAGTATAGAGATGGTCGCAAAGAAAAAGCGAGTGAGGGTAGCCCTCCTCGCTTTTTCATATTAAGCGCCGCTTGTTTTGTAAGTCGCGAGCTTTTTATCAAGCGTGCGGTACAAATCAAGTATTACACGGTAATTGGAACCCAAGTCCCCTAATGATCCACGCGAGGCAGAATAAATATCTACCGCCGACGTTACAGGATTTACCGATATAACAGATACGGTAATATCCATCGTCCGTCCTGTCATCGTACGCTTTTCCAGCACGATCTCGCCAACCGTTTGCACTTCATGCAGAACCTTATAGCCCGGAATTTTCTTCAGGGTAGAGACGACTTCTTCCCATGCCCTATCTTTGGACAATTTGTAGTAATGGGATTTCAACAACGGATCTTTCGCTTTATCGCCAGTCATCTCATGACTGCGCAGCAACCCGATCAGGGTGCGCTTCAACAAAGGTGATCTCCCCCTCCGACAACTATGTATACTAGCACTTATAATAACATAGATCACTTCATATGAGAAGAAATGGTTATCGTTTCTCTAAATTTAAAAAAAGGGGGCTAGCCCCCTTGAATTAACAATTGAAACCCGCCTATGCCGTCCGACTGCGTTGTTTCTGAACCCGCTCTCGCAGGTGGGTGACCTCAGAAGCGTTTTTGAAATCCCTCGCTTGAAGGGCGTGTCAGCCGCGCTTACGATGTTGATCTCCCGTGAAACAGCCATTGGTTCAAAACAGCGTATGAGCCGTAACGAACATCGCAGGAATAATGTTATTATAGACCGTTATCTCATAAATGTAAATGCAAGAAGAAACGGCTGACGCCGTCCTTGGCGCGAAGCAAGTTTCTTCCCTTAGAAATATAAGCTGTGTATACAGTGAAACTTATACTTTCTTATATTTTAAAGTAAAGTCAACAAGCCCTATATACTGGTTATTATTTACGGACATTGCCTTCTTTATCCGCTTCGAGCTTTTCAATGCCTACAGCATCCTCCAGCTCCTGACGGGCAGCCTCTTCCGCCTCTTCAGCCGCTTTGGCAGCCTGCATCTGCAGCTTGGTGTAGATCTGATAGAAGTTCCAGAAAGCAATAACCGCCACGATGCTGCCTGTAAAAAATGGTACAAGGAACATCAGCTTTGGACTGCTGAAGCTGATATACAGCACGAAGCCGCACATAATAGCTGTAGAAAGCGACCGGAATGGACGGCCGATCGTCAGCAGCACCGAGTTTTTAAGCAATTGAAATGTCTTCATGTGATAGTGAACAACCATCGAAAAGAAATTGAACAAGGAAACGCCCAAAAGGACGATCAATGCAATAAACAAATACGATACGATCTTGAATGTCGTCAGTTCACGGAGATAGACTTGGAAATCAACGATCATGATGGCAAAAAGGAGTACATATACAATTCCGCCAATCATGCTTTGCAGGTAACTTTCCTTGTAATTGCGGAAGAAGGTGCGCAACAGCGGCACGTCCACTTCTCCCATTACCCATTTGCGCGCAACACCAAACATCGCAGATGTAGCAGGGAACAGTGTAAACGGCGCTACGATACTTGATAAAATAACACCGCTTAAAAACTCATCTGTCGTTTGCGACAACAATGTTGGCAATAACAAAAAGATGTATGGAATCGAACAGATAATCCATAGCACATTCGTTACTGAGAGCCGCATGATCCACTCGGATATTTTGTACAGCCCGCCCATTAATCCTCTCATTTCCATAATTGCCTAATCCTCCTAAGCATAGACTCCACCCGTTTGCACGCAAACGATTACATCTTTTTCTCTACTATAATATAGGTTGTGCAGTAATGCCAGTATCCATTTGCTGCATTGCTTGAGAAACACCGTGCCGATAGAAAAAACCGGAGCTGCTTCAGGCCGATCACTCGGCCGTAAGGTTAGCCCCGGGTCTCCTACGCTATCGCATGCGCGATTTCACTACCTTTATTCCTCAGACGGCGATGAAGGGCGCGGACGGCGGTATTCGCTGCGGCCTTCTCCGCCACTTCTTCTGTTGTTGTCGCGATCGCGGTCGCGGTTATATCCGCTGCGTCCGCCATTGTAGCTGCCGCCGCGGTTGTCTGAACGGCCGCGCGAGTTGCCGCCGTAGCCGCCCCGACCGCCGCCGAACGATGAGCCCGAAAAACGGCGTCCGTTCGTACGCACATCTGGTCTGCGTTTCTTGGCGCGAATCGGATCTTCCGGCGTCAGCTCAACATTGACGTCCTTTTTCTCGCCGGTAATAATTTTGATCGCAGAGGCAAGCAGGTTGACGGAATCGTATTGCTCCAGCAATTGAATCGCAATTCCTTTATATTCGTTGATCACATCTTCTTGAACGTATTCAAGAATGCGCTCCGCTGTTACACGCTGCTTGCCTTCAATCGCCTCTGCGATGCTTGGCAGAGGCTTTTTCGGAATCCGATGGCGCGTAACACGCTCGATAAAGTGCAGGTGATCGATTTCACGCGGCGTTACAAACGACCACGCAGTTCCTTCCTTGCCGGCACGGCCGGTACGGCCGATCCGGTGAACGTAGCTTTCCGGATCTTGTGGCAGGTCAAAGTTAATAACATGCGATACGCCCGATACGTCAAGTCCGCGGGCCGCAACATCAGTAGCCACCAATACATCGATACTGCCGTCGCGGAATTTGCGCATTACGGCATCGCGTTGATTTTGCGACAGGTCGCCATGCAAGCCGTCAGCGGTATAACCGCGCTTCTGCAGCGCTTCACTCAATTCATCGACACGGCGCTTCGTCCGTCCGAAAATGATAGCCAATTCCGGCGATTCCATATCGAGCAGGCGGCTAAGTGCCTCAAATTTCTGCCGTTCATGCACTTCGATGTATGCCTGGTCGATCAATGGCGCGCTGACTTGCTTAGGAATTACGGAGACGTGTTCAGGGTTCTTTAAGAATTGTTGTGCTAATCGTTGAATGTTTGGAGGCATTGTCGCTGAGAACAACATCGTTTGACGCTCATCCGGTACAAGCGACAAAATGGCAGTAATGTCTTCCATGAAGCCCATATCCAGCATTTCGTCCGCTTCATCAAGGATAACAGTCTGTACGTCATCCAAGCGAATTGTTTTACGGTTAATATGATCCAGCAAACGGCCCGGCGTTCCGATAATAATTTGCGGTCTTTTTTTCAAGGCGCGAATTTGGCGGCCGATTTCTTGTCCGCCGTAGATCGGTAAAGAGCGGAGACCTTTGTAGCGGGTCAATTTCCCGATTTCTTCCGATACCTGAATAGCAAGTTCGCGGGTTGGTGTCATAATTAATGCAACAATCCGGTCTTCGCTAGTCGGGATTTTGTTAATTAACGGTATGCCAAATGCAGCCGTTTTGCCTGTTCCCGTCTGAGCTTGACCGATTAAATCGCTACCGGTGAGCGCAATAGGAATAGACTTTGATTGAATCGGAGTCGCTTCTTCGAATCCGAGTTCGGTGATGGCCTGCAACACTTTGGGTTCCAGACCGAAATCAGTAAATGTTTTCAAACTTCTTCAAACTCCTTCTATCTGCATCCTACAGAAAATATACAGTTCATTATAACACAGTTGCCTTAGCGAATACCAGTGAGCTGTAAACAGGCATACTATTGGCGAACAAGCTTAATTAGCAGCTGCTGCTGATCTTGGAGGAAATATGCATGCAAAAGATTATACGTCCTGCTGCCGCAATGACGATCGGCGCCCTGCTAATCGCTTTCGGCTTCAACCAATTTATTATCCCGAATTACATCATAACTGGCGGACTGGCCGGCGTAGCCATGATCATTGGCTATGCCACACACATTAGTATTGCCTTGATGTACTTCGTATTAAACATCCCGATTGCCGTCTGGGGCTGGCGGTCGCTCGGCAGAAGATTTATATGCTGGAGCATCTACTCCATTATCATTACCACGCTTGCCTTACGTTTAATTCCTGTTACTCCTATCGTAGGCGACGCCTTGCTGGGCGCTGTATTCGGCGGGGTTATCGTCGGGTTTGGCAACGGTCTTACGTTGCGTGAGGGAGGGTCGACAGGAGGTGTCGATATTGTAGCCTCGATTTTGACGCAAAAACGCGACCTTTCCGTGGGCATGCTGATTTTTTTGCTCAATTCCTGCATTGTGATGGCGCTAGGCATCATTTCCCGCAATCTGGACATCGCGCTTATGTCGCTTGTCTCCATTTTTACTACAGCCAAAGTTATTGATGTCATCCATGTTCGTCACATCAAAATTACTGCTTTCATCATTACTTGCAAGTCGGAAGCTTTGCTTGCAGCATTGCTGCCGCGTCAGCGCGGAATCACGATCGTGCAAAGCCGCGGTGCATATTTACAAACGAATCAGGAAATGCTCATGACAGTAACGACACGTTATGAACTGGCTGAACTGAAGCATATCATTTCTAAAACAGATCCTCAAGCTTTTGTTAATCTGGTCGAAACGGTTGGCGTGATTGGCGACTTCAGACGGCGAGAGTTTTAAGCTGTATTCAGCAATATTGGCATTCATGGAATTTTAAGTCCAGCCCTAGGTTTTTCTTTTTGCTCCTGATATAATAATACTATCCCGTAGTTCAAGTTTCATGCCAGACGTTTTTGCCCTACTAATCTCAGGTGAAAGGGTGATGCTTCATGGATATGGAAACCGTAAAACTGTCGCGGATTGTTGAAAAACTTGCACCGGAGCTAGTACCTTTCCTTACGGCGCGGGAACTGGATCTGAATATCGTGCTACGTGAAGGGCTGGCAATACTGGAGCCGGAAGACGCGATGGAGATTGTGCAGCACAGTATATGCGAGCATCAGAGCAAAGCGTTATTGCAATGAGAAATATTTTCAGGCGCTGCTTATCAGACAGCGCACAACCAAGACGGGACGCTTCGGCGCTCCCGTCCTTTTAATTTTCCGCAACGAATTATACAAATTTATACAATGAATTCATGTCCGCAGAGGTTTGTGTAAACAAGCGCACGATCTTCTCATCAAAATAAGTCCCGCTTTGCAGCATAAGTTCGGCCATCGCCAACTCTACCGTGTACGGAGTTTTGCCCGCTTTGCTGGTCATTTTGTCATCGAACGCATCCAAAACGGCACAAATCCGAGCAAAATACGGAATTTCCTCCCCCTTTAAACCTTCCGGATACCCGCTCCCGTCCCAGCGCTCATGATGGTGCTGAATCATTCGCAGAACAATTGGATTTTCTAATGCGTGATTTTCAACCAGCTCGGCGCCAAGCACCGGATGAAGCTTCATAATTGTCCACTGCTGGCTTGTCAGACATGGTTTATTTTCCAATATAGAGAGCGGTATCATCGTTTTGCCAATATCGTGCAGGAAGCATCCGCGTCGCAGTAACGCCTTCTCCCTCTCGTCAAGACCGAGCACCTCCGACAATTTTTCCGAAAGCAGTGCTACCCGTACACTATGCTGATAAGTTTCTGTACTTTTTTGCTTTAAGAAAACCATCCACTTCGCCACATCCATCCTCTGGGACAAATAAGCAGGTGTCACGACTGTTCCGATATCGATGATGCTCACCCCAAATCTGTCCTCCTTCCAGCCACAATTTCACTTCTACAATGCAGAGAATATGGCGTCAAACCATTTTCGACTCTATTTTTTTAACATTTTATGTAGAGAGCGGAATAAAGAAATGTAATTTGTATATATGCGTGCAGTGAATGTCGTACAATAATAGTTGTCCGACATTTTTGCGGACAAAACGACATTTTTTTCTTGCGATCCCCTTTTACTATAGGTTATTAATCCTAATATTTCAAGGTTGAACGATTTGCGGAAGTTATTAGGATACAACTTTATGACTATTGACTATTCTCATCAAAGAAGTTTTTTAGGCTATCCTCTACATAATCAGTTGCCGCTTTCTTCAATTGCTCTACAGTGTGCAAGTACCGTTGGGTTGTATTAATATGCGAATGCCCCAATGTTTCCTGGACTTGCTGCAATGAGGCGCCATGGAGCAAAGCAAGCGTTGCATTTGTATGACGGAGCCAGTGCGGGGTCAGCGGCTTTTCAATGCCGGCGTCTATACCAGCCTTGCGGATAATACGCTCGATTTGACGCGGAGAAATAGAAAATATACAGCCGGCAGCATTCTTCTTCTGCTGCTGCAAAACGCCCTCCAATTCTGCTGTCGGCTCTTCCTCTTGTGCCGGTATCCGAAGGAACTCCGTATATAGATCCCACAGCTGGGCAGGGACTTTAATTTCCCGGTCTTTTCCGCCTTTGCCGCTTTTCACGGTAAGCCATCTCGTCGTTCCCAGTGCATCTGTATAAAAATGCTCCGGCTTGATTGCACACAGTTCTGATACGCGCAGGCCGAGCATTACAAGCGATAAACCAATTAAATAGTTGCGTTTGCTCTGTTTGCGTAAACTGTGCAGCAGCGCTTCGACTTCCCCCTTTGTCAAATAATTCCGCTTGCTTGTTATAGGTGTTGGCGGCAGGCGGATTGATGTTGTCGGGTTATGCTGAAGCAAGCCGATGTTCGGATCGCTTCCCCATTTATAGAAAGACTTGAGCGGTGCGATTAACGCCGCAATACTTGCAGGCGCCAGAGGTTTATTCGACAAGCTGATCCCGCCCTGAGCCAAAGCCATTTTATATGCTTGAACCTCTTTCCACGTCACCTCTTTTAGGGAACGGTAAGATAGAAAAAAGCGAAAATGTTCAATTGCGCGCCAATAATTTCTTGCAGTATTTTCCGAACGGCTGCAAACAGCTAAAAACATTCGAATCATTTGTTCGTCACTATATTCGCCGGAAGATGCTGTTTTTAGTATGGTCCATTGCGAAGTTTCAAACGTTCCTTCTTGTTGTCTCATGGCTGCCTCCTTCTGCAGAATGTCGGACAACTATTATTGTACGACATTCACTCCCACCTCATAGATCGACTGTTTTACGCCATTTTTTGAGTCGTAAAAATAGTAACGCCTTGAATCAATCCCTGCGCATCAATTGATTCAAGGCGTTTTTTGGCACTAATGGACATCGCTGTCCTTTGATCGACCTCCAATGTTGCAGATCGTGCAACAAAACAAGGGGTGATAACTGGTCATGGGCTAAATTGTTGCACGAAATGCAAGATAAAGCTAGTCTTACCTGCTGAATTGCACTGAAATGTTGCACAACGTAATTTTGCCCATAAACCACCATCACGCCTTCAAAATATTGCATTTTGTACATCTGCCATGCCTCGATTGATGCCACTGATTTTTTGCCGAAGGTGGATGCATAGACTGCCAACTTGAAGGTATGCGGCAACCGTTATTTCCATATTTTCTTTCCTTGAATAGCTGATTCGGCGAAAATAACGGCTCTGCTCTCAGGTCCGTTTAGAATCAAAACACACCCCGTGATTACCGCTCCCCGGCGAATCAGCAGCAAGCATCAAGAACAAAGACGAAACGCCGCGAATCCCGTTGTGGGCGCGGCGCTTGTTTTCGCAAATAATCATTGGCGTTCGTAACTCTTCCGTAATCATTGCCTCAGGCCAGGAAAAGCACTCAGATCACATTATTGTTCCGGACCACTTTGCTCGCAATAGCGGAAACATCGCTGTAAGCGGTTCCCAAAATGTCGATTCCTTCATTATCGACCATGATCAGCTTGCCCGTGTTTGCCGTGTTCACGGCAACTACCTGTACGCACGATGCAGCATACGTTCCAGATACCCTAACCCCCATGGCAGAACCGTACTGGCCGACTCTTACCGCTGTTTGGCAATCATGAGCTTCCGTGCCATCGCAGGTCAAGTAGGTACCCCTGGCAGCATCGATGACGATATCGAAGCCTTCACCCGCATTACCGTTAGCCGACATCCGGTTCCCCATGACTACCGCTGCTACCGCTCCTCGAACGCCGTCCTTCTTGTAGCAAACGAATTTATTATAACTGACCGAGCCGCTTGAGCAATTGGCAGAAGTCCGCCGGATGACCTGAACCGGATTGCCCCAATAATCTTTGCCGTTAGCGTAATAAAACTTGTTACGGTCTACATCGATATGGCGAGTGCCGGACTGGGCCGTAATATATACGGCGTTGTTAGTCAGATTGTAATGCTCGTTATCGCAGTAAGCCACATCGAAGCTGTCGAGCGCCCGGAACACATAGCCGAACACTCCGTCGATTAGATTGCCGAAAATTTTCACTTTGTTGGGACCGAGGGTATAGTCCGTCACTTTCCCGCCTGAATCCTGATTTTTGTAATGGACAACGCTAAATAACGATTCCCCGCTCGCATAGGGATTATCTACGTTCTTGATGATATTCCCCGTGGCGATAACGGCCTCTTCCCTTCTTCCCGGGTTGATGGAGGTTCCTTTGACTGGGTCATCCCGATAGATACACTTGATATCGAGTATGTTCCAATGATGGTTCTTGATCACGTTATGGCTGAAAATCGTCCGCGAGCCGTCGGTGAACATATCCACGCAATCGCGGTACACATCTTCGAATATATTGTCCGTAATGATGTTGTCGTGACGTCCAAGCGCATTCTCGTTGGCCAAATCGTTCGTATCACTGGACAGCTTGATCGCATCCCCCCACGGGACCGTTGTGGCGACCGTCTTGTCCGCGTTCAGAACCGCCTTTGAATTCCCGCCAGTAAAATAATTGCCGGAAATATGCGTCCCCCGGCCCGACGTGGCCAAAATCATGTAGCTCGCATCCCGCAGCTTGGAATGGCATACGGACACGTTGAAGCCTGTAATTTCCAGGCAACATTCCTGATGGCCGTTTCCCCGGAATTCGGCAAAAACGACTTGTACGTGGTCGGCCTCAACCAGCATTGCTCTCCGATTGTCCGTTCTGAGCGAATCGTCTAGGACTGGGGAATGGACGACGCAGCCTGCGCTGGCAACCCGGATACAGCCTGTGATGCCCTTGAAAACAGCTTTGCGGCAATCCAGCGTATGCGCTTCCTTAATGATCACATCACCGTCGTAGACGTAAGTCATCTTGGGCGTAGCGCTTACTGCATACTCCGTTACTTGGAATGCGGCAGCCATTCGGTTGGCATTATGAACTGCGGCCGAGACATTATCGCCGCTTATTACCCCAAAATCCTCCAAAGCAAGCTGGCTGCCAAGTCTTTTCCAAAACCATCCGGGTTTTCCCGACTGAAATACGGACCCGCCATTATCCACAAATTCACCCTCTACCGAGACAAGTATCCCGCCTCCCGCCCCAGGTGAGTTAGCGTAATAACCTGCCAAGTAAATTTGCTGCCCTTCATATTCAGGCAGCACGGTTCTAAGCTCGTCCACACTCGCTGCATATCTATCTGCTTCGAACGTTTCTTTTTTCTTTTTCCCATATACGTTTTCTATAACCGAGCTCCCGTTCGCCACGGACGCGCCCAAACTCAAGGCTGCTCCGGCCATGCCAAGCATCGCCAACATTTTTCTCCGGCTTATTGCCGGCTTGTGATCGTGATCCTGTTCCGTCATTTTCCCAGTCTCCCTTCTTAAGGTGGAAACGTTGCCAGCAGACGAATCCTGCCGAAATAAGCCTCCTCCATCATCGATCCTTTACGACTTCAACGACAACACGCTTTCGTTTTCCGCCGGCTCTTAGCAGAATTTAATTACGTGCAGCTGTACCGATCCGTATCGGATGAGTGTGGCGTATACCTCCCTCTCATGACCACTTCCTTTCCCAAGAAAATTGGCAGATCATCGTACCCATTCGAAACGTAACATGAGCGTTTGCCATCCGAAACCTTCATTTTTTGCTCGGTCATCCTTTTTTTGCGCAGAACAAAAATAGCCTTTCCCCGCAAAAGAAAATGCTTGCAATTCACTATGATTTCCTTCAGACACGTAGGTCGTTAAATACGTCCCAAAATGAGTACCATCGGAGGGTTCGCGGACATCTCAGTTCATTTCTTTCTATAACAGACTCGGTCCGCTTGAGTCCGCTTCGCCCGCGATTACCAAAGGATAGCAGCAGATGTCCAGCATAAGAGCGGCAGGCCGCGGCATCAATTTCCTTTCAACAAAAAAAAGCTCTATTCCATCTCGCCAGCGATCTGGAATAGAGCTTGTCCTTTACTTTATTGTGACAAACGGCTAGCCAAATTGTACATTTCCATGTTAAATGGCTTTTTAGAGCTAATAATTTTATCCAGATCCGTTACGGTCAGCTCGCCATTAACGATGCCGCAGCCTTTGGCAGTTTCGCCCTCCATAAGCTTGCGAACGGCGAAATCGCCCAGCCGGCTAGCGAGAATACGGTCATTATGAGTCGGACAGCCGCCGCGCTGAATATGGCCCAGCACAGTAACGCGCGCATCGATTCCGTTGCGCTTGGCAATTCCTTCCGCGATTTCATTCACGTTTCCGGCGCCCTCAGCGACAACAACGATACTATGGCGCTTGCCGGATTGGAAATTTTCGTACATCCGGCCGGAAATCGCATCCAGATCAATCGGCACTTCTGGAACGAGTATCGTCTCCGCTCCGCTCGCCAGTCCGGCATATAGAGCAATATCGCCACAATGGCGGCCCATTACTTCTACGATAGAGGAGCGCTCATGTGAAGTCATCGTATCGCGCAATTTATTGATCGCATCGACTACGATGCTGACTGCTGTATCAAAACCGATTGTAAAATCGGTAAATGGAATATCGTTATCTATCGTTCCAGGCAGACCCATCGTCTTGATGCCAAGCTTGCTAAGCTTGTTAGCGCCGTGATAGGAGCCATCTCCGCCGATGACTACCAAACCGTCGATTCCGCGCTCCCGCAGTACGTCAGCCGCCTTCTGCTGGCCCTCAGGCGTCATAAATTCCTTGCAGCGGGCAGTCTGCAAAATCGTGCCCCCGCGCTGAATGATGTCGCCTACACTGCGAAGGTCCATCGGGCGGATATCATTATTGAGCAGCCCTTGATAGCCGCGTTGTACGCCGAATACTTCTAATCCGTGAAACAGTCCGCTCCTTACTACAGCGCGTACCGCTGCATTCATGCCTTGCGAGTCGCCGCCACTTGTAAGTACGGCAATCGATTTAATTGCTGACATGTCTTCTCACTCCCCAACCATTGATTCATGTTGCATTTACCTGTAATGCTGCAAATCGCTATAATAAATCTCCCAATCGCAGTAACAGTTGCCGCTCTCTCTGGTCAGTTGGCAGCTTGCTGCACTTTGCTCGGCAGATGCGACTCTCGACTCGGATTAATCGTGACGCCGCACGCCAATTTCCTGATTGAGGCGGTACCAGATATGCAAATCATTAATTCTGCTGGCCAGTTCCGCTATATCAGAATTTAAGGCGCATGAGCGTTCGAAATTTTCCTCCTCGTACAATAAAGACTGCTTATGATTGATCAACTTCTCAAACCCGAAAATCCGATCCGGTATCGAGCCGCGGATCAGTTCCCATTGTTCAACAATATTTGCGCGCTCAGTTTCACTATAGCCCTCCCACTCGCGCTCCAATGCGGGAAGCTCAATACCGAGCCGCTCATTGAGTACAAAATAATTCACTGGATTAAAAACCTCCACCAATTAATGTACCATTTCAGATCGTACAAATCTAGCTTGAAAATTAATGATGACGCTTTCTTGCATTCATTGTCAGTAACTTGCACTGTAAATCTCTATTTCCACCAATAAAACAAAAGATATTCCCACATACCCTCCCTTTATTCTCCAACAATTCATGATATACTGAATAACAATCTCTATTTATACTATTCTGATACAATCGCTGCTTCTGCGGCGATCATTTATTTCATTGGAGTGATCGAAACATCATGAGATCAACCGCATCAGACTGCAAAGCTTCTATAAGCAAGACGGCCAAAAAGGAAACCAATATTTTGCGGCTATTTACGTTCAGCTCCTATATGACTGTAGCGCTGGTCGTTTCTTACTTCCCTCTCTATTTTATGGACCGCGGCTACAGCGAGGCCCAGATCGGTATCCTGTACGCTACTGGCCCCTTTATTTCTCTGTTCGCGAATTTGATTTTAGGCATCGCCAGCGATAAATACCGGACGATTAAAAAAATACTTACCTTAATACTATTCGGACAGTTAGTGATGGTGTCAATGCTGCTTACGACAGATTCCTTTATCGTTGTCTGCATCATTATGACGGCCTTCTATTTCTTCCAAACGCCGATGAATCCATTGAATGACAGCCTGATCTTATTGTCCAGCCAATATACAGGAACCCCTTATGCGCTAGTTCGCATTTTCGGCTCGCTGGGCTTTGCCTTGTCGGCCTTCTTTTTCGGGCAATTGTTGAAATATACCGGCACCTCTGCCGCACTCTGGCTGAGTATGCTTACGATCGGGTGCGCTTTGGCCATTTCCTTTTTGCTGAAGGACTATCAAGGCTCTCTTAAAAAAATGGAATTTGGCGGCTTTTTCAAGCTCATTCGCAAGCCTGAAGTCGTCAGTTTTTTTGCGCTTATATTAATCATTTCAATTTCGCATCGCATGTATGAAGGCTTTCTAGCCGTTACCCTGCGGCAAATGGGCGCAAGCGACTCCCTTGTCGGCGTTGCCTGGCTCACCTCGGCCGCGAGCGAAATACCGATATTCTTTTTACTCGGCAAGTACGGGCATAAATTCAAGGAGCTGCCGCTGCTCGCGATCGCCAGCCTCATGTATGCGCTGCGTTTCTGGCTGATCACTCAAATTTCGTCTCCGGTATGGGTCATTCCGGTTCAGGGTATGCACAGCGTAACCTTCGGCATCTATTTTGCCACCGCCCTCCGTTACCTGTCATCAATCATTCCCGATGAATATCGCGCCTCCGGACAGGCTGTCTATGCTGTTGTATGGAGCGGCTTTGCCGGTATTATCGGAGGTACGCTGGGCGGGTATATTTATGAGCATGGGGGAAGAAGCTCTTTTTTCCAGTTTGGCATGGTTCTCGCGCTTCTGGCAAGCGCCGGATTTCTGTTCAAACATCTGCACAATCGTGCAAAGTAGGGGCGCCGATGTCCTACCTAAAAAATGCCGTCTCCTACAAGGAAACGGCATTTCTTTGTTTATTGGCCCTTGTCTTTTTGCTGCAGTTCGATCAACCGATCGAGCCGCTCGATAATGAGTTGATCATTTTTCAGCTTTTTGCGACCGTTAATCTCTATGCCGACTAAGGTCAGAATAATAATGATCAGCAATACAATTCCCATTCGTCCAACTTCCTCTCCATAAATAATGAGAAGGTGTCCAACTGGCTGTATGCTAACTCATGATGTCGCGGACACTTAGGCTGCGCGATAACGACTGTGAGTACATCTCATATTAAAAAATCCCCGACATTGCTGTCGAGGATTGTGATATACGCAACTACACTTGATTATAAGAAGTTTCGGTATGAAACGTAGTCTTACAATTTTGTGACGTTTGCTGCTTGCGGTCCACGGTTACCGTCAGTGATGTCGAACTCAACCTGTTGGCCTTCGTCCAAACTTTTGAAGCCATCGCCTTGGATTGCAGAGAAGTGTACGAATACATCGTCGCCGTCCTCTACTTGAATGAAACCGTAACCTTTTTCTGCGTTAAACCACTTAACTGTTCCTTTCAATTGAACAACCTCCTAAAATAACTGCCGTTTTAAACGGCAAGTACGTTCATTATACACATACTGGTGATAAATTGCAATTAACAGACAACTTCATGAGAAAAACTTCTATTGAAGTCCTTCGAGGATGAGCGACCACGTTTAAAGGTAGTTTTTATCGCCAATAAGAATTTTTTTTCCGCACAGCTTGGAAACTTATAAATTCTTATGTGGTTACAAAAGCTTTATCTTCAAGCCATATTCCGAACCTGGAATAAATGGCAGTGTGCTCTTGAACAATTCCGACTTGCCGCCAAAACGGCGTACCTCCTCCATCACCTGCTCCAAATGCGGATATTGCTCCATCTGCAAGGTCTGAACCGGGTAAATGAGAACCTCTTGCCTGCTGACACGCATCATCTCGGCAATCGACTGCAGATGAAATTGAACATCGAACTGGGCAGCATACAAAAACAGAAAATGACTGCACAGCACCCGGTCAAAGCTGTCATCTACAAAGGGCAGATCCGGCAAACTGCCGCTCACATAACAATTTCGCCCCTGCTCCCCTGTACAATGCGCAGCAAACTTTTCTATCGAAGCGAGCCGGCACTCCCGATGGCGCTCAAGATCGCCATAGTACGTCCAATCGAATTGATCCTTGAGAGCCGCCAGCTTGCCGGTCGAGGTCTCGATCTCGGCTCTTGCCTCGGCAATCCACGCCGCGCGCTCCTTCCCATATCGCGGATCTACCGCTGTAGCGCTGCAGCCGCGCGCCGCCGCTTCTGCTGTAAAAGAGGCACCTCCGGCGGCAATATCTAATGTCGATCCTTGCAGCAGCTGCTCCTCCGTTAAATCAAACATGCATAAATACTCGTCAAATCCCCGGCATGTCATAGCGACACCCGCTTGCTCATAAGCCTTCATCATCGCTTGCTCTCCTCCGCTCCGCTCATCTCAGACTAAACTGCTCAGCTCTTTTCTATACTCTGAAGAGTATAGTTGCCACATTCTAGCATAATTTAAAGTTGCTTTCTACCCCTTTTTATCGCTATGATGATGAGGAACGATGGATTATTATTGGAGGATTCGAACATGTTCAAAAAACATCAGATTTATAAAACCGACAAATACAATATGCTCACCGTTGAGGTGCAGGGCAAAACGATCATTGTACGGGAAATTTCGGATCAATGGGGAGAAGAATGCCATACCTTCCTGAGCAGGCCGGAAATGCTGCACTGGGCGGAGAACCGCTTCCGCCAGGAAGATTTTGTTGGCAATGAGGAGCAGCTGCAAGCTATTATGGACGGTTTTCGCGCCGTTTAGCGTCAGACAAGCAGGATAAAACATAACAGCAGCGAACATATCAAAGGTACAGCCTGCATACGTTGCGAAGGAGAGTAATTGCCAGGTGGATACAACCGCTACGATTATTTTTATTATTGTCTCATTTTCATTGGGGCTGATCGTCATTATGCAGCGCGATCGGGTTCCCGCACAACTGCGTCGCTTCGTTGCGATTTCATCCATTTTCTTTATTGCGTTTGCTTTTTTTCTTATCGTTTACAGCCTTGCGACGATGAATGGATAATACGCAGTCATAATGATGCCGCAACCGGGTCACACTAGGTGCATTCTAACAACAATGGGAGTGTGATCCGACAGTTGCGCTGGCTACCGCTTGTATTATCTTTGTCACTTCTGCCGGGCTCTTTTTTGCCGCCGGCTGCCAAGACTACGGCCCTTGCTGCAAACGAGCCGCTAGCTACCACTAAACCAGGGAGGATTCCAATGAACCAAGTACCGAAAAGATCCGATATCGACGTCCAGCACCGCTGGAAGCTGGAAGATTTGTTCGCTACCCAGGCTGAATGGGATAAAGAATATGCCGAAGCAAAAGAGCAAATGAAGCGAATTGCCGCTTATCACGGCAAATTGTCCGATGCCAAGCAATTAAAAGCCTGCTTCGAGCTGGAAGACCGTCTTTCCCTCCATGTGGAGCGTCTTTATGTCTACGCCAATATGAAGCATCATGAAGATACAGCCGAGCCTACCTACCAGGCATTGTCCGACAAGTCTAAAAAGCTGTCTGTAGAGACTGGCGAAGCACTTTCCTTCATTACTCCGGAAGTTCTCAGCCTGTCCGATGCCGAACTGGATGCTCTTATCGCTAATGCCGAATTAGCTAAATACCGTCATACGCTGGAAGAAATGCGCCGGCAGAAAGCGCATATTTTATCCAAGACAGAAGAAGCGCTGCTTGCTCAGGTCGGCAATATCAGCCAGGCTTCAAGCACAATCTACAGCATGCTGAATAATGCCGACATGAAGTTCCCTAAAGTGAAGGATGAGCAGGGCAACGAGGTTGAACTGACTCACGGGCGCTACATACAATTTCTTGAAAGCAAAGATCGCAATGTGCGCAGTGCTGCGTTCAAAGCGATGTACGAGACGTATGGCAAATTAAAAAATACCATCGCCTCTACTTTAAATGCCAACGTGACGAAAAATGTATTTTATTCACGGGCACGCAAATATCCTTCAGCATTGGAGATGTCGCTCTACGGCGATAATATTCCGAAGAGTGTATACACGAACCTGATCGATACAATTCATAAATATATGCCGCTTATGCATCGCTATATGGAGCTGCGCAAAAAGTTGCTTAGAGTGGATGAGCTGCATATGTACGACCTGTTCGCTCCACTTGTAGAAGAGTACGACATGAAAATTACATATGACGAAGCTAAAGCGACTGTGGCCGACAGCTTGCATCCGCTCGGCTCCGATTACTTGACTGCGCTGCAAAAAGGCTTCAACGAAGGCTGGATCGACATTTACGAGAATGAAGGAAAACGGAGCGGCGCATATAGCTGGGGCGCTTACGGCACTCATCCGTATGTCTTGCTCAACCATAAAGACAACTTAAACAGCATGTTCACCCTAACGCACGAAATGGGCCATGCTCTTCACTCCTACTATTCCGACGGCAATCAGGATTATCGCAACGCACAGTATACGATCTTCCTGGCAGAGGTAGCCTCAACCTTGAACGAGGCGCTGCTGATGGACTATATGTTGAAGAAATCGACCGATCCGAAGGAAAAAATGTACCTGCTCACTTACTACGCGGACCAATTCCGGACGACGGTCTTCCGGCAAACGATGTTCGCCGAATTCGAGAAAATCATTCACGAGAAGGCTGAGCAAGGCGAGTCGCTGACACCGCAAGATTTAAGCAAAATCTACTATGATCTGAACGTGCAATATTACGGGCCTGGCATGGTCGTCGACCAGGATATTGAAATGGAATGGGCACGTATCCCGCATTTCTATACGAGCTTCTATGTTTACAAATATGCAACAGGCTTTTCCGCGGCAACAAGCTTTGCCAAGCAAATTCTCGATGAGGGCGAGCCGGCAGTCGAGCGTTACCTTGGCTTCCTGAAGAGCGGCGGCAGCGACTTCTCGATCAATATTTTGAAAAAGGCTGGCGTCGATATGTCTACGCCTGAGCCGATTGAGCAAGCGATGAGCGTATTTGAGGACTTGATTAACCAAATGGAGCAGTTAACAAAATAAACCGACAAAAACCCGCCGTGAGGGCAATCTTGCTCCGCAGCGGGTTTTTGTCGGCAACAGACAGGCTCAACTAAATTCAATACAGATGGCAACGACAGCGAAAGGCGGCACCGGAAAGGCAACACGGGTCCCTTCTACTTTAACGGTGTTCTCTCTAGCCAATCGCTGCTCCAGCGAATCCACAGCATAAGCCGTCTTAACAGGACGAAATAATTCCACAACAACCGTAGACCCCCGTCCCTCCGTATCGTAAGCTCTAACAATCCACTGCTTGCCTGCAGCAGCTTCCGGCATCTTGAGTGCCGAAATAGCCGCTTCACCTGCAACTAGCTCCATAAAGCTTCCTGCAAGCGGCATCGTTCCGGTATGCAAGGTGCCGGATAATACGTTGAACGGATGGTTCACACGATACGCCGTTTCAATCAGCTCGCTGACCGCAGCGCCTCCATCCACAACACAGACCGACATGGAAAAACGATGATGATCGCCTAGCTCCGGATAAGGATCCGGATCGAATGAGCTGCGAATAAGGGAGACATTTAACGATTGCTCACAGCCGCGGAAGCCATGCTTGCTGTCGGTCACAATCATAATCGCCGGCTTATCCTTTTCACGCCGCATGCCATATATCCAGCTGTTCCCCGGTACATCCATATTGCTGGATGAACGGACAATCGTCCCGAACGGCACATCATAGCGGTAGCCTTCCTCCTGATATGCCAGCGGCCAATGAAAATTCAATTGCGGAATACTTTGCTGCTCGCTCCCGATCTCCTGCCAGTCGCATTCAGCATGAAAGTCGAGCTTCGAGCTGTGACAATCAAGCGATACCGTCACGGACAATGCCGAACGCCCAAACTTCATAACATATTGGAAAGCTTGCCGCGCATCTCCCCAAGCGGCACGCTTCAATTTCACCCCTTCATGCAAATGCTTCATATCCATATAACGCCCAACCCACCAGGCCGTCATTCCTTTAGCCGGATCCTCCTGAATAAGCCGGAATATGCCGGCAGGACGTTCAGGGTGGATAAGCTGCTCTCCGCTAGGCTTATGCAGCAATGAAATAATTGAAGCTTCACCGGGATGAAGAGCAACCCGAAGCAGATCATTTTCCAGAATGAACGGCTCCTCGCGGTCCACCCGCGGATCGGTTGGCATAAATGGCTTAACACTGCCCGCTCCTTCCGACACGGTATATGTACTATAGCCGCATGCTGGTGCTTTCGCCCATATAAGAAGACGAATATAGTGATGGCTCCAATATGTATGAAAACCCTGATCCAACACTTGATGCACTACCGCCTGGCCGGCGCTGTCTCTCACGGATACAGCATCATTCGGACAATGCCAATCCCAAAGAATGATCTCGGCAACCTCTTCCCGCTCATAAGCCGAAGCATTAAAGATATGGACAATCCGGGTATTGCCGAAGCCGCGCTCGACTTGGGAAATTTTAAACCGCTCTGCTCCAAAGCCAACGCCCGCTCCCTCTGAATAAGTCCACTTATCATCTGGAAGGGCAGGCTTGCATAGATGCGATGTATCAATCATAGCTGCAATTTGCTCCAGCGCCAGCTTGCGATTCGTGTTGGCCAGCGCCAACGTTTGCTGAAAGAGACCGAGAGCATGCTCTCTCGTAGCAATCACACCCGAGCCTGGTAAAATATCGTGAAATTGATTGAACAATACATTTCTCCATGCTTCTTCATAAGCAACTTGCGGATACCGCATATCGGCAGCCGCAGCGGCTGCAGCACTGAATAACTCCGCCTCATTCAAGGCTGCTTCGCCAATCCGGTTCGCTAGCTTTATCCGGCTCTGCGACGTATAGCAGCCTGCGAATACGCCATTCAGTTCCCCCGTAACGACAGGCAAATCCGCTCTTATCTCCTCAGCCTCACGGAAATAATCGGCGAAGGTGCCAAACCGGATTTTCGGATAGACCGGCCAGCTCTGCATATCGCGAAACCGCTCCAAATCTCTGCGTGTCGGTCCGCCGCCATGATCACCCACACCATATACGTTCAAATAGGTTTTTAATCCTGTCCGGCGGCAAACATCCGGTATATAGGAAGCCAGCATAGGCTGCGCGCTGTCGTTATACCAGGTTGGCTCACGATAGACGATGACAGAATTGCCGGAAGGAGACTGCCAACGATACAAAATATGCTCATCATGGCCGCGGCAATGATAATAATAGCGCACACCGCCAGCGGTCAATATTTCGGGAACATGCAAGCTGTGTCCAAATGTGTCCGGCTCGAAATCAATTGTCAGGCTATTAGGGTCAAGCTCCAGCATCTGGGACAAATAGTTTTTCGCGTAAAGCAGATGTCTGGCCATGCTTTCGCCATTCGGCATATTTTTATCCGCTTCGACCCAATGTGTCGCCGTTACCTCCCAGCGCCCTTCTTTAATTCTCTGCTTAATCTCGTGCAGCATATCAGGCGCAAATTGCTCAACAATGCGATAGATGGCAGCCTGTGATTGCGAATAAATAAACTCCGGATATTCCTTCATCAAATTTAACATCGTACAGAGCGTATCGAGGACCACCGCTACCGTCTCATCCCAAGACCACATCCAGTTCATATCGATATGCGCGTGAGCGGCACAATGGATCGTGTAGCTTCTAGCTTCAGCTGCTAGCGGGCTGAGCAGCTGCTCTACTTGATGTGCAGCCTGCTCTGTAATAACAGCTTCTGCAGCCGCACGCGCTTCAAGAGAAGCAAGCGCCGTCTCGATAATTGGCTCATACTGCCCGTTATTCACTTTGGACATCTCCTGGGCGAACACCAATTGAGCCAGCGCACGTTCTCCCCAATAACCCGGCTTGGCAGCGATTTTTTCGTCCCAGTAGCTTTGCGGAGCCCGTCCCAGCAAGCGCCGCAATCTCGATTCGATCGAATTCATACTGTGTACCCTCCCTCTCCGATATCTGTCACACCCACCCATAGCGTGTCCTGCTCATCCGCATATGTGAATACAAGCTTTTGGCTGTCCGGACTGAAGGACGGGTGAGGATGCCCTGGATGTATACCGCGGCAAGGCAGCTCGCAAAGCAGCTTCGACTGTCGCGTAGCGAGATCAATCAGCACAATTTTCGATTTCCCCGCTTCTTGCGTATCTGCTGCTGCATAGCGGCCATCAGGACTCACGCTTACATGCCAATATAAATAATCGCCGTTAATGAATGTCTGACTCTTTCCGTTCCGATCTGCATAATAAACTCCGGCAGGCTTGTGCGGGCTGTGCGCATACTTGACAAAGTATAGCCCGCTTCCATCGCTTGCCCACATTTCGTGACCGACATATTCCACATGCTTGCCGTTCTCGTCCCGTTTCTGGGCAAAAACATTATACTTGCTTCCTGTAGCAGTACTCGCTACCCATAACCGGTCGGCAATATGCTCGGTAGCCCCTTCATGACTGTAGAAAATACAGGAGGAATCTACGGGATTAATCATCGCGTGATTCGCTACCGGGAAAGGCTCGACAAAGCCAGGCCGGGCAGCCTCCGCCACTTGACCGCTTCTTGCATCGACCGTTGCGATAACCCACTCCTGATCGCCCTCCAGCCAGTAGACCCCCAGCGTCTGGCTATCATTCGTAATGGATAAGGGGCCATGAAGTATACAATTATCATCCAGCCTGCATATCGTCCGCCTCTCTCCACTCCAGGCATGAAGGCTATACAGCTCTTGCCCTTCAAATAAATACAATTGATCGTCGCCACCAACGACGCCGCGCGGCCAGACCCCGTTATCCATCAAAATTTGCGATTGTCCTGTCAACGTATCATGTCGAACAATTTTGCCGGCCTTCGTCTCCCGGTCAAGATCGGTCAGAACAATTAAGTGACGGCTATCTGTAAGCCAACTCATCGCTGTCGTATAATGATGAGCGGTATCACGTCCTTCATTTCCGATTGCCAGAATCGTATTCCCTGTCGTTCGATCGGTAATTTTGTGCTGAGACAGCATTGCTATCCCCTTCTTTCCATCGTCATATATGATCCCGTTCTAATTCTCGTTCCCTATATTCACCAGGCGTTAACCCGGTGCTTTTCTTAAATATGCGAGCAAAGCTGTTTACATTCGTATAGCCAACTGCTGCTGCTACATCACGAACGAGCATATCGGTGCACTCCAGCAGTTCCTTTGCTTTACGCATGCGGATCTCCATCAAGTAATCAATAAAGTTCTTTTCTGTGTGCTCCTTGAACATGCGGCTTACATGCGACATACTGAGCTTGAATTCACTCGCCAAATAATTTAGCGACAAATCGCTATGCATATAGTTTTCATCGATGAACAAGGCGATTCGATCAATGACATCATTTTTTTCCCGATTGCTGCGCTTCTCCTCCAGCAGTGTTGAATAGAGCCCCAACTGCCCGATCACATAGTCAGATAATTGCTGTATATTTTCATATTGGCTAAGCAGATCGAAGCGCTGGTGAGTTGGTACGGCATCAAGCAATAAGGGGTCAATCTCGCCTACTGCTTTCACAACCTTCATCATAAATTGCACGACCAGTTGACGGATCATATCTGCTGCAGCTCCTACACTGGCCATCTCCTCGAACCAGCGCTCGGTCTGCCGCTTCATCTTGTCGCGATCCGTCAGACGCAGCATCTCGACAATGCCATCCGTCATCGCTAGGAGCCGCAAAAACTCGCCGCTGGCAGGCTCCCGAATTTCCTCACTGGAAATAACCGCATTTCCGCCAAGAATCATTTTATAAGACAGGGCAGATAAAGCTTCGTGATACGAACGCTGCAATTGCTCCAACCCTTCCGCAATTCCCCCAACGCCAATCGAGATCGTACGCTTGAATTGCTCCTCTACATAGCTTTTAATTAACTCCGCCACAGCCAGCGTACGCAATATATTAGCTTCGCTGTCCGCTTCGGCAAAGCTGATCATGATCACAACCAGCCCTTCTCTCGCCTCAATCGCAACACCCAAGCATTCGGAGTTGATCATCTCCTCTGCTACATTGCAGAGCGCATAGCAGTAAAGCTGCAAGTCGTTAGCATTTCTTATTTCAGAACGCCGGTCAAGCTCAACTGCCAACACAATAAATTGACAAGCATGCATCGGATAGCCAATCGCTTCTAGGCTGGGCAAAAGCTCATCAGCCTTCGTTCGTACGCCGATTAATGCATCCATCACAAGCCGCCACTTAATAACAGGCGTTGATTCACGCATTTGCCGGTGCATGCGGCTGCTATCCTCCAAAATAAACGAAAGCGAAGTTTCGATATTGCCCGCCTCAATAGCGGCCATCTGCTCAGGCTCGCGCTCGTAAGCGCGGTAGGACTTTAACTGCTTGGCCACATTAGTCAGCATCCGGTTGACCGGTCTGAACATCCAGCTGTTAACCGTGACCGACATAATAGCAGCTAATACTAGCAATGCCCCGGCAATAATCAATAGCATATTGCGCACTTTGACCAGCGGCTTGCTTAAACCTGCATCGGCAACTACACTAATGATTTTCCACCCTGTATAAGGACTTTTCATATGAAACACCGTGCTGTCCGTTCCGCCGATGTTTTGGCTGAAATGCCCCTCATCGCTCGCTTGCAGCTCTGCCGCCGAAAAGCGATCATTAACATTCGTCCCAATTAGCCTCTTATCAGCATGACTAATAATGACGCCCTCGCTATCTGCAATAAACATATAGCCAATGGCCGGGTCTATCGCATGTTTAATTAAGCTATAAATGGACAGCTCATCGATGTTGAACGCTACTGCTCCCTTACGGTATCCGTCTGCATGGGTAAGCGGGTAGGAGCGGATCAGCGTCATCACATTGTGAAATACCGTATTTGAGTCATCGATGGATAGCTTTCTTGTGCCTATTAGCTGATAAAACCCTTTATACTGTGCAAAAGCATTGATCCAGTCATAATCGACATCCGGCTCCTGCTGCTGGAACGGATTCGTATGCGACCATTTTTTCTTGGCATAGGAGTACAAATCAATCGAAAAAATCATATTGTTGCTCAGCAATAAATCGCCAATACGCGTATTAATTGCAATGATATCCGCTTGCTCGGCCGCTTCGTCCTCCATAAAGGTCCACATATTGCGGCTGCGCAAAAACTGGATTGCTTCCGCATCAATCGATTTCAACACGACCAAAAGCTTGCCATTCACCTCTCGCAGCAAGGACATATTCGCTTGCTCGACTTCTGCACGCAGCTGATTCGTCGTAATAAAATAAGAAAGGCCAACCGTTATTACAATACAAAGGCTGGAAAAAAGTAAAATCACGATCTTGGCCAATTTCGAATAGCTTTGCTTCGGTCGCTGCAGCATCGCCTTGCCCCCTATAGTGTAATGACAAGGCTGCAGCAAGCGCCAGACTTGCATGCAACCTTGTCGTTGTCTTTATTTGAAATTATCCTTGTTTGCTTCATACCATTCTTGCGCTAGCGCATCCGCTTGCTCGCCGCCAGCGTTTTTATATTCCTTGCGCATCATTTCCAGTGCCTGCTCAGGTGTAATATCGCCTTTAATAATAGCCCTTGTACGGATTTCACCCATTTTCGGCCCAATGCTGGCAAATACACTGCCAATTTCCGGCATGCTTGGCACATAAGGAATATCTCTGCGGAACGGAACACTTAATGCGGTCTCGATCGCCGCAATATTCAATTTCGCCCAGCGCTGCGATAATGGATCATTCGCTGCTTTCACAAGCAGATGCTCAAGCTTGAAGGACGCTGCATCATCCTTAACAATTGCATATTCCCCAGCATACGCGACCTCTTTTTTAAACTTATCGGCATCTAACACCTGCGGCACGCCATCCACCAGCTTGTAATGTGTATTTTCGATCCCATTTTGTACAGTGAACCAACCTTTTTCAAACATCCAGTCTAAAAATTCAATGGCTGCCTTCGGGTTTTTCATTTCTTTATTGAACGCAACATAAATGCTTGCCGGTGTTTCCTGATAGCTGCTGTAATGGCCATATTTCGTAGAAAATGGCGCAAGCGGCACCGGATTGGCTTCTGGTATGTTTCTAAGCAAATCCTTCATATAACCGTCGATCCCATGGCCAACGGTGCCAAGCAATACGCCGGTCTTGCCCATTGCCCAATCCGTCATCATTTTTTGGCCATTTTTATCTGTCATATATTCTTTGTCAATGTATCCGTTTGCATATAGTGCTCTTTCAAAATTCATTGCGCCGATATTGCGGTCAACAAATAAGGAATTCGTCATTTTGCCGTCTTCGAGATACCACTGCGTGCTGTGCACTGCATATAACCCGCCTACGACGTTACCACCGGTAAACATTGAAAGCACCGGAGCATCTGTACTGCCAGACAGGCCGCTTTCCTTGAACGCTTTCAACACAGCGAAAAACTCTTCTTCCGTTGATGGCGCCTTCATTCCGACCTTATCCAGCCAATCCTGCCGAATCCACATCGCGCCATTGGCAAGCTGATTAGTCGGTCTTCTCGTCGTAATGCCATAAATTTGCCCATCGAATGACATATAAGGCTTCAGATCAGGATTGTCCTCGATATATTTTTTCAGTACAGTGCTGTACTTGTCGATATACTCGTCAAGCGGCTGGATAACCCCTTGCGTATACAAAGTTCCGATATAATTGCGGTCATAATCCCAAATTATATCCGGCGCTTCGCCAGAAGCAATTAATGTATTTATTTTTTCTCCTGCCTGATTTCGAGGGACAGGCACATAGGTTACATCAATACCCGACTGCTCGCGGATCCATTTGGTCCAGCGATTGTCCTCGTAGGAACCTTCATCAGCGGCGACTCCCCCACGATCGAACATCGATATGGATACTGCTTTAGGCAGCTTGTCATATTTATCGCCAGCTTGACCGTCATTGCCGGCTTCTGATCCCGCATTACCATTCTGAGAATCTCCACAACCGGCAAGCGCGGTTGTTAATGCTAATGTCATTGCCGCGGCAGCAGTTCCTTGCAACCAACGTTTTTTCTTTTTCATCTGTGTTGCCCTCCCGTAACGTAAAATTATATCATAAGGCGCTTGGCGCCAAATGAACAGCATTATCCTTTCACAGACCCCATAAGTACACCTTTGACGAAATATTTTTGCAAAAACGGATAAATAAGCAGAATCGGCAGTGAAGCCAGCATCGCCGCGCCCGCCCGAACGCCTTCTGGCGGCAGCGCATTGTTCTCATTGCCCGAATCGCCGAGCAGCAAGGTCGGATCAAGATTGTCAATCATTTGATAGAGCTTGACCATAAGCGACATTTTCGTGGAGCTTTTAATGAAGATGAGCACGTTATAGTAAGCATTCCACCAGCCAACCGCATAAAATAACGTCAAGGCTGCAATGACAGGCAGAGCCAGCGGAAGCACAATTCGCACTAATATCATCCAATCCTTTGCTCCATCAATCGCCGCCGATTCCTCCAGCTCGCCGGGCAAGCCCTCAAAAAAGGTTTTCATCACGAACAAATTGTAGGTGCTAAGCAGGCCTGGCAGCCATAGCGCCCAATAGGTGTCCATTAATCCCAGGCTTTTGATTAGCAAAAATTGCGGGATCAGCCCGCCGCCAAACAGCATCGTAAAAATGATCATCGCCAGCACCGGACCGCGGCCGCGCAGATCTGTCTTGGACAGCGGATATGCGGCCATAATCGTTACAAGCATATTTAGTGCGGTACCGACAACCGTCATCACAACCGTATTTTTCATGGCTACAATCAGCTGTCCGTCGTCAATTAAGTTGCGGTATGCGTCCCATGTAAATTGCTGCGGCCAAATAGACACATTACCTGCCCGAATCGCTTCTGCCGAGCTTAATGAGACTGCCATCACATTCAGAAACGGAAAAAGCGTTGAGAACGAAAAAGCCGCTAAAAACAAGTAAATCGCCGCTTGGTACAGATATCCCTTTTTCACCATAACGCCCGTTCCCCCATTGCCCGGATAATGCGATTAACCGTGATGACCAGTATTAAGCCCACAAGCGATTGCAGTAATCCGATTGCCGTGGTATAGCTGTATTGCAAATTAATTAATCCCAGCCGATAAATATAAGTGCTCATAACATCTGCTACACTCGTAACAAGCGGGTTCGTCAGCACCCATACTTGCTCAAAGCCGACATCGAACATATGCCCCATCCGCAGCACAAGCATAAGTGCAATCGTGCTGCGGATTCCCGGCAGGGTTATATGCCATATTTGCCGCAACTTGCCGCCGCCGTCGATCCGGGCGGCCTCATACAGATGCGGATCAATGCTAGACATTGCAGCCAAGTATAGAATGGTCCCAAAACCGGCGTCACGCCATATACCGGACAGCACATAAACTATTGGCCACCAAAAATTGCTGCCCATAAAGTAGATCGGGTCGACGCCGAACATTTTTAGAACGGCATTGATAAAGCCAGTGCTTGGCGAAAGCAAGCCGATCACGATTGTCCCTAAAATAATCCATGACAAAAAATGCGGCAAGTAAAGCAAATTTTGTACGACACGCTTGAACCATTCCAGCCGGACCTCATTCAGCACAATCGCAAGCGCGATCGGAACCGGAAAGCCAATGCAAAGAGAATAAAGATTAAGCAGCAATGTATTGCGAACAATTTTCCACAGATCACTGCTATGCCACAGCCGTTCAAAATGCTGCATTCCGACCCACTTGCTGCCCCATATGCCGTCCATCAGGCGAAAATCTTTAAAAGCAATAATCTCGCCATACATCGGAAAGTATTTAAAAATAATAAAGTACGCAATGACGGGAAAGAGCAGCGCATATAAAAACGGTCTCCGCTTCAAATCCCTCCAAAACGATTTGCGCCGCGCTCTCGGCTCCGTCTGTGCAGACCCCCTGGATGCTGTAGCTGAATGTGCAGCCATATGATGCTGGCAACTCCTTTCTTTTCATAATCTTCCCGATTCATATTCGATCAGGTACGATTCCAAAATAGCAGTCGCCGTCAGGACAAGGAAAGCGCCATTATTTGCGGTATGCCACATCTTTTGTTATTTCGCTGCTTCGATTTTTGCTTCGCACCTTATTTCAAGCCATACGGAGATTTCTAACAGAGGTACAACAAAAAAGACCACATCCGAATTCGGATATGGTCTTACCTTCCCGGCTATTTGCGGGCTCCATGATAACAGATACATGTCGTCAGATGATCGTTCACCATGCCGGTTGCCTGCATAAACGCATAACAAATCGTGCTGCCGACAAATTTGAAGCCGCGGCGCTGCAGATCGATACTCATTTGATCAGAGATGTCGGTGCGTGCCGGGACCTCACGCAGCTCCTTCCAGTGATTAAGGATCGGCTCTCCATCGACAAAACGCCAAATATATTGATCAAAGCTGCCAAATTGCTCGCGCACCTTTATGAACGCTTGTGCGTTATTTACAGCCGCGGCGATTTTCAGACGATTGCGGATAACGCCGGGGTTATTCAACAGCTCAGCCAGCTTCTCCTCATCATAAGCAGCCACTTTATCCACATCAAAATCGTCAAAAGCTTTGCGATACGTCTCCCGCTTCTTCAGTACAGTATACCAGCTAAGACCCGCTTGAGCGCCTTCCAGAATGATCATTTCAAACAGCTTTCGATCATCGTGTAACGGAACTCCCCATTCATGATCATGGTAGCTAATATACAACGGATCATTATTTACCCAGCCGCATCTGGCCACATCATCAACTCCCGCTTCCACCATATACAACCATTAAATGATGAAATTCTATAAATGTTACCACTACCCTCATTCAGCCAGCTGCTTTATTTGCGCTTTACTTTAACATAGCCTTCTTCATCTACGACAGCATTGATGGAAAACTTTGATATTCTGGCCAGCAGCTGTTTGGCGGCGTCGCCCTCAAGCGGTGTAGGCTGGGATTCAACAGCAAGCATAGGATGGAATTGCAGCGAGCAGTCGCCATCCTTCGTGCAAACAGCATCGAGAACGCCAGTGTCTCTCGTTTTCAATGTAGGAGTCATATTAAAAATAAAATTGCCTAAGCTATATGCAATCCATTTGCCTTTGTATTGTTCGAATCCTTGCAGCACATGCGGATGGCTCCCGATAATGAGATCGGCGCCGGCATCGATATATTCCCGCCCCATGGCCGGCTGATAATCAACCGGGTAATCTACCTTCTCCCTGCCCCAATGGATCATGACGACAACGATATCCGCTTGCTCCTTCGCCTTCTTGACCGCGGCAATGCCGCGCTCGGTCTCATACGATTCCGCTACGCCAGGGCGATTCGGGCCTGCCTTCCATGCTACATCAGGCAGCACCCGCGATACACCGACGTATGCGACCTTAATCCCCTTCGCCTCCAGTATAACCGGCTCGTACGCCTCTTCCTCATCGTTGCCGCCGCCGGTGTGGGGCATCCCTACCTCATCCAAGTGGCCGATCGTATCCAGCAAGCCCACAACCCCCATATCGAGCGTATGATTGTTGGCAAGCGTTACAACGTCAATTCCGGACTCTGTCAGCGCAGGGAGCGATTTGGGCGAGCCTTTAAAGACAAACTGTTTATCTTGGGCCGGCGTGCCGCGTACAGTGACCGGGTTTTCCAGATTCGCCGCTGTTAAATCCGGTTTTTGCAAATAAGGTAATGCTTTGGCATACGGATAGTCGTAGCCGTGCTTCTGCATTAATTTATCTACAGCCCCGGCCAGCAAAATATCGCCCACAAAAGCTAATGTCACGGTCCCGTCCGTGCCGGAAATTAACGGCGGCTTATCTTCAATAACCGCTTCCTCGGGCTCTGCCGTCCCCTCATTCTCTTTGTTTCCTGCCGGATCTTCCTTGTCCGCATCAGGCTGCCCAGCTTCCTCTTCTTGATTGGAGGCGGCCGATTCGTCCCGCTGCTTCCCCTCTTGCTGCCCCTCATCGTTCCCATCATTGTTGCCTGCAGGCGATTGTCCGGCATTATCCGCCCCGCCATTGTCAGCCGTCGGGTTCAGCCGTTCACCCGCCTGGCCGTCTGCCAATCCCGACGGTTTTCCGTTGTTGTCACTGCCGCCGGAGGTCCAAACAGCTACCAAGGCTGCGATAGCAAGCAGAAATACACAGTTGAGCAGAATGATCCGTCTGCGGTTACGGGCGCGAATTTTACGCTGCTGCTTCAGTACTTCAGAGCGAGTAATACGCATAGTAGGTGCTCCTTACTTTAACAGAATAATTTAGATATGATTTCCCATTATACCAGCACTAGGACAAAATCAGCCATCAATTTTCGCTAAAATAAGAAACGAGGCCGGTTCTGCACTGATGGCCAATACGGCCTTTCCGCTGCAAATGATACAAATGCGCCAGCGCTTCCGACATCGCAAAGCGCAAATTATGTATATTGCCGGCAATGCGCTCGCCGAACATATGCTGACAGACTTCAAAGCCCGTAAGCGGCCGCTCCTTCAGCATCTCTACAATTGCTGTCAATCTGCGTACATGATGCGCCAGTATCCGATCAATGCGCCCGCCAAAATCTGCAAACGGCTCCCGGTGCCCCGGAAACGCGAGCCGCACCTCTATTTCGCGCAGCATTTGCAGGCTGTCCAGAAAGCTTTGCAGCGGGTCTTCATCCTCCCCTGGGACGACGCTAATGTTGGGCGTAATTTCCGGCAATACCTGATCCCCGCAAAACATCCACTGCTTCTCCGGCGTATATAGGCACAGTTGTCCCTTAGCATGCCCTGGCGCATCGAGCAGTGACCAGGTTAATCCCCCAAAGCGGATGGTCGTTCCCGCCTCCAGCAGCGTCACTTCAGGCTGGGGAGACACCCGCTCGACGAAGCTTTCCAGGTGCGGCGCAATTTGCGCAAGCAGTTGGCGGGGCATGCCGTGCTGTTCATAAAGCGCCGTCAGCTCGCCGGCAAATGTCCTGCCTTCGCCCCACAGCCGTACTGCATAGGCATAGGAATCGGCCGATATGTGCACCGGCGCGCCGCACCGCTGCTGGAACCAGCCGGCCAAGCCATAATGGTCCGGGTGCTGATGCGTCAGCAAAATGGTACGGATTTGCGAGAATGCGATCTGGCGCCGCTCCAGCACCTCTTCCCAAACGTGAACCGCTTCAGCCGTATGCAAGCCGGGATCAATTAATGTATAGCCGTCCGCATCGGCGATTAAATAACTGTTTACCCATTTCAATGAAAAAGGAAGCGGGACTTTAACCTGCACAATGCCCCCAGGCCATTCCTGTACATTCATCCTTCGACCCTCCCGGTCATAATCATCCTTGGCGAGGACGCTTCTTCATACGGACCGCCGTCGTAGCCTCCATAAACCTTCTCCAGCCGCAGACCATTACGATTTAGCATATCCTCGAACCATTGCAGCGGAAATAACCGCACCCGCTCCTCGTAGCGCCGGCTGTCTCCGCTTGCGGAATAGACATGAATTTGCTTGATGACCCAGCCGCCGATAATTTGGCGGGCTTCTTCTATATGCAGCCCGGTCTCTTCGTCAACCCGCTCGGAAAACGGAACAAGCTGCTGCTCTACATAGACAGGGTTAAGAAAGTCGATTAAAAACTTTCCGCCGGGCGCTAATACCCGCCGAATTTCCCCCAAGACCACGGCATTATCCGTTTCCTCGCGAAAATAGCCGAAGGAGGTAAATAAATTTACTGTCGCCTGAAACTGCGCTTCGGCAAACGGCAGCCTGCGCATATCCCCCTGCATAAAGGTAACATTGCCGAAACTATGCTTCCGCGCCTCCTCCAAAAGCGCCTCTGACAGATCAATGCCGGTCACTTCATATCCCAATTGAGACAGCGCCATTGCATGCCGCCCCATTCCGCATCCGATATCCAGCAATCTGGCATTGGCAGGCAGGTGGAGCCACCCTGCCATTTGCTGCGCTTCACGAGCTGCTTGCTCCCAATCGCGATGGCGATAGATTACCATGTAGTCTGGCCCAAAGCTGCGTTCATACCAGGCCGTCGTCATAGCAAGCACCTCCATTTTTAAAGTACATTGCTCCTATTGTACTCAACCGTGTTAGAATTGGCAAAATAACAATAGAACGGCATAATTTTCTTGGCGTTGACCGATAATAGCGATGAATGAATATAGAAAGGAAGGCTCCCCCTATGAAATCAACGATCCAGGCAGCAATGCTGCTAGCGATAATAATAAATTTGACGACGGCAATGCCTAACTTAGCCTCCGCCCACTCTTCACCGGAGCTTGACAGGAAAGCGAAAGATGAATTGCAGGCGCTTGCCCGCAGCAGCGGCGCAACATTCCGTATTTCCTGGAATGAGCAGACAGGTACGCCCTCGGCGATAAGCGGCCGCCTGACTTCGGTATCGCGCCATACTACGGAATGGATTGCCACTCAATTTATTGCCCGCAACAAGCATTTGTTCGGATTGAAAAGTCCTGAGAAAAACATGAAAATCAAAGCGGTTAAAGCATTGCCGGGAGGGACGCGAACCGTCCATCTCGAACGTTATTTATTCGATACGCCTGTATATGGAGACTATATAAAGCTGACGATTGATGTTCAAGGCGTCGTTACTGCAGTAGAAAGCCTCATTTATCCACAGCTGGAAAAGCAATTGTTCAACCGCCCGGCTCATTCTGTGCTTTCATCCGAACAGGCGATCCGCAAAGCGCAAGCGCAGCTATCGCCGGCACAGATGGCGCAGCTGCAGCAGCAGCCAACAGCCAGGCTTTATTATTTGCCTTTCCGCGCCGGCCTGCCGCTAGTTTATGAAGTCACTTTTCTTCATCGCAATCAGCTGTTTGCCGAGCGGATGTGGATTCATGCCGTAATGGGTCATTCGCTTGATCCGGCGCTTTGAAAAACAATTTCATCATCGGCGGAGTAGCAATGGTCGTAATTAAGACGACAAGCACGATGACGGCAAACATCTCGTCAGCGAGCAGCCCGGCTTCCTGGCCAATCGCCGCAATAATTAGCGCTACTTCGCCGCGCGAGACCATCGCGGATCCCACGGCAAGCGCACTGCGCCAGCCGAAGCCCGCCGCCCGGGCGCCGATGGCTGAGCCAAAGAGCTTGGTCACAATCGCGATCACGCTTAGCCCGATAATTAAGCCAAGATGGGAGGCGACGCCGTCGAACGTGACTTTTACGCCAATCAAAGTGAAAAATACCGGCACGAAGATCGCGTAGCCAATCGTCTCCACCTTTTCAAATACTTCATGTTTGTAGCTCGTCATGCTGATAGCCACACCGGCAATATAGGCACCGATAATGGCTGCTACACCGGCATATTCCGCAAAATAAGCATAGATAAAACAGATGATCAGGCCTGCCGACACGACCGTCTCCGTCACGCGCAGCGGGGCAAATTTTCGCAGGATCCACGGTACAAGCTTCCAGGCGGCAGCTATTGCTATGGCAAAAAAGGCGGCTTTCTTCAGCACGACCATTCCCAAATTGACATCTCCGCCCGACAAGCTCATAACGAAGGCCAGCGCAACGATAACGAGTACGTCATCGATGACGGCCGCCCCGAGAATCGTCGCCCCCTCCCGTGACTTCAGCTGCCCCATTTCCTTCAAGGCTTGCACCGAAATGCTTACACTAGTCGCCGAAAGCAGCAGTCCGAGAAATACCGCCTCCATTGTCGACATCCCGACCCACCAGCCGGCCAGGAAGCCCAGCAGAGAAGGAAAAATAATGCCGGCAACGCCTACATAGGCTGATGCCTTTCCCGAACGTTTAAACTCATCCATATCCGTCTCGAGCCCGGCAATAAACATAAGCAAAATGACGCCAATTTGGCTGATCTCCTCTAAAACAGCCGTATTCGTAATTAAACCAAGCAGACTTGGCCCGAGCACAATACCAATTAACAGTTTACCCAGTACAGCCGGCTGCTGCAGCTTCAGGCTCAGCTCGCCCGCCAGCTTTGAAGCCAGCAGTATGATCGATAATTCAAAAATTAACAATCGCTTCACCATCCCTTTTTCTTATCATGAAAGAAATAACTGTCATTTATGCACGAAAAAGCCTGTCCTCAAAAACTTGCTGTAAAAGGCACAGCAAGCCCTTGGTGACAGGCTCCTCCGGTGTTATCCCATATTTACTTAGCTGCATCCCACGCAACCTGCTCCAGCAGGCGATGCCGCAGCAGCTCGACTATGAAATCAACGTAATGCTGCTGACGGACGATAACTTTATACTCATGATGCGGATAGGCGTAGAACAATACATCCGTGTAATCATCGTCATCCTCAAAAATATGCCGGACAGCTCTCATTGGCTCCAGTGCTTTGGCCTCATTCTTTATGCGCACCAGAAATTCAAAATCGTCTCCATCCTTTTTTTGTTGAATGTCAATGATCGTGTCGTCAAACCGATAGCTTAACATCGCTGTTCATTCCCTTCCTGCCAAATATTTAGAGGAGATAACGCAAGAAAATATACGCGCTGGACAACACAATGGAAAGCAGCATAAGCGGAAATCCAATCTTTAAAAACTGGACAAAACGAATCGGGTAGCCTTCCTTGCCTGACAAGCCGGCCACGATCAAGTTGGCGCTCGCGCCAATCAAGGTTCCGTTGCCGCCGAAGCATGCGCCGAGCGCCAAGCTCCACCAGAGCGGCTCCAGATTGGACACTCCCATATTGCCCATTTCCTGAATCATCGGGATCATCGTCGCTACGAACGGAATGTTGTCCAGGAAGGAGGAAGCGATCGCGCTTAGCCACAATATGAGCATCGAAGTCGCGATCGGATCTCCGCCCGTCCATTCAATCGCTTTGGCGGCTAGCTCGGCGATCACCCCGGTGTAGACCAGGCCGGAGACGAGCACGAACAGCCCGACAAAGAAAAAGATCGTTGTCCACTCCACGCGCGAAAATGCTTCTTCCATTTTATGCTCTCCGGTCATGAGCAGCAAGAGGAAGGCGCCGGCCAGCGCAACAGTCGCCGATTCCAGATGCAGCGTCTGATGCAGGAAAAAACCTAATATCGTAATCCCCAGAACGACCAGGCATTTTTTCATCAGCGAACGGTTGGTAATTAATTCCGACATATCCAGTTCCATAATGCTTTGCTTAAGCTCCGGCGATGTTTTCAGCTGCTTGCGGAACAGCAAAATAAAGATCGGGATATAGGCGAGCATTACGATGACCGCGATCGGCGTCAGATTGGCAATAAAGGACATAAAGGTCAACTCTTTGACCGCGCTGCCGATCATAATGTTCGGCGGATCGCCAATTAGAGTTGCTGTGCCGCCGACGTTAGAAGCTAGTATTTGTGTCAGCAGATAAGGCACCGGATTGACGCGCAGCTGTCTGGTAATGCTGAAAGTAACCGGCACCATCAATAATACAGTCGTTACATTATCGAGAAAAGCGGAGCCGACGGCTGTAATAACCGCCAGAAAGATCATGATGGGGATCGGCTGGCCTTTGGCCTTTTTGGCAGCATAAATCGCGATATACTTGAAAAGTCCCGTCTCTGCGGTAATGCTTACGATCACCATCATGCCGATTAACAATCCAAGTGTATTGAAATCGATATGCGTAATCGCGACCTCTTGACTGACAATGCCACATGCGATCATGATGATGCCGCCGATAACGGCAACAATCGTCCGATGTATCTTCTCCGAGATGATTAAAGCATAGATGACTAAAAATATACCAATTGCCCAGATCGCTTGTTGTTCCATAGTAACCTCCTGCAAACTCTTTCTCTACAGCTGTCCATTTACTACTTATACCGTTTCCATTCCCTCCCGTTTCTATCATGGAATCCGCCGCGGACCCCAAAAAAGACAAAAAGAGCCCGCTAATGGCAGGCTCCTCCGAATAACGCTATTCATTTTAATTAACCTAGATGATTATACCAGCTTATTCGCCGGTCCGCAACCCCTCTATTTTTGATCGAAAAAATCATTTTTTCGATTTATACAATCATTTTATACTGCTTTTGATTGAGATATCTTGCTTTTTCATTTAATATAGAAGGAGGTGACATCAATTAATTTCAGGAGGCGGCATCATTGAATATTCGCATGTTTGACAGCCGGGAAGAGCTCGACGCTTTTGCGGCCCAATTTTTTATCGATAAGATAAACCGGAAACCGCAGGCAACATTAGGCCTGGCAACAGGCTCGACCCCGATCGGGATCTATGAAAATTTGGTGGAGCGCTACCGTAAAGGCGATGTTTCGTTTTCACAAGTAACAACCTTTAACCTAGATGAATATGTAGGCGTGCCGGCAAGCAATGAGCAAAGCTACGCCTACTTTATGAAAAACAACCTGTTCGGACATATCGACTTGCCGGTTGACCGCGCTTTTTTGCCTAATGGCATGGCAGACGATCTGCAGGCAGAATGCGCACACTATGACGGCATGATGGCCGGACAGCCGATCGATATTCAACTGCTGGGCATCGGCCACAATGGCCATATTGGCTTTAATGAGCCGGACGAAGCCTTGCAGGGCGGCACCCATGTCGTCACCTTGAAGCAGGAAACGCGCGACGCCAATGCCCGCTTCTTCGCTTCGATGGACGATGTTCCCAAGCTGGCTATTACGATGGGTGTTGGCTCCATTATGAAGGCTCGTACGATTATGCTGGTGGCCAAAGGCGCAGATAAAGCCGATATTATCAAGCAGGCATTGCAAGGTCCGATTACGACCCAATGTCCGGCATCACTGCTGCAGGCCCATCCTGATGCACTTATTTTACTCGATCGCGAAGCGGGAGGAAAACTATAATGAGCGAAGCTCGTAGCTGGCGGATCGGCAATGTACAGATCGTTGCCGACCAACAAGTTGTCGTTGGTGAAGTGACTGTTGAGGACGGAATCATTACCGCAATAACCGCTGCTGCCGATGCAGCGCAGGCAGATGACAGCATCCCGTACATTGATGGCAAAGGCGGCTGGCTGCTGCCGGGCTTCATCGACATCCATGTGCATGGCGGATATGGGCATGACTTTATGGATGCGACGGCCGAGGCTTATGACGGCATTACGAAATTCCATGCGGCCAACGGTACGACTACGATACTGGCTACTACCGTAACCGCATCGCCGGAAAGAATTGAAGCAGTACTAAAAGCGGCTGCTGCCTATCGCGCAGGAGACATGCAATATGCCGAACTGGCAGGCGTCCATCTGGAAGGACCTTTCATTAGCGAAAAATGGCCAGGCGCCCAAAACCCTGCCTTCATCGTTCCCCCGCAAACGGAATGGCTGGAGCGCTGGATAGCCGAGTGGCCTGCCCTGATCAAAATCATGACGCTGGCGCCCGAAAAGGATGGCGCGTTAGCCGTCATCGAATGGCTGAGGCAGCAAGGCATTGTCGCTTCGCTCGGCCACACTGACGCCACTTACGATGAGGTTGTCACCGCTGTACAACATGGCCTATGCCACGGCGTTCATACTTATAATGCGATGACCGGTCTCCATCACCGCAAACCCGGCACACTTGGTGCGATGATGACTGAGGATGCGATTACGGCAGAGCTTATCGCCGACGGCCACCATGTCCATCCGGCTGCGATTAAAGTGCTTACGCGCACTAAGCCGGCAGACAAGCTGGTATTGATTACGGATGCCATGTCAGCAGCCGGACTTGGCGACGGCCAGTATGATCTCGGCGGTCTCGCAGTCGATGTGCGCGGCGGCGTCGCTACATTGCATGAAGGCAATAGTCTGGCCGGCAGCACGCTGACGATGATCGAAGCATTCCGCTTCATGCTGAAGCATACCGAACTGACCGTGCCTGAGGTAAGCCGGCTGGCCAGCGCCAATCCGGCGAAGGTGCTCGGCCTTGAGCAGCAGACAGGCAGCATTTCGGTCGGCAAACGGGCGGATCTCGTCTGGACGGATGACAATCATCAGATGTTGGCAACTTGGGTTAAAGGACGGACCGTATTCTCCGTCTAAAATCAAAAAAGCAGTCTCCGCTGCGAGCGCATCTTCGGCGCCTGTATGCGGGGACTGCTTTTTCAATGGTCGTAAGAGCCGGCCAAATAGATATGAATACCGGCATCCTCAGCCGCGCTGCGCAAATGCTGAGGCAGCGGCGCGTCGGTAATTAGCCCTTGCAGCGAGGAGAGCGGCGCAATCGAGAAAAGAGACGTTCGTCCCACCTTCGTATGATCGAACATCGCATACGTCGCTTGCGAGCGGCTAATCATCGCCTTGGCCATTTGCGCCTCCTGCTCTGAATAGGTTGTAATGCCGCCTGTAGAAGAAACGCCGTCCACACCGAGAAACATCTTTCCGATGTTCAGATGAGCGATCATCCCCGCGCCTAGAGGGCCGCAAAGTTCAAAGCTGTTATGGCGCAGCATTCCCCCGGCTACTACAACCTGGATGTCGCAGCCGACCAGCTCCATCGCGATGTTAACGGCATTCGTGACGACTGTGATGCCCTTCCTCGGCTTGAGCAGCTTGGCCAGCAAGTAATTGGTCGTGCCTCCCGAGAGTCCGATGACGTCGCCTTCCTCGATTAGCGCCGAGGCGGCTGCCGCAATCTGTTCCTTCTCCAGGTAGGACAGCCCTTCCTTCTCAGCAAACGGCAGCTCGCGTACACTGTTCATCCCGTCATACATCGCGCCGCCGATTGTACGAATAACAGGCTCCTCGCGCTCCATCAATTCCAGGTCGCGGCGAGCCGTCGCTTCTGAAATGTTGAACTGCTCCACAACTTCCTGGATCGTAATCCGCCCTTGACGCTTGAGCACATTCATCATTTGCTCACGTCGTCGCTTCCCTTTAGTAGAAGAAGATGGCCTGCCGCTCATGCTATCTCTCCACCCAGCCTGCTCCGCCTAAGTGCCGCTCTACTGTGGACCATTCCGGAAGAGCTTCCCAGTCGCCGCGCATTTGCACGACGAGCGATCCGTTAATACTGCCAATCTTTACAGCTTCCTCAGCTGTTTTGCCCTGCAGAATGCCTGTCAAAAAGCCTGCGCAAAAACCGTCGCCGGCCCCGACAGTATCGATTACTTCCTCTGCCTTATAAAAAGGTACGGCAGTCTCCTTGCCATTTTCCAAAATAATAGTCGAATCGTTATATCCTTTTATAATGCAAGTGGCAGACAATTTGGCAAGCTGTGCGCGGACTGCCGCAAAATCTTGCGTGCCATGCAGCAGCTGCAGCTCGTCCCAGCCCGGGAGATAATAGTCCGCTTGCTCCGCAAGCCGCTGAACGACCGGCTTCGCCTCTTCAATCGACCACAGCTTCAAACGCAAGTTAGGATCAAAGCTCACTTTAACCCCCGCCTCTTTCGCTGCGGCTACCGCAGCAAGCACCGTCTCTCGCGCGCTTCTGCTAAGCGCTGCCGTAATGCCGGTAACGTGAAGCAGCTTGCAATTGCGAATGTAATCCAAATCCAAATCGTCCGGTGTCATTTGGCTGGCTGCCGAATGCTTGCGATAATAATGGACCGCCAGCTTGCCGGCCACTGTCTCCCGAAACATCAGTCCCGTAGATGCTGCGTCAGACAGCTTGCTGCGCGATACATCAACGCCTTCTCCCCGCACGCGCTTCAAGATTGCCCGGCCGAACGGATCGTTGCCGAGCATGCCGAACCAGCCTACAGAGCAACCGAGTCGCGCGGCTCCGATCGCTACATTGCTCTCCGCCCCGCCAAAGCTTTGTTCCAGCGAAGCTGCACCTTCCAGCCCTTTATATGCTGGCGACATAAAGAGCGCCATCGTTTCACCAAAAGTGACTAAGTCCGGTGACTGAGTATTCATGCGTTCTCCTCGCTAACTCTCAAAATTATCTGTACATCGGGTATTTCATAAAGATTAGAATAACGATATAAATCAGCAAAATGACCATGCTAAGCGCACGCGCTTTAGCAATATGCGAAGAAGCGCTATGTCCTGCCTGAATGTCGGCCACGATCAGCTTAAGCGGCTTAGAGACAATGCCGCCTAAAGCAGCAATTGCCAAAAACAGCACGGTAACTACGGCCATCCACACATACGAGTACTTCAATTGCGACATTAAATAACCGCCAGTGAGCAATTGCAGCACCAAAAAATATTGAGCAACCCGATTTGCAGAGAGCAGGCCTTCGGCCAGGCCGGCTTGTCCCGTGCCTGCCAGCTTGGAAGCTCTTCCAATCAGCACCGGAAGGACTATATACAGCCCCATGCCCGTCGCCCCAATGACATGCAATAACAGCATAATTTTTTCCATTTCTCTTCCTCCTGGAGGTGTAATTCAGTCTTCATCAGTATACTAGAACAACCCGTTAATATCAAAGAAAATGCCACATTTTTCAACTAGACAGCTCTGTTATTGCTGTGATTGTCGATACTCTGCCACGACTTCAAGCACTTCTGCACCATACTTGGCCACTTTGGCGTTGCCGACGCCTTTTACAAGCAGCAATTGCTCGGCTGTAAGCGGCTGCTGATCGGCGATATCGCGCAGCGTTGCATCAAAAAATAGTATAAATGGCGGTACTCCCTCACGCGCAGCCGCTTTGCGGCGCCATTCGCGCAGCGCTTCAAACAACGGCGTATTTGCTCCCTGCTCGCTGCCGCTTTTGCGCTTCACTGTTGTGATCCGTTTTCGCAGTACCTGCTCTTTTCCTTCAAGTACAGGCAGGGCCAGCGCGGTGAGCGAAACAGTCGGATATTCGCCATCGCTAATGCGCATATACCCTTCGGCAACGAGCCAGTACAGCCAATCTGTAATTTCTTTTTCCGGCCAGCTGCTCAGCAGGCCATAGGTCGACAGCCGATCCAGGCCAAATTCCAGCAGCCGCTTGTCGCGCGAGCCTTTTAACACTTTAGCCGCCAGCGTCACGCCGAACCGCCCCTTCATACGGCCAACACAGGATAGCGCCTTGCGCGCCTCCTCCGTTAAATCAACCTTTTCGCTTTCATCTAGGCAATTGCTGCATTTCCCGCAAGCCGGGACATCCGCTTCGCCAAAATAGCTGACGATGAACTGCAGGAAGCAGCGGTCAGTACGGCAATAATTCATCATCGTATACAGCTTATTAAGCTGTATCGTGCGGCGTTCGGGGTCTTCGGTGCTCCGTTCGATCAAGAAGCGCTGCACCTGTACATCCTGAGGCTCGAATAACAGGACGCAATCGCTCTCCTCGCCATCCCTGCCGGCACGCCCTGCCTCCTGATAGTAGGACTCTACATCGCCGGGCATTTGCCAATGAACGACATAACGGACATTGGGTTTATCGATCCCCATGCCGAACGCATTCGTCGCGACCATCACTTTAATATCATCAAAGCGAAACCGCTCCTGCGCATCAGCCCGCTCTTCGTCAGCCAATCCGCCGTGATATTTGCCAGCCGCTACTCCCAGCCGCAGTAAATCGGCATATACTTCTTCCGTTTCTTTGCGTGTAGCTGTATAGATAATGCCGGATTGATCCGAACGCTGCTGGATGTAGTCGCGCAAAAAATGGCGTTTGTTTGCGCCCGTTACTACGGAAAGCGACAGATTCGTGCGCGCAAAGCCCGTTACGAACATATTCGGCTCGCGCAAGGCCAGCATTGCCGCAATATCTTTTGACACTTCCGGTGTGGCAGTCGCCGTAAAGGCCGCCACCGGTGGACGTTTGTCCAACCGTCCGATCCAATGCGCCAATTGCCGGTAGCTTGGTCGGAAATCATGCCCCCACTGCGAAACACAATGAGCCTCATCGATCGCGATCAGCGAAATTTGCAGCTGAGCCGCAAATGATTCAAACATCGTTCCGTCCAGCCGTTCCGGAGCAACATAGAGCAGCTTGTATGTACCTTGCATCGTTTTGCGGACCACTTCCCGATAGGAAGCCGCATCTAACGAGCTGTTTAGGTAAGCCGCCGCTACACCTAATCGTTGTAAAGCATCTACCTGATCTTTCATGAGCGAGATTAAGGGCGAAACTACAATGGTCGTGCCTGGCAGCAGCAATGCCGGAAGCTGATAGCAGATCGACTTGCCTCCGCCGGTCGGCAATATCGCCAGCGTATCTTTTTCTTGGAGCAGGCCTTCTATGATCTCCCGCTGGCCTTTTCGAAAGCTGTCATAGCCATAGACCTGCTTGAGCAGCGTTACCGCTTGATCCATCATTTATGCTGCCTCCCTTCTTTTGAGAAAAAAGACCCTGCCGCGATCGGACAGGGTCTCATGCTTGCTTCATGAGCAATTATCGATTAGCCGCCGTTTACAACTGCAATGACGTTGCGAACAGATTGCGCCGACTTGTCAAGCGCTGCTTTTTCATCAGCTGTCAATTCAAGCTCAAATATTTTTTCAATTCCGTCGCCGCCGAGAATAGCCGGTACGCCCATGAACAAGTTGTCATAGCCATACTCGCCTTCCAACAGTGCGATAACCGGAAGAATGCGTTTTTTATCTTTTAAAATTGCTTCTGCCATCTGAACAAGCGAAGCAGCCGGCGCGTAGTACGCGCTGCCGTTGCCCAGCAGATTGACAATTTCGCCGCCGCCAACGCGAGCGCGCTGAACGATTGCTTCGATGCGGTCGGCAGGAATCAGCTTCTCGATCGGAATCCCGCCTACGTTGGAGTAACGTACAAGCGGAACCATATCGTCGCCATGACCGCCAAGCACGAAGCCGCGAACGTCTTCAGTCGATACATTCAGCTCTTGTGCAATGAATGTGCAGTAGCGCGCAGTATCGAGAACGCCCGATTGGCCGATTACGCGGTTTTTCGGGAAACCAAGCGTGTTGTATGCGACATAAGTCATCGCATCAACCGGGTTGGAAAGAATAATAACATATGCGTTCGGGCTGGTTGCTTTAACATTTTCGCAGACCGATTTGACAATGCTGGCATTGGTGTTAACCAAATCATCACGGCTCATGCCCGGCTTGCGGGCAATGCCTGCAGTAATGATCACGACATCGGAATCCCGGGTATCCGCATAGTCGGACGTTCCGATAATGTTGGAATCAACGCCTTGAACAGGAGTCGATTCCATCATATCGAGCGCTTTGCCTTTGGTCGGATTTTCCAGCTGCGGGATATCGACCAGTACGACGTCGCCCAATTCTTTTTGCGCCAGCATAAGCGCTGTTGTCGCACCGGTAAATCCGGCGCCGACAATGGTAATTTTATTCCGTTTGATTGCCATTGTCACTCAATCCTCCCAAATTTGGATATCGTCTGGACTACATGTTTTTGATGATTTCGTTAGCGAATTCGGAACATTTCACTTCAGTTGCGCCTTCCATCAGACGTGCAAAATCATACGTTACAGTTTTATTGTTAATGGATGTTTCCATACCTTTGTAAATCAGATCGGCAGCTTCCTGCCAGCCCAGATGCTCAAGCATCATAACGCCGGACAAAATAACCGAGCCAGGGTTTACAACGTCTTTGTCCGCATATTTAGGCGCAGTGCCGTGCGTAGCTTCGAAGATCGCGTGGCCAGTCAGGTAGTTGATGTTTGCGCCTGGGGCAATACCGATACCGCCAACTTGCGCTGCCAGCGCATCGGACAGATAATCGCCGTTCAGGTTCAAGGTTGCAATTACATCGAAATCGGTCGGACGAGTCAATACTTGCTGCAGCGCGATGTCGGCAATCGCGTCTTTTACGATGACTTTGCCGGCTGCTTCAGCTTCTGCTTGCGCTTTATTCGCCGCATCAACGCCTTCCGCTTCTTTAATGCGGTCATATTGACCCCAAGTGAAGGTACGATCTGCATACTCCTGTTCGGCCACTTCGTATCCCCAGTTTTTGAATGCACCTTCAGTAAATTTCATGATGTTGCCTTTATGAACAAGCGTAACCGACTTGCGCCCATGCTTCAGTGCATACTCGATCGCTGCGCGCGCAAGACGCTTCGAGCCTTCGGACGAAACCGGCTTGATGCCGATACCCGAAGTTTCCGGGAAACGGATTTTGTTAACGCCCATTTGCTGCTGCAAAAATTCGATTACCTTTTTAACCTCTGCAGAGCCTTCTTGATACTCGATGCCTGCATAGATGTCCTCAGTGTTTTCGCGGAAAATAACCATGTCAACCAGTTCAGGACGCTTTACAGGGGAAGGAACGCCATTGAAATAACGAACCGGACGCAGGCAAGTATACAGATCCAGCTCTTGGCGCAGCGCAACGTTCAGGGAACGGATGCCACCGCCGATCGGCGTAGTAAGAGGCCCTTTAATTGCTACGATATATTCGCGAATTGCTGTCAGCGTATCAGCAGGCAGCCACTCGCCATAAGTATTGAATGCTTTTTCGCCGGCAAACACTTCGTACCAAGCCAGCTTTTTCTCCCCGTTGTACGCTTTCTCGACAGCTGCGTCAAGCACGCGCTTGGAAGCTTTCCAGATGTCACGGCCAGTACCGTCACCTTCGATAAATGGGATAATCGGGTTGTTAGGCACCTGCAGTGCACCGTTATCGATTGTAATTTTTTCGCCCTCAGTCGGAAGTGCAAATTTTTCTAGCTTCATGGATATATTCCTCCTTGACGTAATAATATTTTTATAGAGCGTTCAAATTCATTGCACTCCATGCCAAAACAGCTTGTCAGCAACAGTGCCGATAAGCTGCCAGACACGATAGCTGCCAGCAGCAGCATGAGGCCCGGCTGCAGCCAGCCTGCTTTTAATTATGAACGATTAGCGCTGCGCAATCGGAGTAACCTTTTGATTGACAGGGCCAACATATTCAGCGCGCGGACGAATGAGACGGTTGTTTTCATATTGCTCCAGAATATGAGCCGTCCATCCGGAAACGCGGCTAATCGCAAAAATCGGCGTGAACAGGTCGCGCGGAATTTTCAAAGTGGTGTATACCGATGCCGAGTAGAAGTCGACATTCGGCTTCAGACCTTTCTGGCCTGTTACAAGCTCTTCGATTTTCACTGACATATCATACAATTCCATATTGCCAGTCAGCTTGCCCAACTCACGCGACATCTTCTGCAGATGCTTCGCACGAGGGTCGCCATTTTTGTAAACGCGGTGTCCAAAGCCCATAATCTTCTCTTTGTTCGCCAGCTTTGCGTTTATGACGGATTCTACCCGGCCCAGCGAACCGATCTCTTCAAGCATGATCATAACAGCCTCATTCGCGCCGCCGTGAAGCGGTCCCTTCAGGGCGCCGATCGCCGATGTCACGCCCGAATAAATATCGGACAAGGTAGCAACAGTCACACGCGCCGCGAAAGTCGATGCGTTCAGCTCATGGTCGGCATGCAGCACCAATGCCTGGTCGAGCGCTTTCACAGCTACTTCTTCCGGATCTTGTCCAGTAAGCATGTAAAGGAAGTTGTGGGCGACAGATACGCCTGCTTTCGGAGCGATCGGCTCCTTGCCTTCGCGAATGCGGGCAAAAGCCGCTATGATCGTCGGCAGCTGGGCTTGCAGCTTGATCGCCTTGCGCAGGTTAGCTTCAGGTGTCATGTCGTTAGCCGACTCGTCGTACAGAGCCAGACTCGATACGGCTGTACGAAGAGCTGCCATCGAATTTGTGCCTGCTGGATACAGCTTAATTTGAGCAATCACCTGGGCAGGTACATTCGCGTACTCGCTCAGCTGTTTCATCAGACCGTCAAGCTCGGATTGTGTCGGCAGCTTGCCGTACCAGAGCAAATAAGCCGTTTCCTCAAAGGAAGCGTGCTCGGCAAGATCGTCAATATTAATCCCGCGATAAGTAAGAACGCCATCGATGATGGAGCTGATTGAGGAAGTCGTGGCAACGATGCCTTCCAGACCTTTAGTTGCTGTCATCATTTTCTCTCCTTTAAACAGAAAAGTCATTTCCCGATTTCCCATTATCTTAAGTACATTCGATTCAGTTACGTCCCTTCAATCATATCGGATTTTGACAGGGAAGTGAACAAAAAGGGACATAAAAATGCTTTATCAGCACCATTAATATTTTTTTAACCAGAATGGGTTCAGCTTTTTTATATCAGGAGGTGCATAACAATGGAGCGTACTTATATCCACCGTATCGGACGCGGGCTATTCGTGCTTGTTATCCTTTTGCTGCTCGCTGCCGCACTAGTATACGTAACACCGCTGATCTATCCCTTTTTGATTAGCTGGGCGCTCGCTTATATCATCAACCCGATTGTCAATTTTTTGTACAATACGGCCAAAATTCCGCGCTGGCTGGCGGTTTCTTCTGCTTTATTGCTGTTTGCAGCCGCAATGCTGACCATTATTTCTGCACTCATTACCCGGATTATCGTGGAAATTGTCCATCTTTCCAAATCGCTGAATGTCATGATCGGCTTCTGGAAGACGCAGTTTGAACAATTTGTCGCTTCATCGGAAATTCAGTCATTGATCGACAGGCTGAATACATTCTATCAGCAAAATCCGAATTATCAGCATACGATCAATTCCCGCATCTCCGATGCCGCGAATTTGCTTGCCAATAAGAGCTCGGAATTTATCAGCTTTTTTCTCAACGGACTGATTAATGTTATCATATCACTGCCCAATTGGGCAACTTTGCTTATTATTGTGCTTTTGGCCGCCTTTTTTATCGGAAAGGACTGGAACACCCATTTGTCCCAAATATCCGGCTGGCTTCCTGAATCGGTTCGCCGCTCTCTCTCGGCTGTATGGCACGATTTGCAAAAGGCGCTGGTCGGCTACTGCCGCGCACAGTTAATCATGATCTCGATTACGACCGTCGTCGTGACAATCGGCTTGCTGATTTTGCAGGTCGAGTATGCGATCACAATCGGCTTGCTGATCGGTCTTGTTGATTTGCTTCCCTATTTGGGCGTTGGCGCCGCCATGATCCCATGGATCGCTTATTTGTTCCTTTACGGCGACCCTTCTCTTGCGATCGGCCTTTCGATTCTATACGGCGTCATTCTGATCGCCAGGCAAATCCTCGAGCCCAAAGTACTGGCCAGCAGCGTTGGCCTGCAGCCGCTGCCAACGCTAATCGCCATGTTCGCCGGCTTGCAGCTGTTCGGCATTTTCGGTCTTATAGCCGGCCCTGTCACACTCGTTATCTTGTCCGCTATTCATCGTGCTCATGTATTCCACGATATTTATTCTTACATTATGTACGGCAATAAATAGCTTGTCTCGCTACCATCGGCGAATGATGAAATTGCCCGAGCGAAGCTTCTTCTCCAGCCAGCGCAATATTTGTATTTTGTAGAACGTGCGCGTAAGCGGAAATAGCAATGTAAGACCGATCAGGTCTGAAAAAAAGCCGGGCGCCAGCAGCAGCAGCCCGCCAAATAATATACATACGCCGTCAAGCATCGCATGGCCGGGCGGGCTTCCGCTTTGCAGCTGCCGCTGTAGATCGGTTAGCGCTTTGCGGCCCTCCAGGCGGGCAAAATAAGCGCCGGCAAAGCCGGTTAACAAAATCAGCAGAAAAGTGGACCATCCGCCTATAAAGTGACTCATCTGGATAATTCCCCATATTTCCACCGCAGGAATGATGATAATCGCCGCTACAATCCATTTCAGCATTTGGCTATCCCTTCCCTTCCGTCAAGTTGCCTGCGTATGCGGCCTTCAGCAGCCCGTACAGCTCCGGCAGCGACTTGTCCAGTCTGACAGGCTTGAATTGATCATTGACCCAAACGTGGCGCGTACCGCCTTCTACAAGCGGTTCTCCCGGTAAAACCTTCTCCGCCCATTCGGCCGGATATTGCTCATGCTCGCCTATACGCCGTACCTGTGAACGAAAGGACAGCCTGACCGGCGTATAGCTGTCAATGGCCGTGCAGATTAACACGCGATCGTCATACTTGGCCGGCGCTCCATAACGACAGTCCAGATCTACAACCGGCAGCATTAAGCCTTGACGCTCGATTTGCTCATAAGGCATGCCGTAATGGCGAATAAACTCAGTGCGACCAATTTCGAACCAGTTCACATAGTTGCCGTGAAAGACGACCCCCATCCGGTCCGTTTCCTGGTAACGCACGCGAAGCGGATGCAGATGCCACCGCAGCGGCTGATTTTTATCGTTCAATTCGATCACACCTTTATTATACCCTTGATTTAGGTTCTCAATTTGCACGAAAGCGACGGCGCAGGCGCCATCGCTTTCAACAATGATTTTATTACATTACTTTAGCTTGTCCGGAATAAATAACGCCCATCTCGGCGTAAACCGTTACTTCCATGCCGTCCTGCAAAGCTTCATAGGCATTGGATACGCCCAAAATAACAGGAATGCCCATATTAAGCGCAACGATTGCCGCATGGCTTGTAACGCCGCCTTGAACGGTAATGACGGCAGCCGCCTTCTCAATAGCCGGCATATAGTCTTTGTCTGTCGCTACAGTAACAAGAATCGATCCTTCCGTTACTTTAGCTACTGCTTCCTCGGCAGAACGGGCAATAACGACTTTGCCGGTTGCGCTTTGTGTGCCGATGCCTTGTCCTCTTGCAAGCAGTTCGCCGACGGTATGAATTTTGATCAGGTTGGTCGTACCGGACTGGCCGACCGGCACGCCTGCCGTAATAATAACCGTATCGCCCAGCATGACGATACCGGAATCGATGCCGCCGCGCACAGCGATGTCAAACATTTCGTCCGTCGTAGATGCCGGAGTGCCGCTTACAGGGATGACTCCCCATACAAGCGCCAGGCGGCGCTTCACCTGCTCGACCGGCGTAACGGCAATAATCGGCGATTTCGGCCGATATTTGGACACCATGCGGGCCGTATAACCGCTCTCTGTCGATGTAATAATCGCTTTCGCTTCCAGATCAAGCGCCGAGTTGGCCACAGCCTGGCTAATCGCTTCCGTCACCGTTTTTTGCTGCGCATTGGCCTGCTTCCTGAAAATCTCACGGTATTGCAAGGCGGATTCCGCACGCACCGCGATCGATGACATCGTCTGCACCGATTCCACCGGATATTTGCCTGCCGCAGTCTCGCCGGACAGCATAATCGCATCCGTACCGTCAAAAATGGCATTCGCTACGTCACTTGCCTCAGCGCGGGTCGGGCGCGGGTTGCGCTGCATCGAATCAAGCATTTGCGTCGCTGTAATGACCGGCTTGCCGGCGCGGTTACATTTTTCAATCATCATTTTTTGCACAAGCGGCACTTCTTCGGCAGGAATCTCTACGCCAAGGTCGCCGCGAGCCACCATCAAGCCGTCCGATACTTCCAAAATTTCATCCAAATTGTCTACGCCCTGCTGGTTTTCAATTTTGGAAATAATTTGAATATGTCCGGCGTTGTGGCGCTCAAGCAATTCACGAATCTCGAGGACGTCGCTAGCTTTACGCACGAATGATGCTGCGATGAAGTCGACCCCTTGCTCAATGCCGAAAACGATGTCGCCGGCATCCTTCTCTGTAATGCCTGGGAGCGAGATGTTTACGCCCGGTACGTTAACGCCTTTTTTGCTCTTGATTGCCCCGCTGTTCACAATGCGGCAAACAATATCAGTGCCTTTAATCGCTTCGACAGTCAGGCCAATCAAGCCGTCATCGATCAAAATCGTCGAACCGACCGACACATCGGACGGCAGATTCGCATAAGTAACCGGCACACGGTTCCGATCACCCAAAATTTCTTCAGTCGTCAAAGTGATCGTCTCACCTTGTTCCAGCTCGATCGGTTCTTCGCTCAATTTGCCGAGCCGGATTTCCGGGCCTTTCGTATCGAGCAAAATAGCTACGGTCTTGCCAAGCTCCTTAGCACCCTGACGGATGTTTTTAATCCGGTTGCCGTGCTCCTCGAAATCACCGTGAGAGAAGTTAAGCCGTGCAACGTTCATCCCGGCATTGATCAATTTTTTTGTGTTTTCGAGCGACTCGCTCGATGGGCCGATTGTACATACGATTTTCGTTTTGCGCATAGCGTTTTTTCATCCTCCGTCTGACCTGATCCATTGGTTTCAGCATCTTACCGCCACGGACAAGACGCTGCTTTGTTTCAAAAAAACGATACTCCGCTACTGAACCGGAGCCGATTCCGCCGCAGTTTCCGCTCCTTCAATTCCGGAATCGTCCCCGGCTGCATCAAGAGCCTCCGCTTTTACTGCTTCTTCTGTCTGTTCCTGTGAGGGGCCAGGCTCTGCGGTCAAAGGTTCTCCGCAATCCTGATATTGCCCGATACGGCGGAACTTCTCATAGCGATCCTGAATTAATTGTTCAGGGGACATCTGCATAAGCTCCTGCACATGTCGCCACAGCGCTTCCCTGATCAGCTCCGATTGCGCGGTATAATCGCGGTGCGCCCCGCCCTGCGGCTCAGGAATAATTTCTTCAATTACATTAAACTCCGCCAAATCAGATGCGGTTATTTTCATTACGCTTGCCGCTTCATCCGCCCGGCCGGAATCCTTCCACAATATCGCAGCCGCGCCGTTAGGAGAAATGGCGGAGTAGATGGCATTTTCCAGCATCAGCACGCGATTGCCCACGCCTAGCGCAAGTGCGCCGCCGCTTCCGCCTTCGCCGATTACAACACAGACGATCGGCACCCCAAAACCCGCCATCTCCCGCAAATTGCGGGCGATCGATTCCGAAATGCCCCGCTCCTCTGCAGTATTGCCAGGATAAGCGCCTTTAGTATCAATAAACGTCACGATCGGCCGGCCAAATTTATTCGCCTGCTGCATGAGGCGAAGCGCCTTGCGCAAGCCTTCCGGATGCGGACTGCCAAAAAAACGGGCGATGTTGTCTTTCGTATCTTTACCCCGCTGATGTCCCACTACTGTGACCGGCATGCCGTTAAGCTTGGCAATGCCGCCTACAATCGCCAAGTCGTCAGCAAACAGGCGGTCGCCATGCAGCTCAATAAAATCAGTAAAAACTTCTTGAATAAAATCAAGCGACGTCGGCCGCTGATGATGCCTGGCAAAATGCATCTTTTGCGCTGGAGTAAGCTCGTTGTAAAGCTCCTGCTGCAGCTGCTTGCAGCGCTCCTCCAGACGGGTTATCTCCTCAGAGAAATCGATGCCGGAGCCTTCGCTTAGTTTTTTCAGTTCTTCAATCTTATCGCGCAAATCCTTTAGCGGCTTTTCGAAGGGCAACTCACCCGCCATGGGTCCAATCCCCCTTTACAGTATGCATATCAAGCAGCTTATGCAAAAATGTTTTCATATCTTTGCGGTGGACAACCTTATCCAACTGACCGTGCTGCAAATTAAACTCCGCTGTCTGGAAATTGTCCGGAAGCTTCTGACGGATCGTCTGCTCGATAACAACGCGTCCGGCAAAACCGACCAGCGCCCCGGGCTCGGCCAAATTAAAGTCGCCAAGCGTCGCAAAGCTTGCAGAAACGCCGCCCGTCGTCGGGTCGGTCATGACGGATATGTACAAGCCGCCATCGGTTTGAAACTTCGAAAGCGCTGCACTCGTCTTGGCCATCTGCATAAGACTCAGAATGCTTTCTTGCATTCTGGCTCCGCTGGATGTAGAGAAAATAATTAATGGCAAACGTTTGTCATGAGCTTGTTCGATTGCGCGGGTAATCTTCTCTCCGACAACCGCTCCCATACTGCCGGCAAAAAAATCAAAGCTCATCGCTGCAACAACAGCAGGCAGCCCATTAATCATGCCTTCGCCCGTAATAACGGCATCGCGAAGGCCGGTTTTCTTCTTCTGCGCCTCCAGCTTGCTGGCGTATCCGGGGAATTCGAGCGGGTCAACCGACTCTAACCCGGGATCATATTCAGTAAAAGTACCTTCATCGATTGTCATGCCGATCCGTTCCCATGCATTCAGTCGGAAATGATGTCCGCAGCTAGGGCACACTTTCAAATTCTTCTCGATTTCTTTACTGAATTGAATGTTGCCGCACTTCGGGCATTTCGTCATCAAACCTTCGGGAATATCCGGCTTGGAACGAGCTGCCGTTCCTGTTCCGGATGAAGTTCCAGAAGGAATCGTCGCATATTTCTTTTTATGAAATAAGTCCTTGAACACAAGAGACACCTCTTTGGGGCACAGTTTTAAAAAGTGTAATTGTTAACGCTGTGAATTCAAAATATTGTTGAGAACTTCCTGCACTTCGTCCAGTTCACCCGAGGGCACTAATATTTCGTACTGTTGCTTGGATACATTAATCTGTCGAATTTTAACGAGAAAACCTTCCTGCGTCAGCCGGTTTTGAATACTTTCCGCGATTTTAGTCGTTGGCGCGATATAGATGACTGTCCACATGAAAGGAACCTCCTGAACAAAATTGGCATGCCTCACACAATCATTATTGCATGAACATGGCCTTTTACAAAATGACTCTTCTATCATTCGGGCATATGATGTCATAATGATAGCATAAAATCCGAATTCATCGCAACGATGCAAGAGCCGCCTGGCAAAACAGGCAGACATTGCCGATCCCGGCTTGCCGGGCCGGGATGCAGTCTGCATATGGTTAAGGAGTGTCGAAGTTCGCTTCAATATAGCGATTCGCCTTCGGATCCTGATGGGCGATACGCGCGGATGCCGCGGCCGCCAGGCCTGCTACCAGGTCATCCAAAAAAACATGAATATGCTTACCTTTTTCATTCAGCTTGCGAATAATTCCCGGCTTTACTTTATCCAGATAGCCGAAGCTCGTCAGGCCGATCATTCCGTACACATTCGTAATCCCAAGGGCTAGCGTCTCATCGACGCCATATAACGATTCATCCGCCTCCATAATGGCCTGCAGCGGCTGCGGCAGCTCCCCCCGTTCCGCTAATTCGTCCAGCGCTATTCCGGTAAAAAGCACATACTGCACTTCCCGCTTGGCCAGCACTGTACGCACGCTATCCGTGCATTCCATCATAGTCAAATCTGCATTGTAAGGGACTTGAAGCGAATAGACGATTTCTGCCACATCATTGATCGACACACCGCGATCCAGCAGCCTTTTTTCCATTTCCGATGGCATAGTTATCCCTCCCGCATCTACCTGTACGAGGTCATGCGACACGCACAAGCTACGATAATTCACGAAGCCCGACTTTTTGAACTCGCACTTTAACTAAAGCTTCATGTTTTTTAAATGTATGCGGACAGGGCGTAAGTTGTGCCGTTAATTTTGGAACGGCGGCAGGCTGCCGTCCATTTATTTTACTATCGCAGATCCGGGGCCTAGCAGCTGTTCGATCTGCTCGATCAAGCGCGGCGTAGGCTTGATGCTGTATGCTTTGCTCAATGCGACCGTCTGCTGGCGTCTTTCATAGAACAATACGGTTTCAATCGGGCCGGTATTGTCTGCGAGCAGCCCCTTGAGCCGCTCCAGCACGTCCGCCTGCTCATGCTGCGACGTTATTTTGATATACATCCGCTGCTTTCTTGGAGCAGCCGCCGAATCGCTGCTTGGCTTGGCATATGAGGCGGTGCGCCGCTTCGGCAGCGCCTGCGCAGCCGCCGGCGGACGCCCGCCGCCCGCGCGGCGCTTCAGCCGCTCGAGCTCCCCCTGCAAAACACCGCTGCGGGCAGCGGGCGCAAGCGGAACAACCTCCTCGAGAATAAGCTTGAAGTCCTCCTCTTGATGCTGTACTGCAGCAAGCGCGATGACCAGATCACCCGGGGCGAGATGTTCGGCATGCCGGCTCCAAACGTTAGGGAAAGCAACAGCTTCGGCATGCATAATCCGATCCTCCAGCTGAAGGAAGGCCATCGCTTGTCCCTTCTTGGTCGTAAAACGCTTCTGCGAAACGACCATGCCGGCAATGAGCACAAGCTTTCCTTCCGGCGCCTCAGACAGCTCAATTAGCCGTTCGATATTCGCTTGCCCCAGCAGCTGCTCATATTCATCGAGCGGATGGCCGGACAAATACAGCCCCAGCAGCTCCCGTTCGAGCGCCAGCAGCTGTCCGCTTGTAAAGGGCTGAACCTCCGGCAGATCGACATTCCAGTTTTGCACTTCGTCAAAGCCGAACAGCTCAATCTGCAGCTCTTCACGCTCTTTGCGCCACTTCGCTGCAGCGTCGATCATTTCGTCGAGCGCGGCAAACAATTGGGCGCGATGGCCGGGGAGAGAATCGCATGCCCCAGCCTGAACGAGCGACTCCAGCACGCGCTTGTTGACGACCCGCAAATCAACCCGCCGGCACAGATCAAGCAAGTCGCGGAAGGGCTGCTCCTGACGCGCTGCCGCCAGCGCCTCTATCGCTTGTGTGCCGACATTTTTAATGCCGGCCAAACCGAAGCGGATCGCACTGTGGGCAGGGGTGAATGCAGCTCCGCTTTCATTGACATCCGGCGGAAGCACATCGATGCCCATCCGCCGGCATTCATCGACATATTCCGCCGTCTTCCGCTGGTTGCCGGTTACTGACGCCAGCATCGAGGCCATAAAAGGAACCGGATAGTTCGCTTTCAGCCAGGCCGTCTGGAAGGCAAGCACGCCATAAGCTGCGGCGTGCGCGCGCGGAAAGCCATAGTCAGCAAAGCGGACGATCATATCATAGACCCGATTCGCTTCATCGCTCGTATAGCCTTGCCGCTCACTGCCCGCCACGAAATGAGCACGCTGCTCGTCAAGCACTTCGCGCTTCTTCTTCGAAACCGCCCGACGCAGCAAATCGGCCTCCCCAAGCGAGAAGCCGGCCATCGACGAAGCAATCTGCATAATTTGCTCCTGGTAAACGATGATGCCGTACGTATCCGCCAAAATAGGCTCCAGCGTCGGATGCGGATACTCTACACGAATCGCGCCATGCTTGCCTTGAATGAATTTGGGGATAAACTCCATCGGGCCCGGCCGGTAGAGCGCCACCACAGACACAATATCCTCGAATTTCGTCGGCTTCAGCTCGCGAAGCACGCGCCGCATACCCGCGGACTCCAGCTGAAAAATGCCTGTTGTATCGCCGCGGCTAAGCATCGCATAGGTCGGGGGATCATCGTCGGCGATATAGCGAAAGTCGATCGTAATGCCATGCTCGTTTTTGACCCATTGTAAAGTACGCTCCAAAATCGACAGCGTCCGCAGCCCGAGAAAATCCATTTTCAGCAGGCCGACCGCTTCCAGATGTTCCATTGAATATTGCGTGAGCACCGTCTTTTCCGTTCCGCTCTGCAGCGGCACAAAATTGGTCAGCGGCTCGCCGGAAATTACGACACCGGCAGCATGCGTCGAGGCGTGGCGCGGCATCCCTTCCACCTTGGCCGCCATCTCCAGCATCGCCTTCGTCTTCGGCTGGCGTTCTCCCGCTTCGCGCAATCCGCTGCTTTGCCGAAGCGCCTCGGCAATCGTCATGCCAAGCTGCCCCGGGATCAGCTTGGCCGCGCGGTCTACTTCCGCGAAAGGCACCGCCAGCGCGCGTCCTACATCGCGCACAGCAGCCCGGGCGGCCATCGTGCCGAAAGTAATAATTTGGGCGACATGGTCCTCGCCATACTTGGCCGTTACATAGGCGATCACTTCATCGCGCCGTTCGTCGTTAAAATCGATATCGATATCCGGCATCGTAATCCGTTCTGGATTGAGAAAGCGTTCGAAGAGCAGTTTATATTTTAATGGGTCTACATCCGTAATGCGCAGCGTATAGGCGACGAGACTGCCCGCGGACGATCCGCGGCCCGGACCGGTGCGAATGCCCTGGCTGTGGGCAAATCGGATAAAATCCCACACAATTAAAAAATAATCATTGAACCCCATACTGCCAATAACCGACAATTCATAGGAGAGGCGCCGGTCCGCCTCCGCCCGGAAAGCGGCATCGGCACTCCACTCCGGCAATCCGGCATACCTCGCTTCCAGTCCCTCTTTGCACAGCGCCGCCAAATAATCCGCACTGCTCATCCCTTCAGGAAGCGGTGCAAAGGCCGGGAGCAGCGTCCGCCCGAAGGTTAGCTCAAGGTTGCATTTGGCGGCAATTTCCGCCGTGCGCGCAACCGCCTCCGGCACATGGCGGAACAATGCCTCCATCTCCTCGCCGCTTTTCAAATAAAGCTGATCGGTCGCGATGCGAAGACGTCCTTCCTCCTCGACCGTTTTGCCGGTGCCGATGCAGATCAGCACATCCTGCATGACGGCATCCGCCGCCTCGATATAGTGGACATCATTGGTCGCGGCCAGTGCAATCCCCGTCTCGCGGGACAGCGCGATCAGCCCCTGCATGACTTTCTTCTGATCAAGCAGGCCGTGATCCTGCAGCTCCAGGTAAAAATCATCGCCGAAAATATGCTGATACCTGAGGGCAGCGGCTCGCGCCTCCTCAGGACGATCCTGCAGCAGGAGCCAGGGCACTTCGCCGCGCAAGCAGGAGCTTAGACAGACCAGCCCCTCCGAATGCGCTGCCAACGCCTCCATATCAATCCGCGGCTTATAGTGAAAACCTTCCAAATGACCGATAGAGCAAAGCTTCATCAGATTTTGATAGCCGATCCTGTTCTTGGCCAGCAGAATTAAATGGTAGGCCGGGTTTTCTTTACGGGAGCCTTTATCGAAGCGGGAGCCGGCAGTAAGATACATCTCGCAGCCGATAATCGGCTTGATGCCGTGCTCGCGGCAAGCTTTATAGAACGGAATAGCGCCGTACATGACTCCATGATCGGTCAATGCCAGCGCCTTCATTTTCATGTCTGCTGCACGGGCTGCCAAATCCCGTATGCGCGCGGCTCCATCCAGCAGACTATATTCACTATGCACGTGCAAATGTACGAAATTATGACCGTCGCTCATCGGTCTTAGCCCTCCCCCCGCATGCGCAGCATCTTTTTCTATTAGTTTATCATATTGCCGCAGTTTCCGCTCATAGAATGATAGTGAGGAAGACAAGACTTCCCTATCAAAACTACATTCAGCCTGGGAGGCGAAAGGTCCTTATGTCTCTTGCTCATGTTCTGTCTGTCGCCATACTTGATTTTTTCATTGCGTTTGGCGTTGTGTTCGGCGGCGCGATGCTTGCCGGCATCGGCTCTGTCTTTCTATTTATGCCGCCGGCAACAATGATGCTGAACACCGCCTCCCAGCTTAAAATATGGGCGCTTGTCGCAGCTGTCGGCGGCTCGATCGATCCGATGCGCATCATCGAAAGCAATATTACGCAAGGCCATCTATCGCCTGTAGCCGTGCAAATCTTTTATATGGTATGCGCCTTTCTGGGCGCCCATCTCGGCACGGAGCTGATCCGCTGGCTGTGCAGAGGAGCGATCTGACGATGCGAGTCCCGCCCTTTGAACGCTACCGCTCATTCATGCAGGGAATGGCCGGATTTGTCGTCGGCCTTATCGTTGGCGCGATGCTGTACCATATGTTGTTTATGGCGAGCTTCGACGCCTTGAAAAATGTAAACCTTCAGCTGGAAGGAAAGCTCGTTCAATATGAAAAAGATATTAAACAGCTGACAAAATTCAAAAATCAGCACAGCATTATCAAGAGCATCATGCCGATTATGGAAGACGATTTGAAGCGGCCGATCGACGAGTTAACGCAAACCGCTTTAAAAAATCGGCTGCGCGACAATTTGGAAGTATTGCTTGGCCACAGCATTTACGATATCGATTCAGATGCCAAAATTGCCCGGCTGCTTCTTAACCGCAAAATTTTTTATGACATCAATAAGAAAGATTACAAGATTGAAATCAAAACGATGCTCGTCGTCGAAAATGTGCTGCGCGTCTGGTTTAAGGCAGAGGTCTATGAGCGCGGTGTCGCTTCCTGAGCGTAAATTTCGCCAAATGCTTCCTCTCGTGGTACAATAATTATCATCTATTCACTGCACAGGAAAAGGAGCTGCACCACTGTTTATGGTTATTTTGAACTGGCTGCTCGTCATCTGCGTTTTCGCCTCACTGTTTGGCTCAGTCATTTACAGCTACAAAGCGCGGCGGGCAAAAGATACGCGGCTGCGCGGCAAGCATACCGCCGTAATGAACATTATGATGGGCCTTATGCTGCTGCTTGTCGCCTTGCTGTTTATGCTTGTATACAGCGGATCTACAATCAAGGTTATTATCGGCGCACTGTTTATCGTGATCGGCTTGTTCAACCTTTTTGCCGGACTGCGCAATTACAATTTGTACCGCCCGCGATAAACGCGGATAAGGCTGCTCTCCATTCAGGTAGCCCACGCAACTACTTTTGAGAGCAGCCTTTTTCCATCCGGCCGGGAAGCTGAGAAATGCGAGTTCAAAAAGTCGGGTTTTCAGCACCGAGAAGGCCCGCGAGAACCTGAACCTCTAGAACGGATCGATCAATTGTGCGGTCAGCATCGCCTTGGCCGCCAGGCCGTGCGCATCGGACAGCTCGACCTCCAGCTTGGCGTTTTTGCGGCTCATTTCGAGCAGCTTCGGCACAATTCGCACTTCGCTTTCCAATTGGATCGGCCGTACAAAATAGCTCGTCAAGCTTTCCACCATATGGTCGCGCTTGCCAAAATCTCTGACAAGGCCTCTGGCCGCTTGTGTCATTAAGGCGACCAGCACCCCTTCGGAAATAGTCCCGAGCGTCCCCGACATTTGCGGTGTAATTTTGCCGCGGTATACCCAGCCTGCCCCCTCTTTCTCCTCCGTCTTGGCAAAGCCTGCCCCGATCAGCTCGTCGAATGTCTCGCCCGATTCCGACTGGCGGCCGGTGTAGCGCATCGCCTCCAGCACCTCGCTGCGGCTGATTGCAGCCAGCAGCTTTCGGTTTTTATCGACAATCGGAAGAAGATCGATCCCTTCCGCAACCATTGTATGGGCAGCCGAGGTAATCGGGATATTCGGCGCCGCCGTAATGAGATGGCGGGTCATCAGTTTGTCAATCAGCTGGGTGGCTGCCGCCCCTTCCGCATCCTTTAATGTCATCATGCCGACAACCCGTCCGCGGTCATCAAGTACAGGAAAGCGCGACCCTCCGGTGCGCACCGACAATTTGTGAAAATCGCCCACCGTCTCGCCAAGCCGCATCGTCTCGACCGGACGGCTGTACGTGACGATATCTTCAACCAGCATAATTTTTTGCTTGATCAGCCGGTCAAACATAGCCCGGTTAATCATCGACGCAACGGTAAAGGTATCGTGCTTGGAGGAAATAATCGGCAGTCCTTGCCGATCGGCCAGCTGCTTCACTTCCTCGCTTGTGCCAAAGCCCCCTGTAATAAGCACGCCGGCGCCCTGCTCCAGCGCACACCGGTGGGCGCCTTCCCGATTGCCTACAATAAGCAGGCTGCCGGCATCGATATAGCGGACCATTGCCGCCAGCTCCATGGCACCGATGACAAATTTATGTAAGGACTTGTCAAGCCCCGCCGCTCCGCCGTACAGCTGTCCTTCAACAATATCCGCCACCTCGGCAAACGTCAGCCTTTCCAGCGAACCGCGCTTTTTTCTTTCAATGCGCACCGTTCCGATCCGCTCCTTCGTGCTGACGAGCCCCAGCGTTTCCGCCTCTTTGATCGCTTTATAGGCCGTGCCCTCACTGACATCGAATTGCTCGGCCACCGATCTTACGGACAGCTTGGTTCCTATTTTCATTTTCTCAATCAACTGGATAAGCTTTTCGCGTTTCGTCGCTGTCTCGCCGTGTTGCTCCTCGATCGACATCGTCATCCTCCTCCCAAAATAAAAATCAGGCTTATTCTACCGCCCAACTCAAGGCTTGCGCTAATCACCAAGGGGTAGATGTCCTCATATGATGAAGTAATTCGTGTCGAAGACCTTTCAATCGCCAACTGTTCGTCGTTACTATCCAGCCGGAAGGAGACTCCCATGCTGAAATCAAAAATCGCCGTACATGTCATCAGCTCGGGCATACTTCCCGAAGATACCATCATGCTTGGCGAAGCTTATTTGAAACAATGGAAAATTCCGCTTGGCCAGCCGATAACGCTCAAATTCGGCGCACTGCGCCAGCCTGTCAAAGTCGTCTCTGTCGTGAAGTTCGATGGGATGCGCATTAGTCAGCTGCTTGCAGGGCGCATGGGGATTCATGCTGACTGCCCCTTGCGGATCCAGTATCGCAGAGATAGCTCCACCTTGTCGCTCGGCCCCTTGATCGGGGTGCTTATCAGCCGCGACAATCCCGAACTGCCCTCGCGCCCTTTCGGATCGATTACGTTATTTTGCCGAGAGCTAGTTGCCGCTTGTGCCGCGCAAGGCGCTTATGTCTATTTCTTCACCCCTGAGCATATTCGGGGGATCAGCACAGTAGAAGGCTGGATTTATGAAGATGGCTGGCGCAAAACAGCACTGCCTGCACCGGACATCGTCAATAACCGCCTTACCTCGCGCAAGCTGGAGAATAGACCCAGCGTACAACAATTTTTAAAAGAAGTAAAACTGCGTTACAACACCACTGTCTTCAACGAAAAGTTTCTGGATAAAACTGAAGTGTTCGATGCGTTGAAGAAGGACGCGGCATTAATCCGCTATTTGCCGGAATCTCATGTGCTTCGCACGTTCACGACCTTAAAGACGATGTGCACCCGCTACAACACCGTTTTTATCAAACCGGTCCGCGGCAGTCTGGGCAAAGGCATTATCCGCGTCTCACGCGCTGAAGGAGACAAATATTTAGCTCAGTACGCAACAGTTGGCGGAACTAAAAAGCAACAGTTTTCCAGCTTGAACAAATTATTCACTTCCCTTTCCGGTAAGATGAAAACAGTCAAATACCAGATTCAGCAAGGGCTGAATCTTATTACGATCAACGGGCGCCCTGTCGACTTCCGGGCGCTCGTGCAAAAAAATCAAACCGGAAATTGGTCCTTAACCTCCATCGTAGCCCGTACCGCAGGCAATCATCATTTTGTCTCCAATCTCGCCCGCGGCGGTACACTTAGCACGGTGAAGGAAGCTGTCATGAAATCAAACTTGTCCTTTGCAAGCAGCAATGACGCGCCTGCCCGCCTGCAGAGGGCGGCACTGGAAATCGCCAGAGGAATTGACAGTCACATTCCGGCTCATTTTGGCGAATTGGGCATCGATCTTGCAATGGATTCCGTCGGGCGCATTTGGCTGCTTGAGGTTAACTCCAAGCCTTCCAAAAACGACAATACACCGCTCCCGGATCAAAAAATTCGGCCGTCTGTCCGCAATGTGATCCGCTATTCAAGGCATTTAGCCGGCTTTTAATCTGCATGAAGGAGGTTTGCTTACCATGACCAATCACAGGCGAAATATCGGCGTTCTTATTAGTGACTCATCCGATAGCGAGACAGAAACTGCACAGCTTCCCGAAAGCGGGTTTTGCCGTGAATTGTGCAGCCATGGAGCAAAGCTCGGATTGTTTGTCTATCTTTTCCGCGCTTCAAGTGTTAAAAAGCTTGGCGACACGATTACAGGATTCGTTCCTGCCGCGTCAGGCTGGAAGATAGCCGACTGCCCGCTGCCGGATGTTATCTATGACCGGAGCATGGAGCGGGGCAGCAATAAAAGCATACTGCTTGAAGAGCTGCGCAAACATCATTCCTTTCTCCTTCTAAACGGCTCATTGCCTGGAAAATGGATCGTATACAATGCTTTACAGCAAGATCCTTCCATCCGCCCCCTGCTGCCCCCCACCTGTCGCTACGAGGGACATCGACAGTTAATGAGTCTGGCCAAACAATATAAAAGCGGCCTGTTCCTCAAGCCGATCGCCGGCTGTCAGGGGCGCGGCGCACTCTGTATGCAGCATAGCGGCGGGACGTGGTCCGTCAGCGGCAGAACAGTGCGAAATCACTCCTTTCATCGCAGTTTCCCTTCTCTGGACACTTGCACTGAATGGATCGGGCGCTTCATTCGCTCTGCTTCTTATATCGTACAGCCTTATTTGCAGTTAAAGGATAAGGAGGACAGAGCATTCGACATCCGGACGCTCATCCAAAAAGATAAGCAAGGGGAATGGAGCATGACTGGAACTGCCCTTCGCGAGGGAGCTTCAGGAAGCATCACAGCCAACTTGCACGGCGGCGGTGCTGCGCAAAGCGCACAGCCGGCATTAGCAAAGCGTTATGGCGAAGAGCGCGCTCTTGCCTTATTGCAGCAAATTCAACTTGTCAGCATGCAAATCGCCCTCAGGCTCGAAAAAAGCTTCGGCCGCCTATGCGAGCTCGGGCTCGATTTCGGTATCGATCAGGACGGACGTTTATGGTTCATTGAAGCGAACAGCAAGCCAGGCCGGCTTTGTATGCGGGAAGTAACAGATATAGCAGCACAACAAGCTGCCTTAAAGCCATTGCAGTACGCGTCGCTTCTTATCCAGCGTCGTTCCCCTCTGCTTTCTGTCCACTGTCAAATCCCTGCTGATGCGGCTGTTTGCGAGCATTAGCACGATCGCAATATGAATCCAGAGGAGATCCAACCAGGAGGTTCATCCATGAGTTTGACATCGTGTCATGTTCACTTCACACCTAGCAGCGATAAAGTCATCCACTTGTCGGGATCGCTCCTTAAATCACTGCAGTTATCCGGCAAGAAAACCGTTCATCTCAAGCTCGGCAAAGAGTCCATTACCGCTTCATTAAAGCAGATCAAACGCCCCGGGCATCACTTATATTTGTCAGCCGGCGTCCGCAATACGATCAGGGTGCCCAAAAGCGGCAGTGTTTCCTTACTGCAAGCGAACGAGAACGATATTAAGCTCGGGCCGCTGATCGGCGTGCTTACCGATACTTCAGCAAGGTCGACCGCGGCTCCGTTCGGCTCGCGCACCGGATTTATCCGGCAGCTCCTGCGCACTGGAGAAAGCAAAGCCTATTTCTTTGCCTTTACTCCGCGCGACATTAATTGGCAGCGGCAGACGGTGTACGGCTACTTTCTAAATGGCCAGAATGGCTGGCATCGGCGAACCGTGCCGCTGCCGGATGTCGTTTACAACCGGCTCTCCAGCAGACGGGCGGAAACGAGCAGCAGCATTATTAGTTTGCGTGAACGGTTCGTCCGCCACAAAATTCCCTTTTTCAACTGGAGCTTCTTCGATAAATCAGATGTTTACCAAATGCTCGACCAGGATCTCGAGGCTTTACAACATCTGCCGGAATCAATCAATAACCCGAAGCCGGAGAAAATTAAAGAAATGCTCACGAAACATCAGTTTTTATACTATAAACCTTCGGCCGGCAGTCTGGGCATCGGCATTTATCGCTTGACATACCATCCCAAGCAGGGCTATTTTGCCCGCTATCGCCGCAACGGCTCCAACGTTTTGCTGCGCTTCACCCGCTTCCAAAGCTTGATGCGGATGCTGCAAGGAAGACACGGCAGCGGCTTGAACCGCTACGTATGCCAACAAGGCATACGGCTGGTAGAAATAGACGGCTGCCCGCTCGACTTCAGGTTTCATATGCACAAAAATGGAGAGAACAAATGGGTTCCCGTCGGCATCGGCGCCAAAAAAGCTGGACGCGGCAGCGTCACCACCCATGTCAAAAACGGCGGCTCCCTGCTTACGCCCGAGCAAGCGCTCAGCCGCACCTTCGGCGACCGCGCAGAAGATGTGCTGGAAAAAGCCAAACGGGTGTCCGTCAAGCTATGCGAGGCTATCGAACGGAATTTTCCTCATATGCTTGGCGAGCTCGGACTTGATATCGGGATTGATAAAGATGGTGAAATTTGGATGTTCGAAGCTAACTCCAAACCCGGACGCTCTATATTCACTCATCCGGCACTGCGCGCACAAGGGCGCGACTCCTATATGCATATCGTCGACCATTGTATGTACCTGAGCCGCTTTAAAGGGAGTGAAGAATGATGCTGCCGGAACAGCAGGAACTAATAACTGAGCCGTCCTCGCCCAACACGAAGCCTGTGCTGGCGATTCTTACAATTGATGACGATGTCCAGTTATTTCGAGGTAACCGCAGTAATTTCGCCGATTTGATCCGCACCGGCAAATCTCATAACTTTCTCGTTTACGTGCTTACGGTTAAACATTTAAACTTTAAAAGAAAGATGCTGGAGGGATTTACCTACGACGAGGATAATGACCTATGGATTCGTCAGCAGTTTCCCTTCCCTGACTTGATTTATAATCGGATTCCGCTGCGCGAGGATGAGATGCAGCCAAGAACGAGGCAAAAGATCGCCGCTTGTATGCGCAGCCCGCGCGTCCAGTTGTTCAACCCTAAATTTTTTAATAAGTGGAGTCTGTTCAAATGGCTGCGTCAATCCAAGATGACAAGGCCATATACGCCGATGACCCGCCGCCTGCTTACGCAGGAAAGCCTGAAGGTAATGATGCGGGAATTTCCGTATCTCTATCTGAAGCCGATAAGCGGCAAGGCCGGGCATGGAATAATGACGATTAAGGTGCAATCTGAAAAATCGCTGCCTTATCTTCTCAAAGTGCAGGCGGATAAAAAAAGCGTCACCTACAATTGCGCTACATTGCAGCAGCTGTGGCAGCGCATTAAAAAAGAAAGCGGCGGCGAGCGCTATATCGCCCAGCAAGGCATCCGGCTTGCGGCCTTTAACGACCGCCGCTTCGACCTTCGTGCACTCGTTCAAAAAAACAAGTCCGGACAGTGGGATCTGTCCGGACTTGGCGCCAGAGTCGCGGGCTCCCTAAGTATTACGACTCACGTTCCGCGCGGCGGCAGCATTGAGGATCCGCAAAAATTGCTAGTAAGCGCATTTGGCCAAGATGAGGCGCGTAGACTATTAGGTAAAACACGGAGCGCAGCGCTAATGATCGCCAAGCAAATCGAACGCGGCTCCGGCCATAAGCTTGCGGAAATGTCCATGGATTTAGGCGTTGATCGTACGGGCGGCATCTGGTTTTTTGAAGCGAATGCCAAACCGATGAAGTTCGATGAGCCAGAAATCCGCAAAACCTCGCTGGATCGGATTTTCCAATATGGTAAATATTTGCTTCGTTCAAAAAAATAGGTTGGATTGGAGGTGCTGAGAGATGCGCATCATGCTTCTGCCACAAAATCGCTGGCATGAATTCCGCGATATACTCCCGGCATTCGCGTACCGTTTTGGCGAACAGCGGCTGACGGCCGACGGGATGGGCACGCTGTGCTCCTTGCTCTCGGCGCCCCCCTCCCCTGCTTCTTCCGCAGTCATTACACTTGCGATCGAGCATCAGAAGCTGCTCGGGTTTGCGGTTGCCAAAGATGCCGGCGAGCTCGCCTGCCTTGTCGTCGTACGTGCGGAAATGCGCGGCAAGGGCATCGGAACTAAGCTGATGCAGTCGTTGTGCCGGCATTTCGGCACCCTTACATGCAATGTTGCCTGCGATAATTATTCCAGTATGCAGATGTGCTTCCGGGCTGGAATGGCAGCAGTCAGCATGCATGAGGGCCCAACCGGAAAGATGACGCTTCGATTCGTACGCACGCCATAACAGCTAGGAGGAATTCGCATGGGACAGCCCGTGCTTGGTATATTAACCCTTTATCTCAATGAAGACCGGGCGCTTGAAGAAAGACCCATTTATCAAAAAATGACTTCCGCCGGCAAATCGATAGGGCTTGACGTTTTTGTTTTCACACCGCAGGACGTCAACTACAAACAAAATCGGATTCACGCGATGGTCTATAACCCGGAAACAAAGAGCTGGACAAGAAAATGGCGCACCTTCCCGCATATGATATATGATCGCTGCCGGATTCAGCGCAGCCGCCGCTTTGAGCAATTGCTCCACTTCCGCAAAAAATACGGTCATCTCACTTTTTTGAATCGGGTACTGCGCAATAAGTGGACGGTATACAAAACGATGCGTGCCGACGAACGCTTCCGCAAACATCTGCCCGCAACAACCATGTACGACAGCATCCAGGACGTCCTGCTTATGTTGCGCAAATACCCGATCGTCTTTTTAAAGCCGATCGGCGGTACTGGAGGACGCGGCATTCTCAGAATCGAAAAATTGCGAAACGGGCAAGTCTTAATTCAAGGCCGGGATCAATCGCGGCGTATAATCAGTCCGCAGCGCGTGCCCCTCTCATCGCTTTCCAGCCGGCTTGCCAAATGGGATCTTAAATCGAAACGATATATGGTACAGCAAGGCATCCAGTTAAAGCTGCCCAACGGGCGCGTGCATGATTACCGTATGCTCGTCCAAAAAAATGGGCAAGGCCTGTGGGAGGTGACCGGCTGTGCCGCTAGAATCGGAGCGCCGCGCAGCATCACGTCCAATCTGCATGGCGGCGGAGAAGCTACGTCTATGAGCAGCTTGCTGGAGCAATGGCTCGAAAACAGCGATACGGCCGGGGAAGTAAAGCAGACCGCCGATAATTTCGGTGTTGAAACTGCTGCCTTCCTAGAAAAATCATATGGACGCTTATGTGAATTGGCGCTGGACATCGCCATCGACCGCAAAGGCCATATTTGGCTGCTGGAGGTCAATCCAAAGCCGGCGCGAGAAGTATTCAAGCAGGCGGGGGAGAAAGAAACTTACCGGCAGGCTATTACACGACCGCTGGAGTACGCGATGTGGTTGTACGCGCAAAAAAAGCAGCGCAAGGAAGCTAAGGAAGCTGCTGTGACCCCTCTATAACGAAAAAGAGCAAGTTCTGGTCATGATGACTTCAGAACTTGCTCTTCTCAACACTGCATGGCCAGTGGCCAACAGCCAGCAGCCAGCTAAGCTACCATGTACTCGCATCAATGTCCTGCGGACGCAAGCCTTCCCAAATATTCTTGATCTCGGCTTGTTCCGGGTGCTCAAATACTAGCCACGCCGTAGGCAAATACCTTCCTTCGCCGCTCTTGGTGGAAGGCTTGTTCATAATAACATTGTCCTTGACCAAAATTGTCGACGATCCGCCGTCCAAATTAGCGGCAATCACGGCGCCGCGCTCCAACAAAATATTTTGCACGTCAAAAAGATTAACGCCGACACTATGTGTCGCATCGCGTCCGTCTATAATAACGAATAATATCGCGCCGTCCTCGCGCTGCCCCATCGCCGTTCTCGGCGCGATTCCCCAGCCATCCCCGGCGTTTTTGATTAATCCTTTGCCATTGACAATAATGCGCGGCTGAAACGTCACTGCCTCTTGAATATTCATATCCAGCATTTCTTGCATCGTATAACGGCCGGCGATCATTTTGCCGTCCTTGTCAATGCCGACAATATTGGTTGAGCTTTTCTTGCCCAGGTCATTGTAAAAAACTTTGCCTTGAGAAATTACGACCCCGATTGGCTGGAATCCATTCCCGTTCCAGTTCGGATCGGCAAATCCCCCTCCATTGACAGCTGCAATTGCACCAGTACGCTCCGCCATGTCACGCACGCGCTCCCCGCGCCCGCGCTTAGCCGGCACGCCCAGACGGAGCTTGGTTGGATCGTTTACTGTCAATACAAAGCCTTTGTAGCCAAAGCCTTGGGAGCCTTTGCCGCTAATTTCCTCAACTTCAATCAGCGGCTTCTGCTCATCCGCCTTGTCCGGTACAGGCGGCATTGTAATGGTATGGGTATCGCGCTCTACTCCCATATCGTCGAATCGCTTATTGTATTCGGCAACCCGTTTATCAAGCTCTGCTTTTCCAATTACATATTTCGCCCATTCGCGATGCTTGGTCGTAATAATTGTATCTGCCATTAAATAACGCAAATTCGTACCCGAAGGTGTCAAAAAAAGCCATCCTAACCCAAGGCTAGTAACTAACATGAAAATCGATAAAGCATAAAGGATTACAGTACGCAGTTTACGACGTTTCTTTTTTGCCGGCTTCTTCTGTTTTTGAACCGTCAACCTCTCTTTACGGCTTGGCAACGTAACTTGTGTCTCTATCTCTCCCGCTCTCCTTACTTATGCAAAATGATTCGTAACATCTATACGACGACTTAGCCCGTCAAAATGTTTCAATATTTTCACTTGCATTTTCATATCTTGTCGGATAAAGTATAAGAAATTATATGTGCAAGCGCAATTATATATTTTTGGTTTTCTAGGGTTCCGCGGCTATGCCGGTCTGGTCCGAGGGAAAACGCGCCGCTTACGCTGCGAGTACACGGAGGGAAAAAAGCCCGGGAGATATCGGATACCGATATTTCCCGGGCTTTTTTTCCTGATTGCTTGTGCACACTTTTAATCTGGAGAGTAAGAAAGGAGCTGGAAGCAAGCCATGAAGTTGACCTGGTTAAAAGTAGTTGCCGCTGCCCTGTTTGAAGTGGGCTGGGTCATTGGCTTAAAGCATGCCGAGACCGCTTTGGAATGGAGCGGCACTGCCATTGCTATTGTTGTAAGCTTTTATTTAATGATCGATGCTAGCCGCGATCTGCCTGTTGGGACAGTGTACGCTGTCTTTGTCGGATTAGGTACAGCAGGAACAGTTATTGCCGAGATTATCCTGTTTGACGAGCCCTTCAAAATAGCCAAAGCTGCGCTCATCATTCTCTTGTTAGCCGGCGTCGTTGGCCTCAAGCTCGTTTCAGGTAAGACGCCTGCGGCTAAGGAGGAGGGCAAATAATGGCTTGGATTAGTCTTATTTTTGCCGGCTTATTCGAAATGGCCGGCGTCGCCATGATCAATAAACTGAATAAGGATCGCAACTGGCAGGCGTTATGCCTGATGCTCGCTTCCTTTGGCGCCAGCTTTATTTTTCTGTCGGTTGCCATGGAGTCGCTGCCGATGGGAACGGCTTATGCCGTCTGGACTGGCATTGGCGCCTCCGGCGGCGCCATTCTCGGCATGCTGTTTTATAACGAGCCCAAGTCCGTTCTGCGCATTTTGTTCATCGCGATGGTGCTTGGCGCTGCCATCGGCTTGAAGCTGATCTCGTAGCTTTTGATGCGGCGGCATGCTCGGGGGATACCTATTCCAGCGACCTGTGTTAGCTCCAAAAACAGGCGATTGGAAGTTTTCGCGGACAGTGATCCGTTATTTGCGAATTTTGGCTGATTTTCGCGGCGATTTGAGCAGAATAACGGAACCAGTGTCCGCTTCCCTACCATTTCGGCACGTTTGTTCACAGATAGCGGATCTACGGTCCGCTTAGATCCGCTCAAGGTCCGGTTCACCCACATTACCAAGGAACCTCAACAGACGTCGATGCTGCGAACCATTGTTGGAGCGGGCGAGATCTAAGCTGCCGCTAACGAACCTGAGAAAACCTGAGAATCCTTATTGGGCCCAAAATGAGGCCTTGTGGGCTGTAACGAATCTACCAATCGTTATTCACCGAAAATCGGCCGCTTCCCGGCCTTTTTTCCATCAATAGCGTGTCTCTGGTTCGTTACACGCGGATCAAGCCGATTTTTCGGCCAATAGCGTGTCTGAGGTTCGTTAGCCCTAATCGTCAACATAGGGAGGATGAAATGGATGGCATTCGGTGATATAATAAAGAAAATTGTTTTTTGTGTGAGGGGTGCAAAATGAAATTTGGTAAACGAAAATTAGAACGTTTTGCTGATATCGTTTCGTTGATAGCTGACGTTGTCTTCTACATCCCACGCTTACTAATTAAGCTTTTTACTTAATCCTGCCGGGTGTTGCCTCCCCTTTTTCCAGTTTTTGATCATATCGGCTCATACAAGCACCCTTCCTTATTCAATCTTCTTGCCAGCATGGATTGCGAGTTCACCTTCATGCCAAAGTAAACCCAGTTGAGGACTCGTACCTTTTTCCTTGGAAGCAATCACCCCACCTATGGCTGGCGTATCGTTATGGATCTACATGTTCGTCATGTTCTTTCGTGGCTCATGGATGAGCCTAATGAAGTATAAGGGAACGTTCAGACCAGAGGTTACCTGATTAACCATTGCCCGCAATTCATCTATCCGTCCAAAAAGAATTTGTTTTCCCGCACAGCCTGGAAACTTATAAATTTGAAAAAAACCGGGAAATATCAGTATCCGATCTCTCCCGGGCTTTGTTACCACATAAGAATTTAAAAAACGCAGCTTCCTTTGTGGAGATCATTTCCTAATGAGCAAACTCTTCTGTTCTAATATGCTCATTAACCAAGCGGCTCTCCCGCACTGAAATATTCAGTCTTTATCTAAATTGATAATTATCCACCTTCAGTATTCGTTTAAACTCAATCCACTCATCCCCAGCTGCAGCCTGCAGCAAAATCTTGCCGCGGCGCTCATCCACCCTGACGACATACCCGGTTATCTGTTCATCCTCGTACTCATCAAAGAGCGTTACTGTTATCTCTGACTTATACTCCTGAGACTCACTAATCTTATACATAATATCCTCGATCGCTTGACTGTCCAGCTGCGGTTTTTCACGCTTTTTTAAACTCTCCCGGTGCTGGACGATCTCAAGCTTATGCTCCGGCAGCATCATGCGGCTGCTTTCCCAAAATAGATTGCTTCCTGGTGTTAATTTATTGACCTTCCCCATTCGTTACATCTCCTTATTTATAATGACCGCCGATTTTTACTGCTCGATCAAGCGCTTGGCCGGCTGCTGTTTTGGACACAGCGCGGATGATCACCCCATCTCCATATTTATTTTTCAAGCGGTCTGTAGCAGCCTCAAGTTTACCTAATCGTTCTCTTGTATCATTAAAGACCAATTGATACTCATCAGCCCGCTGGAAGCCGGTAAGTGATACACCGATCCTCCTGACGGGCAACCCGTCCCAACGCTGATCAAACAACTGGCAAGCATTGTAATAAAGATCGTTTGTACAGTTTGAAGGGTAGCTCATTGTCATCTGCCGATTAAAACCCGTTGGATGATCATAATCCGCTCCTTGGCAGCCGACAGATAATGTGCGCCCCATCTTACCGATTGAGCGGCAGCGCCGCGCTACAAGCTCACAAAGCTCAAGCAGTATGACTCTAATGTCCTGCCGGGTGTAATAATCCCGCGGCAGAGTCATCATATGGCCGACTGATTTTTCGCCGGCATGTGTACCGGGGGTGACTGGCGAGTCATCTATCCCATTAGCGACCCGCCATAATACTTCTGCCTGAATATCGCTATCCTTTCCAAAGCGCGCGCGAAATCGGCGTTTTACATCAAGAAGAGGAGTCTGTGCCAGATCACCGATTGAATTGATTCCCAGCCTTGTAAAGTGGCCAGTCATGCGGCCGCCAACCATAAACATTTTGTTAATCGGGAGCTGCCAGAGAGTGTTGGCAAGCATCTCGCGCCGCAGTTCAAATATTCCAGATTCATTTTTCTTCGCGAAATTATCACAGGCCGTTTTGGCTAAAATCTTGTTTTCCCCGATGCCGACCCTGGTGTGGACACCGGTGATCGTTTTGACCTTAAATTGTATCTGCCTGGCCAAGCTCTCCGGACCGCCGAATAAATGTATCGACCCGGTCACATCTAAAAACTGCTCATCAATTGAATATGGTTCCACTAAGTCAGTGAAGGACTCGTATATCTGGGTGATCTGCATTGACATGTCGATGTACAATTGCATGCGCGGCTTGATGATAACAAGTTCACGACACTTGCCGAGAGCTTCACCCAGCCGCTCTGCAGTCGTCACCCCGTATGACTTGGCAATGGGGCATGCAGCCAAGATAATGCCTGAGCGCCGTTCTGGATCGCCAGCGACTGCAACAGGCTTATCATGAAGCTCCGGCCGCAGCGACTTTTCAACTGATGCATAAAATGACTGACAATCGACAAGCATGATCACCCTTTGTTTAGATGACACGTTTAATCACCGGCTTCGGATTAATGGCCAATATACTGTTTATCTTCAAGGAGCGCGGCGCGTTTGCCGTCATGCAGAAAACACGAATACAACCGTTTGTTACTTTATTGATGTGGACTTTACGCTGTGTAATATCACCTTTGTCATTCTGATAAATGACCTCAACAGTACGCCCGATATATTTAGCTATGTCCATCCTAACCCCTCCATACGAACGTTTGATCTTATTATATGCACAAACACTCGTTCGTATTCAAGAGATAATTATTTCCACTACATTTGAGAAAACAGAAGTCCCAGCAAGTACCACCACTGCTCGGTTTAACCCTGCGCTATAATCGAAGGGAGGTGTTTTTTATGTTTTTAAATCCAATGCTGCTCGAAAAATGCGAAAAACCTTTTGATGACGACCGATTCATCTATCAGCCAAAAATAGACGGTCATCGACTCATACTCTCGCGTATTGGCTCCGATGTCCGTTTGTATACACGCAATGAGTTGGACGTCACGCGTAAATATCCGGAATTACATAACGTGCCTGTTGACACGGCCGACGTAGTCCTGGACGGGGAGGTTGCGCGGATGGATGAGACGGGGTGGATCGATTTTGAAATGATAATGGCACGATTCAGAATAACAAAAGAACCGTGGATTAGAGAAGCGGCGCGAACAAGTCCGGTACTCTACTACGTTTTTGACGTGCTGCTCTATAAAGGAAAAGATATAAGGAGATGGCCGCTAGAGGAGCGCCAGGCGTTGCTGTCGCATATCCTGACGCCTAACAGATATTACTCGACGGTACTTTCCGTTGAAGGGAACGGAACAGACCTATTTAACGTTATCAAATCGCATAGACTTGAGGGGATCATCGCGAAACGGAAGGATAGCGTTTATGTCGGCCGGCGTTCCGACAATTGGCTAAAAATCATCAATTACCAGTACACAGATGTTCATATCGCAGGTTACAGAAAAGAACAGTTCGGCTGGCTCGCGCACAGAAACGGGCAACCAGCTGGTATTATCGAACTAGCGGTACCGGCCGTAAAACGTAACGAGTTTTATCGCGCGGCCAAAACGTTTGTGACCGGAGAGGATCGGAATTTTGTTTATGTGCGGCCAGTGATAAAAGCACGTGTCCGCTTTCGGAATTATTATAAAAACGGACTTCTACGGTCACCGGAATTTGTAGAATTCGTTGTATAAACTGGCTACGAAAAACAAAAACGGCCTCGCCAGCATACTAAAGCCCAGGAGAGATCGGAGACCGATATTTCCCGGGCTTTTTTTCTTATCGCTTGTGTACTTTTAAAATACTTTTTGCTGCTCCCGGTCTGCCTTTATTATTTCGACAGCTTCCTTGAAGCGCAATGCATGCACAATTTCGCGCTCGCGCAAAAATTTCAGGCTGTCCTGCAAATCGACATCATCCGTCATATCGATCAGCCATTGATAAGTAGCCCGCGCCTTCTCCTCAGCCGCTATGTCCTCATAAAGATCTGCCAACGGATCATTTTTAGCCGCAATATAAGCCGCTGTCCATGGCACTCCGCTCGCATTGTTATAAAAAAGCGCGCCGCCATGATTTACAAAACTTTCGCCCAGTCCCGCTTCCTCCAGCTGCCGCGGCGTTGCATCTTTCGTCAGTTTGTATACCATAGTGGCGATCATTTCGAGATGGGCAAATTCTTCCGTGCCGATATCCGTAAGCAAGCCTATCACCTGATCGGGGATCGTATAACGCTGATTCAAGTAACGGAGCGCTGCCGCCAGTTCCCCGTCCGCCCCGCCATACTGCTCGATTAAATACTTGGCCATGCGCGGATCGCACTTGCTCACTCGTACCGGGTACTGCAATTTTTTATCGTATACCCACATGAACGCTCTCTCCTCTCCGGATATGCCTTCGCCTCGCTACACTTGCCATGGCCACGGCGTCTCCACCCACTGCCAAGGGTATTTAGAAAAACTGTGGCCAAATTGCATAAGCGGCCCATACAGAGATTCAAATTGATGAGCGCACTGCTGCCGCTGTTGAGCGATCTGATTGAATTGCTGCACCGCCTGAGAATCGCCCGGATGGGTATCCAGATAAAGCGTTAAATCCACTAATGCGAACTCCAATTGCTGCAATTGTTCCAGCAAAACGTAATACTGCTCATCCAGTTGTTTATGCGACACCTCTATTCCCCCCCTTCCGGCAAGCTGTAGTGTGAAGTGTATCCGCTATAGAGCGCCGGCCATAACGTTCCGCGATGCATCGCCTCATGCAGCGGAAACTGAGGCAAATTCATCGGCTGAAAATGAATATACTGGTTCGGGGGTACGACATACGTCTTGACACGCCTGGGCGGGCAGGGGTCAAAAGGCCCAATGAATGGATACCACTCCCGAATTTGTCGGTTTGTGTGCACACAAAGTCCTCCCATTTTTCTTTTTTGGCATTCAATTCATCCTATGACAGCCGCCTAAAAAAATGCGAAAAAAAGATGGGGCGGAATTTGTCCCGCTCCATCTTTTTCGTTTAGTCTGACAAAGGCCTGCCCGCTATTGCTCGTCAACCTCCGGCTCCGCCAAGCTGCGGCTGCTTGCGGTAGATATGAACCCGCAATACCCGAAGTTTGACGCTTTCTGCCACTTCGAATACATAATCGTCGTATTCCACGGTCTTTCCTTTAACCGGATTGCCCTCCAATCGGGTAAAGAGCCATCCGCCGATCGAGTCGACGTCCTCATCTTCAATATCCAAATGGAAGAGCGTGTTAATTTCCTCGATGAGCATCCGCGCATCAACCGATGTCACTTCACCTTTGACGACGATTTCCGGCAGCTCCTCCTCATCAAATTCATCGCGGATATCGCCGACAATCTCTTCCAGAATAAGCTCTGTCGTCAGCATCCCGGCTGTGCCGCCATATTCATCTACAACAATAGCCAGCTGTGACTGCTTGCGCTGCATCAGACGCAGCACATGGCTGACTTCCATCGATTCCGGCACATTAAGAATCGGCCGCAAAAATTTGCGCAAATCGTGCTCCTCATCCGGATCCGCCGTCAGCAAATCGGTAATATGTACAAAGCCGATCAATTGATCCTTATCCTCGACACACACCGGAAAACGTGTATGCTTCTTTTTGTACACGATTTTCAAGTTATCGGCGAATGATTGATCGGCATACAAGCAATCCATATCTGTGCGCGGCAGCATCACCTCGCGGGCCAAGCGGTCGGAAAACTCGAAGATGTTGTCAAACAGCTTCATCTCGTCCTTGTCAATCATCCCGCTGCGTGCGCTTTGCGTCATCAGTATCCGGATCTCTTCCTCTGTATGCACATCATGCTCACTAGTCGGTTCTATGCCGATCAGCCTTAGCAAACGATTGGCCGCGCCGTTCAAGAGCCATATTGCCGGGAGAAACAGGCGGTAAAACAAGACCAGCGGCATCGAAAGCCAAAGCGACGTCGATTCAGCCCGCTGAATAGCCAGCGATTTCGGAGCAAGCTCTCCCAGAACAATATGCAGGAAGGTGATGGTGATAAAACCGACAACTAGCGAGATGCTTGAAATCAGCGTCGGATCTGTCAGCCCGAACCGATGGAGCAGCGGCTCCACGATATACCCGGATATAGCAGGTTCGCCGACCCAGCCCAGACCAAGCGATGCCAGTGTAATCCCCAGCTGCGTAGCCGACAAATAGGCATCCAAACGTTTGTTGACTTGCAGCGCGTAGCGCGCCCGTTTGTTGCCTTCGTTAACGAGCTGGGTCAGCTTGGATTGCCGGACCTTTACAAGAGCGAATTCTGCCGCAACAAAGAAACCATTCAGAAACACCAACACAATTACGAGCAATAAGTTGAGCGCAATTAGTCCCGCATCAAACTCTGTAGCCAATAGCGCAAGTCGCCCCTTTCAGACTGACATTACATTTATATAATCGCCTGCCGTTTGGAAAAATCGGTTTGCTTATAGTACATTTCTTTCACAAGCAAATTCGGTCCGCAGCAGCTTGCAGCCGGGCAATAGCAGCCAACGCTTTGCGCAAGCGGACTGCTGAGCCAGCGCTCAAACAGCTCATCCAGCCGATCCTCGCGAATATTCCCAAAGGCCGGAAGATCGGAAAAGTCGGTGACAAACACATCTCCGGTAAACAAATTGACATTAATCCGATTGCGCCCATCCGGATCGTTGCGCACAGTCACATTTTTTTCCTGCGCAAGCCGTGTAAGCAGCGCCCGCTCCGCTTCATCCTCACTGCAATGGTAAAACGGCAATGTGCCAAACAGCATCCAAATATCCGCTGAACGGTGATCAAGCAGACTTATTATAGCTTCTCTCATTTGCGCTTTACTAATCATCGGCAGATTGGCCGCAAATGCGCTCGGATACATCGGATGAACCTCATGCCTGCGGCACCCCATCTCAACGATCAGCCGGTGAATATCGGCCATTTTTTGATGGGTGCGATAATTAATCATCGATTCTGCCGAGACGAGCATTCCTCCGGCACTGAGCTTGCGCGCATTCTCAATCATCCGCTCATACATCCGGAGTGCAGCCTGACGAGGGACCGCATGACCGCTTCTGGCAAAGCCAATCTGATGAAATTCATCAACAGAAGTATAATTGAACGAAATATGCATGACATCCAGGTACGGGGCCAACGCCTCATAACGGCTGTAGTCCAGCGTCAGATTGGAGTTGATTTGCGAACGCAGCCCCCGGTCGCGGGCGTATTTCAAAATCGGAACGATATAATCCCTTACTGTTTTTTCTGAAAAGGACGGTTCTCCTCCTGTAATGCTGATGGTTTGCAGCTGTTCGGCTTCATCCAGCCGCCGCAGCATATCCGATAACGGGATTTTCTCAGGCTCAGCCATCACCAGAGTATCCCCGACGGCACAGTGCTCGCAGCGCATATTGCAAAGGTTCGATATAGTCATCTCAATACCGGTCAAACGATGCCTGCCATACTGCCGCAAGGAACCGATCGGATCCCATGGATCATTATCGGGAGATAAGGGACGAGCTATATTCGAAATTAAATTCGCTTTCAATAAAAACACCTGATTTCACAATTATTTTACCGTAACTACCATTTTAATGTTCATTGCCGCCCGTTGCAAATCCTATAAAAAAAAGAGCCGCGGCGGCTCCGTATCGCAAGACGCGATATGATTTATGCACCTGATGCAAAACGCTTCTGCTCATCGTTGACGCTGACGATCATCGCCGACAGATCCTCGGATAAATTTACTTCATAAGGAATCGCCAGCTCCTCGCCGTTCTCATTGTATAACACGCGAACGATCGGCCGGTGAGCGCATGACGGATTCAGATCAACGACAACGCCCGATTCTCCCGTTTGCAGCTTGACCGTAAGGCCTAAAGGATAAATCGCGACTTTATCCCGAAAAAATTGCAGCATCCGCTGTTCATACATGGTGCCGGTACCCGCGTAGAGAGATTCGACAGCCTGATGGGGCAGCATCGGGTTTTTATAAACTCTGGTTGATGTCATCGCATCATACGAATCGACAATGCCGATCCATTTGGCATATTCGTGGATTTCATCGCCTTTAATGCCGCGCGGATAGCCGCTGCCATCGAGCCGCTCATGATGCTGATAAGCGCAATGCGCTACCACTAAAGGAATGTTCGGCTCATCCTTCAGCAGCCAAAAGCCGCGTTCAGCATGGCGCTTCATCTCTTCATATTCTTCAGCGCTGAGCTTGCCCTGCTTCTTCAATATTGTCGTGCTGACTTGCGTCTTGCCGATATCATGCAGCATCGCTCCAAGCCCTAAAGTCATCAGCTCATCTCTGGAATAGCCGGCTGCAATGCCGAGTAACGTTGCATAGACGCATACGTTGAGCGAGTGCTGAAACAAATAATCGTCGACGATGCCCATATTCATTAACATAATAAGCGCGTCCTTCTGATCGGTCAGATCATCCAGCACCATATTCATAATATGGCGAAAGGGCTTGTCAATGAAAGGATAAGTTACCGTCCCTTTACGATTTGGGCGTTCCATAATATCGCGAAAATTACTGCGGATTTCCGTTAGCGCCCGATGCCGGGTCTCGTCCTTCAACACATCGGGAATTTTCAAATCGGCTGTTTTCGGATCCTCAACATACACGAAACTGACGCCATACTCAGACAAGCGGTCAATTAGCTTGCTGGTTAGCTCTACATGTTCCGCAAGCAGAATCGTTCCTTCCTCGGAATAGATTTTTTTCGCCAGCCTCATCCCCGGACGACATAATTGAGTGGGCAATAACCGCATTGAAGCGCCCCCTGCCTGCTTCTATTTTCCTCATTTATCTAGCGCGAAGCTAATCCATATTGCTAATTTACGCAAATTTCATTAATTAAGCAATATAATATTCGGCAAATGTCGACAATTTTCCTGCTTCCCCGCTCAAAATTATCGCATAATAAAAAACCAGAATAGAGCGGCAACGAAAAAACGGTAGAACGCGAAATGTTTCAGCTTCACTTTTTGAATATGCTTCAAAAACAATACAACGACCAGCCAAGCCACAACAAACGAAACAATAAAGCCGATGATGAAGAAAGGCAAGTTGGACCCGCGAATATAAGCGAAGTTCTCCAGAAGCTCAAAGCCGGTTGCAGCAGCCATAATGGGGATCGCCATAATAAAGGAAAAATCTGCCGCGGCGCGGTAGCTCGTGCCGACGAGCATGCCGCCGGCAATTGTCGAGCCTGAACGGGAAAAACCCGGCCATAGCGACAAGCATTGCAAAAGTCCGATTTGGAAGGCCTGCTTATAAGTGATGTCATCAACAGTCTCCGCCGTCATGCGAATTTTACGGGAATCGGCCAGCCATTCAGCAGCCCACATGTACAAGCCTCCTACAACGAGCGAAAGCAGCACCGGCAGTTGATTAAAGCCTTCTCCTTTAATGATGTCCCGCAGCAAATAGGCTAGCAGCAGCGCCGGCATAATGCCGAGCGCGATATGCGCTAAATTTAATTTACGTCCCATTGCCTTGGCGATTGAAAAGCCTTGAACCGGTTCAATTTTGCGGGACAGGCCCAGCAAGCCTGCAATCCGCGTTCGATATACGAGTGCAATTGCCAAAATTGCAGCCAGCTGAATTACGATTTCAAACGTAATAATCTGCTGATTGTCCGGCGAGTAACCAAGCAGCTTATTGGTCAAAATCATATGACCGGAGGAGGAAACCGGCAAAAATTCAGTCAACCCCTCTACAATGGCCAACACGATTGCATTTAATAATTCTCCCATCGTCTATCGTCACCGCTCCTTCATGCCTTTCAAAGAACGGCTTACGGATTTATAATCCTCCATCGGGTCAGATGACTGTCCTGGATTGCCGTGCTGCTCTTCAGTTGTTCCGCAAGCACGCCTCGAATAAATTCCGGCAAATAATATTGAATGTCTGTACCTGTCTTAATCGACTCATAGCCGATTCCAAACGTAAACATATCTATCGTGCCGACAATATATTCGCGCTCAGCCTCCAACGGCTGGCCATTCACTTCGATAGCGACGATTTTTTGATCAGGCTCACGAGCCGGATTCCAGGCAATCGCCAGGCCGTCCACTGCCAGGGTGCCCAGCACCGAGCCGCGAAAGCCAAAACCCCGAATAGGCTTTTCGATATAATCGGGCAGCAGCGATTGCTCCAGTGCCTCTTTAATAGCCTGTCCCGTCAGCTTCATGCGGCACGGATTAATTGGCGAGGGGCACAGCGCATGCAGCTCTCCCTCTGTCACATCTCCGACGGCCAGCCCGCCCAGCAATTGACCGGCGTTAACGAGGCCGATTTCCGCTCCAGTCCACCGCCGGAGGCCGGAAGCAAGCATATTGGCCAGCGGCGACTCCTGTCCATTCCGGAACGGTAACGGCTCGGACAAATGAACAATTACCCTGTTCAAGCGCTCAGCGGCAGTATTTTTATAACCCGCAATAATTTCAGCCGCCTCCGGATGCTCTTCATAAGCCGAAACCGGAATGCAAGCTGCAGTAAGCTGCGGACGCACATGGCCTGCGGGCATCCTTATCTCTACGCGCCCAATGTATTCGCCGAATTTTCCTGCCGCGCATACCAGCGTGCCGTTAATTCGCTCCGGCTCTTCAAGCAAATGATGGGTATGACCGCCTAATATAAGATCAATGCCGTCAATTTGCTCCGCCATCATGCGATCAAGCGGCAAACCGAGATGCGACATGATGACAACGACATCTGCCTGCTCCCGCATTGCTGCCACCTGCTCTCTTACTGCAGCAAGCGGATCGGAAGCGTCCCAGCCAAGCAGCGTATAAAAATTCGCGAAAGCCGCCGTTACACCAATCAAGCCAATTGCCAAGCCGCTTTTTTGCACAATGGCAGAAGGCTGCAGCCATTCGGGCCGCGAACTCGTCCCGTCCCGGCCGATAAGCTTCATGTTTGCACAAATCGGAATAAACTTCGCCTGTTTTCCCAGCTTCTCCTCCAGCTGCTCTGCCGTAAAAGTCAAGCCCTCATTGTTGCCGAGCGTCACAGCCTCGTAGCCTGCTGCGTTAAGCAGCGCAATGTTGACCTCTCCGTCACTGCCTTCTGTCTCCGGCCGCATCCGGTCCATATGATCGCCAATATCGACAACCAGCACATGATCGCATCCCAGTTCCCGCCGCGTGTCAGCAATATAGGATGACATTTTCGCGGCTTGCTCCAACCGGCTATGCACATCATTGCTGTGCAAAAGTACAACTACTGGCGCGTCCTGTCCCCTATTGCTCATACATGCCTCCGCTATATTAAAAATGTAGAGTCGTTTCATAAAACTGACTCCTGTATGCTTCATGATCTGCAGCGTAAGCCAATTGCAGCATTCATTGCGCCCTTGGCTCATTTACACCTTTAACAAGCATACCATTTTCATGCTGAATATGGTATGCTGCGGCTTAATTACCGGCAGGCCGAACTTTGCTGCGGTCAAAAAGAGCGGGCAACTGTGAGTCATGCGGACAGACGATCCGTTATGTAATGAAGCATATGCCGCAAGCATCAATACCATTCATATTAATGACAAGCTTTTACCCGCGAGGCAAAATCCCGCCCATCTTCATGACAAGGACCTTTAGAACCATTACCTCCCTAACTCTCTTATTGCCATTTTATCGCTTTATTGCTACCATAGACTTAAATTAAAAGTAGGTAAAAAGTGAGAGAATACTCCGAGGTGGAAGATGAGGATCTATGTAGCTGATTTGAAAGATGGCGACAAGCTCGCACAAGACGCATTCAACCTGCACGGGCTGCATGTATTGTCGAAAGGAACGGCACTGTTCGAGAAAGAAATCACTTTATTGCTTCAGCATCGCGTGGAATACGTCGACATCGATACTTCAGCCGCTGCAGTACAGCAGGCTCCTGCTAAAACCGACCGCCCCCTGGAAGCCGAACTGAATCCGAAATGGCTGACAACAATGGAACCGCTCTACCAAGAAGTCGTTCAAGGCTGCGAGCAGCTGTTTAAGGAGGCCTTTCAGACCGGCAAGATTGAACAATCCGCTGCTGCAGCCACCTTTCAGCCGCTGCTTGATAACTTCAAGCTGGAGCGCGATGTCGTATCCATGCTGCTGCTGCTGAATACGAAGGACGACTACACCTATCAGCATTCTGTACAAGTAGGCATGTTGTCTTACTATTTGGCTTACTGGCTTGGATACGATGAGCAGGAGGCCGTACAGATTGGACAGGCCGGCTTCTTGCATGACATAGGCAAATGCAACATAACCGACGATATATTAAACAAACCTTCTCAGCTCAGTTATGAGGAATTCGAGCTGATCAAGAAGCATCCTGTCCATGGCCATACTATACTCAGCAATTCCATCGGCCCCGACTCGCTGGCTGCAATTGTAGCTTTGCAGCATCATGAGCGAATTAACGGTTCCGGATATCCTTACGGTCTGCGGGACAACGAGATCCATCCCGTCTCGAAAATCGTCGCCGTAGCCGATATTTACAGTGCCATGATTTCTACCCGCGTCTATCAGCAGAAGCGCGATTTGCTGTATGTGCTCAAGGAACTATACAAAATGAGCTTCACAGAACTGGATGCGAATACGACTCATACGTTCATCAAGCATATGATTCCCAACTTCATCGGCAAACGCGTCGAGCTGCAGAGCGGCGAGATGGGAACCATTATTATGACGCATCCTTCGGAATTTTTCCGGCCGCTCGTGCAGATCGATGATACGTTTATCGATCTATCGCAGGAACGGTCTTATGAAGTTAAACATGTTTTTATGTGAAAAAAGAGCGCCAGCTCTCGCTTCCTGAAGAAGCAGATTTGGCGCTCTTTTTTATTAACCGATGGAGCCTTCCATTTCAAATTTGATCAGACGATTCATCTCTACTGCATATTCCATCGGCAGCTCTTTTGTAAACGGCTCAATAAAGCCCATAACGATCATCTGCGTCGCCTCTGCTTCCGTCAATCCGCGGCTCATCAGATAGAACAATTGATCTTCTGACACCTTGGACACGGTCGCCTCGTGCTCCAGCGTAATATTGTCGTTCATAATTTCATTATACGGGATTGTATCTGAAGTCGACTCGTTGTCAAGAATGAGCGTATCGCACTTGATGTTGGCCTTCGATCCTTCCGAATTGCGTCCGAATGAAGCGAGACCGCGATAAGTCACTTTGCCGCCATGCTTACTGATTGATTTCGATACGATCGTGGAAGTCGTTTCCGGCGCCAGGTGCAGCATTTTAGCACCGGCATCCTGATGCTGCCCTTTGCCGGCAACGGCGATCGACAGTACCATGCCTTTTGCGCCGCGGCCTTTCAAGATAACTGCCGGATATTTCATCGTCAGCTTGGAGCCGATGTTGCCGTCCACCCATTCCATGGTCGCATTTTCTTCAGCTACCGCACGTTTTGTAACGAGGTTGTAGATGTTTGGCGCCCAGTTTTGAATGGTCGTGTAGCGAACGCGCGCGTTTTTCTTGACGATAATTTCAACTACTGCGCTATGAAGCGAGTTAGTGCTGTAGATTGGAGCTGTACATCCCTCAACATAGTGCACGAAGCTGTCTTCATCCGCGATAATGAGCGTGCGCTCGAATTGACCCATATTTTCCGAGTTAATCCGGAAATAAGCCTGCAGCGGAATTTCACATTTTACACCTTTCGGAACATAGATAAAGCTGCCGCCGGACCATACGGCGCTATTCAGCGCGGCAAATTTATTGTCGGTCGACGGAATAACTGTGCCGAAATGCTCTTTGAAAATTTCCGGATGCTCGCGCAGCGCAGTATCTGTATCCATGAAAATAACGCCTTGCTTCTCCAGATCCTCTTGCATGCTATGGTAAACAACCTCGGACTCGTATTGCGCGGATACGCCGGCCAAAAACTTTTGCTCCGCCTCCGGAATACCGAGCTTGTCGAACGTTTCTTTAATCTCCGCCGGTACTTCCTCCCATGTTTTCCCTTGCTTTTCAGAAGGCTTGACATAGTATTGAATATCGTCGAAGTCCAGATCGTCCAGATCTCCCCCCCAGCGCGGCATCGGCATTTTGTTAAATTGCTCAAGCGCCTTCAGGCGGAATTTCAGCATCCATTCCGGTTCGTTTTTCATTTCGGAGATCGTGCGGACAATTTCCGGTGTCAAGCCTTTTCCAGTTTGGAAAATCGCTTTGTGCTCATCGCGAAAACCATATTTGTATTCTTCCATTTCGGGCATTTTTTTAGCCATGTTGCGTAAGCCTCCCTTGCAGAACGCACGCCGGCGTTCCTTATTTTAGTTGTCCTGCTCGATGCCTTTACGTAATGCATTCCAAGCAAGTGTCGCGCATTTGATGCGTGCGGGAAATTTGCTTACCCCGGACAACGCCTCTATGTCCTCATAATCAAATTCGACGGACTCGCCTTTGATGAAGGAAGAAAAATTGTCTGCCAGCGCCAGCGCTTCATCCAATGACTTGCCTTTAACGGCCTCCGTCATCATCGATGCCGACGACATACTGATCGAACAGCCTTCGCCAGTATATTTCGCCTGCTTCACTTTCCCGTCTTCGAGTTGCAACTGCAGCGAGATGCGGTCACCGCAGGTCGGGTTATTCAAATTAATCGTCACCGAGTCTGCATCCATCGTGCCGCGATTGCGCGGATTTTTATAATGATCCATAATGACTCGACGATACAAATCATCCAATTGCATGACCGAAGAACTCCTTTGTCTGATGGAGGGCGTCCGCAAGACGGTCAACGTCCTCTTCGGTATTGTATACATAAAAGCTTGCGCGCGCAGTAGCGGAAACATTCAGCCAGCGCATAAGCGGCTGTGCGCAGTGATGGCCGGCGCGGATCGCAATCCCTTTCGTATCAAGCACTGTCGCCACATCGTGAGGATGGACATCTTCAATATTGAAGGTAATCAGTCCTGCCCGCTCGCGCGGTCCCGGTCCGTAAATGGTCGTTCCTGCAATTGCGCTTAAGCGCTCATAAGCATACGACGCAAGTTTATGCTCATGCGCTTCAATCGCATCAAGCCCGACTTCCTGCAAGAAATCGATCGCCGCTCCCAATCCAACCGCACCGGCAATAATCGGCGTGCCTCCTTCAAATTTCCAGGGAAGCTCCTTCCAGGTCGACTCATACAAATCGACAAAGTCGATCATTTCGCCGCCGAACTCGATTGGCTCCATCTTTTCCAGAAGCTCTTTTTTGCCGTACAAAACGCCGATTCCAGTCGGGCCGCACATTTTATGGCCGGAAAAAGCAAAGAAATCGCAGTCCAAATCCTGAACATCGACCTTCATATGCGGGGTGCTTTGCGCTCCGTCCACAACCATTACGGCGCCGTAGCGATGGGCGACAGCAGCAATTTCCTTCACCGGATTGATCACGCCGAGTACGTTGGAGACATGGACGATGGACACAATTTTCGTCCGATCGGTTATTGTACGCTGGGCATCTTCCAACGTTATCGTTCCGTCAGCCTGCAGCGGAATATATTTCAACACAGCGCCTGTCGCTTTTGCAGCCTGCTGCCATGGAATCAAATTGCTGTGGTGCTCCATCGGCGTAATGACGATCTCATCGCCCTCGCCGCAGACTGCGCGCGCATAGCTGGCAGCTACCAGATTAAGCGCCGTCGTGGTGCCGCGCGTATAAATAATTTCCTGCACACTTTTGGCGTTGAGAAAAGCGCGGATTTTTTCGCGGGCGCCTTCGTAAGCATCCGTCGCCCGGGAACCGAGCGTATGGACGCCGCGATGCACATTTGCATTGTCCGACTCATAATATTTTTTCATCGCATCAATGACGGAACGCGGCTTCTGCGAAGATGCCGCGCTGTCCAAATAAACGAGCGGATGCTCATTTATATGCTGATGCAGAATCGGAAATTGTTCCCGAATCGCATTCACATTCATACTTCCAGCTTCCTTTCAAGCAGACGCTGAAGCTGTTCCCGCACCACATCGATCGGAATTTCCGATACAACCGGCGCCAGGAAGCCATAAATAATTAACCGCTCCGCTTCCTGCTTCGAAATCCCGCGAGACATCAAGTAGTAAACCTGCTCCGGGTTCACCTGGCCAACGCTCGCAGCGTGCCCTGCTGTAACATCGTCTTCATCGATCAGCAAAATCGGGTTCGCATCTCCGCGCGCTTTCGGGCTGAGCATTAGCACTTTTTCCGTTTGCACGCCGTTAGCTTTGGTAGCCGCCTTCTCAATCTTCGTAATTCCGTTAATAATCGCAGATGCCTGGTCCTTCATTACTGCGCGTGTCACCATATTGCTGTCCGAGCTGCGTCCGAAGTGAACGGCCCGCGTCGTCAAACTCATCTGCTGTTTGTTCGAACCGATGCTGATTACTTTCGCATCAGCGCTCGAACCATTGCCTTTCAGATGCGATTGCGTGTCTGAAAGCACGTGGCCGTCATGAAGATCGCCGACGATCCATTCCATACGGGCATCATTTTCCACAATTGCGCGGCGAATCGTCATATCGATTATATGCTCTGCCATATGATGAACAGTAGCAAAGCGAACTTCTGCGCCCGGCTTCACGAACACTTCCACAATCGCCTGCTGTACAAGCGAAGTCTCTGCGGCAGCCCGTTCGCTGACGACATTTTCCACATACGTCACGCGGCTGTGGTTGTCCGCGACAATCAATACATGCGGAGCGAATGAAGCCTCGGCATCGTCGCTGTAGAACAGGGCCTGCAGCGGCAGCTCAATTTCTACGTTCTTCGCCACATAGAGGAATACGCCGCCATTCCAAATTGCAGAATGAAGTGCTGTCAGCTTATCTTCATCTTGCCCGACGGCTTGATAGAGATACTTTTGCACCAAATCTCCGTGCTCGCGTACAGCTGTCTCCAGGTCGGTAAAAATGACGCCCTTCGCTTGCAATTCTGCCGACAGCCGGCTCCATACCGCGGACGAGTTACGCTGTACGACAAGACCGGCCGGCGTCTCCCCGCTCAGGCTGCGAACTGCTTCCGGCAGTTCATCAACCGCAGCTATAGCGGCTTGCGGCTTATCTGCGCCAAGCGCCATCAGCTCCCAGCGATTGATGCGCACTTTTTCCGGCTTTGGCCATTCAAGCTGCTCGGCCAGCTCGGCGCCTTTGCCGCGTGCGGCTGTGAGCCAATCCGGCTCGCCCTTGCCGCGGGACAATGCTTCTACTGACTGACGGTTAACCGGAGTCGTTAGTTGTGTACTCATTGCTTACTGCCTCCTTTCCGCCTAAACCTGGCCAACGGTTTCGTCTTCGATGCCCAGTTCTTCTTTTACCCAATCGTAGCCTTCATTCTCCAGACGCTCTGCCAATTCCGGTCCTCCGGATTTCACAATGCGCCCTTGCATCATAACATGGACAAAATCTGGCTTAATATAGTTAAGCAGACGCTGATAGTGCGTGATGATCAAAAAGCCGCGGTCCTCTGCACGCATAGCGTTAACGCCAGCCGCAACAATTTTGAGCGCATCGATATCAAGACCCGAATCAATCTCGTCCAAAATGACGATTTTCGGATCAAGCATCATCATCTGCAAAATTTCGTTACGCTTCTTCTCGCCCCCGGAGAAGCCTTCATTCAAATAACGGTGGGCAAACTCGGGATTCATGTCCAGCTCTTTCATTTTGCTTTCCATTTGGCGGATAAATTTGATCAGGGAAATCTCATTGCCTTCTTCGCGGCGGGCATTGATGGCACTGCGCAAAAAGTCGGAGTTCGTCACGCCGGCAATTTCACTTGGATACTGCATGGCGAGGAATAGTCCGGCACGCGCGCGCTCGTCTGTAGCCATCTCAAGTACGTCTTCTCCGTCGATCGTCACGCTGCCGTCTGTCACTTCATATTTCGGATGTCCCATCAGAGCGGAAGCCAGTGTACTTTTGCCTGTACCGTTCGGACCCATGATCGCATGCACCTCGCCGCCCTTGATGGATAGGTTAATCCCTTTCAAAATCTCTTTATTCTCAATTTCGGCTTTTAATCCGTCGATGACAAATTGTGTTGACATAAGTATGTTTCCCTCCATATTATGGATGCCAAAGCTTGAGTCTTCGAGGTTGCTAATAATGGCTAGTTGTTGCTATACTAGTACTTCGAACTACTCATTCTGGTTGACAATCCTCATTAATAATCATTCTAAAATGATTCTCACTGATTCTCAATAATCATTTTAGTATAAGTCTGATTATAAAGCAATCAACTCCGCCAATAATCCTGCAAAATAAGCTGTTGACGGGTAGTCTGCCCGGCTTGCTTGCCTGTCGGCAGCTGTTATCATTATCACCGAACACGACCAAGCCTAATCTTGCCATAATGATCGTTCCTCGTCAAATTTCACATCTATAACTTTTCCTATAATTTAAGTAGGGTATTCCAACCCGAAAAATATTTCGCTATACTGTTCTAAAGATGCGTGTTCAAAAAGTCGAGTTTTCAGCACAATACAGGAGGTGGACATTCAGTGTCTGCTTATCATCCGTTAACCGAGCAAGAAGCGGTCGAAATCGCCCGCAGTTTGTCAGAAATTTTTACCGGGGACGCCCAGTTGCAATGCCGCGAGATCGGCGACGGCAATCTGAATCTCGTCTTCCATATTACAGACCCCGCCAGCGGGCAAAGCGTTATTATGAAGCAGGCTCTTCCTTACGCGAAAGTTGTAGGCGAATCCTGGCCGCTCACCCTAGACCGCGCCCGCATCGAAAGCGAAGCGCTTCAGCTGCAAGGAGAGCTGGCGCCCGGGCTCGTCCCGCGCGTCTACCGCTACGATCCCGAGCTGGCGCTGACAATTATGGAGGATTTGAGCGATCATGTCATTATGCGCCGCGGCTTGATTGAGGGCGGCAGCTATCCGCTGTTTGCCGATCATATCTCCACCTTCATGGCCAATACATTGTTCTATACTTCTGACCTTGGCATGAATCAGCAGGAGAAGAAGTTAAAGGTTCGCGCATTTATTAATCCGGAATTATGCAAAATTACTGAAGATCTCATCTTTGACGATCCGTATACACACTCAAGCAACAACAATATCGATCCGGCCATTCAGGATGCTGCGCAGGCGCTTACTGAAGACAGCGAACTTCATTTCGAGGTTGCGCTTCTGCGGGAGAAATTTCTCACGCAGGCGCAGGCGCTTTTGCACGGCGACCTGCATACGGGCAGCATTTTCATTACGCCGCAATCGACGAAAGTCATCGATCCGGAGTTTGCTTATTACGGCCCGATCGGCTTTGACATCGGCGCCGTGCTGGCAAATCTGCTGCTAAATTATGCCTCCCGCGAAGGCTGGGATGCATCGGAGGCCGTTTACGAGCAGTACAAAGAAAATCTGTTGACGATGATAGCCGACATATGGACCCAATTCGAAGCAAAATTCCGTGCTTTGTGGGAGCAGGTTTCCGTAGATCGCCTTGCTTCCAGCTCAGCCGCTTACAAGGACCATTACATGCTGCAGCTGCTGCGGGATACGATCGGATTTGCCGGCTGCAAAATGGTGCGCCGTATTGTCGGGCTCGCCCATGTAGCGGATATTGACACTATCGCCGACACAGCCGTTCGCGAGCAGGCGCAGCGCAAAGCGCTGGCCATCGGCACGGCGCTTATTAAACACAACCGCAAGGCTCGCTCCATAGAAGAAGCAATCGCACTTGCCGCGGGTGCTTCCGCGCTGGCTAACGCCTAGTACAGAAAGGAATTTTATCATGACACTTACGAACGATACTGCCCTGCAATCGGTCATTTGGGCAGAGGAAAAACTTGATTTGCTGGACCAGCGGCTTTTGCCGGAAGAGACGGTGTACCTCCCGTTGACTACTGTTCAGGATGTATGGGAAGCGATCCGCCATCTGAAGGTACGCGGCGCACCTGCGATCGGCATAGCCGCCGCCTATGGCGTTGTCCTCGGCAGCCGATCTGCTGAGGATGCTTCCTCCTGGCTCAAGGCCGTCGAGGAAGCTGCGGGCCATCTGGCTACATCGCGTCCGACAGCCGTCAATCTCTTTTGGGCGCTTGATCGGATGAAGGCATTTGCCGGCTCGCTGGCTGCAACCGGTCAGACGCTTGCCGGCATGAAGCAGGCGCTGCTCAATGAGGCGATTGCCATTCAACAGGAGGACGAGGCGACAAACCGGCGGATTGGCGAGTATGCACTATCCTTATTCGAGGATGGCATGGGGGTGCTGACGCATTGCAATGCCGGCGGTCTGGCAACGGCCAAATACGGTACAGCGCTGGCTCCCTTCTATCTGGCCAAGGAACAAGGCATGTCGCTGCGCGTGTACGCCGATGAAACCCGCCCGGTACTCCAGGGCGCCCGCTTGACCGCATTCGAGCTGCATCAGGCCGGGGTCGATGTCACCCTGATCTGTGACAACATGGCCGGCATGGTCATGAGCAAAGGCTGGGTGAACGCGGTTATAGTCGGTACAGACCGCGTTGCAGCTAATGGCGACGTCGCAAATAAAATCGGCACCTACAGCGTGGCCGTGCTGGCCAAAGCTCACGGCATCCCCTTCTACGTCGCTTGTCCGTTGTCAACGATTGATCTGCAGACCGCTTCCGGGGATCTCATTCCGATCGAAGAGCGCGATGAAGCGGAAATTACCGAAGGCTTCGGCAAGCGCACCGCACCGCAAGGAGTCAAAGTATACAACCCGGCATTTGATGTGACGCCGCATGAGTATGTAACAGCGATTATTACAGAAAAAGGGATCGTACACGCTCCATTCGATGTGAATCTAAGAAAATTATTTGAAAGCTAGGAAATCAAAGGAGCAACCCGTCGGCCTTGCCTGCCTGCGGATTGCTCCTTTTTTTATGCCGTAGCCATTATTTTGACAGCGTCTTTTCCTATCATTCCCGGTACAATTCCAAGCGCTTCCGCCGCTATTGTAACCGATTCGAGCGGCCCCTCCAGCAGCTCCCCGATCGTCCGTACGCCGACAGCCCGCCCTGCAATGATTCCCCGGTCGGCAAGCCGCTCATTCAGCAGCCCTACATCAAGCGCGCCGCACATAATATATCCTTTGTCCGTCGTTACTACAAGCAAGGTCGTTTTCGGCAGCTTCACTTCGATGCCGATAGCGCTAACACCGTCTTCTAACGCAATTGGAATCATGTTCATCATACGAAACCACCTCCATTAGTCCTATAGCAGCAGCAAAAGTTTAATTACTCGTTTTGATCAATATATGCCAAAAGTCGGATTCTGTGTAGGCAAACTGCACCAGGCCGAAATGCAAAATACAATCTTTTCTTTCCAAGAAAAGACTACATCTTGCAGGGCTCTATATGATATGATAGTTACATTAGCACGACCCTATGGAGGCATTATGAACCCAACTGACAATAAGGAAAAATCAGGTACAAATACCTATATGTTTAATGTGGACATTCTCGTCGAAGGAAAGACGAATGCCATTGCGCTAGAGCAGCTTCTGCACATTCTTAACCAAGCATCGTTTCGTGATTTCCGCATCGTCTCCGGCCTGCAAATGGGCAGCCTTATCGCGCAGCATGAGCAGCAGGGCAGCATCTGCCAAATTGTCATTCCCGATCCTGCGCGGGCATCAGGGGGGACGACGGTGCCGGGTACGAAGATTGAGCCCGACTCGTCAGCCGATTCAGCGGCTGCTATGGCCAAGCAAATCCAGGGCTTAATCGCCGAGAACCGGCTCATACGCCTCAGTGTCAATAAGGGGCACGGCGTAAAGCTAAACATTCCGTGCCGCGTCATTCAATTCGATGAGAATACACAGACGATCACTGTCTATCACGTTGACGAGAAGCAAGTTTATGCCTTCACCTGGAATGAAATCGATGATTTCGTTATTTAAAGCACAATAGGAAGGGGCTGACCCGCAGTAGTGATCAACTCACTGCGGGTCAGCCCCTTCGCCATGTTATGCCGTCCTGCCGGATGTGCTGAGCAATTGTTCCATATGCTCGCTGGGCACCGGCGGACTCCAGAAATAGCCTTGCATCTCGTCGCAATTGTGCTGCTTAAGAAAGTCCAGCTGCTCCTCAGTCTCAACTCCCTCAGCTATCACTTGCATATTCAAATTATGACCAAGCGCGATGATCGCGGCTACAATTGCCGCATCTCCGGGATCATGCTGCAAATCTCTGACGAAGGATCCGTCAATCTTCAAACGATCTATCGGAAAGTTTTTCAGATAATGAAAAGAACTATATCCAGTGCCAAAATCATCTATACTAATATTGACGCCGAGTTTCGACAGCTCGAGCAGGCATCGTGTCGCATAGCCTACATCCATCGTCATCGTTTCCGTAATTTCCAGATCCAAATATCGAGGGGAAAGTCCTGTCCGTTCCAATATTCCCGCTATTTTGGCCGCTAAATTTTGATGAAGAAACTGGCGGATAGACAAATTCACGGATATTGGAATAATCGGCAGCCCCGCTTCCTGCCACGCTTTATTTTGCCGGCACGCTTCCTCCAGCACCCATTCCCCAATCGGAACAATCATCCCGCTTTCCTCGGCGAGCGGAATGAACTCCCCAGGCGAAATAAGCCCGCGCTCCGGGTGCTGCCAGCGAATTAACGCCTCGGCACCTACTATTTTCTCCGTTCCAAGATGAACCTGCGGCTGATAATAGAGCACGAATTCCCCATTGCGCACAGCGCGCTTTAATTCATGCTGCAGTGTGATCCGTTTCAAAGAGCTGTTATCCATCTTCTCAGAATACAGCAAATAATCGTTTTTGCCGCCTTCCTTCACTCTTGCCAGCGCCATCTCTGCCTTTTTGAGCAGCGTCTCGGCTTGGTTGTCCTCTGAAGCAGGCGATCCGGTCATCGCAATGCCCATGCTCGCGGTGACATGAAGCGGTGTTCCTTGCAATTCAAAGGGCTCCTCCAGCACGTTCAAAATCCTTTTAGCTTTCATAAACAGCTCGTCCCGGCTGCTTACGTATGGAAACAATATGGCGAATTCATCGCCCTCCATCCGGGCAGCCACATCTTCCTCAGACAGGCTCCTCGTTAACCGTTCCGCCACCTGCAGCAGCAGCATATCGCCAAACTCGCGCCCAAACGAGGTATTATAAAGCTTGAACCAGTCCAGATCCATATAAGCAATGGCCAAAAAGAAGCCTTGTTCCTTCGCTGTGGCGAGCTGCTCATTCATATGGATCATAAAAGACCGGCGGTTCGGCAAGCCAGTCATATCATCGTAATAAGCCATGTAACGGATCCGTTCCAGATTGCGGCGGCGATCACTAATATCATGGCTGAAAATGACGACCCCGTCCGCTGCGCCTTCCTTTTGCAGCGGAGCAGAAACAATGTATACTTCGATCGGATGTCCGTCGCGATGGAGCAAGCGCAAAGTTGCCGCCTGATATTCTCCATTCAGGGCGCGTTGAAACTTGCGCTGAACCAGCTGACGGCTATCGGATTCCACCAATTGCAGAAAAGGTTGTCCGACAAGCAGCTTTCTTTCATAACCTAACAGTTCTCCGGAAGCTTCGTTTATCTCAATTATGTCGCCTGCGCGATTAAGGATCGCAAGCGGTGCCGGACTATGACTTATGATTGTGTCGACAATCGGCTTGTATGCCGCGTCTGCCGGTCCGCTGCCTCTTACAATCGCGGGAATAATCCAGCCTAGCTCCAGAGCCATTGCGATGAATACTGTTGCGAATGCACTTGCCGGGTAAACGGCAGGCACGAGCAGCCAATACGAGATGACGATCCACAAAGAAGCAAAGCCGCCAATGCAAAAAGCCGCAATCCAATAGCCGCGTACATTCGAATGCCTGCGCAGCGGCCGGATGTCCGAATCTGCTGGCATATTTGTACGCATATGCTTCATTGCCCCTCTCTCAAGTTTTATTTTGCCGCTTTCCCTTTACTTGTGCGCAAAATCGCTAAGGCAGTAAAAGCCCAAGCAGCAATAAAGGCTACGCCGCCAAACGGTGTAATCGGCCCAAACCATTTCAAATCAGTCAGGCTGAGCGCATATAAGCTGCCGGAAAACAAAAAAATGCCAATATGCATAAGAATGCCGGCCCAGCGCAGTCCTTTGCATGAAGCCATCCGTTCAATCAACAGCCCGATCACAATTAAACCGATGGCATGATACATATGGTAACGGACGCCTGTTTCAAATACGGCCAGCATATCGTCTGTTATTTTCCCCTTCAATCCGTGTGCGCCAAAGGCGCCCAGCGCCACAGCCAGCAAGGCATGAATGGCGCCGTACGCCCCTACTCTTGAAATCATCTACTTTAATCCCCTTTCAATCATATTAAAGAATCGGTTACAATATCAGGAAACCAACCTCAAAACGGTAGTCAAAAGGAGAGCTTATCCAATGAATGAACAACAATTCCAGTCACCACACCAGCAATCGCCGTTTCCGCCTTATCCGGGCTATCCGGCAGACAGTGTGCCGGCCAAGCAGTCCGGTCTCGGTATTGCGTCCTTCGTTCTGGGCATTGTGAGCATTCTTGCCTTTGTCATCTGTCTCCTCGTAGCGACATCTTCCATTATGGACTACATTTCTGACGACAGCAAGGTCATCCTTGATGTCGAAGATGTGAGCGCCAACGTCACGCTTATTTTGTCCGTACTGATGATGTTCGGCAGCCTTGGGCTTTCTTTTATCGGGCTGATCCTTGGAATTATTGGCGCTTGTATGAAAAATCGCCGCAAAGCGTTTGCTATCGTCGGGATTGTACTGAACGCGCTGCTTGTGGTCGGCACCGGTGCGCTCATGCTGCTCGGCGCGGTTTCTCAGAGTGCGCTCTAGGCTTCCAGCATGAACGGCCGCTCGCTTGAATACAATGTATAATCAAAGCAATCGGCGAGGAGGCGCAGCACATGGATGCCAACAACGAACCGCTTTTTATCGTGTCGCGCGAGGATTGGTCTTTGCACCGCAAGGGCTACACGGATCAGACCAGACACCAAGAAAAGGTACGGGAAGCCATTAAAAAGAACTTGCCGGACATCGTGACGGATGAAAGCATCGTGCTGTCGGATGGGAGACGTACAGTCAAAGTACCGATCAAAAGCATCGATGAATACCGATTTGTATACAATCACAACAAAAAGCAGCATGTTGGGCAGGGTGACGGCGATTCCCAAGTAGGCGACGTGCTTGGCATCGATCCGAAGGCCGCTAAAAAGGGAGCCGGCGAAGGAGCTGGCGATCAACCGGGCGAAGACTACCTCGAAACCGAAATAACGATGGACGAACTGGAGGATATGCTGTTTGACGAGCTGGAGCTGCCAAATCTGGAGCAAAAGCAAAGGGAAAACGTGCAGGCCACCGACATCGTATTCCATGATATTCGCAAAAAGGGGATCATGTCCAATATTGATAAAAAACGAACCTTGATGGAAAACCTGCGCCGTAACGCCACTGCCGGCAAACAAGGAATCGGCGGCATTTCACCGGATGACCTTCGTTTTAAAACATGGCAGGAGATCCAGAAGCCGGAATCCAATGCCGTCGTCCTTGCCTTAATGGACACTTCAGGCAGTATGGGCACCTTCGAAAAGTATTGCGCGCGCAGCTTTTTTTTCTGGATGAGCAAGTTTTTACGGCGAAAGTACGAGCATGTGGAAATGGTCTTCATTGCCCACCACACCGAAGCGAAGGAAGTGTCGGAGGAGGAGTTTTTCACTCGCGGCGAAAGCGGCGGCACAATCTGCTCCTCTGCTTACCAGAAGGCGTTAGACATTATTGACAACCGCTACCCCACTGCGAATTGGAACATTTATCCTTTCCACTTTTCCGATGGCGACAACCTGACTTCGGATAATGAAAAATGCGTCCGCTTAATCGGGGAACTGATGAGACGCTGCAATATGTTCGGCTACGGGGAGGTCAACCAGTACAACCGCAGCAGTACACTAATGTCCGCCTACAAGCATATTGATAATAAAAAGTTTGTTTATTCGATCATAAGGGAAAAAAATGAAGTATACAATGCACTCAAAACCTTTTTTTCCAAGCCTGCGCCGCATTGAGAAAAAGAGCTGCCCCGGCAAGTTATCGATAGCGGTAACTTGTCGAGCAGCTCTTCTTTTTTAAAATCGCGCCAAGGACGGCGTCAGCCGTTTCTTCTTATTCAGCAGCTTTAGCGAGTTTGGCGAACAAATCTTTGAATATCGGATCCCGGTTGGCAAAATAGGCCGCGCGAATCAAGTGGCGCGTCGCGTCCTTGCTCCAGGTCACTTGATCGGTCACCACCGGGCTTGGCACTAATGCCGATGGAATCCACGCTTCATTAAGCAGCCAGGCAATAACCGAGATGTCCCAAATGACGCGCGAATAGCCAAAGTGGTCGTCGCAGCAGCCTTCATACCGCTCGGCAAGGAAATCGCCGATCGCGCCTTTGCCGCGCACATAACGTTCAATTTCCGGAAGCGAAGTGAGCAGATGAGAAGCTACACCGAGGCATGGCACTAATACCAGCGGCACGCCGCAATCGAAAACCGCCTGAACGGCAGGCACATCCTGCTCCAGATTGAACTCCTTCGTATCCTTCCAGTCCAGCGCATGTCCGCCAAGCCATACGACTACGATTTTGCTAATAATTCGCGGCTCCAGCAAAATCGCAGAAGCGACATTCGTGATTGCCCCTATAGCCACTACATATAAAGGCTCGTCATCCGGCGCAGCCATCGCTTTAGCGATCAAGTCGCGCACCGCTTCGCTTTCAACGGGCTTGCCCTTTTCCGGCAAATAGCTTTCCGAGCCGCGGAATATAAAACCGTCTACCGGCACATTAAGACGCGTCAAAATGCGAACAATTTCGTCGTAGCTTTTTTCCATGCCGTCCTTGGGCCCTTCCGACAAGGAGTTATAGAACGGGGCAGCGTACACCGCCTGCAAATTAATTTTGTCTTGGGACAGCAGTGCATACACAAGCGCGAATTGGTCATCAATTTCATTGAAAGTATCCGTATCGAGCACCATGTTGACTTTGCCAGCTGGCGGCTGCAGGCGGCGAATGCGCATTTCATCAGAAATAATCGGAAATTGTGGATAAGTCATGATCAATAAACTCCTCCCGGATCTGTTCATCCAATGATAGAAAACGGCGGACATCCCCGCCTCATTCCCTTCTAATTTTAAGCATGAACAGGCCGATGAACTAACATGAACTGGCTTATTTCTTATACGAAATGGTTAACCTGGCAGCGAATTGTCGTTAACGTGCAGCTTGCGGTAAGCTACCGGCGTCAATCCCGTATCCTTTTTGAACATCATGCTGAACTGCGGCGGATTGCTGAACCCGCATTCCAGGGCAATTTCGGTCGCGCTCTGTTCCGTCTGGGCAAGCAGCTGCTTGGCCAACTGAATCCGGTTGCGGATAATATATTGCATGGGCGAATAACCCGATTGCTCCTTGAAGAAATGGCGAAAATGATCATAGCTGTAGCCTAAATGACGCGCCAGCTGAAACAAGTCGATTTTTTCGGTGCAGTACTGCTCCATATATTTTTGGGCGTAGCTTACCTTTTCGCTCGTTTCCCTTTCTGCCGGCCGCTTCATCTTCCTGCCCGCGGCGACGATTAACTGGCAAAGCAATCCATGCAAATTGAGGTCATAGTAAGGCTCTTTACTGCCCAACTCGCCCATCATTTGCTGCAAAATGTGCAGGACTGTGCCATCTTCATCCTCGTAAAGCCCATTATCCAGACTAAGACGTTCATGGTCGTAGAAGAAGCAGATAAAGAAAACTTCCGAGTCGGTCGTTCTATACTCATCGTGCTTGCATCCGGGCTGTATAATCGTGAACATGCGGCGGGCATAATGATAGCGCTCGGCGCCAATTTTCGTCGTCCCAGTCCCATCCACATAGTAGACAAGCTCATAATTCGAATGGCTGTGATCATCGATATGGCTGCCGCCCTCGCGGCCGACATGAAATAAAAAATCAAAAGAGACATTCACTTTTCATACCCCCGCCTTTAATGGAGCTCCTTCCCTGCTGCGCCGCCATAATCTCTGCCCGCCTGCACATCTTTCCCCTGCTTTCCCATCATCACAAATACGGCAATGCCGATCGCGCCGCATACGGCAGCTCCTAACAGCAGAGCGGACAGCGGGACGCTCCCCGAGAGCAAAGTGCTAAGTATCGGCGCCACTGTCCCGCGAATGCCGAACAAGAGCAAATGAAGCCCGAATACAACCGCCTCCCGCCCCGGGGCAAGGCGAAATACATAAGCTAAAATACCGATATCCCAAATGGCGTCGCCAAGGCCCTGTATACCGCTGCCGACCAGCACGGCCGGATAGTTGCCAAAAACGGCATATAGTAGCGGAACGACTGCAAATGCCGCAATGCCGTACACCATCGTATGTTTGGCAGAATAGCGGTCGATCACCCAGCCGACAACAAAGTAACTAGTTAAAAGACAGCTGTAATAAGCCACCCTGGCCAGGCCAATCTGCACATTGCTGAGCTGCAGCAGATCAACCTGGATAATTTGATAAAGCGGCGCAGCCAAAATATTGCCAAAGCCCGAAAATGTCGTAGCGAGCAAAAAAATGGCCAGCTCCTTGTTTTCCCTGACCAACTGCATTTGTTCCCGCAATGAAACGCGTTTTGCTTTTATTTTACGCGGCTCTGCAGTGCCGCTTTCCCGTACGCGCGAAAAAATCAGGATAGAGAGCACGCCCGTGATAGAAGCCACAATCAAAGGTCCTGAAGGCCCTGACGCGTCCGTCCAGCTGCCGATTACATAAGCAAGCGGGATCATAAGGATCCCCATCAGCACCCTCACATTGGCCATCAGCTTGCCGCGGTGCTGCGGCGGATAGAGCTGGGTAACCAGCGAAGCGTAAGCCGGCGCCTGCACCCCCATCAGCACTTGAAAAAACAGCGCTGTAATGACATAAACGACAGGCGCGCCAAAAAAAGCAGGCAGCAAAATAAGCGCCCTGCCGATTAAATTCGGAAGAACGACATAAGGCTTAGGCCTGCCCCGCTCAATAAATGAGGCCCATAATGGCGAAAACAGCAGCCCGACGGCCGGTGCAGCTGCCAGCATGCCCACTTGCAGGTTGGTCGCTCCCTCCCGGATCGCCATAGGCATGTAAAACTGATTGAACACAACATTGAACATGCTGAACATCATGGAAGCAGTCGCATCATAGCGAAAATTATTCCATGCAACCGGCTCCAGCTGGAGCTTTAACCGGGACAAAAACTTGGCTGCCATCCTGCTCTCTACCCTTCTCGTGTCACATTCTAATTTCATCCCACTAGTGCCTACAATAGCACGAACGGACGAGAAAGGAAACGAGGAAAATATTAGTGCATTATTCTATGATCGACGACAAAATTTGAGCTATATTTTTGGGTCAGGCATTGCTAGTTGGCCATATTCCTGTTATCCTTTTCTTTTAGAAGAAGAAACCATACTACACACACAAGAAGAACCTAAGGAGGACTTGAAATGGCATTAGTTTCAATGAAGGACATGCTGAACAAAGCACTTAAGGATGGCTACGCCGTTGGCCAGTTCAACATCAACAACCTGGAGTGGACACAAGCGATTCTCGCTGCTGCTGAAGAAGAAAAATCTCCAGTAATTCTTGGTGTTTCTGAAGGCGCGGCTCGTTATATGGGCGGATTTAAAGTAGTTACAGCAATGGTAGCTGCTCTTATTGAAGAAATGAAAATTACAGTTCCTGTTGCAACTCATTTGGATCATGGATCCAGCTTCGACAAATGTAAAGCGGCAATCGATGCAGGCTTTACTTCCGTTATGATCGACGCTTCCCATCACCCATTTGAAGAAAACGTGGAAATTACAAAAAAAGTAGTAGAATATGCACATAGCAAAGGCGTATCTGTAGAAGCTGAGCTGGGTACAGTCGGCGGCCAAGAGGACGACGTTGTTGCTGACGGCGTTATCTATGCAGATCCAAAAGAATGCGCAGATCTTGTCCAAAGAACTGGCATCGATTGCCTTGCTCCGGCGCTTGGCTCCGTACACGGCCCTTACAAAGGCGAGCCAAACCTCGGCTTCAAAGAAATGGAAGAAATCTGCAAATCGACTTCGCTTCCATTGGTTCTGCACGGCGGTACAGGCATTCCGGTTGAGCAAATTCAAAAATCGATCTCCCTGGGCACTGCAAAAATTAACGTAAACACCGAGAATCAAATCTCCTTCACGAAAGTTGCCCGTGAAATTTTGACAACTGATGCTGAAGTATACGATCCTCGTAAATTTTTGGGCCCTGGCCGCGAAGCGATCAAAGCAACAGTCATCGGAAAAATGCGCGAATTCGGCTCTTCCAACAAAGCCTAAGCATAGTAAAATCCCCGCAACTGCTAGTGGTTGCGGGGATTTTTTGTACAGCAAGCTGCAAAGCGAGCGGTTTTTCATCTAACGGAAGCTACAGACGTTATTTCGCCTATTTGCCCCCTTTTTGAATTCTAACGGATGTGGGCGACCTTAATTGGTCGTTTCTTACGAAATCGTGCCAAATATCAGCAAATAGCGGCGCATAGTTCCGTTACAATTTCAGATCGGCCAAATTTTCAAAAATAGCGGCCGTGATATCCGTTAGCGTTTGTTCATGCGCCAGGAGGCTGAACCCCCTCCCGGGGGGGAGCGGATATAATCAAGGCTATATGTAATACAGCTTGCCTGCCATACGTTAAACCCTTCAATATATACGGAAAAGAGCGATTCGATTTGCTCCTGCGCTTCCGCCGCACCAAGCTTCTCCTCTGCCGCGCTTGCTGCAAGGCTGCGCACCTGTGCACGCAGCTGCTTATAGAGCGCCGCCGCCTTCTTCGCTTGCGCGGGTGTAATGCCTTCCCGGCCATCCAATGAACGGAATGGGTTGTCCAAATTATCCGCCAGCCATTCCGGCTTGCGCGGCTGGTGGACAGACAATTATTAAACAAACTACATTGATTTACCTTTATTTATCACTTGAACTCTATTGAATTCGACATAATTAATTCAAAAAATTCTTCAAGAGTATTTGCTACTTTTTCAATTTCTTCGAATTCGGGCTCATATCCACGTACAATAGCACCTTTATCATTTGTTAAATCAATCGCATAGAAGGAATATCCACCATCAACTGACATAACTATTGGCAAGTAATTATCCCACCACGTAGTTATTTCTGATTTCCAAATATAATCATCCATTGCTGCTTCTAAGCTGAGCAATTCATATTCATTCCATTTAAATGCACTATCTGAGCTATTATTGAACTCATCCTCACAAATAAACCAAGTCTTCTCATTTGATGTAATACATTTTTCAACCACACTTAAAAAATCTAAATATTCATTAGGGATTTCTTTATATCTAGATATAATGCTACTATCTAAATTTAATTGAAACCCAGATTTTTTGGTTATATCCCAACCGTTTTCATTAGCCCAAAGAATAAATTCGCCAATTTTTTTATTCATATTCCACCTTCTAAGCATTTTCTAACCACTCCTGTTTAACTATCCTGACCTGTTAGTTGAACAAGGAGAAGGCAACTCTATATTATAGGCGTGAAACGTTATAAATTCTATAAGGTGGACAAAGGCAACCGACCTATTGGATCGGCTACCTACTCTTGTTCATTTATTGACTTTGTGCAATACGGAAAGCTTATATTTCACTTCTCCTGCCCGGATGACGCTGTTAGCCGGAATATCGGCCTGCTTGTCGAGGCGAACAACAACCCGGCTCGTATAGCCTTCTTGTTCAGCCGCTACATTGCCGCTTTGCTCTGGCCCAGAGCCGGTTCCTGTACTGCTCCCCGATTCGGATACGCGATTATTCGGAGTATCGGACTTTTCGCTGCTGGTAGCATCAGGCGTTTCTGCAGGCGTAGTTGCCGGTGGAGTCGCGGACTCCGTCACAGGTGCATCTGCAGATCCCGTCGGCAGCGCCGATACCCCGACTTGATTGCCCTCCGTATTGTCATCCGCCGCATCCGCGCTGCAGACAGGAAAGAACGCAAGCTTCGTATATTCAACTGCTTCAACACCCGGTGACTCTATCGTTATTGAACTCGGTGCAAAACGGGTGCAAGCTGCCGCGTCCTTGAACAAGAACACCAGGGAGGTCGTTGCCGCTTGCCCCCCGGACGCCGGGGTTTGCTCCACATATACGAGCGTATTCGGCTGAACGATGTCCGGTTCTGCCGAAGGCTTCACCTCAGGCAGAGCCGAACTCTCCTGATTCGTATCATCCTTGCCGGACAATGATATGAGGCCGGCAACGACCAGAGTAATGCCTAATGCAATAATGGTTGTAATCATCGTCATTTTACGATTCCGCCGGAAAAATTTGGCAATCGGCGAGGAAAGCTCCCGTTCAGCCTGCTTATATACAGCTGTGAGGGTAGCACCCGCCCTGTCGAGAAGCTGCTTCCGATTCGCCCGCTTTTTGAAAGCGTTGCGGTCATATTTCTTAAAATAACCGACTATGGCTGTCGAGTAGGCCGGCACGAAACCTCTTGGCCTCATGAAATCAGGGTGCTTCTCCGACCACTGGAAAAAGCGGTATACGGTCATCTTATTCGAAGCGTTCTGCTGCAAATAATCGAGCAGCTTCGCGTAATCTACCGTTTCCATATCCGAACTACGCAGAAAGGCAAGCGATAGCCGCGGATATCCGGCGGGCTCCAACTGTCCCGCCAATAGCCGGCGGCCGACCTGCTGCACCCTGTCAGTCTCTTCCGGGGACAATAGACTGAATAATTCTGCGGTCGGCTCCGGGAGCGCGAACCATTCATAGAGGGCAAACAGCTCAAAGGCGGCCGATTTCTGCCTTGTATCCTGCAGTTGTCCGTTCCAGCGCTTCAGCTGATCCTTATGCTGAAGGAATTCCGCAGACGCGAGCTGATCTTTGGAGAGCTTGTCCAGATCAAGCCCGGTAAGCATCGCGCGATAGACTTCAAATTCCATATCCTGGTAAAAGTAAATATCATCATGCGAAAGCGGCTGCTTCTCTATTCCTGACCGAGCTTCCTCTTTCAGCCTGCGCAGCTGCTCGAAAACTTTGCCTGCCGCCGCTATCGAGTGGCGCTCACCGGCAAGTTTCTCCATCAACTGCTCGCACGCAAGCGTATGAAACGATTCATAGCCGAAAAGCCCCGGGTGAGCGTTTCCCCACTGCTCGATCAGCTGAAGAACGCTTTTTGCTCCCGCTGCAGCCGTAAGCTTCTTCTCCAGAAAGGGAACGAACAAGCTGGCGGCTATCCTCGAATCAGTCAGCAGCTTTGCGAAGAACGTTTTGCTTAAGTCAGGGTTGCTTTCTACGGCAGCATAGAAGGAAGCGGCTAATTCCTGTTCGTTCTGCATATTCGCATTGTTAAGTGCCAGGATGAAAAAAGAGACCAATTTGCTTTTGATATTTTTGCCGTCGATTCGGTAATAATCCTTAAAAAAATCTACAATGAACGGTTCCGGCATTTGTCCTTGCCGCACACGATCGAACTCATAATCAAAGCGGGACAGGAACAAATCATTCAGCCGATTCTTGGAATCCAGCGAGCCGGATGGCTGCAAATAATCGAGCAGGCCTCGCAGCACTGCGGTTTTGTGCGTTTCATACAGCGTATCGTTGCCTTCCTCAATCTGATAGATGACGCATAGCTCATGATAGCTGGCCGCAGCGATTCGACGTTCAGGCCCCATGTCTTCCAGCATCACCTCAGCAAATTGGAAGAAGCTGTCCGCACGTTCAGGGCGATCTAGATTGTCCCATGCGAAATCCAAATACGGCTGGTCCATACTCTCTAAATCGACATTCATTATCCGGTCGTTAACAAAATCAAACGTATAATCCTTCTCGATGCTCCGGTCCCCCGGGCGCAGGCTCCCCTGCTCAACGAACGTAAGATGCACCGATTTTCGGCTTTGCGGCTCTTTCGCATACGTGATAAAGCCAAGCTGCTTGCGGTAGGCGTAGGGCAAGCTCGCATAAAGCAGCGCAAGCAGCTGCTTTGCTTTGATAGAAAGCTGTGCAATCGGCACATCGAGGGCAACGTAAATCTTCTTCTTGCCGCCGACTGCGGCCATCACCGCATACAGCAGCTGCTTAAATGGCTTCTCTCCTATATTCAATTGCGCTAATAGGGAGCGATAGGGCAATTTAGCCGCCGCCCCCGGTTGAATCGGCAGATTGGCCAATTCCGCAATTTCCGTGCCGTTATCGATATCATAGCTATCCGCAAAGAATGCTTGCAGCCAGTTCTCATAATCATTGTCCGATTCGCTCTCGTGACCGCTTGGAATAATATAGTTATGTGTAAAGAACGCACTGCGAAGTCCGGTGAAATCCGCTGCCTGATAGATGCTGCACCCGAGCACAATATCGCCATTATCCAGATGGAGCAAATGCATCGTTTCTGGATAAGCGGCTCCGTCCTTCTCGCCGCGGGCTGCCAGTTCGGTTGGGGCGTCATAGATACAGAGCGGATGAAGCACTTTTTTTATAAAAGAAGGGTCTAAGCCGCCGGATTTGGCGATCGTATCATAACCCTCAGCGGACCTGAAAATACCGCGTCTTTCCCGTGCATACATCTGCTGCTGGATCATCCTGCCGGGCTTAGAATCGCGCACTATTCTCTTCTCCCCTCGATGTAGTTCAGCTTATAAAGCAGCCAAATGAAGGGCTCGTCGACCCGGATTGGACTAACGACGGTTTGCAGCTTCTGATCCACGGGATTGCTGCCCAGCGCGGACACCGCATAATAAGCCGTATCTTTGAAATAGACGTCCATCGTCCCCTTGAACGGCCGATCGACCTTCTCGATGAACCGGCGGACTTCGCCGTCGATATTTTCGAATTCAGTCAGATTGAAATAATTCTGGTGCACGATATTATTAAAAATATTGCTGTTCGATTTAATGTATTCGCCATCCTCATCCTTCAAAGAATGAAGCATGTCGCTCTTCGTCAGCACGACGGCTGTCGGAATATCCGTTTTGTTGTTTTCCTGATAAGCGATGAAATCGCCGAACATCGTCAGTACGACATCGCGCGGCTCGTCGTATTGGGAGACCCATTCTCCCGGCTTATCGCCGAGGTTCATTCTGATTTTCTCGCGGATCGAACGAATTTGCAGCGGATCGACCATCAGTAGAATACCTGCCGAGTTTTTAATATGCTGACCGTGCAGGCCGAGATAATCCTGCTCTACCATTCCCTCGCCCGCCACGTCAAAAAATACGAGCGTCAGCGGCGGCTTCGTATCGTCTTTAAAGACGAATTGGAAGATGAACGGCTCCTGCATCTTCTCCTTCTGGGTGGATGCAAGCAGATCGCCGCGCTCGAATAACGGTTCCTCGTAATTGATGCGGAACTTGCGGCTGATCTCAGCGTTGAGCGGCATGCAGGCTGCGTCGAAATGGTCCGCAGTCGTGTTCTGCAGCGTATGGATCAATGAAGTCATATACACCGATTTGCCTACCTGGGAAGCGCCTATAATGGAAATAATGTTGCTGGGCACCTTGCCTGCCGTCACCGGAAGCTCGTTATGGCATCTCGGGCAAAGCCTTCTGCGGGTCAGCTCGCCGTAACGGTCGTTGATTCCGATCAGCACATGATCGGAGTATATCCGATGCTCTTCGGGCACGTCCTGCGGACGGAGCACCGCTTCCATATCATGCACGGAATCGAGGCCAAAGCGTTCGCGGTATTTGTTCAGCTCTTCGTCTTCTCCAAGCGCATAATCCTCATCGTCCTCACGGGAATGGGCAGCTCGAAAGACGACCTCATCCGGCGTGAATTTGCTGAAGCAGTAGGGACAGACAATATCGTAGAACAACGGCCGCTGCTTCGCCTCCGGCTTTTTTTTGAAAAGATCGAAAATGCCCATGCTCTTCTACCTCCTCTACACTGAAATCAACTCGTACATTTGCCCGTATGTCCGGCCATCGGTGAAAAACAACCGAATAAAATCCTGTTTGCCGACTTCAATGGCAGGCAGGACGGTTTTTCCCGCTGCAAATGTCGCGACAAACGGATACAACATACCATCATCTTTATTCGCGGGGTAACCGCCCTGCTTCTTCACGTAGCAGAGTACGTCCTTCGCGATCGGGACTTCTGTCGTCACCTGAATTTGAATCGTTTTGAACTTTCTCCAAAAACCGCTTTTATCCGAGATTGTATAATAAATTTTCGCCCTGCCGGCACTGATTTCTATGCTGTTCCCGCGATCATGTTGAAGGATAAGTTGCGGGCCGCCGCTCCCCTCCTGACAGGCATATACCGTAAAGGAATAACGCCCGATGCCTTCTATCCGGTTGTGGTAGCCGTTATTCGCTTTGTACTCCGCCCTTGTGTACAGCTTCAGATTGCCGGTATCTCCATCAGCGGCCTCCGCCTGCTCAGCTGAAGTTTTCCGGATGTAAACCGCTTCTATGCTCCGCGGCCAAATCCAGCGCAGCGTGCATCGGTCCTCCTCGACCTGGCGGGTCAAGCCGCTGATGACCGGAGAACCATCCTCCGCATCGATAAACTGCATTTATATCCGCCCCCCGCATCGTTTAAAATCCATGGCTACGGCTATCCTTCGTCCGTCCACCCATGCCGGCAGCGGGAATGTCACGGCTGCTGCCTTTTCTTCCGCCGCCCCGCGGCTTGGTGCCGTTATTCTCGCTAATTGGAACAATGAGCGTAAATAATCCGATGATGGCCGCCAGCACTAGCGCAGCGACAAACCGGGAGACTCCGTCTGTGAACGCATGCCCGGACAATCCATTATCCAGAATATAGCCTGCCAGCAAGCCGCCGACGATGCCGCCAGCGCCAAAACTTACCGCCAGGAAGCGGTTGTCGAACAACAATCCCAGCGATACCCCGACAGCTATTCCGATAATGCCCAGCGACAAAATACGCAGCAGCATGTAAAATGTGCTGTCCGCTATCGCATCTGTACGCTCTGTTAATAATGTTCGACTATCGAGCTTGTCGTATATATTTTGGAAGACGAGCGTCAGTCCGCTTGCTTCCGACACATCGTAATAGCTTCCTCCGGTGGAATCGGCGATTTGCTTCAGCAAAGCTGAGCCTTTGGCATCGGCAACGCTGAGGCCGACCGTATTTACGGCGATTTGCTTCTCTTTATAGGCGGCAATTTGCTGGTTGATATCCGATTCGCTGAAGCCGTCTGACAGCAGCATGACCATTGTGCCGCGATCGGCATTTTTCCTGCCTTCAATCGACTTCATCGTCTCTGCCAGCGCAAGGCTGAAGTCCGTTCCTCCGTCAGTTGGTTCGAGTGCATCGATTGCCGCATTCACCGACTTCTTGGCCTGCGTGCTCAGACTAACAAAAGGCTGCAGCAATTCAGCGGTACTGCTAAAAACAACTACAGCCACCTGTTTGCCGCTATCCATATTATTAATCAACTGCTTCGCTGCCGTATAGCGCTCGTTGTCAGGATCATTCTCCAGCATGCTTCCTGAATTATCGATAACAAGCACGATATCCTTCACCTGCTTCGCGCCGCTGAAATGCAGCCCGTAAATAAGCTGAAGCAGGCCGCCGACAACAAACAGCAGTACTAGCGTCGCAGGTACGAGCAGCTTCCAGGATAAACCGGAATAGCGCTGTCTCCAGGAAGACCCGTTTAACCGGGGCACAATCATTTCGGCAATCAGACAGGACAGTCCGATGCACAAAGCAAGAACGCCAAAATAGAGACCGACGACGATGAAGCGCGGCCAATTTCCCAATAGCGCGCCCAGCATAACTTCGCCGACCGCGAATCCAATTGCTCCGCCTATCAAGCTGAACAACAGAAGAAGCACATTTATTTTTCGTTGCATGAATGACAACCCCTTTTCCGCTTGCTAATGGACCGCAGCGATTATCCATGTATCCCGGTCAGCGAAGCTCAGGCAGAAGGGATGGATGAAGTGTGTGGAATTCGTACCCGTTCTGTAAATAGGTTTCATAATAGACTTTGCCGTTTCGATAATACATCAAATCTTCTAAATGAAATCCGCCCATTATATTCAATTTCTCGACTCCGCTGCTGCGCTTCTCGTGCACACAGCCCAGCTTGTAGATGCGTGACATTTCGTCAACGCCAAGAGCAAAGCGGATAAACTCGGTCTCCCGATCTCCGAACAAATATTTTTCCTCGTAACGATGCTCGTGCGTATAATCGAGAAGACGGATATGGATAACCGCGTTATCCTCCAGCGTTCGGTACAGCCTGTGGAACAGCTCATCCCTCGATAGAGCTTTGCGATTGCTGTAATCAACGGATACATTCGCCCGCAGCAGAAGTTCCTCTTCGAAAGTCTGGACAAAGGGCTCTGCGGTCAAAATGAGTTTACGGCATATACCGATCAGGCGCTCTGCAAATGCGTGTCCGCCTTGCTCAAGAGGCTCCATCACATTGCCCATAAATCGTTCCTCGAAGAACGCCGATGCGCCGCGCTTCTCTTCGATCTCCTTCATGACATTCTCGGTAACACGCTCATAATAATCGAATATGTTCTGCCCGATATAATCATCCGCCGATTGGATGCTTTGCAGCGCCGCTGCCTTGAACTCTTCCTCCAGCGTAGCCACTTGAACAACGCGGGTTCGGTATTCCTCATGCATTTGCTCCAGCTCGCCTGCAAACCTCCGGTATAAGGCAAGCTCCGTCTCCAATCGCAACTGCTGCCACTTCTGCAGATAGACCGTATCGAATAATGCGCGAATAAAGGCGCGTAAATTTTGCTTGTCCATAAATGGAATCCGTTGGAACTTCAAGTCCTCAACGCGTATTTCCCGGGTACGATCAAGCTCCTCCCGGGCGAGATCGATTTCTCTGGCCAAATCGCGCATTCGGGAGCGCACGGCCTCCAGCACACTGCCTGCCTCATTCTTCTCGCTGGTCCAGTCGGACATCTGATAGAAACTGATCTGCGGATGCTCCTTCATAGCGCGGTTAACGGTACGCCGCAGCTCTTCCGCAACTTGTACATACCCAAGGCGTTCCTCGGCCGAACGGATGAAATGCTTACAGAAGAATTCGGCGCAGCCATCGCCGAACAAAGCTTCCTCGGCCTCGCGCAGCGACATGCGCCGTAGTTGTTCATACCGAATGCCGCTCGTCAAGAGACCCTTCATATCGACAAGATTATCCTCGCCTGGAACAAGATCGGCCACTCGCTCCTCCAGCGCAGCGGAATCAAGCCCGAAGAAGGCCAGCTTCTCCTTCATGCTTGGTTGAGGCGCGTTTTGCAGCCGTGCGGTAATTTGCTTGAGAAAATGGTACAACACGGTTAAGGCAATCGAATAATTGGGACGTTTCACCTTAGCCAGTCCCGCCGAGACGAAACCCTGTCTTCCCGATTCGGACATCAGGCTGTTTTTGAAGGACGAATTGTTGTAGCTCACATCATTGGACTGGACCTGCGCATCTTTCCTTTTCCTGTTTTTCAACAGCAGAATGTGGCAAATGATCTCATAGTTGTCCCTCATCCCATTAAGGGTCGTAATCCCCCGCTCGTTGCGGTTGGACAAGACATAAACAAGGTCAAACAATGCAGACGGCTTATGAATGACCGGAATGGATAAGCCGTCTCCGGTCATCAGCAGCGGCGCGGAGTACGAGTAATCTGGCCGCTGCATCCCTTCAAGCTCGCGCAGGAAGCTGATTCCCGCCGCGCTGGCATAGCCGAACGTCTCCGATTGCTCCCGTTCGTTAATCAATGTGTACAAATCCATTTGCACCGATTTGAACAACTGCAGAAAAATCGATTGCGCAAGCAGCGATATTTCCGGAACAAGCACGTTCAACGGGTCGTCAACCCTGGTTATAACAGCCAAATGAAGACGATCGAAGGAGGCGTACAGGCGGCCGTAATCTGCGATCGTATCGCTGACCTGCCTAAGCGCCCTGTTGAGATCGACCAAATATTGCCCTTTCTCTTGAAAAGCGGCTCCTATGTCCTTGCGTCTTGTCCGGTTGTCGCTTTGCCCCGTCGTTATTCCGGTTAGCGCAACCTGCATGACCCTGGGAACGGATCGGCCATAATGAGCTCCGCGGTATGCTGAGGCGTGATCAGTCTCTTGGCCAATCGCGACGATGGCATCCGTTTCACCCGATGATACATGGAAGTAAATAACACCGGCATTGTTATCCCACTTCTGCTCATTCGAGTGAATCATCGGTTCGATCGCATGCCCTGCCTCATCGCCGATAAATAGAAACACGGTCGGATAATGAATGCTGCTCTGATCATCCTCAAGACCGCTTATCTGCTGCTCGGCCGCCGAATAGTCGGATGCGAAACGTTCCAGCAATTCTCTCATAGCTATTTCAACTTCCTGCGGATTTCATTAAGCTTTGTCGTCATTTCCTTGTAGAACCGGTGCATGTCCTCGCCGTTAGCCAGCTCGACCTTCTCGTATTCGAGACGCTCGCGCGCATCAAGGAATGTGGCCAGCAGCTCCTCAAGCTTGGCAAGCAGCAGTGCAGTATCCTCCGTTGCCGTAAGTTCCGTTACCCGGCGCGCCGCTTTGCGCATGAGCGTGCTGCGACTCTTCTCATCGAGATTGCGGAAGCTCTCGAATACCTCATACTCGACATAGCTGCTGCTCTTCATTAAATTAGCGAAAGGCGGCCAGGCTTCCTCCTCCGGCTCACGGTCGTACAAATAAAGCGCACCCTTCCTGCTGATCGTCTCCGTGTACAACGCCTCGATAAACTGATCGAGCCATTTCTCCTCATCCTGATGCTGAAGAAGCAGCTGCTCAAGCTCGGCCGACTTAACCGAAATGGACTCGTATTTCGCCAGTTCCTCACGGACCCGTCCCAGCAGCTCCGGCGAACGGATCAGATTTTCCTGCGCAAGCTCCTCGGTGAAGCTTCCGAATATATCCTTGGACGATTCGGGCTCCAGCCCTTCGGACAGAAGCCGCTTCAGCTCGTTCAACGCCCGTTTGACCTCGCCCAGATTCGGTTTTGCCGCATCCAGCTGCATATTGAAAGGTTTTAGCGTATCAGACAGCTGAAAAGGTTTCGTGAAACGAACGGAATATCGGCTGCTCGTGTTATTATCGATGCCTTTCTCTTCAATAACGCGGAAGCCCTCCGCTTTAACGAACTCGGCGCGTACCCTTGCGTTATAGCTTTTCACACGTGCATTGACGTACGTATCCCCCCAAGATTTCTCTGGAATCGGCGACGGCAAATACGTCCAATTGACCCGGTCGGTCTGCACCAGATGGCGCCCGATGCCTTCCTTGTCCAGAATCGTCCGTTCGTAGTTTTCCTCATATACCTTTAACGGGGTATAAACAAACAAAGGCACGCCATTTCTCGTATTCAGCCAGAAAATCCGGTTTTTGACTTCGCTTTCCTTGATCGTGAAGTGGGATTTGCCGATCGAGTTATTCTGATAGTTCCGGATACCCCGCAAAATGCTGGGCGCCTGCACCGGCACCGATACGAAGCCCCATGACGGTACATGCAGATTGCCAGAGCTGTTGCTGAGATGGAATACCGGCACGGCTTCCTCATCCAGTTTGCTCGCGATGTGGCGCTCGACAAATTTCTCGATTGATTCATCGTTCCCATATTTCATGACGAGGAATTCTTCCATCGATTTCGTAATCAGGTCGCCGAATTTATCGGTTAGAAATTCCGAGATCGAGCTGACGATATCGATTTCCTGCTCCTTCACCCATAGATTCGAATGATCCAGCAGCTCCTGTGTAAAGTCGCGGATCAGATCGTCCCCGTCTTTCTTATCCATTAAACGGCTGATAACATCGGAAATGTCCGGCACGCCGACAATATTCCAATAATAGGTTTTGTTCCCTTTATGATCAGCCTGCTCTTCTCCATTCGTGAGAATGTCGCCGTTTTTGGCAAAAATCGAATTAAGTACATTTAAAATTTCCGTGAACACGTTATAAATCCGGTTGTTCTCGTTGTTCAGCAGCTGGTGCAGATCCTCATAAAATTCAATCAGCTGCTCCATGCGCTCGACATCGGCATGCAGCCAGTACTCATTGATTTTCGCTTCGATATAGTTGTTTTTCTTCTTATCCTTGGACACGAACGCACTCTTCGCATCGCCCATGCGCTCCTCTGCCTGTTCTCTGGCCGCTTCGATTTCCCGCGGGAGCCGAAGCAGCCCCTCGCGCAGCGTCTCAATATAAGAGAGCAGCATCTTCAGCAGACAAAAGCCTTTCTCGGTATAGAGGAGACGGGATACATAGAACGGTCCCTGCTCCGGATGCAGGAACGTGCGGCGGATTTGATCGGTAAATTGCCCGACAATCTCGCCTGGAAGCTGTTTCTTGGCCTTGATATATTCCTCGCGCGCACGGGCCAGGAAGTTTTGCTCCAGCTCGGTATCCATGTTCACGGCTTGCATTTTGATCACGTTGTTGTAGCTCAGCCGTTCGCTGTTCTCGAAACCCGGCAGCGGCTCCGGCACGCGTGAATCGAACGTCTTCATCATCGTGTCGAGATCGATTCCAAGCTTGCGGGCAAACTTCTCCACGTCGTCCTGGCTTGGCGCTTTCTCGAACATTTTGTCCATTTTATTAAAGAGCCGGTAGGCCAAATACGTCGTCATTTCCTCGATCGGCAGCACCGCCGAAGATGCTCCTATAATGTTGTAATCGTAGTTTGCCGGATACATCTTGTTCATTTGGGCGATGTTCGTCCGAATGTTGCTGATATAATCATGAATGGCAAATTCTTCGCCGGACTGCTTTTCCTCGCTCGAAATAAAGTTCGTAATATTCTCTGCCGTCACGTTCATGCAGTAATCGTAAGCATTTTCGAGCAGCTTGCCTTCCGCATTGGTGGCTGAGATGAGATGGCATAAGTTGAATGGCGGAAGCGGCGAATTCACGGTGAGAATGCTGCCGTACTGCTGCTTGAATCGTTCTCCGCGGCTGTCCACATTCATCCAGTAGTCCAATTCCTTCAGTGCAGCATAGCCATTCTTCTTAATGTACTCGCGGGTATGATCGCTCAAGCTTTTATTGGCAAGGTTAATGTCCGGCGTGAACAAATAACCAAGCGTGTTTACCCGGTCAATACCTGCCGCGCCGTGATCGCGCTCAATAATGCCTCTGACGATATACGAAATATCGAGGAAGCAGCCACTGCCCGTTCCGCCGGATAAGCCGGTGAGTAGAAATACCATCAGCTTCTTATTCGTACCGACAGACAGCGTCTTGATTTTTTTGTCGATGCTCTGCACGACCTGGTTGATCTTCGTAAACAGCAGCAGCCGTCCTGCCTGGCGCACGCCGGCCGCACCGTTCATCCCATCGGTAATGCTCAGCTCCGGCGACAGCCAATCGGTTATGTAAGGCTCCAGAATACTGCGGTTTTGCAGCAGTCCTCCAACCTCGGCGTTGGACAGCAGCACGAATTCATTAATCGGATCCAGACCGATCCCTCTATACTTCTTGTTGCGGTCCTGTTCATTCGTTTCGAAGGCAAGGAATTCCACATTGTCGGGCTTATCGCGTTTTCTCTTTGAGACCGGATCCTCAGGCAGCTTAAAGCGGCGGTTGATCTGATATTTCAAGCGCAGCAGCGCATCGATGCCGGTACCGCCAAGTCCAATAATCAAGATCGGGTTATCAATCGTGTCCACCCGGATTTTCTCGCTGACAATGCCTCCGCCAAGCGAAACGTCAAGCTGCTGTATATGTTCCCTTACGATTGGTTTCATTCATTACGACCTCCTCAGATTATTCAACATCTTGAGTGGCTTCCGGTAAGCAATAAACTACATCGGAAGCATACGTTGGGCTCTATTTATACGAGATATTCGATAAATATCGTTTTGTCCACTTGCGCAAGCGTTACCGTAATGCGGTCCCCGCTCTTCATTTCCAATTCGCGGGATGCATTAACCGCCCTTCCCGACTTCTCAACCGTGCACGTGGAGCCGTTGTGCAGCACGATGCGGTCATTGCTGCCCGGTTTGAAGACCACTTTATCGGTTTCCTTCAGTTCGGGCGCCAGCTGCAGCAGCTGGTGGAGCAGCAGCTTGCCCTTGAAGGCAGACAGCTTCTTGTACTGCGGCGACGTTTTGTCGCCTGTGTTCTCATCCCGGATTTCAATGACGAGTTGCCCGACAAAACCGCGGTTCGCCTGCTTAAGGAGCCGGAGCACGAAATAGGCTGCTGCAAGCAAAACCGCCAGACCTATAACGCCTATAATGACGGGTACAACCGGGAATGGCTTCTCTTTGCCAGCCGGCTGAAATGTCGTATGACCCGCTGTCCCTGCCTTGGCCGTAATGGTAACCGGATCTGTTTCGCGGAAGAAGCTCTCCTCCTTGGCCTTTAATAGCCTCTCGGCATTCGCCGAGGCAGATGGGACAAGGGTTTCCTCATACCATCAAATTTGTTTTCCTCCTACTTGGGTAGGGGGATTTTTCAATTCATTCCATATTTCATAATGGGAAATATTAT
>NZ_JBHTHC010000023.1:0-129871 GCF_042676285.1 Paenibacillus sp. GCM10027626 | reverse complement strand
GCATACGAATCATTCTAACAGGAGGCGCTATGGACTGGCTCACCTCGTCCGGAAAGGTGGCTCAAAAAAGCCGGAGACGTGGCTCTCACTCGCCGGAACGATGGCTCAATTCACTGCGGAATATTCACTTATTCCTAAAAGTAATGAAAACATTGAAATTATCAAGCTAATTATTGTGAAAATTGTTCCTCTTAAATCGTTCGTAAAATTAGACTGTAATATTTCAGAAAAGTTACTGTTTGAAAATGAGACAATCGTCAAGATTAAAAACACTACTGAGATGACAATAAATACATTCGATAACTTCCTAACCCTTTCAAAAAAAAGCATTTAGTGTCCTCCTCTAAAAAGCTTAACTGATCATTATAAAACGAACGAGCGCCGCGGCAACAACCAGCCAACGTCTTGCCCATTGCCGAAACACGGCTTATCTCTTTTCCCACAATGATTTCAATGTTAATTTGTTACGTCCACTACTTTTCTATAAACAGTCCCTCTTGTCGTCCACTTCTCACAGAGTTGCTCCCCCGTAAGAATAAGATTTTCATCTATAATTTGAATTCGTACGGGAATATCACTTAAGCAAAATTCCGTTTTCGATTTAGGCGATATTCGTTTTTTCCCACCACTTGGCGTAATAAAATAATCCCCCGAGATTTCGACATGCTGATCGAGAGTAAGACTATGGTACCTCCCACTTGGATAAAATCGATGATTATGACCGGATTCAATATACGGTATATCCAAAAACTGGAGTAATGAATGTTGGTACTTGGACCAGTTCCCTTCCGTGATTTCTAAAGCGAGTTTTGGAAATGGTGTAATTTCAAAGAGCATGTTTGCATATTTTCCGTAATCAAGCAAAAACATTTTATACCCCTCGCTACCAGAGGGACGGTCTTTATAGTAGGGTCGATTTCGATCTCTTTCCCAGATACTCTCCATAAAATGCATTCCTCGGTCTCGAACTAGAAAGTCGATTGTGTCGTTCGTGTTTTCTCGATATAAATAAACCAGCGTTGGGTTAAGCGGAGTAATAATATCGAAAAGTTCCCGGATAAAACTGCGGAGGTCCTCATACGATTTCCCTGCTAACAGAAAACTGTAGATTTGAAATTGAAAGATACTGCTATCCAAGATTACAATTTCATCCGAAGCCATCTGTTTTTTTACGAAGGACGTCCACTTTTCAGCAGCGATCTCCACATACCGATCAATTGGATAATTCCAAACATCATACTGCTTCAGGTCAAGGAAGGCATCTTCGCCAAAAAACTCAAATTGATTCCACTCAATTTCCAATAAATCGATTCCATAAGAATTGCGATGTTTTGTGGTCTGTTTTTCCAAAATTGAAGCAGTGTGTGGGTAGCGTGAAATATAGTCACGATACTCAATTTCGTCCAAGGACGCCTCAAAGAAAAAAAGTGTGGGATGAGGTCGGGCTACTTCATGAACCCATTTCGCTCGTTGACCGTTTTTCTCCATTTGTTCTAAAAGAAATCCTGAATTTGTTGATTTTCCTGTAGACGGAAGACCTTCCATTAGGATTAGTTTAGTTTGTTTCATAAAGTTAACCTCTCTTGATTAATTGGGTGTATTGTAGGAACAACCCAAGTGATGTGCATACGGCTTTCCTCACTCTAAGAAGGACAGTTTCACCCCATACCCATGTAAACCTCATCTGATCACCCCTAATTGAGGAAAATCAATTGAAACCTAAACCATTCTCGCTCGTTCCTCAAAACATTATTTATCGCCGTCACTTATGGTACGGTTCAGCTTAACGGGCTATTGGCGAAAAAATCCGCCGCGGCACATAAACGCCAACCTTTTACCCGATCCAAGGGCTATCATCAACCCTTCATGACAAGCACAGAAGGCCACCGAAGCAATCGGCGGCCTGATACTCGGTGATTCAACTATCGTTTCCCGTTCGCGCAACTAGAATAACCTTTACACTTAAGCCACGTTATTGCTGATAACCTTCAGAAATCCGTTCTTTTGGGCCGTTTCAATAGACTTAAAAATGGAATCTCTTGCGGTCTCGCTAAACAAATACCATTGGTCCTCAGAAGCGTCATAAATCAGAACGTCTGCGTACCCTGACAACATCTCCTCTGGAAATGAACGAACCAAGCTATAGATATCAAATTGTTTTACGCTTTTTCCCTTTTCGTCCAAAAAATCAAACTGTCCATTTTTATAATAAGACCCAGGTGTATCAATATTAGGGTTCCAAGCGTAGCTGGCAGGAGCCCCCACCTTAGTCCCTTTGTTTTTTAAAATAATATTATAAATGGTTTCAATGTACGCATTCCCATTAATTTGCTGTACTACTCCGCCCATGATCATATGGAATTCATTTTTCAATGCTTTTATTTTTACACCATCAATGATCAATGGCTTCGTATCTATCGTTACGGTGTAGTTGCTGTAATCGACTTTACAACCAAACGTCTCTGCAATAAAGCGAAGCGGCACGATGACACGATTATTTTTTACATATGGCTTTACATCAAGCGTTATCTTTTCGCCGTTCTTCTTCGCTGTTGTGCTGTTCAGATTTAAAATTACTTCCATATCGCCTTTAGTGAGCGTAACTTCGGAATTAGACCAGCTAACATTAGCCCCCAAATTTTCACTAATAACACGCAAAGGTACCATTGTACGATTGTTCCTGAATTCGGGCTGCACATTAGACTCAACAGCAACATGATCAACCTTTATTTGAGTCTCAGCTGCATAAGCAGCCGGTGATGCGCTAAACAAGAGAATTGCAAGAAAACTACCAAAGAGTACTTTCTTCATCATACGCCTCTCCCTTTATTGGTTATTTCTGGCACAATATTTATACACCAGCACTCTTTGAAAGTTTCGCATACAATTCGTCTTTGCTACGGCTACACTATCCTGCCCGTTTAATGAAACAAACAAGCGCCGCGGCAAGTAACAGCCAACTTTTTGCGATCGCCCTCGAGGTACATCGTCAGTTCAATGAGGCCAACCGCAGACTGTTCCGACTCATCTACGAACGGTCAAGACATGAGCAAGAATCAGGCTTTGGTCACGAAGTAAAGCCAGATGAATGTTCAACACATCCTGCTTTCCAATTCTTCATCGATAATGAACTTGTTACGATTCAATTGAAGAACATTAATAGCGTGGATCCATTATAATAATATTATGCCAGAACGAAGGGATACGATAATAATGAAGAAACACAAGATCGATAGTTTTTCCCGCGTTAGTGAACCGATCCGAACTCCCATAACGAAATTCGGAGGACAGCCAGTGTGGCTAACAGAACCGCAATGGCCGCTTAGTAGCGGGTGGGACAAGCGCCCGATGATGTTTATTGGTCAGATAGAGCTGAACCCGCAACTATTCCCCACCCCAAATGTTCCTGTTCCCCGGATGGCCTATCTCTTTGTTACACATGCGCAAAATATGGAGGAAGGCTTCTTTGATCCTGATATTATCGACCCTGATGGTGGTGAAAATGCGATCATAATCCAACCCGGAGGCGAGCTTCTGATAGATACAGCCCCATTGGTTAACGGACCAACGCTGTGGGATGACAATGGTGAATCTTATGAAGGCATCCCTCAGTTGCATGAAGCCCAAGACCCTGCCTTTATCGATTCCGAAGCCTACCTCCTTCTCACTAAGGATGAGCAGAAAGCATATAACGATGAAGTTGACGGCGATAAAATTGGCGGCGCGCCCTATTTTTTCCAAGGTGATGGTTGGCCGGATGACAGCAACTGGTGGTTGCTGCTGCAATTGCATGCTAATTTCAAGCCTTTCTGCTTGCTGGTGGGAGCCTCGCCGACGATTTTTGCTTTTGTTAATGAGGATCTAACGGCCGGAAAGCTAGTCATTCAGGATTGTTAGGTAGGGGCACGAGCTTGCGCTTGCTGGGAATGACCACTTTACCGTTTAAGCAATGATCAGGCCTTCATAAAATGCATAAAAGACTGTCGAATATGAAAAACTCCCCTCACAGCAGAAGGCTTTATTATTTTAACCTCACTACTATGAAGAGGAGCATATGCTCATGGATGTTCCCCCTGCCCTTTACAAATGATATGGCGGGGCTTTTCCTGCTACAATGTTATCGGGATGAACGTCTGTTGGCTCATAGTCGTTCATGCGGAGAAGGATATACTCGATTTCTTCTAATGGCATTTGCAATTGTTGGCTGACTTCATTAAGTCCCATGTTTTGCGTAAGAAGTTCCCGCGCCTTATTTATCTTTCCATCCAGCCAGTTGTTTTCCAACATCCAGTTTTTTACTTTTGCTAAAAATTGATTTTGTGTATCCTTATCTGCATGCTTTTTATATTTAGCAACAGACTCCGACAGATAATGATAGAGATAAATACCTAATGCCTCACGTTGTTCATTTTTGGACATCCGTTGATACTGCTCATAGATGATGCTGATGTCTAAATCTAAAGCATGATCCCTGCTATCAAAGCGTCTAAATGTTTTTCGACCATAACTTTCAGGTAAAACACGCAATGCAAAATTAATATCATACGGAAACTTCCACGTCTTTGCCAATTCTTCTAACGGCAACAGTTCATCTATCAATTGGCCTACACACGTTCCATATGTATCTAGTAAAAACGTTAGTTTCATTCCTGCCTCCTTAGATAGTATCTGGCGGGACCAGCGTGATTCCTACCTCACGATCAAATTGAATACTTTTATGAAGGGGCATATTTTCAAACAAAGTAGAAATCCTCAAACGCAATAACACCGTCAGTAAATGAAAATTGCTTGGCTTGGAACCTTTTTAAAATTTCATTTGAAAACTCTTCAAATGAGTTTGCAATCACTTCTTGATAACTCATACCGGGGTCATATTTAAAGATTTGTCCTGAGATTGCCGTTTCTCCCTCTACATCCAAAATCAGACGTGAGGATGCTTCAAAATCAGTAAACGGAATCCATTTTTTACTCCAAATCAGAGCTTGATTCAGTCTTCGTTGACCCAATCCACCTGTTCTTCATCCTCAAACAATTCATTCATCATGGACCATGTTTCGATGATATCTGGAATAGACAAAAAGGAGTTGAAGCCGATAAAAGGCACTTGCTCTTGTTGTCCATTCCACGTAGACAGATAATTGCGAAAACTGCTCGGTAGTTGTACGTTTAATGTGCTTTCCAAGAGATTTATTTCTTCCTTTGTAGCAGGAGGGTTAACCGTAGCAAAAATCGGTTGTGATATCGTTTGAATGTGTTTTAAAATGTTATCCCAGACGTCCCTAGCCATTCCTGGTTCACCACCACTCTTCATAATCTCCATCTAAAGCAAGGAGCCGTGCCTATACCACTCATTTATTTTCAAAATTCATATTTCCCAAATCGTTTTCTGAGAGTTTCTTCGTGCGGTATCCACTCCGAATCACTCCATAAAGACATGTTTACGAGTTCCGACAGCTTATCTACGGCTTGTTCCGGACTCGTGATGCTAATGAAGTCGTCAAAATCCTCATTACGGATATCCAACGCTTCCCGCAGGTAGTCATCATTAAGACGCTCTTCTTGGAGTTGTTCATATTCATCCCTCGTCCACTGTTCACAAAAGATTCTCTCGGCCTGGATGTCTCCATTCTCGAAAAACGACAACTCGAATATTTCCTCATTCATATATCCGGCGGTCATCACTGGCTCCTCGATAAGCCGGGACAACGTTTTGCCGATCTTCTTCACCGTACCCCATACAAAATAATCGTGGAGCACGCTGATCCAGTTCTCGTTGCTTTTGCTTACGTACATGACAACTTTGCTCTCTTGAGCCTCATTATCTGGCTTGCCTAATACTTTGGCATGCCCTTCGCTTAGCTCTCTTAATGCTTCGACAGTCTTCTCAAGGTTTTTCGACTTGATATGCAAATTTGCGAATGATCTTCCCATGAGATGGCCTCCTCTAATCGCTTTCTTATGTATGTTTTCCATTATAGTGATCGTTTGTCCTGAGTCTACCTACTTTTCACCTGAATGATAAAGTCTATTCAATATAGTGCGCTATATCAGCGGGATAATATTCGTGAGTTTGTAATATCTTATCATCTAAACCTAATAATTTTATAAAAACAGCACTTTCAAAACTCCAATATCCAAAGAAAGTATCGTGTTTACTCTTATGATTTTCATACCAATAAGTGAGTTTCATACTCTTGTACCAATTTTCATCCAAATATTTTTTAATGGCTGAAACATCTTTTGTCTCCATCAAATCTTTTAAAAAACCGTATTGATCTGGATAACTTAGCTTAGTGGAAATATCTCGGTAAGGTATTCTGTAAGATATAATTACATCAAAAAAATAATCTTTTCTGTTACTATTGTCTACAACTGCTACAATTCTTTCAAAATCTTTCTGCTCTATTTCCAGTAATATTCCTAAAGACAACATCCAAAGTACTAAAACATAATTATCAAAATGTATATCATCTTCCGGAGTATTGCCTTTATCTTTCCATCCAATTTCGAAACGTGAGATGACATCTACAAAATCTCTTGTCAAATTTTCCAAGGGGAACTCAGAAGAATATTTTGCTATAAATAAATGCAGAGAAGTTTTGAATATTTTATTTTTAACAGATGGAATCATATCTTCCTTAACTTCTCCTTGTTTCAAGGCGTTGTCATAATAGCTTATATCCTCTAATTCTAATTCTAAAAAACGATCAAAATATTCTTTGGACTTAATATTTGTTCTCATATTTATCACCTCTTTTTGGGGAAGTTGCTATGTCAAATTTACATCATACGTTCGACAGAGAGTGTCTCAAAGCCTTTAGTTCAATTTAGAAATGTTTTCTCTTTGGATACAAATTCATTCAGAAAATCTGTAAAGCTGTTTGCGACTAATTCATATTCTTGTTCATCTTCATATTCATGTTGTAGAAAAACCACTTGTCCATAACTATCATTTTCTAAAGACAGTAAATATGTGTGCCCATGGATATCTGTGGCAAAAGGTATCTTTTTCCCAAAAGAAATGCCTTGTTCAGCATAAACATATATATGTTTCTCTATTGAAAATCCATATTTAATGGGAGAGAAACTATAATATTCGCTTTCAACTTCTCCATTGCTTTTTAGATAAAAGGATTTAAACGCTACGGGCAATTCTGCACCTATAGTTTTCTCTAATTCCCCGAAGTCTGATTCGTTGAGTTCTTTTACAGGTTCTTCTTTGCATTTCTTGACAAATGCCACATATTCATTAAATTCCATTTTTGACACCTCAAACACATTATTTTACCCCTCCAAGGGTGGCCACTCTTGCGTATCACCCCAACCATTCTTTAAATTCATGCACTCTCCACTCATTTTCTTTAATTAGTCTTTCATCCTCCAAGACCACTTCATGTGCGTGTCTGATCATTTTCTGCCCTTCCAACTGAACACCTTTATATAAGTCGGTTAAAACACCATTACATATTAAAGCGAGTGAAGCCGCTGAATACCATCCTATTCTAAATTCAAAACTATCCCGGGCACTAATTTTAAAAATAACTTCAGTGTCTGCCTCTCTTAGCCTTTTCTCAATTGGGTTTAATTGTTTTTGTCCGCTAAACAACTTAGTAAAAAGGGATTGCTTCTTAATCGGATCTTCATTACGACTAACGAACAATTCATAACCTGTTAGCAATTCGATGTTATTCAGACTCCTGTTTGGACAATCATAAGTAACAATCTTAAAAGGAAGGAACCCTGAATGATTATGGAATGAAAAATTCGGATATATATCTACATCCATATTAAATTTCCTAATTTGAGCCAACCATGTTGGTATAATTATGTCATTTAACCCTTTTAGTTGAACAGATAGTTCGTAACCCATATAATATCATTCATCCCCTATCCTAATTTTTATTTGTATCCTACCAGACAATAGGTTTCGCACTTGAAATAATTTCAACATTAGGCGAAACCAACCTGCTTGTCAATCATTTCTATCATCAGCGGGGTAACAAGCGCGAAGCATGAATATATTGTTAGATGGAGTCAGTTGCATCTTCATATCAACTTAACCCTTCCCAGAGTAAATCTCGGCAAATATTGATAACTCGAGTGAGCCCATGTACAATTAATAGTAAATTTCATTCTAAAGGTGGCCTATGAGAAAAAAACTGCAAGTCTATATATCATCTAATTATTCCGATTTGATTGAAGAAAGGCATGCCGCTGTAGAAGCGGTACTTAGAGCCGGTCATATCCCTGCTGGAATTGAGCTACACTTCAAAGAGCCATCAATGGGAATTATTAAGAAATGGATCGATGATTCCGATGTTTTTGTCCTAATTATTGGAGGAGCCTACGGTTTCATGCTTCCGGACGAATCCAAAAGTTATCCGCATTGGGAGTATGATTATGCGGGAGAAGCTGGCAAACCCAGATTCGCGTTCGTGGTCACAGATGAAGCATTGAGACAAAAGCCGTATGACTTCGTAAGAATGAAAAACTACGGGAAGCACGTGAGATTCAAGCGATCCGTAATGGAAAGCGTACCTATATATTATGTTGAGGATATACGGCACATTATGTTGGTGCTGCGCGAAAAATTGCCGGAGTATGAAGTAAGGGACGATTTGCATGGCTGGATTTCCGGCAAGGATGTCCCCGACGTACAAAAGCTATTGGAAGAGAATGCGAGTTTGTTGAAAGAGAATGCTAAATTAAATGCTGAGCTAGAGAAAAATAAAAGAGCAAATGAATGATAATGGTATGGCAAAAGAAAAAGCCAAGTGCGGACGGCGGCATCGGGTGAATGGTGCCGCCGCTCGCTCAGCCCCGTTTACCGCTGACCTTTCTGCCGTTCCAGCAAATAAAACATATAATCAGTCGGGACCCCGGCATACCCTTGCTGCCTCAGCATCGCGGTCACATTGCCCCGGTGATACGTCCCGTGGTTGACCACATGCCGCAGGATGTCGGAGAAATGCGTATCGAGACGGCCGTACTGCGGATGCTCGATCGTCATCTCCTTGTCCGGGTCGGGCGTACGCCGCAGCAAATCGCGGAACTGTTCGGCGACGTCGGCGAACAGCCGCCGCATCTCGTTCACGGTTTTGCCCTGCGCTTCCTCCGTCCAGCCCGGGATCTTCGGAAAAATGTTCTCGTTCGGAACTTCCGCGAGCACGGACATAAAGAGCTGTTCGAACACGTACATGTGCCCGAACGTTTGCGACACGGACGGAAACACGCTCGTCACTTCCGCAAGGAACGCATCCTTTGGAAGCTGTTCTAGGTGAGCGAACAACCGGTCGTTCGCCCATACATGATATTCGTACAATTGATGCGGGTGCTGATGCATGGATAAATTCACCTTTCCTTTATTCGTCGTCGTTTGGCTGCCGTAGCCTTGTCTCCATCGTATACCGGTTTCGCTGACAACCGTTGTCAGCGAAGTTCAATTGGGATCGCCTTCGTAATGTTTTGCGATTCCGTATGCCATTTCCTGGATCCGACGTTTCAGCTCCAGCGGCTCCCGAATGCGAATGGCTGTGCCAAACGTCATCAGATACATCGGAAGGTACTTGTTCATCGTCGGGACGTCGAGCAGAAACCGCGCCTCCCGATCGGTCCGTTCCGTCAAATAATGGCGCAGATGCCAGTGGCCGCAAACCGCGTTCAACGTGTCGGGATCTCCCTCGATGCGGATATCCGTCGGCGGTCCGTCCGCTTCCCGTTCCCGCTCTGACTGGTTTCGGAAATAGGCGGCCGCAGAGAAACGTTCCGGCTTTTCGAACCCCGATTCGGTCGGCTCCAGCCGAACGATACGGTCCACGCGGAACGTCCGCAACCCCTGAGACTGATGGCAGAACGCGACAGCGTACCATTCGTTTCGGTCGTAAGCCAACCCGTACGGATCGACTTCACGTTCATCGGCCTGCTCCTCATTCGCTTTGCGATAGGCTATGCGGACCGTTCTCCCGTCCTTCGCGGCCTGCTCCAGGTCCCGCAACAACGGAACGACGGAAGGCGGACGCGCCGGAGAAATCACATCCAAGCCGTTCGTCTGACGGGACAGATCGTGGCGCTGCTCTTCGTGCAGCCCGTTCTCCACCTTCTTCAACGCCCTTTCCAGCTCCTCCGTATACGGATAGCCAGCGCCTTGCGCAAATTTAAACGCATCCACAAGCGCCTTCAACTCTACAGAGTTGAAGAACAATGGCGTCTCCTTGAAGCTTTCCAGAATGCGAATGCCGCGTCATGGCCCGATTCTGCGACGACCGGCACGCCGCTGGCGCATAATGCGTCGATATACCGGTACACGGAGCGGACGCTGATCTCCAAACTGTCCGCGATTTGCGCGGCGGTGAGCTTCCTTCCGGATCGCAGCATCCAAAGCATGGACAACATGTTATCCCATTTCGCCATCGGGAGCATCCTCTTTTCCTCACAAAATTTAACTGATTTGAGTAGGCCACCGAATTTGCAACCCACTAATATTGTTTTTTCAAATGGGGTACAAAAATAGTACATCATTTTTGTTTCCTCTACAACAAATCTCCTGCAGACTTTTCCATATTAAACTGCCCGTTTAGCTAAACGATCAATATATTTATCTTCGAGACCAGATATGTCGGAGGATGCAAGAGCTCAAGCTGAATTCTATACTCATGCGCTCGGTGGGGAGATCCTTTCCGTTATGACGCATGGGGAGCTTCCTGGAGCAAAGGAAGGACTCAAGAACAAAGTCGTTAACTTAAGTCTTATGGCTGGAGGAATTCATTTCTTAATGTCAGATTCCGTATTTGAGCCAATAATTCGAGGTAACGCTGTACATCTTAGTCTTGAGTTCGCGACAGAAGTCAAAGCCCGAGATGCCTTTGATAAGTTAGCTAAGAGCGGAAATGTGAAGTGCCCGCTGGAGCCGGCATTCTGGGGCGCCTTGTTCGGACACATCGAAGATAAATACGGCGTGATGTGGATGATCACCACTGCAGGACTGACTGCCTAAAAAAGAGCAAAAGTCCGCCCGAAAATAATTTCGGACGGGCTTTCTTACGGGTCTTTCGGCGAAAGTAACAAGGAGCTTGTCGCGGCGCGATAGCTCCTGAACTTCTTTTCCCTACGCACTTCTTCCGAACGCCGACCGAAATGGCTTTCAATCAAGGCGCCTCCGGCGTCTTGCGAACTCCAGGTAGACCTCCTCCAATGTCGGAATCCGCCCTGCGGGAATGTTCGCGTCCCGGCCATTTCCGTGCGCCTCGCGCAGCATGACCGATTTCACTGCTGCGGCGATTTCGGCCCGGACACGGCTCCATCCGCCATGAAAAGCACCTGATCGACCCAATCCTCGATTTCCATTTCGCTTGAGCGATCGACAATCTTCTTCTTTGCCCTATTTCCGTCAACTTGAGGCTGAGTTGGTCGGCGTCGAAGGCTCGTTCAGCGAGTGAGTGGCCTTAGTAGCCCCCCATTCAACATCGGCGGTAGAAAGGAATGTTCGACATGGATGTATGCGTATATTTTCAAAATTCATATTTCCCAAATCGTTTTCTGAGCGTTTCTTCGTGCGGTATCCACTCCGAATCGCTCCATAAAGACATACTTACGAGATCCGACAGCTTATCTACGGCTTGTACCGGACTCGTCATGCTAATGAAGTCGTTAAAATCCTCATTGCGGATATCCAACGCTTCCCGCAGGTAGTCATCATTAAGACGCTCTTCTTGGAGTTGTTCATATTCATCCCTCGTCCACGGTTCACAAAAGATTCTTTCGGCCTGAATGTCCCCATTCTCGAAAAACGACAACTCGAATATTTCCTCATTCATATATCCGGCGGTCATCACTGGCTCATCGATAAGCCGGGACAACGTTTTGCCGATCTTCTTCACCGTACCCCATACAAAAAAATCGTGGAGCACGCTGATCCAGTTCTCGTTGCTTTTGCTTACGTACATGACAACTTTGCTCTCTTGAGCCTCATTATTTGGCTTGCCTAATACATCGGCGTGCTCTTCGCTTAGCTCTCTTAATGCTTCTAGAGTCTTCTCAAGGTTTTTCGACTTGATATGCAAATTTGCGAATGATCTTCCCACGAGATGGCCTCCTCTAATCGCTTTCTTATTCAGCCTGATTCTAATCCGTATCCTGCAGATTGGTTCTATGTATGTCTCTTATTTCCATTATAGTGATCGTCTGTCCTGAGTCTACCTACTTTTCACCTGAATTTTGGATATGGCCGCACTTCGCTCCCCTCATTAAAATCAAAGAGAGTGTCCCTCCGTCATTTTATGACTTTTGGGACACCCTCTGTATCATGAACCTTTTAGTGCACTTATTTTAATTCTTGCATAAATTTTCTGAAGTTTTCAGCGATTTCTTGTGACCGGAGATGGTGTAAATAATGGCCGCCTTCAAATGTCATCATTTTTCCCTGTACAGAATTTTTGGCTTGCTCTTCATGGAGCGGTATCCACCCTTCATTACTTGTATTACCCGCATCTACAAACAAATTAAGGGGTAGTTCTTTGGGGAATGTTAAATGTTGAGCCCCTTTAAAATTAGAAGAAATACTTTGCAATTCATTCAAGGCAGATTCATTATACATGTTTTTAAGCATAATCATTCTCATTTGTTCTTTTGTTTCTTCATCAAACGGCAGTCCAGCATAGGGGTCAGAACCTAGTTTCAGCATCAATCTGCCGAAACCTGATTGTTTGAGTAATTTAAACGTTGTTATCGGGAATTTGACATCCATACCAGCTTGTGTTGGAACACTGGTATCGATTCCGGCAAATGCACGCACCTCATCCGGATAGGCTGCGATTCAAGCAAACTCAGCTTTAGCAGGCTGTCGCTCATCTTGGACATCCGGTATGCTTCAGCGATGATAATATCGAGATAACGGCTTCGCTCATCATCTGTGATGTCTGCTTGTTTGAGCGCCAAAGTACCCAGCTCACCTTTTTGCTTAATGTTCAGCTTGAAGTTGAAATCGCCACCTGCTATATGCCTGGTCGCTTGTGTCAACTTTTTGATCGGTCTGACCACGAACATGGCAGCAACCAGAATCAATAAACATCCTGTTCCCAACGAAATGATTAAAAAGTTCCAAATCCACTTTATGATAAAAGGGGCGGAGGGGGGACCAATCGGTTCTATAAACATTGCTTTCGTGCCCGTTTCAGTTGTAAACGGCAACCCTAAGAGAGTAGTAGAGATACCACTCGGATTGACCTGAACAATTTCTCCGGACAGTACTTTCTTCACTTGTTCCATAGTCACAGTGGCAGGTTTATGTCTGTTCAGGGTAACCAAGCCCGCGCACCGTCTCGATACGAAAATCGGGTGTGGCTGCGAACCGTTCGCGCAGGCTAACTACTTGCTATTCATAACGAGCTTATATTTCTTAAAAATCCACGAGTTAATCATGTCATTCATCGCACTTTTGCTTATGCGAACAGGCGGTTTTTGCTCTTGCAACGCATCTGCTGCATGTGCCGAAAAACGAAGCGGCTCTGTGCTTTTCTTGATATCGTTAGCTACTTCATCAAAAAACGCATAAGTTAACGGCCGATGTTCCCGAATATCCTCATAAATATAGTACTTCCCTTTTTCATCCTCCAAATCAATTTGAAAACCTTTGGGAAGTGAAACCATTAAATACGGTAATTCATCTTCTGCCCATTGCTGGAAAAATGGAAACCTGATACTTTCATTTCTTACAAAGAATCCAGAGCTTTCATTGCCAATAGTAAAAGAAATGGAGTATACAAAGAAAGGGTGATAATCGGGCTTTTCTTGTCTTGTAAAATATTGGTAAAATTTATTATAAGCCTCGTACACCTGATTTTGGTCATGTTTTGTCTGGGCATAATTAGTACAATTAAAGTGGGCTTCTTTCTGCTCAAAAAGTTTCAAAACACTTTTAAATTCTTCTGGCGTTATGAAAAATTTAAGTTTATAGAATCCGCTGTGTTTCAATCTGTCCATTTATCTCACCGCCATAATAAACATATTTTATACTATCAAAGTTTAACATACATCACATCTAAGAAGTTTGATACCTATTTCACACGTCCAACACATTTTCCTGGCTCCTTAACAACATTATTTTTCGCCGTTACAAAAACGAACAAGCGCCGCGGCACGTGACGACGAACTTTTATGCCTGTTACGAAAAACTGTCTTAGTCCGATCCCTTGGTCTAATTCCACCAACTCACCCAATCACTAAAGAAAGCTTGTAGTTGGCATATTCGTTTAATAGGTCTAAAAAGGTATTAAGTTCTGCGTTGGATGGAAAGCGCAGTTCAACTAAATAACAACCTTCGCCGCTGATTTTATGCTTTCGTTCAATGTATTTCTGGTGATCTTCTAAAAAGGAAAGCATAGGCGCATGATTGGTGCTCTTCGTGTAAATATTGATATAAGCTTGAACGGGGCGGCCCAATTTGGCCGGGTCGGTGATCGCAGCATAGCCAAGAATGATGCCTGCATCCTCAAGCTTCTCCACACGCAGTCTTACGGCTTGGGCGGTCATATGCACCTTAGCCCCGAGTTCTTTCATGGTGATTCGTCCATTTGCCGTTAACTCCTCGATGATGGCAAAGTCGGTTTTATCAAGCATCGTCTACACCTCTTTCATAAATCAAATATTCAGCGGAATTTGTTTTCGTTTCTCTGTGTACCCCTACTCCACGCTTCGTTAAGATTATGATATCAAAAGTAAAGGGAGAGAAGCGATTTGAAACTGACACAAGTTCGCAATGCAACTTTAAAACTTGAATTTGGAGGAACCTGTTTTTTAATTGATCCGTTCTTCGCTGATGTTGGTACACTGCCGCCATTTCCGAACACACCGAACAGTGACCGGTGGAACCCAATGGTGCCATTACCGGTTTCGGTCGATTCGTTGTTGAATGTCGATGCAGTCATTGTTACACACATGCATCCTGATCATTTCGATGAGTCTGCAGTGCAAGCAATTCCAAAAGAAATGCCTATTTTTGCTCAATCAGAGGCGGACGCTTCGGCTATGCGAGAAAAAGGGTTTGAGCATGTAGGGTTGTTGAAGAAGGATATGAGGATTGGTGACGTAGTCCTGCATAAGACGTCTGGCCAACATGGAAAAGGGGAAATTGGCAAGCAGATGGGTCCGGTCTCGGGCATTGTTTTTCATCATCCTGATGAAGATACACTATACATTGCCGGAGATACCATTTGGTGCAAAGACGTTGAGCAAGCCATTAATACGTATCAGCCAGATGTAATTGTTGTGAATGGAGGAGCTGCCCAGTTCCTTGAGGGTGGCTTGATTATTATGGGTCAAGCAGACGTGTTGTATGTACATGAAGCGGCGCCAAGCTCAACAATTGTCGTCTCACATATGGAAGCGATCAATCATTGTCTGCTCACAAGAGCAGAACTTAGGGCGTTTGCCGTAGAAAAGGGACTCGAACGGACGCTCCTCGTACCGGAAGATGGAGAAACACTCATTTTCCTTCAAGATGGTCTTTCGCCGCTTGAAGCTTAAGCTCAGCAGAATAACTGCGGTTATGGGTATGAACTTTCCTTTTGATCACAAAAATGCCCCCTACAGTAACAGGTTTTATTCTTTCACCTGTCTACCGTATGGGAGCATATCAAAGGAAATATAGAGCGTCTTGTTTTTAACAAGCTTGTTACCTCAATAAATCAAAATTCCCTTGTCAAGAACAGATTTGTTTTGCACTTGATTCCCAAAAATATATAGCTTCTGCAATTTGGGCAGGTTCACTAAAGGCTCTATATTGGAAATCGCGTTATTTTCCAAATGAAGCTCCTCAATTTGCTGCCAATTTTTCATAAAACTTAACGATCCAAGCGAGGTATCCTGCATCGTAAATGAACGCAGAGCCGTAAAATCAGCAAAGTAAGGCATCATCTTGTCTGTTTCATGCAGCCAGTCTCCATTGCCTATGCGAAAATATGGGTTATTTAACGTTAAATGTTCCAGCGTCTTATTCGCAAACGGCTTCTCATCATTAAATTGAAACGAACATTTATTACAATTTAACGTTTTTACATGCTGCAAATTGAATAATGCATCCGTTTCACTGAAAAAAGTCGTCTCATCCAAATTCAGTGTTTGCAAATTCGGCAGACGGTTTAAAGAACTAAGGCCTGCAAATTCTCCGCGCTCTATCAATGAAAGCTGCCCCATCTGGGGAAATTTCACTAAATCCGCCCCATCCAGATTATCAATCGACCCGAGGTGAACTGTTAAAGACTTTAAAGCGGGCGCCTCTAACTTTTGCAAGAATGAGTCTGCTAGTTCCGCCTGCTTTACATTTGGTGCTGTGATCGGTGATGCAGTGCCACTGTAACCCGTTATTGTTAATTCGGTCAGTGAAGGCAGACTATTCACAACCTCAAAAGATTCCACATGATAGAGAGAAGCTAACCGCAGCTTCGTTAATGATTGCTTATTTCTCAGGTGTTCTAAATTCGTAATGTCAGCATTTTCAATATCAAGCGACTGCAGCTTCGGCATATTTTGTAAAAAATCAAGTGTTTTTAAATTTCTGACCAACGTAAGCTTTAACTTTTGCAATTGACTTAGAGCATAAAACGAACTGAAATCTGTCGCATCACTATTATCGAGTGTTAATGACGTTAAACCAGTTAATGAAGACAGCCACTTCAAATCATTGATCATTGCTAAAGACAAGGATTTTAATGATGACAGCTGATTCAAGATATGGAAGTCGGTAACAGACTCATCGACATATGAAATTTCAAGCGACTGCAGATTCGGGAACTGTAATAATAAAGCCATTTCCTCATTACTTCGAATTTGTGTGGAAAGTTCTACGATATTCGCTTTATCGCCAAAATAATGGGCAAACGAACTAAATGATTCGTTAAAGCCACCTTTATAGCTTTTCAGCCCTTGTAAATGCCGAAAGCTAACTTGGTCACTTTGTGTAATTTCGTATTCACCATTCAAATTTAACACGGATAGCCCGCTAAATGCCTCAAAGTCTTTCTGTTCGATTCTTTGTTTATTCAACAGCTTATCTTTGATTACATAGCTGGAAATCTCAGCTTGCTCATTCGTGAACGGATCGTCAAAGCTGTAGCCTATGTGCCACTGATCATCATCACGATAAGCGGACAAATAGCGGATCGTTGCGATTTCCTCTTCTGTCGGCATCGCTGCCCCTTTATTAAAAATATCCTTTAGGAAGAACAGGAGAGCTTCGCTTTCAGGCATCGTTCGGACAGGTATCTCTTTTTGAATGCTGTACTCTGTTTGATTGTTGGCCAAAAAGAAATATCCAACTACCGCACAAATGATGATCAACGGCAATAGGAGGATCTTTGAGTTCGAGTTCGATTTTGGCCGTGCCTGGGCAGGGGTGGTTCCATAATAATTATTAATCGTCTGGTCCACATAATAGACGTTATTCTCCTTCAACAATAATTCGGTTCCACAATACGGGCATTTGATCTTCTTTCCTTCTTTATATTCAATGTTCCCCTGACAATTGGGACAACTTAATTTAATTAATTCCACTTGCCGCCCTCCTAATATCCTTATCTACTAAAGCAAATTCGCTTGTCTTTAAAATCATATCACAAATTGGCGAATATTGGGCGAGTTACGGAAGACGTTAATTATGAGATTCATCAAGATTTACTTATTCATAGCAAACCTGCCCGCTACTTCACCAAATAAAAAGGAACCGCCGTTTGGCAAGCTCCTCCGTAATCGTATCCCGTTAGTTATATTTATTTTTCCCTAGTCTGACTAAGTCCGGGCCTGGTTCCACACATGGGATGTTACAACCATATGGCACAAGCAGTTCTATTGCTTTTCCACTACCCGCACCAATCTCAAGAATAATAAATCGATAAGCGCCGCGGCGCATAGTTTTCAACCGACTCACCATTCATAAAATGTTCCTTGAGCAGGGCACCTCAAACAAATCCACCAACGGGACCCTGGATGGTCAAGCTACGATGAACGCTCGTCGATCAACCGTTCTAAAAACTCCGCAAACGTCGAAGCATACGTGTCGATCAAGTCATTCATGAGATCATAACACATAATCGGAAATTCACCCTGTTCATCTTTGGAAGACGTATCAAAAAAATAAAGCTCGTCACTATCCGGAACGAACAAGTCTAGTCTGTGGGGAAACCGGCTTACCCACCAGTCCTCAGCCAAATTCAGCCTATGTATATAAAGAAGGTCGCTGTCGTTAATTTCTCTGTGTTCCGGAGATGCGATCGTTAGAATATTTCCACCATTCAACTGGGCATTTCCATAATGAACCAACCACCAGCGGTAAGACGGAGGCAGGCTGAATCCTAATTCCTCTTCCACTTCCGCTATCCAGCTCTCTTCCGCCCCATGACCAGGAAACCATTTTAAAGCGGAAGTCGTCTTCAGTTTGTCTGCCAAACGCTCATACATGGGTTTCATCCTCTCTCCCTGCAGCTGTTTAATTGCCAACTTTCATCCTATTGTATCACATGAAAATTACTGGCATCAGTGCCCAATATCCCAACTCTTCAATGTCACTTAGGATACTTCTCGGCTTAACGGATCGACCGGCGATATCCGCCGCAGCGCTTATCCGCCAACCTTATATACCCGATCCAAGGGCTTCGTCTAATGAGCACGGGGTCTGCTTTTCTACGACGCCCTCTCTTTCCCGCCGTTGACTGAAAAGATATGAAGTGGTCGATTCGGCGAAATATCGACCTCAAGTGGAATGTTCAGCTTCCATGCGGCTATATGCAAATTTTGCAGCAGCGTGAACCATTCTGCGTCCGAGCATGCATAATTTTTCGTTTTGATGGTCAAGTTCCTGCCATCCTGCTGCTGGAATGTGATCTTTATGCCTCCAATATTTTCCATACTTGCATTGCAATCTACGACGATTTTCCTGATTTGATCTGTAGGCAATTGATTTTTTTCAGAAAAAATAATCCGGTTATGCTCATAATCTACGACGATCCGCTGGGTCTTTATTGTGCTGTAAGTAAGTGTTAATCGAGTCGTGGGGGATATGGACGAATCTGTACTTGCTTGCAACTGCGCCGTTGCTTCAAGCGCCTCCAATCTCCGATTATTCAGCTGTTCATTTATTTGCAACAACCGATCCTCCACTTTATAATGGCCCTCGATATATCTAATAGGCAGTTTGATGACCTGCTCGGGCGTATAAAGAATGTATTCTTGCAACCAGAAAAAACTAAAGCGTGCGATTCTGAATTTTTGCTCGACCCCGATCAGTTCATCGAACGCCACATCGTAGCGGCGGCCCCATTTCGAGAATTGAATCCGATCATGCGACTTTACGATGGAATACGGTGGCCGCAAGTAGCCGGATAGCGCTGTTCCGCTTATGAACAAAAAAATGCCCAGACACACAGCTGAAGCATTGATCGCCAGCATTTTCAGATCTTCCGACAGAAAGGACAACCATCCCATGAGGGGAAATTTTACCGAAAGGATCAGAACCGAAAATATTCCAATTAAGAGAAGTGACACAAAAAGTGATATCAATGCAGCAAATCCAAGAGATTTAAACAACGATTCCCGCCTCAGTGTTTCAGCCGGCGGTTTGTTCTCTTGCTCCCATTGCTTCAGTTTACGCTGATGTTTCGTGTTTATTTGTTTATTCATAGTTAAATTATAACACTTCCCCTAGTACAGATGAAGCGTGCCGGAATAAATCGGGCGATTAATCAATCATTGACTGGGGGACTATTCTGATTAATCTCTTTAAATGCTAAAATAGAGAGATACGGCCAAGGAATTGCAGTGAAAGTGCTTGCTTTATAAGAGGGAAGAAACTATACAAATATCTGGAGGAATACGATGATTCTACTGTCTCCCACGAAAATGCTCGTAGGCTCTTATGGCTTTTGCGCGAGAAACAATGAGGCACCCGAGGTCTTTTTGTATGACAAGGAATGCAGATTATACCGCCTTGATGAGGGCTTGACGCTTCATGAAGCAGGGTGTATTTATAACCATGCAAAGCTCCATTTCAACACCATATCGTTTCATCCGTTTATGGAGCGGGCTGCCTTTATGATGGAGGAAGATGCACTTGGCGTAGGAGATTTTGCGGGTCAACTGTTGTGGAGCAAGGTCGGGGAATTCGCATGCGTCTTGTTCTCGCGTGATGGGAAGCTGATTTGGACTGCACAGAAGTTGGACGAGAATCGTCTTCAAATATTGGTGTATCGTAGCGAGGATGGCACGCTGGTGCATGCACACGAAATGGAAGATCCGCTATGTGACAGTACGCTGCGAATGATGGATATACCTGCCTCGGACTCCGTAACGCTTGAGCTTGCGGCTGGTCAGGATGGCGTCTCCGTATACGAATTGTCGATTCAAGGGAACAAGCTCTGTATCCAAGACATGTTTCCGAATAGATGCTATATTACACCTGCATGGCATCCTGGCGGCAGAAAGTTGTTCACACTAGAAAACGATATGTGTTTGTTTGCTTGTTTTTCTTACCCTGGATTGGAGCTGTCCAAGGAACAGCTTGAAGAAGACCACGATTACGAGGACTCCGATATGAACCCGGGCTATGAGATGCTCTATCTGAAAAATGGTCTAACCGTTACGCAAAATATGAACAATCGGTTTTTCCTGTTTGATCCAAGTCAAATGGAGCAAATTGACGAATTAGCCTTCGCTGGATATGAGCCTGTACCAACGAATAAGGTATTCCCGCGTTTGGAGGAAGATACTTCCCCCTACTCGCAAATTAGCTCGTTTGAGAGAGTCGGCAAGCTATTCATAGCCAAAACCGGCTCACTACACGAAACACAGCATGTGCTTATTATTGAGGAAGCCGCAGTGGTTGAGGCAATCAGCCTTCATTTACATCGACTTTCATAATGCAGGCGATAAGAAGAAGGGATGAAGGAAATGCCAAATAATAACCCAGCTCGGCCCCCCGTTGGTTCTATTAAAGAAGATGGTCGTTATCCCATCGATCTAACAGGCCCTCACAGCCATACGCTTGTCATTGAGCCCGGCGTGGGCAGCCTCTCCATTGGACCGTCGCAATTGAGCAAGAAGGCAGACCTGTACGTCGAGCCTGATGCACATATCGATTGGACTGTGTTCGATGCCTTTGCCACGCCGGCCGGCTCGCCCTGGCCACGATTTCTGTACTACACAGGCAGCGACGCCGGATTCTTCGACTGGGCTCGGGAACGCCCCATTGAAGAAATGACGTGGGTTCCGATCTTGTCTGCAGACACGGTGGCTGACGCCAGCCGCTCCAAATTGCATGGCTTGCATATCGAGCTGGACCAGTCTGGAAGCCGGCTGCACCTGAAGCTTCAGAAGCGGCTTGATTATTCCCGCCTAAGTGTGTCCGGCGATCTGTCCCGCTTCTCGGCAGATGGCGATATGCCATACTCTCTGACACTGGCGCCGCGCACCAGCCGACGCAATAATGGCGTTCCCTTCCTGCTGCCCGACCTGGGTGAGCTGCATCAGGTCACGAATCTGACGCTCCGAAACGAACCGTTGGCACAGCCTATCTCGCTGGAGTGTCTAAGCCGGTTCCCAAACCTTACATCACTGAGTTTGTGGGGCAACTTCTGCGACTTGGACCAGTTGGCTCGTCAGGCCCAGTTAACAAATCTGGAGCTGCGCTTCATGCCTGATCTGGGTGACTTGCCGCCCTTGAATACATGGCCGTTGCTTGACAGATTTATCGCCTTTAACGTAGAGGAGATCACGGGCAAGCGTCTAAGGCAGCAAATGAAAACACGGGCTAACATCCGCCCGTGGACCGAGTATACTTCAGTGAGCAAATTGCGAAAGCCTGAGTGGTGGACGACCGAGTTTGGCCGCCCGTTTTCATCCTGGCCCAAACGTCTGGCTAAGCTGGCTAACGAAGCCTACGACGTTGCCCAGGTAACCCTGGCCCAGGCTCGCAGCCTTGCCGAGGCCGAGGCCGCCATTACCGCCTTTACCGTACGCTTCAATTCCCTCAAAGGCATCGAAACTGTTGAGAGAGAAGACCTTGGCGAAGCAGTATGGCAACTAAGCCAGTCTGACCACCTAATCAGCCAGCCTATACCGGAGGAGATGGCTCAACGCTGGTTCGATGCAGCGCGCGATTACTGAATAAAGTGAAGGACCTTCCGATTGAAAGGGACGCTTCCAAAAGTCATATTAAATGACTTAGGGGCGCCCCCTTCTTCATTTTTCCTGCGGGATGCTCCATTCCGCGTGCCCGATCGTGCATCATTTTTTCGATGCATAATCGCCAGAAGCCAGCATTTTAACTGCTAAATTGGACGCAGTAGTTTCGTGCAGTTGATTGGACCCGGCAAACCGGCATATCCGGAAGCATTTGAACGGCTGCGAAAAATCCGCCGCGGCGCATGATTGCATTAGAAAGTGTTGGTATTCACTCTGTATTGCCGACTTTCGTCAATTCGGCCAGCCATTTCGCCTCATGTTCAAACAGCTTATCCGCTTTCGAGGTGCGCAGCGCTTGCAGCAGTTTGTTGACTTCTTCCCTATTCGGCGCGACTTTCCAAAGAAACGATATGCCGTGCATCAGTTCGCTCATTGGAAGTTGCCCGCCCCCTTTGCGCTGCCGCGATACAATCGTTTTGACCCGGCTCAAGACGGTTTCCGTTTCCGAAGCGCCTCCCCATTGGTCGAGAGCTTCCATCGCGCTCCATTTCACATCAGGTGACCTGTCGTTTTCAAGCGCCGTTACAAATAAAGGCACATGAGCGCCATCCCCGAAATCGGCGGCAAAGCGGATCGCGAGACTGCGAATTTCGGCGTTGGGGGATTCGATGAGTGCAAGCACGTCGGGGAGCGCCTCCCCCAGACGGAGCTCCTTCAGTGCCCACAGCGTATAGATGATGTCGTACTCGTCGTTCGAGCGGCGGATTATTTCAAGCAAACGACCCTTCACTTCCTCCGGCCGGCAGCGGGCCAGCACCCGAAGCGCTTCTCTGCGGATCGAACCGTCGCGTGACTCTGACAACGTGAGAAACGGTTCGGCGTCCGGTACTTCCGGCACCCGCGCGAACGACCACATCAACCGGGACTTCGTTTGCATCCTCGTCGTTTTCGCGAACTCGTCCAGCATCAGGCGGACGGCCCTGGAATCCTCCGTATTTTTCGCCAGATGGCTCCATAGGAAGCAGACGTTCACCCTTGTTTCATCGTCCCGCGCTTCCTCTAAAACTTGTGCCGCCGCATCGATCATAGCCGGATCGTCCAAGCGTTCCGCTTCACGCAGCGCCTTCCAAGACACTTGGTCCTGCGAGTTCCGAACTTCCCTCCCTTGCTCATCCGTCTTGATCGTCATGCGGTGCAGCAGGTCTCGAACGTATTGTATACCTTGACTCATAATCAGCCCTCTCCGTTCTTGTTTAACGTTATGTGCGATTATCGGGAACCTATTTCTGATCAAATGGTAATTCCCGTACCCGCTCCAGGGGGTGGAGAACGTAAGCAACTTATAAGAGCTCATCTGCGATCATTTTTGCCTTTTCCGCAAGCTCCTTCATATCTTCAGCTGGAACAAGCTCGGCTAAGTCGTAAGCCAGCGGATTACGGGAAAACTTGTACAATTCATCCCGAAGCAGGCTTCTTTTTTCTTCGGAGGCATCAATATAAAGTTTGCACGGCTGCCTAGCCTCATCCAAGTCATGCAAATCGACATAGCCTGATTTAAGGGACTCCAACACATTAGCTGAAAGATCGATTAGAGCACTGCAGGCGAAATCAAGTTTTACCCGAAACATGCTGTTAGCACTTTTCATATCAAATCCAATACTTCCGCCGTTTTTCAAGTCTCCCTCGGAAAGCAGAACATCGAAACCCATGTCCTTTAAAATCTGAAACGAAATATGTTTACCTTCATCTTAGTAATGACTCATTTTCCTAGCATACTAGTTATCCAACAACTGATAACATTTTTCAATTTTCCTTCTAGACGGTTACCATTAACAATTATATCGGCGAAATTCTTAGTACGCAGTACATATTCTATTTCTCTATGTTTTGCAGCCTCTAGGTAATATGTTGCAACTTCCTCCAAACCCATTCCCCAACTTTTCATATTTCTGCTTATCCTTCGATACATGCGTTCATCTGAATCAAGATCAACAAAGATCTTTAAATCTAACATTTGTCTTAACTTTTCAAAGTATAGTGCGAAAACGCCCTCTACAAGAACGACATCAGGATGCTCTTCAGCATTCAGTAAATTGTTTAAGTACTCCATTAACTTGTTATAGTCCAATGCGTCTGGATGGTTGAAATCGTCGTATTCCACATTTGATACAGGCGACACTATCTTTGGCAAAGTCTTTTTATAGAAATCGTCTGTTGAGACAACAGTTACTTGATATTCTTTGAGTTCTTTCGCCAGTATTTCGCAGAAAGTCGACTTCCCGCTGCCCGAACCGCCTGCAATTCCTACAATAATAGGTTTCAATTTTGCCAGCTCCTATTTTTTTGAATTTGAAATAATTAAACACTTCAATAAAACTTCAACTAGGGAGAGCCATTTTCCTGTCTCTTAGGTTTTCTATCATAAACTTCCCGAACTTATCTAGTGACAGAATTACTGTTATCTGACGAAAACAGCAGTTATGGGAAACTGAACATATCCCTCTTGGACTAAATAATCCATAACTTTGTTAATTATGTGTCTGGATTTATTGGACAACCCCATTAAATCTTGTACGGATAAAATGATATTATCAGTTATAAATACATTAATACTAACAATTATAGTAAGTTCGTCGAGCGATGCAGGTCTCTTGACGGGAGGATAAATTTGGAATACAATAATGTCAGTCACCACTGACAGACATTATGTGTATCCTACAGAAAGGGAGCTGATCATGCGTCAAACTAAACAGAGGAGCGCGGAGAAATTGTTACGGGCTGCGATCGACCTAATTTCGGAGAGAGGCTACCACGGCGTGACGACACAGGAGATCGCCTTATCTGCCAACTTAAGCGAAAAGACGCTTTTTCGACATTTCGGAACCAAGCAAAATTTGCTCGAAGCCGCCCTGGAACGTTTTCAGTATGCCGAAGAGATGCGAGTACTCTTCAACGAGCAGATTGTGTGGGAGTTAGAAATCGACCTACTAGCCATCAGCAAAAAATATCATGACATCATGAACCGAGACCGAAAGCTGATTCTGATTGCCTTAAAAGATGAGGTCCATATCCCTGGCTTTAAAGAACGTCGACTGCAGCATCCTCGCCAACTGTTGACGTTTCTGACAGATTACTTCACTACAATGAGCGAGAATGGAAAAATAGCTTGTTCGAACCCCACCATGCAGGCATTTACGTTCATGATGGCTCAATATGGTGCGTTCATTAACAATTTGGATTCCAGAGAGAACTATCCCAATATCGGTCTTGAACAATTCATACAAGAGAACGTGAAGATATTTGCCAGGTCCCTAACTGTCTAAAAGGAGCTGCAAAATGATGATGAACGAGGAAGTATCCGCATTTATCGAAAATCTTAATCAGCCGTGGCAAATCGAGGTTAGTAACCGACTGCGCCAAATGGTGCATCAATCCATCCCGGAAGCCGAAGAGCGCATGCAATACAAAAAGCCTCATTTTCTAAAGCGTGGACATTACGCGGCCGTTATTTCGCCATCGAAAGATGCCATTGCATTCATGATCATGAACGCAACCGGTCTTGCTTTCCCGAAAGGTTTCGAAGGTCCTGCCGAGCGAAAATGGCTTAAAATTCGCGAAGGAGATACGCCTGATTACGAGCTGCTGTCAAATCTGTTGTTTCAAGCTTCAAGCACGTTGTAGCGAAGAAGAATCACCAGAACATTAACCTGGGTGCTGACACCCTTCCAAAACAAGGAGGATTCTCATGAATAACAATCCGAATCAACCGATAGAAATGGCATTCACGCGAGTATTCGATGCCCCTCGTGAACTTGTTTTTAAAGCGTGGACGGAGCCCGGACATTTCGCGAAATGGTGGGGGCCCAAGGGATTCTCCCTCGAAGTCGCCAAAATGGAGGTTCGACCAGGCGGCATGTTTCTAGGTTGTCAGAAGTCTCCGGACGGGAGCCACGTCATGTGGGGGAAGTTTGCATATCAAGAGATAGTTGCACCGGAAAAAGTGGTTTTTGTTCAATCCTTTTCCGATGAGCAAGGCAACACGATCCGAGCGCCATTTAGCGGGAATTGGCCTCTTGAAATTATTAATATTATCACGCTTGATGAAAACGAAGGGAAAACTATCCTGACGCTGAAAGGCGGACCTCTGAACGCATCCGCTGAAGAGCAAGCGGCCTATGATGCCATGGCACCAATGCTTCAACAAGGTCTCGAAGGTACATTCGATCAACTCGCCGACTACCTGGTCTCCCAGAAGTAAATTCCGATAAAAAAGTTAATAGACCAAATAGAATATAATCACTTTAATGGACATTGCGCATTTATGATTCAACTAAGAAAACATTAGCTCAATACAACAGTGGCAGTCTAAGACTTTATTTCCGAGTCCTAGTCCGCCGCTGTTTCTTTTCTGATACACATTGTCGTGACTTCGTTAGTTTAGTTGTGTTAAGTGATCTCTTTCGCGCCAAAATGAATCCTGACGAGTGTGTCCAGAGTCACTTTGCCGTCATCAATTAAAAATTCCTCGAACCATTTACCCGTCATCATATATTTTTCCTGTTGATCAAACCATTTGTAAAATGCTTTTCCTGTCGGTTCTAACATACGATGTACTGCAGGCGTGACAACAAACAATTCACCTTCACAGTCCATCAAGCTGATACGGGATTCTTCTGTTGTCGATACATTTTTCCCGGTTACGTCCATATGAACCTCATAATAAAATTCCTCTTCCGATACTCCTCCGTTGTTCTGTGCTCGAATCCTCAGACAAGACTGGTCAATGCCTTGAGATAACGCCCAAGCTATCATGACGTCAAATGCTTCTTTCTTTACTTGGTGCCATTTCCTTCCCTTTCTGCCGACAGCCTTGTAAGAAGCAGCCCGGTAAGGTTGAAGTTCAATGATTTCTTTTGTTTCCGTTACTAGAGGTTCGATCGGAATGTAGATCTCCATTTCATGCTTTTCTAGAGGCGTTCCAAGGTGGGTAGCACAACGCATATCATATTGTTCCATAATCGGCCCGGCGGCTGTTTGATACGACGAACTTGGGAACCACTCTCTGAATATGTAGTCATACGTTCGTCCTATTGACTCCCCAACCGGTCCAATCGCCGTAAACCTAGCATATTTTGTTTTTGGGATGTTCCGCACTGTTGTTCCAGGTGGTACATGCTCTACACTTGTTACCTCAATTCCAATAAAATAAGTGTATCCGCTTTCGTCTCGATCGACCGATAATGCGTAATCAATTTCTTTTTCTGGTTCTACTCGTAGATGTGAGATATTGCCGAAGGTTTGCTGCCACTCATCGAAATACTGTTTCCACAGAGCGGTCGAAGATGCATCATCTTCAATTCTACATTCTATACCAATCAGCTTCAAAGCCGGTTTTGTAACAATCACAGTACGAGGCTTGTAGTTCATCACATCTACAGCTCCTTTTTGCTGTTGTGCGAGATTGACAGCGTGGAGTGCAGGCAAAAGAAACCGGTTCCTTCGATAGTTTTCTGGAGTTATTCCATACGTACGTTTGAACGCTCTTCCAAAAACGTCATGGGATTCAAAGCCGAAATCATATGCGATATCAACTATTTTTTCATTGCTTTGGCTTAGTCGTTCTGCAGCAAGGTAGAGCTTGCGGCCTCGTACATATGACATGATGGTGGAACCCGTGTAGGCTTCAAACACACGTAAGAAATGTGACTTAGAGAAACCGGTCAATGCTACAAGTGACTCACACGTAATGTCTTCCTGCACATGCGTCTCAATATAATTTAGTACGGATTGAATTCTTTGCTCATAATCCATGGATGTGCACCTCCACAGCATTGATTGTAGCATGGAGTACAGTTGGCTTCTCGATGTTTTTTCTCGTATTGATGTGGAATTATGGACTGTTAGCTTGATAAAATGAAAATTCCGCCGCGGCTCATAATTGCCATCTGACCCAAGGGCTACAATCAAGCCTTCATAACATGTGCAGAAAGGCCGTCGAAGTACTCGGCGGCCTGGATGTATGTGATTTCAACCAACGTATCCGTCAGCAGAATGGAACTATTATTTACTTACCTTCTCGAAATAACAATGCCCGAACAGCAAAACGAGGCAAGATCAATTGCCGTTTCCACCTTGAAGGTTGTTGGATCAACCTGTAAAGCCACTCCAAGTTTAGCCGTTTCCAACTATCTGGAGTCGCCTTTACTTTTCCGGCAATTACATCAAGACTGCCTCCAACACCAATAGCAATCTTTGCATTCAGTTTTGATTTATATTTATGAATCCATCTCTCTGCATATGGTGCTCCAAGTGCAACGACCAAAATATCAGGCTTCAAGGATCCAATTTCTTCGATTATCTGATCTTCTTCACTTTGTTTAAAGAAGCCATGATGCCTACCCAATATTAAAAGATCAGGATATTTTTCTCCAATAACTTCACATACTTTTTCATTAGTAAGCGGATCCGCACCCAAAAAATAAAATGACCACTTCTTTTGGTTGCCTGAATGTAGTAACTTTAACAAAGTATCGTAGCCAGTAACTCTTTCCGGAAGGTTTCCGCCCCTTAAACGAGATACCATCACAATTCCGATACCGTCGGCTGTAATAAGACCTGCTTCATCGATTATTGAACGCAAAGAACTATCCTTTTGACAAGCCATGGTGATCTCTGGATTAACCGTAATTACATGAAAAAGTTCGGCTCTATTTTCTTGAATTACATCACTGAGAATTTCTACTGTACGGTCTAATGTGTTTTTGGGAAAGTTAATCCCCATTACCCTGGAATATTGTTCCATGATAGCGTATCCACCTCATTTAATGTTACCCGTATTCTAACATGGATCAAGTTTCCATACCATCCTGCCCGTTTAAAAAGCGCCGCGGCACGTAACAGCCAACGTTCTTGCCTATTACAAAAAACTGCGGTTAACGCCCTTTTAAGTGCTCAAGCGAGTTTCACCCCAAAACCCGCTGCCGTTACTTATGGTACGGCTCAGCTTAATGGGTCTATAGGTGAATATAAAAAAACTGACGTTACTTCTTGAGTATCGTCAGTTAAATGCTATGAATGGACTCCAACAACTCCCTGGTGCCAGCTAATCCTTGAGCCTCAAGCCTCGGCAAATGCCGAGAGGCTATCTACTATTGAGGAGGTTTACAACATCCGTTTACTGTATGGAGTCAGTCAACTGCTTCTCAATCTGATCCGCGCCAGCAGCTCTCGCTTTTTTTACATAATCATCGAATGAATCGACCGATTGAGTGCCCGTAATAATTTTAATATACGTTTCGAACGTCAGCTTCTGTATGTCGGTTTTATATTTCCCCATCGCTTCCACGCTAGGCAAGTAAGCTTTCGGCGTGCCTGTGCCTTTGACCCGTTCGGCAAGCTCATACTTCGCTTTATTCCTTTCCTTTAGCACAGAAGGATTTTGTAAGAAGTAACTAAAGGTCGTCACGCCCCGTTGAACTTGTTCGGTCATATTTTTGAGATTGGATGCGATTGAACCGTCCGGGTTGATCGTGTAATCCTTATCTTTAACCCCATAGTTCATCAGCATATAGTAATCCTGATCCGTTACCAACGTGTCCAGCATTTTGAATATCGCATCCACTTTATTCGGATCTTTGAAGGCGCTCGACGTAATGATGATGTTTTCATTGCTATAGCCCCAATAGTTGCCCCCGAATGCGCTGCCGTCTGGGCCCTGAATCGCTTTGCCATACTCGTACGTTTCGCCGAGTTTGGCGTCAGGCTTTACCTTCATAAATTCCTGATACACGGCTCCACCCGGATCTCCCTGAGTCAGCGGCGGCGCCCAGTGGTAGAACATTGCGTTGCCTGTGACACCGATTCTGCCGTTAATAAAGGCATGGGAAGTTGCCCAGTATCCGCCTTTATTCTCGCCGGTCAGGAACTCCGGATCGATGACGCCGTCTTTGTACCATTTGGCCAACAGCCTCAGCGCTTCCTTCATTTGCGGCTGAATGGCGTTCAGTGATACTTGGTTATCCTTAATGGTAAACCATAAGTCCGAGTACGGGGTCGTTCCTTTAAGATTGTCCGTCGGGAACGGACCGAATGCCCCGAATACGGTTTGCAAGGCTGTGCTGGAAATACCATACGTGTCCTTCTTACCGTTTTGGTCCGGATCGTTGTTCGTGAATTTGTAGATCGCATCCTCGAACTCGGAAAGCGTCTCGGGTATTTTGTTAATGCCGACATTTTTCAGCCAGTCCGTCCGCCAGATCAGGCTGGTTGGATATGTCCCATCCAGGTTGAAGTTGGGCAACCCGTAATTCTTACCCTTGTATATGGTTGACTTGAATGCGGCTCCCATTGAGTCGTTATCCATAATCAACTGATAGTAATTCGGTGCTTTTTCCTTGATGAGTTCGAGAGGCACTTCCGCCGCGACACCGCTCTCCACCAACTTCGACAGATCGAACCCCTTCAGCCGGAGAACGTCCGGCAATTCCCCGGAAGCCATTCTAACGTTGAATACTTCATTGTGCTTCTGGCTATCCGCAGTCCATATGTTCATCTTGACGTTAAACCTTTTTTCGATATCTTTGAGCACTTCCGAATTCGGATCGGGAGCCACATCGTTCACGTTGTAAGCAGCCCATTCGATCGTGATCGGCTTTTGCACCTCATGGGATACCGAAGTTCCGCTACCGACTGACGACGGCGGAGACGATGAAGAATCGTTGACGTTATTCCCCCCGCCGCCGCATGCGGCCACTGTTCCTGCCAATAAAGCTGTTATGACGAGACTGCCCGCTTTTCTCCATGCACCTAGCTTCATTTGTTGACCTCTCCTTCATCTTAATTATATATTGTTAAACCATCCGGGTGAGGATAGAATTAACCTTTAAGCGACCCGATCATGACGCCTTTGACGAAATATTTCTGAATGAATGGATAAATCACGAGAACCGGGATCAAGGAGACCATTAGCGCCGCCATCTTCATCGTGTCCGTATTCACCGAGATCGTATTGGCGACTTCCGTCGCCGTAGGATCCGTTCCATCGAACAATATTTTTCGAAGCACGAGTTGAAGCACGAATTTTTTGGAATCGGTCAGGTAGATCATCGCGTTAAACCACTCATTCCAGTGATAGACGAGCGTCCAAAGTCCTACCGTAGCGAGAATCGGTATCGACAGCGGCAATACCATGCGTACGAGAATGACAAACTCGTTCGCACCATCGATTCTCGCCGATTCCATCAGTTCCTCCGGCAACGACATGAAGTAATTGCGGATGATCAGCATCGTGAACGTATTGATTGCAGTGGGCAGAATAAGCGCCCACATGCTATTGTATAGCCCGATTCCTTTGATAAGCAGAAAGTTTGGAATGAGTCCGCCGCTAAAGAACATCGTGAATACCATGAAAATCGTCCAAAACTTCCGATGCTCCAAATTTTTCTTGGATAACGGATAGGCGGCTAAAATCATCAGGGTCAGGGAAACCGCCAAACCCAAGACGACCCGAATCAATGTATTCGAATAACCTGCCCATATTTGCCCGTATTCGAATACTTTGCGGTATCCGTGGAAATCGAATTCAAACGGAATCAGATGAACGCCGTAACTGCTGGCTACATGGGCAGGACTCATCGAGATGGTGACCACCTGCATTAACGGGACTATCGTACACATGCTCAGGAAAGTTAACGAGACGTAAACGAACGAATCCACGATCCAATCTTCTGCCGATCTTCTTCTCTTATTGCGTACTGCTCTCATGCTTCAACACCTACCATAGTGTGTAATCGTTCGTTTTCTTGGCGACGTAGTTAGTCAGAACGATCAGCATGAAGGCGATGATGTTCTTGAACAACCCGACTGCCGTCGCATAGCTATAGTCCGCCTTGACAAGCCCGACCTCATACGTGTACGTCGAGATTACATCTCCGACGGACAGAACCGAAGCGTTCAACAAATTGTAGATTTGGTCGAAATCGTCATTTATGATATTGCCGACTGCGAAGATAAACATGATGGTGACGACCGGCACGATAGATGGCAGCGTAATATGCCATATTTTCCGCAATCTCCCTGCCCCGTCTATGTCGGCCGCGTTGTACAGCTCCGGGTCCACATTCGTAGTGGCGGCAAGATAGATAATCGTCCCCCACCCGATTTCCTTCCAGATCGAAGAGGTGACCAGAATCGTCCGAAACCAGACCTCGCTAGTTATGAAATATATCGGTTCATAACCGAATGCCGAGATGATCGCGTTCACCACGCCTCTTGAAGGGGAAAGCACTTCGACGACGATGCCCCCGAGAATGACCCATGAGATGAAGTGGGGAAGATACGTAATCGTCTGAATCGTCTTCTTGAAGAAGACGAGACGGACTTCATTTAGAATGAGACAGAGAATGATCGGTGCCGGGAATCCGAATATCAATTTGTAGAAACTTATGATGAGCGTGTTCTTGAGCACAGGCATAAAATAAAGGCCAGTAAATAGTTCCTTAAAATGCTCCAGACCGACGAATTCGCTGCCCTGGATGCCTTTAACCGGGTAAAAATTTTGAAATGCGATCACGATGCCATAAAGTGGCGCATAGTGGAAAATTAAATAATAGGCGAAGACGGGCAAGAGCATCAGAAAGAAATATTTTTGCTTCCAGTAACGGTAGATCAAGTTCCGCTTCGGCATCTTTCCCCAAGGTCGGTCCTTCACCGGCGTTGAAGCTGCGGCCGCGATGTCCATGTTGCAAATCCTCCAATTCGTTAAGGTGACTCCATCATAATGCCCCTTCCCACTCTTGCCAACGAACAACAATTTTACTTAAGGGGGCTTTTTTTTGCTCAATTGGCATCATCCCACCCGTATGTGGGCATTAGCTTCTTAAGAGTCACCACTTTTACTTGCGGCCACAATGTTTACCTTCACACAAAAAAAAGAGACTATGATGAAGGTTCATCATAGCCTTGGATTCAGGCTGTCGCGGTACTTCTGGGGCGAGCAATCATACTTCTCCTTGAACAATCTCGCAAAATACTTCGGGCTGGCGTAACCGAGCCGCTTGGCAATTTCCTTGATCGGCAAATCCGATTTCAATAGCAGCTTCTCGGCATGCTTCATCTTGACATGAGTCAGGTGCTCCGAGAAATTCATGCCAATCACCGATTTGTAAATGCGGCTCAAGTAACTGGCATTCATATGAATACTTTCGCTCAAAGACATTAACGAGATTTCGTTGTATATATTCCGTTCAATATAAGTCAAAATTTGCTGCTTAAAGGGGTTGGAGGTGTCGTCTGGGACTTCCGCGAGCGCAGGGGTTAGAATCTGATCGACGACTTCGGACAGCCAACCTTTCAACTCCGTCACGTTGTTCAGCTTTTTACCGTAATCCCGAATATCGTAGCCGAGCAGACGCTCCAAATCGATATCCAGCGAAATGGCGGACGTTCGCACCATTGAGACCGCGTCAAATATCGTATTTCGGCAATATTCGATTCCATACCTTCCGGATACAAGCCCCTTCTCCAGTATATCGAGTATCGACGCCACCCGGTCTTTGTTGCGGTTACGAATCGCCGCGGAAAGCTGTTCGATCAATTGCGAACTGCTGCCGAAATCCTTCCGCATCTCGATCTGCAAATCTTCATACACGATCATGCTTTGCCCCGGCATAATAAACGAATATCGCAAGCTTTCGCAAGCCTCTTGGTAGGCAATGGCAATGTTGTCATACGAGGTTTCATGCTTCCTGCTGAACGCGAGCACAAACTCGCCTTTCACTTGGCTGCCGATGCTGTCATGAATTTTCTCTATATCCATCCGGCTCGTATAATTCCATACGGCTACGATACTGCCGGCGTGATCGATGGTAGAGAAGAGATGTCCGTCCTGATCCTTCTCCAGATTTTGCAAAAGACTGTACTGAACCACCATCTCGTTCTCGAAACCGATGGCACCCGTCCCGAATACTTTGAGCACCATGCATGTGATGCTAGGGTACGTAAAATGAATGCCAAGTGATTGCTCCAAAAGGCCGACTTGATGGTCGTCCGGATCAACATCCCCGTGCAGCAGCCGCATAATGAATTTATCGCGGATTACCGGTTTGTTTTGCTCCCATTGATCATTGAGGTCCGCGATCTTCTCGGATACGCCATTGATGACACCACTTAGCAGCTTATATTCGTTATTCACGCCTTGCTCAATGACGCTTTGGTCCCTGCCCAAATTAAGGATCGTCTGAACGACCCTCCGCAGCGGCTTGTTCGCCCAATAAGTCAAGTAGACGGACAAAGCGCCATTCACGAAAAGCAGGATAACCGTCGCGGTAACCAGATAAGTCTGCATCTGTTGGGATTTCTGGTATAAGGAATTTACCGAGTTTACAGAGATGTATCGCCAGTTGTTGTAATTCGATTTCGAATAGGAAATGATGCTTGCCGCTCCGTCTACCGTTGAGTCGAAGGTGCCTTCGTCCGCATTTTTCAATACTTTTCCGGTAAATTCCATCTCCAAAATATTCGTATCTTGCCACTTATCGTTGCTGTCGACGATCACGTTGCCTTCCTCGTCCATAATGAGCAATTGCTGCTCATCGGAGGATGGAGAAGATCCGGTTAAATTTTGAATGGCACTCTCCCTAATATTGACTGCGATGACAGCTTGTTTTTGCTTCTGGTCGCCCATTAACGGAATGTTGGATAAATAAGTGATAACACGGGTATCCGACGGCCGCGTAATTCGGGGTTTCAGCCACCGGTTGGGCGTCTGGATATTTTTTAATTGCTGAATCCACTCGCCGTCTAGCCCCTTAATAGAACTTTCCGAATTGAGATACGAATTGAACCGGTCGTTGATATACAAGTTCCCTTCCGTGTAAAGAACCTCGACCGATTGCAAAAACGTGAGCTTGTTGGGGATGTCCGTGAGAAAGTTGCCCACTTCGGCGATTTTCAGACCGTCCTGGCTTATATCGTGCGTCAGAGGGTACACGAGCGTTTCGTTGCTCGGCAAATCCGTGAAATAAATGTTGCCGAATCGGATCACGCTATCGAGAATCGTCTCGTCCACGACATATTTCAGTTTTCTGACATTTTCAGCGCTCTGATTGTTGATTTCTTTGTTGTAAGCGCTTGTAAAATATTGAATGAAAAGCATCTGTGGACCTAACGAGACGATAATCACAATCATCAGATTAAAAATAAGTATGCGCGCGCCGATCGTATTCAGCTTGGATCGGATTTTTAACATCGCATGACCCCCCAGAAGTTTAACCCGGAAAGAATCAACATCCCACCGTATACTCTATCGTAATATCAGGAGCTGCATCTGACAACGTCAAAGATATTTACCTTCGGTGTCTTTATTTTACTTGGCTTTCCAAGCCTTATCGCATAGCTGTGCCGAACTCCACCTCTTGCGCCCCTCACCTTTCCGGAACGCAGAAAAAGGGCTACGATGATATACCCACCATAGCCTGCTTCCTGGTTACTGTACGGTAACATTGTCCATATACGCTTTACCCGGAGCTGTGGCACTCGACTTATACAGAAAGATATCTGCATAAGTATTGCTTGCCCCCGTACTGAAAGTAATGGAGACCAACTGATAGCTCGTGTCGGTTACGGTTTGGAAGAGTTCCATCCCGCCGTAATTTTTAACCCCAACGTTCACGGAATCGCCCTCATGCTGTACTTTAACGTAGGCGGAATAGGTATAGGTCGTATTCGGGCTCAAACCTGTGATCCGCTGCGTAAGACTGCTCGATTGTGTAACGTAGCCTGCCGAAACGCCGTCGAATACGTTGCTGGAACTATCCGTGCCTGCTGTATGCCAAGCCGTCCATGGGGCCTTGATACCTGTTTCGAAATCGCCATTCACTGCATAATTGTGCTGCAAGACCGATGCATGGTCGATGTATGCTTTCCCTGTGCCCGTTGCTCCGGATTTGTATAGGAATACATCCGCGGAAGTGTTGCTTTCTCCTGTCTTAAAGGTTACACTCATCAACTGATAGGCCGTCGAAGTTGCCGTTTGAGAGAGTTCAGCCCCTCCGAAATTATTCACGCCCATTAGGACGGAATCACCGCCGTTCTGCAGCTTCACATAAGCGGAATAGGTGTATGTCGTGTTTGGGCTCAAGCCATGAATGGTCTGGGTTAAGCTGCTGCTGCGCGTCACATAACCACCGAAATTGCCGGAGAATGGTTGCGTGCTGTCGATCCCAGCCGTATTCCAGGAAACCCAGGGGGACATGCTGCCTGTTTCAAAATTGCCGTTGCTGATCTTGTTGCCTGGAAGGTTTCCTTCATCCGGAGTCAGCACGATGAGCGATACCGCATTAACGCCAAGGGCAACCATCAAATCGTCATCTCCCAGAGGTTTGACACCATCCATGACTTTGGAAAGACTGGACGATCCGTCATAAGCATAGTTACTGTGCGTAGCATCGATAAGATATTGTTCATATTTGATCGCTTTACCGGCAAAACCCGCAGGTAAATTGCTGATCGACAGATTCACATCATAGGTATTGGTCCCGGTATTCTGGTAGTTCCAGAGAAGTACCGCTGCCCGATTATCGGACTTCGTAGCGAGCACACCAACTCCCTTGCCATCCGTCTCTTGACCGCTGCTTATCGTCGCAGGCACTCTTGTATCCTCCAGCATACTCCACAATCGATATACATTGCCAGCCGGCAAAGCTTCTGAGCTTCCGATGACATCCATCCAGTCGGTAAGATCCTGACTGACTCTGATTTTGAACTGCTGTTGTCTTGCGGCGCCGTCCGCAAACGCGATTTTAACGTAACTTATCGTCTGCACGGCGCCTAAGTCCAAAGTGACATCCTGATCTTTGCCGCCCGACCAGTAGGTTGACAAGTTTCCGTCATAAACCGACGCTTTGTTCTCCGCATCGGACGATGCGTACGAGTCCCCAATATTCAATTTATTGTTATTATTGTCGTAGACCTCGATTTCGGAGACTTTGGTCACCGGGTTGCTGCCAGACACGTTCACTTGCAACTGAACATATCTGGCCGGCGTATTGGTAAAATCAAACGTTTCAAGATTCGAAGATGTTCCGCTCGATTTCTCGAACCGATAAACAATCTGGCCTTGGGCATCATTCCAAGGAGACTTATATTTATAGTAGATGCCATGGATGTTCTGATTGGTCAGGTTGAACATATGAGCTGCCGTATTGGCCGCCGCGAGCGCGGCGAATGTGTTGGTAGGTGGATTCACGCTCGTCGCGTAGCCCCAGTTAAACTCCGTAATCCACATTTCCGTATTCGTAAAGCCTTTCGTATTCAAATAGTTTCTGATATTGGAATAATCGGGAATCGACTTGTAGCTGTAGTCATGCCAAGATACGAAGTCGAGCGGCAAGCTATTCGCCGTACAGTAGTCAATCAATGCCGTAACCCGATTCGGATTGCTGTCCGCAAACCCTCCTACCTTGAGCTTATTGCCATTGGTAACGGTACTGTTCACGTATTCTACTGCCTGCGTCAACAATTTGTAAAGTTGAGAAGCCCGGGCTAATCCTTCACCGCTTTCGTTCCAAAATTCGATGTATTCCAAATTAGCGTGCTTTTCCTTAAAATATTTTATGGCCGTTTTCAAATTGTCCAAATACGCCGCATCATTCGGCGCGGTTCCGTAAAATTGTAAATTCAACATGAACGATTGCGAATTCTTAGCTACATTATCGATCGAATGCGCGTTCTCCGGAACAAAGTGGTTGGCGGTAGGAAACAGACTATCCATATACGCATACGCATGCATGAGCGTCATACCGTTATGGTTCATCTCGGCATAGTCGCTTTTTCCGGGTATAGGATTGATATTGCTGTTATTATAACCATTCTGATGAATATAACTGCCTAACGTTTGCGAGAAATCGATTGAAATGTCAGACGGAGCCGCAGCAGATGTGCGAAGAGGCACACACGCAATCCCTATCATCACAAACAAACATAACCATACAACCAACCTTCTTCTAATGATCATGTAAAGCCCTCCTTTTTCATGATCTTTCAATCTCATCATAGTACCCAGCCGTCCGATTGTCGTCGGATCATTATTTTACAAGCGGGGGCAAATTTTTTACTCTTTCTACTATCAGCCCACTTACCGCATGAAAGTATCTTGGTGCTGATTCGATTTTGTCCATCGGATCATCGGAATCGGACGCTTCCTTATATATACCTGATGCTTGGGCCGCTTCTCTTTTTGGTGCCCCCTACTGCCATACAACAAAAAAAGCATGGTGGATTTATTCCATCACGCCTTTTTTTGAAAGAGTCTATACGTAGATGATCTCGCCCACCTCGTTTTGCAGCGTCGTATACCTGGCTGGCGAGTGTCCTATGAATCGTTTGAATTCCTTTATGAAGTGCGCTTGATCGTAATAGCGATCGTTGAAGTGTCTGCTTTGCAGGAAGCCGCGCTTGTCTCGGAGCAACGCCTGGAAGCTCGATTGGAAGCGAACGATCGAGGCGAATGTTTTGGGGCTGATGCCCAGCCGCTCCGCAAACTTGGCACGAAGCCACCGATCGCTTCGTCCCGTCTCGTGCGAAAGCGCAGCCATCGAGATCAGGCCGTGCGCGTTCATGATAGCGGCTGCGCCGTGTTCGAATGTCGTGTCCCTCTCCGTCCGCGTGAGTGCCCCAGTCAGGTATTCTTGAAGCAGAACTGCCTTATGCGCCGGACTCGACGCCAGATACATCCGCTCTTCCAGCATGCTTGCAGCCAATGTGCCGATAAGCTCGCCAAATGGCACGATTACATTGCGCAATTCATGTTGCGGAACGGCGAGCAAACGATATGCGGCAGCGGGATTGAGTTCGATACTGATGCAGCCGAACGGCTTGCCTCGATTGAAATCAGCGATAGTAGGGCAGTCGGAGACCCCTGCGACGAACAGCCGATGTCTCGGCATCAGAAACGAATGGCCGCCGGTCCGGACCGCAGCAACATGCCCCTCATAGTACAAGATCAACTTCACGGAGCCGTTGGGCGCGATGATCTGCATCTCGTCTTCGGCAAGCCCTCCATTGCTCTCAAACACCCAAATGTCTTTGATACATTCTTTCAGAGCAAGGCGTGGGGATAAGCGTCCGATGGCAAGCTTGTTCATGAGGATCTCACCTCCAAGATTTATTGCACAAAGAACGATAAGCGGCAACCTCTTTTTGACGCTAATGTATCACAAAATCCATAGTTTGAACAGGATTGGCTTTGCAGCACTCATCAAACGGAAACTAGAGTATATTTTTCGGAAAATATGGTGTACCGTTCAAGAAACGGCTTCACCGAAATTATAGCATGAACATAGAACTTCCGATTCGTACAATACAGATTGTCTCATTTGATGTACCTTAAAAGGAACGCTAGAGAAGTATTAATCGCAACTCGAAACGAGGCGTTTTTCAACGCGATGATACTGGGACGGACGAGCTGCTTGGCGAGCGCCCCACACGATGCGCATAGTGTACGCAGTAAAACAAAAATACTTTTGAGGTGATCGAAATGGCATTGACATCAACCCACATTTTTGTGAACTTGCATGTGAAAGACGTAAAAAAATCGATGGCGTTTTTCACGGGGCTCGGCTTCGAGTTCAACATGCAGTTCACAGACGAAGAAAAAGCGGCTTGCCTTGTGATCGGCGACAACATGTTTGCCATGTTGCTAGTGGAAGATTACTTTAAATCGTTTACAAAAAGGGATGTTGTCGACACCGGAAAATATGCCGAGTTGACCATCGCGCTGTCCGCCGAAAGCCGGGAGAAGGTCGACGAAATCGTAAACAAGGCGGTCTCCATAGGAGGGAAGTTGTACTGCGATCCGGTAGATCACGGATTCATGTATCAGTGGGGCTTCCAGGATCCGGACGGCCACATTTGGGAAATTGCGTACATGGACATGAATGCGTTCGAAGGCCAGAGCCAAGAGTAAATCATCCCGCCAAGCGGACGTAGCCTGCACAATATCACTCTAACTATTAACCGACGAACCAAATCCACCGAACAAATTGAGTTCACGATAAAGATACAGAAAAGAGGCATTTAGCGATCTGCTAAGTGCCTCTTTTTCGTTTCCTAACGCTTTAAAGAATTTCAACTGCTTCTGATGTGGGAGGTAATTCTATTAAGGATAATCAAAACGCAAAATTGCATTGAGCACATCCGCCGCGTAAAGGCGCAGCCCGAAAGCTATCTCGCCCGTGGTATATTTAAGGTTCGCACCGGTATTCCTGTCGTTTCTTCCTTTATTCTCCGTCAAGTTCTGATCGTGTGTCTGATTGATTTGTGGCTCCTGCTCAAGAACTGCGAATTTCCGCGATGATGGAGCTGAGAAACTTTTGCTGTTCAACGCTCACTTTTTCACATATTCCCCATATCAACTGATTTTCATGTTCGGTCAAATCTCGATTGAGCGTCGAATGAATTCGTTGCTTTAAGTTGAAATATTCGCCTTTTCTTCTACCGCCCGAAAATAATGCCCATCAGGATCGTAAAAGGTGAAATAGCCGAATTCATTAGTAAATACAGGTTCATTATCAATACGGGCGCCTGCTTGTTTAATCCGTTCATGCAAAGCAAGCAAATCATTCGTTAACATTTCAACCATCGTCACATGCCTCGCGCTGTTTGTGATCCAGAATGAATGCGGAAATTCGAACTTCAAATGAGTAATATCTTCCGGCTTGGTTTCCATCAAAAATATACCTGGACCGTTTCCATTTTTCAATGAAACGTGTGCTTCTCCAAATGAATAGTCTGCCGAAATCAATTCATAGCCCAACACATTGCAGTAAAAATCTACCGACTTTTTCAAATCCGTAACTGGAAATCTCATGCAACAGTAACCGCTCACATCCGCATTATTCGTTTTTTTGCTCAGCATATGCTACATTCTCCTTTTTCAATTGCATTCTTTGATTTCCATTACAGAATCTGTCTATTCGCTAAATTTATCAAATACAGACGAGAAGACTCCTTCCTCAAAGGGGAAGCTTAGGTAGGAGATGAATCGTCTTCGGACAAGGTGGTAACTGTACCATCTTAATCGTCCGACATGATTTTAAAGCAGTCCCTTCGCTAATTGAAACCGAACTGATGTTCTGATATAATAGTAGATATAGGGGGTGGAAATGAGTCTGAATACGATTACGATCAAACTTCCTTTGTATCGGCCCACATTGGTGAAACAAGACATGTATAGAGCCATGCGATCCCACTTTTCACAAGCTAGCAACCAAGCCCTTCTGTACCTACAAGAAGTCCCAGTACGTAAGGCAACAGAGCTGGATCGCCTGCTTCGTTCCATACCACTTCCATCCACATTGCTTCAAGAAGCAAGAAAACAGGCGGTCAGCCGGTATCAGGATTGGAGGAAGCATGCAAATACTAAGGGTTTTCCTTCCTTTCGAGCAAACATCTCGATCCTGTTTGACAATCAGAACTGGCGGCTCCGTTTCGATCAAGGACACCTGAAAATCGGCATCCCTACCATCGAAGGCCATCTAACCATCGATAAATATGTGCCTGTGAGCGCCAACGATTATGCTTTGTTTTGGGTGAACTACCTTCTGACTGGGGAAATGGATCCAACCAGCAAACACTATAAACCTTCTTACAAAGGAATCTCGAAACCGAAAAAAGGGAATGTGCAGCTTTTTGAGCGCAAGGGAAAGTGGTATTTTGCTTTCACCCTTTCTTTTCAACTTCAGGAATCGCCGAAAACGAACAAAGCGATTGGCGTTGATCGCGGATTACGCCTCATTGCGGTTGCTGCCGATGCCGATACGGGGAGATACCTGACCTTTAACGGCAAACGTATCGGCCATATCCGTAGGCGGTATGCCCGTTTGCGAAGGGAAATCCAGCAAGCGAAAAATATGAAAGCGCTCAAACGACTCGAACATAAAGAACGGCGCATGATGCAATATTGGAACCATGTCATGGCCAAAAGTATCGTGCAATTTGCGAGTGTGAGCGGGGCGTCCATCATCAACTGGAAGACCTGAGCCGCATCCGTTCGATGAAGAAATATTGGAAGCGTGCAGATCGCAATATTCATGCCTGGGCGTTCTATGATTTGGAACAAAAGATCACCTATAAAGCCGCATTAGCCGAGCTAAACGTGGAAAAGGTGAATCCCTATAAAACCTCTCAGGAATGCAGTCAATGTGGAATCATTCGGAAAAACCATCGCAGGAAAGATCAATTCCAATGCTCTTGCGGCTATCACGATAACGCGGACATCAATGCCGCCTTCGTCATAGCCCGCAGACCATCACTTGTCATATAAGACAAAACGACGGCGTAAAAGCCGTTGTGCAGGGCTAGATACCTTGCATAAGGCACCTGACTGTGCTGAATACCTAACCGAGAAGTTCTATCCGTCACACCAAAGACGTTCAACATGGACGGAACTGAACCCCGGAGTTTGCTTGGATACAGAAGCGAGAGTAAGAACCTCTTCTGTGATCATGGAACAAATTCCTAAGGTAACGGTAACTGAACCTGCTTCTCGCTAATGAGTGAATAAGGGGAATCCCCTGCCTCTAAGCAAAGCGTAGGCGGGGGAGGATGTCAATATTCGGCAAAAGTATAGTACTTCCTTCATAATATCCTGGGCGTTAGGCCGGTTAGAAACTTGCCGTCACTTATGATACGGCTCAGCTTAACGGGTTCATCGGGAAAAATCCGCCGCGGCGCATGATTCTCGCTATGAAACCGTTCCCTCTTCCTTAATACTCTTGTCCTTGAACCTGCTTTACAGCCAGAGAAAACCAGTGGTAAACTGAATAAAATTGGAAAAGCAGGAGTGAACACTAATGAGCTGGGATGTTCTCATCATGAAAGAGAAATATGATTTCGACACACCAGGGGAGAATCAACCAGATATTGCGCCTCTCGGCAAACGGGATGAAATCATCGAAAAATTGACGCAATGTATTCCTAATTTGGATTATCGGGATGAAGCGTGGGGAATCTTGAATGACGAAGGTTACTCGATCGAGTTTAACACAGGAGACGAGGAGATTGTGGATTCCATTATGCTGCATATCAGGGGCGGAGGAACTGTGATGAATACCATCCAACTGGTTTGTAAGACGCTGGACGCATATGCACTCGATACATCTGACTGTGCCTATATTGATTTTAAACAACCTGATCAAGCAGAGGAATCATGGGAGCGATTCCAGAAGTACCGGGACAAAGTTTTAAACAAAGTGAAATAGGTGCGGAACTTATTCATGGTAGTGAAACGACGACAACGGGGAATGCCATAGGTCCAAACGAAAAGCCTGCTTTCGTTCTTCCTAAATGCCATCCCCCTTTTACAAGAAGGTCATATGCGTCAGTCGTCCTGACTATTTCCAATCTTTATCGGATTAAAGAGCCCCTACCCCCAACAATCGGCAGCGGGCTCTTTACAGTGCCGGAACCGTTAGAGCCTCTGAATTCCAAGTCTTATCCTTTTACGCTCCCCAGTACGATCCCTTTCATGAAATACTTCTGCAGGAACGGATAAGTCAACATGATCGGGAGAGCCGCGAGGAAAATCTGCGAGGCCTTCAGCGTCCGGTTGTTGATATGGGAGAGCAGTTCTGCTTCCTTGACGTTCATAATTTTCAGATCGAAGCTGATGACCAGCGTCTGTAAGTAGCTTTGCAGCGGATAATGCTCGGTCTTGTTCATCAGGATCAAGCCGTCGAACCAGGAATTCCAATGTCCGACCAACGCGAATAAAGTAATCGTGGCGATAGCCGGAGCCGATAACGGCAGGAAGATTTGCCAGAGAATTTTCCAATGGCTGCAGCCGTCGATCAGTGCAGCTTCTTCGATTTCCTTCGGGATGCCGCGGAAGAAGTTGAGCAGCAGGATAACGCTGAACACCGGCACCGCACCGGGAAGGACGAGTGCCCAGAACGTATCGAGCAACCCCAGCGTCTTGACGGTCATGTACCAAGGGATAAGCCCGCCGTTGAACAGCATCGTGAAGATGAACGCCCAGGAGTAATACTTGCGCCACCGGAACAGTTTGTCGTCCTTGGACAGCGGATAGGCGACGAGCATCGTCAGAATGATGTTCACCGGAGTTCCGATCAGAATCCGCTTGAACGAAACCCAGTAGGCCGCCGAAAATTCGGGCTTACTCAAAGCATACGTATAAGATTTCAAATTAAAGTCGATAGGCCAGAACTTCACAAGGTTGGCGGTTGCCGCCGTGCTGGAGCTGAACGAGATCGCCAGAACGTTGACTAGCGGCAGCAAGCACAGAATGGCCAGTCCAATGAGAAACGTATAGTCTAATGTCAAAAATAGCTTTCTTCCGAAAGATAACCGCGTCATTTTCTCCCCCCTTAAAAAACCCGGTAATTGGCGAATTTCGACGCCAAGACGAACGAGGTGATGATCAAGACGCTGGAAATGACCGATTTGAATAGGCCAACTGCGGTCGCCAGTCCGTATTGCGCGTTGACCAGCCCCATTCGGTATACCCAGGTGTCGATGATATCCCCGGTGTCCATCACGCTCGGATTAAGCAGGATGAACACTTGGTCAAACCCGGCGTTAAGGACGTTGCCCAAGCTGAGGGTGACCATCAGCACGACGATCGGCGCGATCCCCGGGAGGGTGACATGCCAGGTCTGGCGCCACCGGTTCGCCCCATCGATGACCGCCGCCTCATAATGGGTCGGATCGATGGAGGTCAGTGCCGCCAAGTAGACGATCGCACCGAACCCGAATTCCTTCCATACGTCGGAAAGAACAAGCGTAAACGGGAACCATGAAGAGCTGCCCAGGAAAAAGGGAGACTTTATGCCAAGCAGGCTGAACGCCCAACTGACGACCCCTGACGACGGGGATAAAATATCGATCAGAATGCCGCCAAGGATGATCCAGGACAGAAAGTGGGGCAAATAGACGAGCGTCTGGATCGTTCTCTTGAAGAAAGCTTTGCCCAATTCGTTCAGCAACAGCGCAAAGCCGATCGAGGCGATCAAACCCGAGACTATCTTCGCGACGGCGATGACGACTGTGTTCCGGATGATCTGGGCGAAGTCCGGCTGCTCGAACAGAAAACGGAAATTATCGAAGCCGACCCACGGGGAACCAAAGATTCCCTTGGACGGAATAAATTTCTCAAAAGCGATTACAATGCCCGCCATGGGCACATAACTGAAGATAAGAACCACCAGCAAGCCGGGCCAGACCATGATGTGGAAAGGCAGTTCCCGGCTCAATGAGCCTTTCATTTCTGCATTCCTCCTTGCGATGTCTATTAACGGGAAGGGGGAGCGCCGCGATGGTGACGGCTTTCCCCCTTCTCGTTAACGTTAGGCTAATGAGTGGCTTTCCACTCGTTAATCTCGTTCGTAATCTGATCCCCGCCGAGCTTGTTCCACTTCTCCACGAAACGGTCGAATTCGTCCACGGAGCTTTCTCCTACGATGATCTTGGTGAACGTCTCCAGTTCGAGCTTGTCGAGCGTCGCCTGCTTCGTCTGCTGCGTGGGCACGGGCGCGCCGTAGAATTCACCGATCTTCATCATGCTGCCTTCAACGTATTTCTTCAGCACTTCCATCTCGGAGCCGCCTGGCCCAAAGATCAAGGCGTTGCCGAAGCTCTTGATGTCTTTGTTATCCAGATAGGCCACGACGTTGTCGTAATAGCCTTTCTGTTCTTCGTTCAGCTTGGAAAAGTCTTTAGCCTGGTAAGCTTCCGTAACCGCGATTCCGGCTTCCAAGTTTTTGCTGGGCGGCTCCATGTTGATGACCGGATACAAGTAAAACGGCGTCTGGTCTTTATCCGTATTGTAGATCTCGGCTTGAGCCTCGTCACTCCAAGCGTTTTTGAGCTGGATATTCGCTAATTTGACCGCGGCTTCCGGATGTTGGTAGCCTTTGCGGATGACATAATATCCGCTCACCGGAATATTGGTGGAGGGTGAAGCAGCTTGGCCGTCCTTGGACAAAACGGGATATGGCTTCCACGTCATGCCGCCCGTCGCGTTCGCATTCATCGCTTCCTGCAGCGGCCACAGCGAGTTCCAGAAATTAGCGTAGACCAGGCCGATCTTGTTGTTCATGATGTCTTCGGCGATTTTATTGCCGTCTTTGACGCCGAACTCCTTATCGATCAGACCGCGTTTATACATGTCCTGAAGGGTGGTCAGTGCTTGCTTCATTTCCGGCTGAACGCTGCCGTAGACCAGTTTGCCGGAAGCATCCTTTACCCAGATTTTGGGATAGGCGTGGTAGGCGTTGGCGATTCCTTCGATGGTCGCCAAGCCGCCAAACAAATCCTTATTCAGGCCGATGCCATAGGCTCCGGGATGCTGCTTCGTGAAAGTTTCCGTGATGCTCAAGATGTCATCGAAACTTGTCGGCTCGGGCAGATTCGCTTCCTTCAGCCAATCCGTCCGCAGCCAGATCACCGGCGTCCCTTGTTCGATGCTGCCAAAACCCGTAATTCCCATCAACCTGCCATCGACGGTCGCCGCTTTTTTCATCAGCCCGTTCGCGTCCTGCTCCATAATTCTTTTCAGGAAAGGGGAAGCGTATTTGTCATAGGCGGCCGTCAGATCCTCGATTTGATCGCTCTCAAGCAGCTGCTGGAATTGCGCAGGCGAGACGAACATAAGGTCGGGCAAGTCGCCGGATGCGATCGTCACATTCATTTTGTTCTGATACTGAGCTTCGTCGATCGTCCAGACGTTCTTCACTTTAATGCCGAGTTCATTCTCATAAGCTCTCGTCCAGGCATTATTGTCCAGTGATTCTCCATCCAAAAACTTGAAGCGGGCGCTCGTGCTTCTAACGGTCGTAATCTCAATTGGCGGGTCGTATTTCTCGAATGGATCGGCGGGCTGCACCACTTCTGGGGAATCGGCGGAAGGGCTTGCTTCCGATGCTCCACCATTGCCATTGCCGCCGTTGCCATTGCTGCAAGCGGATACAAATACGAGCGATATGGATAAAGCGAGACTTGCAAGCATCGTTATTTTTTTCTTGGCAGAAACTTTAGTCATTCTCTATCCCCCCGTAACCGGTAACTAGTAGGCGCGCGCAGCCTCTGTATTAAGCATAAGGCACCCATGGGGTGCCCACAATATTCAAAATCGTACCTCCGGAGGAGCAGACTATTCCATTTTTGACTTTTTCGTGCGGATGAGTTCGCGGTACTCGTAAGGGGTCAATCGGGCATATTTCCGGAAAAATCTTGTGAAGTTCGTGGCGGAGGTGAAGCCGACCGCCTCCGAGATGTCCTGGATCTTCATATCGCTGTTTTCCAGCAGCGAGATCGCTTCCTTCATGCGAAGCTCATGGACGTAATCGACGATCGTCATTCCCGTCGTTTTCTTGAACAGCCGGGACAGGTAAGCGGGGTTGAAGTAGACGATGTCCGCCAATCGCGTCAGGGAGACGTCGCCCGCCAGGTTGTTTGCGATGTAATCTTTGATTCGGTCGATGACCCGGGACGCTCTTCGATCCCGTTCGTTCTGCCTCAGCTCGAGCAGCAAGGGAATCAATCTAGTCGCATAATCGAGGGCAAAAGGCAAAGAATCCGGCTGGTCCACCCGCAACAGCTTGGATAAGCCGATCTCGTCCCCGTGACGGCTAGCGATTCCGGTACGATTGATATAAGAAAGAAGGGAAACCGTGATCCGGTAATAGACCTCCATCCCTACCCCCGTATCACCCGGCGACAACCGGGAGAGGACGGATCTCGCTTGCCCAAGCAGGGAGAGCAGTTCGTCTGTCCGCCCTTCGTCCAAGTAGGCATCCATCATGCCGATTTTGTTCAGGACGAGACGAACCGCTTCATTGTCCATCCGGTGTTCGTCGTCCCCCTCGTCGGTCTCGCCGACCGTCACAATCGTCTCGGAATCGATGGAAGACCGGTAATCCAGCGCGTACTGCAACTGGGCGAACGTTCTTCCGGCCTCCTCCCACGAGGTATGCCGATCGCTGATGGCGAAGGAGACAGGGACCCGGACCGCCAGTTCGATCGCTTGCTGGATAACGTCCAGCATACCCGTCGCGATCAGTGAAACCTTCTCGAACGCCGACTTCCCCTCATCGGATTCGACGGATGAAGCAAATGGCTGCAGGAAGCAGACCAATCGGCTGCGGTCGTCGATTGCGCATTTGATTCTCATGGCGGGAGCAAGGTGGCGCTCTACAATGAGCTGAATCGAATAGCCTATTCTCGATCTCTCGGTATATGTCGGCTCCCCGGCCCGAAGCGCCGGGATCTTGCCTACCAGAAGCAGTATCGGCAGTCCTGGATCCAGGGGCAGCTTTAATTGTCCGAATTGCTCGCTTCGGTCCGCGGCCGAAGCGCCATTTAATAAATGGAGAAGGTACTCCTTCTGCAGCACTTGGTTGGCCGCTTCCATCTGCTCGTTCACTCCGGAGACCAATTCGCTCCATTGTCTCGATGCCCGAATTTCGTCGATGACGCTTTCGATGACGGAGATGACCTTCGGGTAGCCTTCCGTTTTCAGCAAGTAATGCACACCTTGATTCTGAATGGCTTCGTACACGTAGTCGAAGTCGTTGAAGCCGGTCAGGAAGACGACCCTGCAATCCACCCAGGTCGATCGTATATGCCGAAGCAGTTCCAGACCGTTCATGCCGGGCATGCGGATGTCGGAAAGGACGATATCGAACCGGGTATCCTTTAGTTGGCGCATAGCATCCATTCCGGAATAAGCTTTATAGAGATCCAATTCTAGGTGGGTTAATTGCTGCAACGTTTCGAACAAACCATCCGCGATAATCGGCTCGTCGTCCACGATCAGTAAACGTATCATGATTCCGCTTCCTCCCTAGTCGTAGGTATGAGAATAGTTGCCTTTAGGCCGCCCTGCGGACTGCGGGAAAGCCGCAGCTTCCCCTGCTGGCCGAACTTAAGCTGCAGCCTTCGGTGAATGTTGAGCAGCCCGACTTCCTCTCCGGCCTCGACCTCTCCCGCCAGCATCGCTTGTACGCCTAGCAGTTGCCGGTCAGACAGCGATTGCCCGTTATCTTCCACGACGATAGCCAGGCGGTCGTCTTCTTTCTCGAAGGTGATGGAGATCCAGCCTTTCTCGGACATTTCCTCGAGTCCGTGAATGAAAGCGTTCTCGATGAGGGGCTGGACGATCAGCCTTGGAACGCGGATGTTCGCATAGACCAGAGGTAGTTCGTCGAAGACGACCTTGATACGGCTTCCAAACCGCAAGCTTTGGATGTCCGCGTAGGTGCGTGCATGGCGGATTTCTTCCAAGAGCGGGATATCGTCGTGATTGCTCTTCGTCATGAATCGGAAGTACTCTCCGAGTTGAATGGTAAAATACTCAAGATTATCGTAATCGCCCGTTCGAGTCATCGTATTCAGAATAAACAGGCTGTTATATAGAAAATGAGGGTTAATCTGCGACTGGAGCTGCTTCAGCTCCGCGTTCTGAATGAGAAGCTTCTGCCGGTACGATTGGTCGATGAGCGTATTCAGGTTTTTGACCATGTCGTTAAATTGCGTAAATAAATATTGGAACTCGTCTTTGCGATGGTGCTTTATGAAGACGTTGAAGTCACCGTTCTCTACACGGGAGAAGGATCGTACCATCTTTACGAGCGGCTGGTGAATGTACCGAAAAGCATATAGAGAGAACAGAACGAGAATTAGGATGCCGGTCAGAGAATAACACCAGATCCAGATGCGATAGATTTGGATCGTTTGGAAAAGCTCCGAAACTCTCACGTATTGAACCGCCTCCAGCCCGAGGGAGGAAGAACGGACCTGAAACGCCTGGTACTTGCTGCCCGCGATGGAGATGTCGGACTCCCGATCCAGAAAGCTTATTTGGCCGCGCAAGGCTTCTTCGCCCGCTCTCCCCATATCGGAATTCGTCGCGCTTACGAAGAAGCGGGATGACGAATCGCGAAGAAAAACGCCGCTATTCTTGTACTGCAGGAGGGGGAGAAGAGAATCCTTCAGCTCCTTCTCCGAGAACTCGACGACGATCATGAAGTATGGGCGGGTCTTGTCCGTCTGCTGTTCAAACGCCTTCATGACGATGTAGGGGCGATTGTCCCGATAGAACATTCGCGACCGGTCGCCGTGCTCCAAGAAGGCATCGTACTCTTGCTGGCGAAAGTTCTCCGGCCAGGCTGATGCGGATAACGTCCGGTCAAGCAGCGGGATGTGAATGCGGACGTCCGAAATATAGCGATTGCTGTTTCTGACGGCGAGAAGCTGCTTTTTCAGCCGTCCGACCATTTGGAATTTCTCGTATTCCGAATATTCCGCTGCAGATTGGGGAAACAGTGCCAGCATAGCCAAATCCTCATCGTTCATCAGAGTTTCGAACAAGAGGGACTGCGTTCGCTGGACGTCCTGGTCGAAATTGTCTAGCACCGACTCGAGAGAGGCGCGGATCGAACCTGACAGCTGAGTCTTGACCGCGCCGATGCCCCAGCTGTAAAGCACGATTCCGAGTGAGAACAACGGAATGAGGATCAGAAGGAAGATGAGCAGCAGCTTGCTGATAATCGAATTTCTCCACAGGATCCGAAACATGTTATCCCCACCTCTCTTTCCGGTATTTCGTATGCATCGTCACTTCCAAGTGCAAATGGCTGTTCAACGAAAAAAACATGCAGTTCACCTCTAAGATTTCTTGACGAGCCCATTTTTTTATAACCAAACTATATCATGAAAGGGAAGGAAGGGTGTGTGGTAATAACAATATAAAAATAGAGCGGAGGTGTCGAGGAGTTATGAACTATATGCCGGCGAACATATTTTTATAGTGATGGACACTAAGGTGATGGAGCAAAAAAATGCACCCCCCAGAATTTCATCGGATTAACCAGAGGTTGATTCCAATGTCATTCTAAGGGGTGCAACTGCCCGCCAATCATTACCGAAGGGAGGGGGTAATTTGTTTACCGAATTGACAATTCCGTTTATATGCTGCTCTCGGCTGTGCTGAACTGCGGCAAATAATCCGCATTTGCACGGAGAATCTCTTCCAGTACCGCCTTTGCCACCTGCTCGTCACCAACCAGCGGATGTACGGTTAGCGCTTGCAGGGCGGCGCGATAATCGCCATGCACGGCAGCTTCTACCGTTAGTTCCTCGTAAGCCTTTACCACTTGCAGCAGCCCGCGAATTTGCGGCGGCAGCGGCTTGCTTAGCGCCAAAGGATGCGGCCCGTCGCTCTTAATCACACAATTCACTTCAATCGCGACGTCGTCGGGCAGGCAGGCGATGATGCCGTTGTTACGCACATTCACAACCTGAATGTCGCCGGTATCATTGTAGATCGATTTCATCAGTTGCACCGCCGCCTCCGAATAATAAGCTCCTCCGCGCTTCTCCAGCTGCGGTGGCTTCGACGCAAGTTCAGGCTGTTTGTACAGCTCGAACAGCTCAGCTTCCACTTCCTTCACATCATCCGCTCTTGTTCTGCCCGTCTCCCGATGTTTGATACACATTTCGCGGAACATCTCATCCTTCATGTAGTAGTACCGGTGGTAAGCGCATGGGAGCGCCCCCAATGAACGGATGAACGCCGCATCCCACTCTAAATCAGGAATATTTTTCATCGAAATGCCGCTGGCGCCTGCCACCCGCTCCAAAAAGTCCGCCGTCTGGTCTTTACCGTTAATGACGAGCCGCGTCGTCCAATTCAGATGATTAATGCCTGCCATCTCGACGAACAGCTCCGACACGTCAACGCCGTACAGCTCTGCGATTTGCATCTTGGTACTGATTGGCAGATTGCACAAGCCGACGCTGCGAATACTGGAATATTTCGAGACCGCTTCCGTTACAATACCGGCCGGGTTAGTGAAGTTGACCAAAAAAGCATCCGGAGCCAGTTCCTCCATCTCGCGGCAAATGTCAAGAATGACGGGAATCGTACGCAGCGCTTTGGCAAAACCGCCCGCACCTGTCGTCTCCTGGCCGATTAGCTGATACGACAGCGGGATCTTTTCGTCCCGCGAACGCGCATCGAGCATACCGACCCGAATTTGCGTAGATACAAACTGGGCGCCGCGAATCGCTTCCCGGCGGTCAAGCGTAACATGCAGCTTGATAGGCTTGCCGCTTGCGGTGATCATGCGCTGTGCCAGTTCGCCAATAATACGGAGCTTTTCTTCCCCCTGCGCAACATCGGCCAGATACAGCTCGGAAACCGGAAATACGTCATGATAACGGATTAAACCTTCAATAAGCTCAGGCGTATAAGAAGAGCCTCCGCCAATAACAGCGATTTTAAGCGGTTTAGTTTTCATGCTGATCTCCCCCAAATTGTTCGTAATTCGCGATAACTTTATCCGTAACAGGAAGGCCAAGCCGGTCCATTGCCAGCAGCACCGCGCCGAAAACCGGGGCAAGCGCCGGGATGATGAACGAGCAGTCCGCATGCACCGTGCCGGCTTCTTCTTTTAGAGCATCTAACAGCAGCGGGCTGCGGCCATTTTGCAAAATGCTCCCCGTCAGTACGACCGGTACCGTTTCCCCCTTGAAGCCGCCCAGCTTGCGAATGACAGCTGCGGCCGACTTGCCGAGCTCCCGCCCCATCTCGGTCAGCAGCTGACAGGACAGCCAGTCGCCTTTCCGGGCAGCCTCATGTACAATCATTACCAGTTCCAGCGGCGCTTCGCTTATATCATCGTCCAAACAACGCTGTATCATGGCTTCCATACCGGTAAATCCCAGCCCTTCGGGCACCATCCTCACCAGTTCACTGTAAGGCTCCCTGCCATCCCATGAGCGGATCGTACGGCCAAAAGCTTGCCGGGCCAAATAATAGCCGCCTGCCCGGTCGCCGAAGAGCTCGTCGAAGCCGCCGACTTGAACGACCGTACCTTCGCGGTTTCGACCGGCCGCATTCGTATTGCTCCCGCATACGAGCACGACGCCCGTATAGTCCGGACTCCCGATGCGCAGCCCCTCCATCGTGTCGCACACAATATCCCACTGACTGACCTGGAACTGCCTGGAGATCTCCGGCTGGAGCAGTTCCAAATCAAAAGGCCGATCCGCGCCGGCCAAACCAAATTGGACGAAGGCCAGTTCTTCCTCACAAATTTCCGCCTGATGCATCGCCTGCACAAGCGCCTTTCGCATATTTGCTAGCGCCGCCGAAGCGCCAATCATCTGATGATTGCCACAGCCCGACAATCCCGACCCCATCACGACGCCATGCTCATTCGTAATGATGGCGAACGTTTTACTTCCTCCGCCATCGATTCCCGCAAGATACATGCTGATCCCCCTTTGCTGTATAACTGCACATTGCCCTTTAAATGGATAAAGTAAGATTATAGAACAACTCTTAAAATTTGTTACTACCAATATATGAATACTAATATTCATCACTTCGAATGTCAATATGTTTCCACTGAGGCGTCCACACCTTATTCCATGTTAAAAACTAACGTTTCGCTCCTAATATTGTCTATGTTATAATGAGTCCAGTCTATTGTCGGAGGGAATTTGTAATGACAAAGAGAACAAACAACTCTTTATACTTTAATATTAAGGAGCAATTACTCAAACAAATCCAATCAGGCGTCTACACAGTCGGGCAGAAGCTGCCTACGGAAGCAGCCCTTTGTGAATTATATAGCGCCAGCCGCACGACGATCCGCCTTGCCCTTAGCGAGCTGGAAGTGCAAGGCATTCTGGAGCGGATCCAGGGGAAGGGCACCTTCGTCAAGCGTAAAGAGCTTCAACTCATTCAGACACGCAGCTTCACCGAAGACGTACTGATGCAGGGAAAAGAGCCGACAAGCAAAATTATCGAGGCCAAGGTTATTCCGGCGGCAACGCCCTTGAATGAGTTTCTTCAAGTTCCGCAGGATGCCCCGGTCAGTCAGCTGCTTAGGGTCCGCTATGCCGACAATGAGCCGCTTCTTTACGAGCATACCTACATCGCCTGGAACCTGGCTCCCGGCCTTGTGAATGATTTTACAGACGGCTCGCTATTCACCTTCCTGGAGACGAAGCATAATTTGAAAGCACATCGCTCGATAGAACAGCTCAAGCCCATATTGGCCGATAAGATGGCAAAAAAGCTGCTTGGCATCAAGGAAGGCGTCCCCTGCCTGCAAGTCAAGACGTTCACCTACCTGGCGGACAATACGCCGCTTGAGTACAGTTTTGGTGTATTCCGCGGGGACTTCCCCAGCTATACTATCGAAAGACACTTCTAACTCTGAAAAGCGCCGCTGTTTAAATTGGAACCGGCCAAGCAACGATCACTGTCTGCACGTTAGATCCGGATGTGAAGAAGATCGCCCGACGTCGGCGATCTTCTTTTCTTTGGCTGGCACTTCAACGTTTTCTATTCTTGAATAATACCGAAATAGCGCCCCATCCAGTAAGGGAGTGTGAATACCGAGCCGACCTCCATTGAACCGGTGTAATAATTGTAATTCGGATTAAGACCACCGGCTTGTTCGTCCGCCGAAAACGGATTGCCGTTGTTCTTCATCGTACGCCGCTCGTCGGACGGCAATACGTAATTGGTTTGCTTCCGGCCTTTATCGCGGTCGCCTGGCTCAATATAGAAGACGTCCTGGCGGTTATACTGCACCGGATACGAAATTTGGAACTCGGGCAGCCGATACAAATAACGCACCGCCGCTTGCAAATCAATATCGGTCCGCTGAGGATGGGCCAGCTGGTAGAGGAAGGTGTAGAACGGATTTTCTTCCCGCTTCTCATTTTCAAACCATTGATCGAATGCACTTACAATCTGCCTGCGTTTTCCCGGCTCCTGCTCATGCGTGACCAGAATAAAGAGCGCGAACCATGCCAGCTCCTCATCAGAATAGTTGATGTATTGTGTCCAATCGTTATGCAGCGTCGCATTTGCATTCGTGTTATACTCCGTCACGTTGTCCCTGGTGACGACTTTATTGCCGTTGTCGTTATAGGCGTTTGTCGCTTGCCGGACGAGTCTGCGTTCGATGTATTCATTGGCCATTCCGATATAGCCCTTGCCGTTCAAGTAAGGTGCTTCCTTGCTGTATTCCCCGTCGAAAGCCTGATTGTAGGCGACTTCATATTTCGCCGAGTCTGCCGGATAGCTGGCGGCCGTTATAAAGCCGGCGGCCTTCAACACTGCCATTACTTCAAGCGCATTTAACGGGGCGTCCTCATACCCGTAGGAAAGCGCATCATTGCCCCCCGGCCCGTCAACGCCTACTTTTGATTTCCATTCTTCCTGCCGTTCCATGATCGCAGTATTGTCATTGAAATATTTGGCAAACCATTTGGACCATTGGGTCGATTTTCCTGTGGCGTCTTCAATATAATAATGATCGTCCTTCAAGATAAGCTCTGTCATCCGATGCGTCGCTTCTTCAACATAGCCCTTCAGCTGCTGCAGCTCCGGATCGGTGCTGTTTCCGATAAAGTATTTGTACGCCGCATAGAACAACGCATAATGACCGATCACTTCGTCGGAAGAGGTGTCCGCCTTGTAGACGATCTGGTTCATATCAATATGACCGTCTACGATAGCTGTAGCCGGGAACAGATCGTTGAAGAACGTTGGAATTTGTTCGTAGACCGGCACTGTCAGCTGGAATAATGGCTTGTTTCCTTCGCTGGTCGTTTTATCGTCCTTTGCCGCCGCATTATTTGTAGCCGCCGTAATGACCGGCAGCACTTGATAAACATCTTTGCCGTCAACGGTATCCACCTTGGTGCGAATATCAGTTCCCAGCTTCTGGCCGGCAGGACGCGTCAAATTCAGCTCATCGATCGCTTCCTGGCTCAAGCCGAGCCCGTTGTAGTTCATGACATCCGTCCCGCCTGAAGGGAAGAGCATGGAGCCTTTTTTCGTCATGGCATCCTTCGTGACGCGAACCAGCGAATATCCGATCGGCTGTGTACCGTCACTGCGCTTCATGCTTGGAATAATGCCGTTCGGATTAACTGCGCCCGGCCCCGTAAAATGCTGAAACCAAAAGCCGTTCTGACTTTGGTAGCCATAGACAGAGCTGCCTACTGTCTGCGCGGACGCCTCACTCGTCAGCATGTAGGAGCGCGCGGGAAAACCATTGCCCCGGCCCGACACATAGTCCAGCAGCAGCACAGCCTTTGTGGCCCGCATTGCCGCTTTTTTCGCCGCTGCAATTTCATCGCGCTGTGCCGGTGAAGGACCTGCGCCATACTGCTCCTCCAGCGCCTTGTACCTGAAAATCTCCCCAATTGCATACATACTCGTCCACAATCCGTCATTATCATCGGTTTCGGGGGTGCCGCTAAATTTCCCGGTCGGTGAATTGTAGTCCACAGCATCAAAAGCCGGGTTCGTTTCACTGAAAGTAAACGCTGTTCCCGTCACCATACCGCGCCGGTCATGGACAGGCGCGATCAGCTTTTCATACGTGAACGACTTGTCGTACAAAGTCCGTTTCGGCATGGCGATATGAGTCACGCCGCTGGCCGTGCGAACCCAAATGCCGCCTGCGCCGTCGCTTGCCAAACCGGTAACATGATCGTCCCCTCCGTACAAATAGCGGGGTCCCGCCATATACTGCACGATGTCCTTCGCGTCTTTTTCCTTAAAATAAACCCGCTGCAGACCGTTCTGCGTGCCAATCCAATAGACGCCGTCCGCATCCTTCACGACACTCGTCACATCGCCGATGACCGACAACGGCAAAAATTCAAGCGCCTTCGTATCGGTCACCCATTGAATGGTGGCAGGAATAGAGGCGGAACCCGTCTTGTAATAGGTCATTTCCTTCATTGGCGCCGCTTCCAGTTGAACGGTGCCGTATCGTGCGGACGCATCCTTCGCCGCATAAGCCGGCAGCACAGGAAGCGTGAATAAAACGGAAGCCGCCAATACGCCCGCGATCCATTTGCCTTGCTTTTTCAAGATAGACATGGAGGAGTCCCCTTTCTTTTATTGGTAAATATGTGCAACGCCGGTTTTGGTAATGGCATAAACGCCTGTGCTCCCGTCAGCAATCAGCAGCAGTACAGTATCGTCCGGCAGCTGCTTGTTCTCCTTCGTATAGCTCTTCATCGCATTATTTGCCAAGCTGATTTTCGTCACACCGCTATCCGTGCCGATCCAAAGCGTTGTACGCCCCTCGTCCAGCACAGAAGTGTTGACATTTCTAAGAGAAGCAAAAATAGACGGTTTCATATTAAATTCAGCGTTGACGAACGTGACCGCATTCGTGAAATCAGGCATGGAAGTGCCCGGACTTGCGATCGATGGCGTATATGTCGGGTCATCGAGAAAGGCAAGGTATTGCTTGACTAAGCCTTCAGCACCCGCATTCGCGAATTTGCTCCGCACATCGTCGTAGCTGAACAACCGGGTCGGCTGATCTACCGGCGGATTTGTCCCGGGATCGCCGGTACCGGGATAAAACCCGCCCGGAGTCCCTGTGCCGGAGGTCGAATCATACCCCTTAGTCACTGTTTCACCGCCGATCTTCACTTCGCCGCTGTCCAGTTTCAGCTTGCCCGGCTTCTTGGCCAGCGACACGCCCGATGCTTGAATCTCCGCCGCCGCAATGGTCCCTTCGCCTGTGACCGTCGTACTTGCGTGCGCTATGAACTGGTCGACCTTGGTTTGATCGTCCAGCGCGATTCGGCTTCCGCCTCCGCGGACCGATACCGTCAGGCTCCCGATCGTCGCCCGTTTAGCAGTCAGCGCTGCTGCCGCGTTCACATTCAGCTGCTTCACCAAGCCTGATACGCCGACTTCCTTGGCACTTTCGATATTAAAGCTTTCAATGCTGTTGTCTGTGGTATTATCTACTTGCGCCTCGGAGATCACATCGACAACCGAAACCGAGGAATTGCCGCTAAGCACAGCCCGTACGGAGGCTGAGCGATTGTTCACAACAATCCTTTCCGCTTTGACATTGTTCAGGTTAATGATGCCGCCGCCATTCACATAGATTGTGCCGCCGATATCGGCGTTCTCGATCGTTACGTCGCCTTCTCCGGCACCGGCCGTGATGTAGAGGTCCCTCGACAGACTGACAGCGGACAAAGTGGTTCCTGCCGAATTCACGACAAGATTTCTACCCGACAAATTGGAATGTGTGCCTGCCTCTGCAACCAGCTTGCCCATTACATTGTTGATCATCTTCACCGCTTCGGCCCGGGTCAGCTTCTTCTTCGGCTGGAACGCTCCCCCCGGTGTTCCTGCCAGATATCCGGCTTCCTTCATGGCGTACACGGATTCCCTGCTCCAGGCCGCAATATCCGCGTCATCTTGAAACGGCATAACCGCTTTACCCGGACCGGGAATGAAAAATACCCGGAACAAAATAAGGGCCGCCTGCTCACGCGTTAATGTATCGAGCGGAGCGATTTTACCGTTGGCATCCCCCTCCAATGCCCCGGCAGCCACCGCTTTGGCGATTTCGGGTGCGTACCAGGCGCTCGCCGGTACGTCCGGAAACGACCGGTCGCTCTTCTCCGAATAATTGAATACCCGGTTAATAAACGTAATAAACTCACTCTTCTTAACACTGTCATTAGGCTTGATCATCCCTGCCTCATTTCCCTTGAGCAGACCAAGCGCCTTCCACTGGGCAATTTCCGCTTCCGCCCATGCAGGCATTTTCTCTTCTGTTATCACCGCAGATGCTCCTGCGGAAACCGGTGACAGCGACAATGCCATGACCGATGACAAAGCAAGCGCAGTCATGCCTTGCTTCCATTTGTTCTTCATGCCTTCTCCTCCTAACATGTACGAACCTTATCTGCTGGCTTGCGCCGCAAATTTGGTCCGCTCTAAAATTGGGCTGCATGACTTTCCCCTGGCTGGCTTACAAAAAGAAAGCGGTATCAAAAGGACTGGTTTAGTTCCTTGCTTCCGCCTCACCCCCTAATTACAGTCCATCGCTTTTTGTAGTAACATTTCAAACACATTGTATTTTCAACTATAACAAATTGTCAATGCATTTTATTTGTTTATAACCATAATTTTCGATCGGCATGTCCTCTTCTTCACTGGATTGCCTGATTCGAAGCAGCCGCAAAGGCCGTAATTAATCGCTGAAATAATCGTCACTGCTGAGGATATTGCACGAATTAAAATAAGCTTAAAGAAATAGATTGACATTATGCAGGGATCATTAATAATATTAAAATAGTTGTTACTACAAATCGACAACAATGCAAATACAAGGAGAGGGAGTCCGGGGCAACGCCGTTAGTATCCGGTTTATCCGACAAATGAATGAAAACGCATGCAAACAAAAAATAAAGGGAGCGATTACCGATGAAAAAAATGACACTGGGATTGGCAGGCGTCGTACTGGCCATGGGAGTGGCGGGCTGTTCGGGAAATGCCGGCACAGGGGGCGGCAGCGGCGGTGAAGGCGGGAATACGGAGAACGCAGGCAAGGCGGCCTCCTCCGGCAAGGATCAAGCCGTGACGCTGCGAATCGCGATGGGCTCGCCCGGCGAAGGGTTGATCAAAGTGTGGGAGGATATTGGCAAGCAATTCGAGAGTCAGCATGAAAATGTTAAGGTCGAATTCACCTACCAGGATGACGACACCTACAAATTTATCGGCCTGACTAACCTGTTGAGCGGCAAAAACGCCCCCGATCTTTATTTTGAATGGGCCGGAGAACGGCTGAAGAAGAAAGTGGAGGACGGCTTTGCCGCGGATTTAACCGAGAAGCTCAAGAGCTCCGGTCTCGGGGACATGTTCGAGGAAGGCACATTCAACGGTATGGTGGTGGATGGAAAAACGTACATGATTCCGACTGCGGGTGACGTCACCAATGTAATGTTTTACAACAAAAAAATGTTCGCCGACCAAGGGCTTCAGCCGCCCGCGACTTGGGAGGAGTTTCTGGCGCTGTGTGAGAAGCTGAAAGCGGCGGGCATCACCCCAATTGTGACAGGCAATAAAGACTTGTGGCCGGCAGGCAACTGGATCGGCCATTTGCTCTCTCGCGTTGTAGGCGAACAGGCATACAGCGATGCACTGCAATTAAAGAAGCCGTTCAACTCCCCGGAATTCGTAACGGCCTACGGCTACGTACAACAGTTGTGGGATAAAGGCTATGTGAATGACAGCGCAAATGCCATTGCCGACAATGAAGGCGACATGCTGTTCTTGAACGGCCGGGCCGCGATGCATCCGATCGGGAGCTGGCTCGTTTCAATCGCTGTAGAAGAAGCGCCGGAACTGGAACTGGGTTATTTCAATCTTCCGTCTATCTCCGGCGGCAAAGGCGACCAGAACAGTGTCATCGGCGTGCTTAACGGCATGGTGATCAACAAGAACTCCAAACACATTGACGAGGCGATTGAATTTATGAAGCTGTACAGTTCCGCCGAATCATCCAAGAAGCTGACAGACGCGGGTGCGGTGCCCATTACGAAGGACGGAATCGACGAATCGGCCATGCATCCGCTGTCGCTGAGCTTGAATGAACTGATGCAGAATGCACCGACGCTCGTTTCTCCTCCCGACACAGGCTACGCCATCGAAGTGGCCAATGCGCTGAACATGGCAACCTCCCAAGTGCTTGGCGGCGTGAAGACCCCTGAAGCCGCACTGGAGGAGCTGGACAGAACTGTAGCACCGCTAAAAAAATAACAAACGCCCAAGGAGGCCGGACGGCCTCCTTGTTATACGCTTTCTGGAGGTGGGTAGATGTCCCGCAAATTTAGCTTTTCGCCTTATCTTTTTGTCGCCCCCGCCGTTCTTTTGTTCGCCTTCACGATTCTCGTTCCCATCGTGATGACCTTTGCATTCAGCTTCTACGATTGGAACGGCGTCGGCAGGATGACCTTCGTCGGCTTGGACAATTATGCTCGCGCACTTCAAGATCAGATCTATTTGAACTCCTATTGGCACATTTTAATTTACATCGTTGCGACGGTGCTGTTGGAAGTCGTCGTCGGGCTGGGCCTCGCCGGACTAATAACATTAGGCCGGAAGGGCAGCGGCTTGTTCCGGGTCGCTTTCTTCATGCCCGTCATGCTGCCGATGATCGTCGTCTCCTACCTGTGGAAGTTCGTCTATAACTCAGATTTTGGGCTTATCAACTCCGTGCTGAACGCCATCGGTCTGGAAAGCTGGACCCGCGTCTGGCTTGGAGACCCGAAGACGGCACTGATCGCCATTTGCATCGTGTCCGGTTGGGTGTATGCCGGCTTCTACATGACCATTTTCTATTCCGGCATCCAGCGGATTCCGAAGGAAGTCTACGAATCGGCTTATCTGGACGGCGCAAGTGAATGGCAGATCTTCACTAAAATCAAAATTCCGATGATCCGCGGCCTTGTGGATACCGGGATCATGCTCTGTGTACTTACCGGCTTTCAGGCCTTCGATCTGTTCTACGTCATGACGAACGGCGGGCCGTACAATACGACTGAAATCGTTACGACCTATCTCGTAAAAGTTGTGTTCACGAATATGAGCATCGGCTATGGCTCCGCCTTGGCAGTCTTGATGACATTAGTCATTGCTCTGATCGGTCTGATTACGAACAAGCTGCAGCGGAAAGATTCCGGAAAGCTGGAGTATTAGCAGATCAAATCACGCAAGCTTATTTTACATTTTTTAGAAAAGAGGTGCCGTTCATGGCGACCGCAGCCTGGAATATCGGCGACCGCAACAGCGGCAAGGGGCCAAACCTCGGACGCAAGCGTTTCTCCCATTTCTTTTACTACTTTTTTACAATCGCCATCTCCTGCGTCTTCTTCTATCCGATGGTCTGGCTTGTGCTTTCTTCCTTTCGTGAGAATCGGGAAATTTTCACAACACCATTCGCCCTGCCAAGCAAAATCAACCTGCAAAATTGGGCTGAAGCCTGGAATGTCGGCAATATGAGCACCTACGCCAAAAATAGCGTTATCGTAACCTCTATTACGATTGTCTTCATTTTGCTGTTTGCCAGCCTCGCGGCTTTTGCGTTCAGCAAGATGCGTTTTAAGGGGAGCCAGCTGTTGATGCTGCTTTTTGTGTTTGGCCTGTTTATGCCGCTGCAATCGTTCTTTATTGCGCAAAGCTACATTTTTGAACAGTTGAATTTGAAGGATAGCTATATGGGCCTCATCCTGCCGTATATTGGCGTGGGGCTGCCGCTGGCCATCTTCCTGCTAAAGGCTTACCTTGACTCTGTGCCCAAGGAATTGATGGAGGCGGCCCGTATAGACGGATGTGGAGATCTTGTCTTGTTTTCCCGTATTATATTTCCGCTGCTTATCCCCAGCATGGCGACGGTCGGGATCTTCTCAGCTTTAAATACGTGGAATGAGCTGCTGCTCGCGATGCTGTACATCCAGAATGACGAGCTTAAAACGATACCGGTCGGACTAATCGCTTTCTCCAGTCGCTACATGACCGACTACAAGCTGCTGTTCGCAGCGCTGGCTATCATTACCATTCCGATGATTTTGCTTTATGTGTTCTTCCACCGGTATATTGTCGACGGTTTAACAGAGGGAGCGCTGAAGTAAAAGCTGCGAATGCTTTTTTACCAGATACACCCAGAATAGACGTCTCTTGGGCAAATTTGCACGAGCAGCCCGAGAGACGTCTTTTTTGCTATCCATATGCATTTGATGTTTCAAACCGGCCTTCATATTTTCAGGGGAATACCCCATTGTTCTTGTAGGTACTTACTAGGTCAGTCCTTTCCGAATAACTTCTTTAGGATCAATTCCGCGCATTCCTCTGGAGTATTGAGATGCGTGTTGACAGTACAATTATATGGTATATCTTTTGCCATTATTTTATTTTGCCAATCTGATTGATCTTCAGCTCTATCTCCACGTTCAATATTTCTTTGGCGGCAAATTTCCAAAGGGCAAAATACTTCAACAATATATAGTGGGTATCCAGAAAAAATGTCCTTCACTTTATCATAGTGAGGTTTAAGCTCAGGCCTTTCTACCATAATGCCGTCAATCAGTACATTTTTACCGTGATCTGAAAATAGTCGGGCAGTATGATACATCATCATAATAGCATCACTTAAATACTTCCAATAATCTTCACGAAGATAACGTTCGCCTATCATTTCTTCAAAAAGGTCATTGGCAACAACATAATAAAATTCATCCGACTTTAACTGAATTGCGTCTACTATAGATGTTTTCCCCGAACTGGTTATACCGTTTAAAAATAAAATTTTTCCTCTGTCCATCTCTCATCTCCTATTCGTTCAATATAAGAAAAGTTTAACAGTTTCTACTAATAAGCAGAATTGAGAAAACAATTATAATTGAACTATGCTGCCCGGTAGCTTAAAAACGAACAGGCGCCGCGGCGCTTAATGGCCAATGTTCCTGCCTAAGTACCCGGTTAAAGAGTTGAGTGATATTAACTGTACCATTTAGGCACAATTAACTTAAAGTCGTCGTGGTCATCCATAACCTTGTGTACCTTTATTAACATTGAATCTAACTCATCTGGTTTTACCTTCAAGACCCATACGACAGATGAGATAAGAGTCATGGATAAATAGAGAGAATACAGTTGCCAAAACTCTTCGTTAGGTTCAATGTGATTATTGTATCCCCGAATTTGACCAACAGAAAAAGGGACACTAACTTCCGAACTGAAAATACCGACTTTTACAAATTCGTGAATAGGATCTCCCCAGTCGTACCTATTGAAATCAATGATACCTGATAGGTGCCCATCCTTAACGATAAGATTTCCAACGTGGTAATCATCATGTTGAAAAATATTGGGTCTACCTTTCATTAAGTGGATCTTTTCATCAATAAAGGATAACAACCTCACATCGTTATTTATCGAAACTCCGCATTTAGCATACTCCATTCGGTATCGATGATGCTTGGCGAGTATTCTCTCATCCCAGGGCTTAATATTATCAGGACAGATAACCCGATGAATCTTCTTTAATTCTAATCCCGATTGAACTCCTACCTTGAACTGCTCTTCTTCCGTTAAAAGTAGTAGCTCTTCTGATGCTTCATTCCCCTCAATAAATGAGACAATCATGTAACCAAGGTTTTGTTCAGATAGAACCCCAATTTCAATAGGTCTAGAGCATTTCACATCATGCTTTTCCATCATCTTGAGTCTGCTGAATTCTAATCTCTTGTCTTTATCTTGATCGATGCTGTAGGTTCTTAATATGTATTGAGGGTCGCCATTGCTGTCATGTACGATGTATTTTCCATCACTTGAGTACCCCTTGTGTATTCGTTCAAGCTTGGTACTGTTACATAGGAGAGGAATCCAATTACGGAACTGTTCATTTTCATTCATGGCATCAATCACGGTTATCCCTTCTTTAGCTAACTATTGTTCCCCTATTAACGTGAAGATGTCCCAACTACCATGTCCAAGTAATTTCTTAAACCATCTTTGGCGTTTGGTCACATTACAATGATGCCGCGTGTTGATGAACATCAAACATATTCCTGAACGGGTCGTAAAATGTGAAGAACTTACCAATACTACCTTCATCTATGATCTTCCCTACTTCGGCACCAAGTTCTAATAAGTAATTATGAAATCCTTCAATGTTCTTTACCTTGAACCCTATTGTATAATGGTCTTCGCCGTTAACAAGGAACGTGGAAGTGGTGGTATCATTTGTCTTCACTAAAAATAAGCTTGGCCCCATTGTGAAATCAACATATGCCCGTTCATTATTTCTGAATCCAAGCTTTGCTCCAAGTTTGTTACAGTACCAGTCTATTGCCTGTTCTAGATCTGAAACTGGAATTTCAGTGTATTCAATGCCCTCAATAAATTGTTGAATCATATAATTCAATCCTTTACGGTAAGTTAGGATGTCCAGAGCTTTTACCAGTTCCAGGAATACTCCATCTCCCTAAATCCAATATCCCATAGTTTTTCATTTCCCTCAAGGGTTATCGTAAGCTCATTTGCCCGTTCGAGATAAATTATGAGCATATCCGGCTCGTGGCGCTGATCTTCTGCAGACACGGACAGGAACTCCTGTCCATCGACGGAAACATTTAGGCTTCCATGAAAATCCTACTGCGGTATCTCTCCGCGTTCCAATATTTCAAAAGTTAGCCTGTTTACAAGATAACTAGCCACTTGGCCTACGTACCTGTGAGAATTGGTTAATTCGCAGGATTCCACTAAACCGCGATCTAGGGCAGAATGAACTAAGAGCTATGAGGTCATTAATTTTAATGCGGGATTAAGATGGGAGGTGGGGGATCTTGCAAAGAATTCCCGGTCATCTATCCCATTGGACTAGGAGAATCGGATCATGTCTGTAATACATGCCTACCTTACGAAGTCGTCAAATCCTTACCCCCACGAGCGTCTTGCCTCTGAGTTAAGCGCCTATTTTGATTTTGAAACAAAGAACGGTCTGAAAATCGGGGTTTCGGCGAACCCATTCACGAAAGAAAGATATGTGATTCTTCGTTGGTCCAGGTGGAATTTTTCGGCACATTTTGAAACTGGCCCTAATGTAGTCGCAGATGCCAATTATGTTGCAAGCGCCCTCAAGGATTGTCCGCCTGAAGTCGAAGACTGTGCCGAGCGCATTCGCTTCGTATTCTCGCCTGATGATGGGAGAGAATTTACGAATCATATCATTTGGGCGATAGACTATTTATCGGCAATACCCGACGCAATCATTTTTGGTGAAAGTCAAAAAACGATAATTGGCTAAAATTCATTAATCCAATCGAATAGAACAGGAGAGATCGCGTTGCAGCTTTCAGATTCCACTTATTCCGAAATTACCGCTCTATGTAAACAAGGCGATGATTTGGTGAAGGCAGGCGATCTTGAAGCGGGAAAGCAAAATTATATTGCCGCCCTCCGTTTATTGCCTGAAAATCATCGAGAATGGGAGGCCGCTACCTGGGTATACGCGGCTATTGGGGATGTCCATTTTCGTTTGAGGAATTACGATAAGGCCTTCAAGTGCTTTTTTAATGCCGTACAGTGCCCAAAGGGGTTGGGTAATCCATATATTCATCTTCGGCTGGGGCAGTTGTATTATGAACAGGAAAGCTTTGAAATGGCAGCTGATGAGTTAACCCGGGCTTACATGGGCGCCGGTATTGAGATTTTTATGGAAGATGACCCAAAGTATCTTGAGTTTTTGGAGACAAATATAGAGATTTGAAATTTCAGGCTGCGCAAGAGATGATTAAGGTATTTTAAAATTTTTTTTACCTTTAGATTTGGAGCTGCGCTGTCACAAGAGGAAGATTTTTTGGGTTATGGATAAATGCCGCCGTCACTTATGGTACGGTTCAGCTTAAAGGGTCTATCGGCGAAAAATGCGAAAGGAGCTGCCGCGGCGCGACAAGCTCCTAGAAATCCATTTGATTAAGTTTTGAATATTATCTAAGACAACGCTTTGGCCAGCAAGTAAAACCGGTGCTGTGTCACCTCAAAGTAACCTTGCCGTTCAATAAGCAGATGAATACTGTATACTTCTTCTCTGTATTTATCGAGTTCGAAATCCAGAATCTGCCACGGAATGGCCTTCAAATAATAGACCAGTGCGCCGACATCATAGAATCGTTGACTAAGAAATTGCTCCGACTGTTTCACGACTTCAAAGTGATTCTCCCGCACACCCCGTATGGCGGCATCGAGCTTCCATTCTGCAAATGCTGTATTTAACGGCACGCCGAATCGTTCGTTGATCTCTAAGCAATCGGTGCCTCCCGACTGTTGAGTGAGGAAGTAACCGCCATCGGTGAGCACCCGCCGAACCTCCCGTGGCGAATACGATTCATGCTTGTTCAGCACCAAATCGAACTGGCCAGTCTCAAAAGGAAGATGCTCGTCATCCTCCACAGAAAGGACAGTCACACCCAGCGGCTCCAATCGTTCCTTGGCGACGGACAAATTCGGTCGATAGCCTTCTGTAGCGCAAACGGATTTCGGCCACGGCCTCAACATCGACAACAGCTCCCCGCCGCCGGTTCCCATATCCAGCATCGACTCGGCATCCTGCATAAGGGGGATGGCCATGCTTCCGTATGACCAGTGCAAGCAGTCGCTATTCATTCGTCCCGTTTCCACAATATAGGAAAAATCCCATCCCGAGAATGGCTGATTCGCTTGCCCAATCCAATGTTCAAATTGCTTGTCTTCTCTTCTCATCTACAAGTCCCTCCAATATCGTGATCTGCAAATCGAATAGTACTCCATTTACAGATACCGTCCGGTGGGCCACGCGCATAAGGAGATAGGACTTAGTATTCGTGTTCGATCAATCGCATAAAAGTGCTCCTCTCAATTCATACAGTCACTACATGTCTCCAACAATATTGACGATATCATCCTGGATTCGCTTCGTTTCTTGGTTTTTCATACGTAAGACTTGAATTCGCCACCGTTATCTATCTATTTTTCTTACTTATCATTATAAAACGAATATTCTGTCCTTTAACGTGGTAGCCTTTGAACTTATAGTTCTAATTGCAGTTCACGGTAATTGTTTTTCATGTATTTATATCCAGAATATGCGGTCAAAGCAGAAGCTAAGATCATGATAGTTAGATCGACTGGAAAATTTGTAATATAGGAAAATGGGAAATTACCTAGTAACACTAAGGTGATTGCTACCACCTGAAACACTAACTTTACTTTTCCATGTTTGTCTGCAGCAAGGGCTACTCCTTTCGCCGCGGCAAGGATTCGAATCCCTGACACCATTACTTCCCGTCCAATGATTACAACCGCTATCCACGAAGGGATCATGTTATGCTGGACCATCATAATTAAAGCTGCCGAGACTAAAAGCTTATCTGCAAGCGGATCTAAAAGTTTACCCAAATTCGTTATCTGATTGTACTTACGTGCAATGTAACCATCTAATTTGTCTGTCGCTGACGCAATAACAAATATTGCAACTGCCCAGAATAAACCATGCTGATTTATGTAATTTAGAAAACCAAACTGCTCTACTATCCATGACGGATACTGTTGAAACACAAGGATAAACAGTGGGATCATTCCGATTCTTAGGATTGTAATTTTATTTGCAAGGTTCATGTACTCACCTTCCACTTTTGTTTTAATTTTACTGTAAGTCCTCCCACAATGAGATCAGACACACCGCTGCAATGGTACCAGTGCGATTATAGATAATACTTGAGGCTAACCGTAATTCTATCTGATCGTTCTCGCTCCCGTTACTAAAATCGTCTATCAGTTTCTGCATGGCAAGTGAAATGTTGTTTGCTCTAGTCCAGGATAAAAACCAAAATTGTAGTATAAAGATTCAGCCGGGTTCCCCACGGTCACGAACAAACGAATAATTTCATACTTTTCATTCAACACAGTTAATGCTTTCTTTAATAACTTGGTCGCGATCCGTTTGCCGCGATATTGGGGAAGCACTGCGATACCTGATATTAAAGGAAGATCCTCCCATAATGATACTAAGCAGACTGCAATCATTTCGCCAGTAGACTTATCAAACACGATGCTTGATGCCGCTTTCAATATCTCTGCTTTATTATGTGAGAAGTAATATTCGAGATCTAACTTCTGTTGATGAATCGAATTATCTGCTGGATACCCAATACTATCAGTGCCTGAATAAGACTCAAAAAATAACTCAGCAATTTTATCTAATTGCTCCAAGGTCGGGGCTGTTACAAAAAATTCTTCTCCCCAATCCTCTGATTCAAATAATTCAGTTGGTCTTATCATTACACGCCTTATTTCAGAAGGTAAGAAGCCTAAGCGCAAAAAATGTTCTGTTTGATAGGGTAATATTCCATAGACATAAATTTGTTTGCTTCGATCAGAACATTGTAACAGAAGCCGTTTTAATTTTAATAACACCCGGTATATATCACTCAACGGCGGTTCTAAGAAAAATGAGGACATTGAATTGGGTTCAATGCAAACTCCACCGATTCGCTGTTTCTTGTGTTTAATCCAGTAACAAGGGGTGTCTTTTCCGAAAATAGACAATCTTCTTTCCCAGCTTTGTCTGAAGAAAATGTTTTCTCGATATGTTGTGTAGTGTATAGCGAATTCTCTATAGTTAGCTTTTACTATTTCAAACTCTTCATCTAGAGTGTATTGTGAACCAATTGACATTTTCTGACCCCCTAACGAGTGACCAACATCTAACAATAACAAGATTATAACAATTAGCCCCTCTTTATGACTGGTACAGTTTCATTTAAACTATTTTGCCATCAATATACAAGAACTCTGTGAACTCTGGTTGTGAAGTACTGCGGTACTTCCATTAACTAGATATGGATTACAATGGATCGACGGGTGACTATACGCATTATGGTTGGAAGAGATCAAGTTACGCGAGGCAGCGCGGGAACAAGCCATCACAGCGGCCATCCTGAAGTTCGTCCTGGAGGAGCAGCATGCGGCCGTGATCAAGCGCATGGAAGATGTGACACGTGAATATTATCGCTCGATTGGCTTAGGTGAAGCTTATGCGCAGATGGAAGCGGGGGAGGCAATGAATGAGTGATACGGGAAGCCACGAGGGAGAACTCCGAGTGGCTCCGCTACCTAGCCTCACAGGGTTGTCTGCTGATTCCGCTTCCCCGAAAATCCTCCTGCAGACCATAGGCCGAATACCCCGAAAAGTGAATACGGTGTTAGAGGAAGTAGTCGCCTTCTTCGATTCCGCCACCAAAATCATTTATATTATTACTTTAAGGGTTGCCCCATACCTTCCGTTTCTTGATACAGGTGAGACCTTACGATTGTATTGGTCAATCCATTCAATTAATGCCTTATACTCTCCTTCACGCCAATTCTCATACTGCCTTATTAGTTCTCCCCATCCTGTTATCTCATCAAAATATAATATTGTACCGGGAACGATCTGGCCGTTAAGTTCATTAAGGATTGTCTTCGCAGAGCTATATAAATCTGAATCAATATTGATAAACGCAATATTTTCTGGATGATCAAATTTAAAAGTAGGCAAAGTATCTTGGAACCAGCCTTTGACCAATCTAACGTTATCACGAACTTCTGGCAAACTTTCCACTGCAAATGTTCCTGCGGGATAAACGATTTCATCATCAACGCTTCGTTTCCACTTCTCCGGCAGGCCTGCAAACGAGTCAAAACCGTAAATTAAAGAAGGATTGATAATATCCGCAATAAAGTTTGCAGAATAGCCTTTACGAACTCCGAACTCTAAGTATAATCCAGAATAAATACTTACTTGTTCTAATGAGAATTTAATGTGATCCATACGATCCTCAATTAATCTGGAATTATACAAAGAATCAATTAGTTCCTTATTACCCATTCGGTCCACCTACTCCTTTATGTATGTATGTCTTAATGCGGCTATTTCCTCTAACATATTATTCACGAACTTCGTAAATTCCCCTATTTTACTTTCATTCCTGAAATTACAATATACCCTGATCCACTTATGATATCACAGGATGGAAATATATAGTGCAATATTTCGACCTTTCCACAGCAAAAACCCTTAAACCAAAGATCGAAGGGGTTAAAACACACTCTATTCCATACGCTCACTGACACCCATACTTCTCGACACCCACGATTTTTCGCCGTCACTTATGGTATGGTTCCCCGCGCTGTCTGTAACGGCAAGTTTAAGAGCCATCCTTCGCGGATGGCCCTTTTTTAGTTCGCTTTCTTCAACTATCGTTAACAGCTAGCGTAACGAAAAGTCGGGCCTAACCCTTCACAAAGCTAAGCAATAAGACTCCTTTAGAAACCGCCTCTAGAATGAATGATTTGGCCGGTAATCCATTGGGAATCGTCGCTTGCCAGAAAAGCGATCAGACGGGCTGCATCTTCTGGAAGACCAATCCGGCCCATCGGGAATCGCGGCAGCAGTGCATTTTTCACCTCTTCGGACATCCAGCCGGAATCGGTAGGACCGGGATCGACCGCGTTGACCGTAATGTGAAACGGTGCCAGCTCTGCGGCCAGTGATTCGGTAAAAACGGAGACCGCACCTTTTGTCGCAGCATAGGCAAGATTGCCAGGCATAGGTCCTTTACCTTGGCCGGAAGTGAAGTTGATGATTCGTCCACCGAGTTCACTATTAGAGGAACGAGCGTTTTTCTCGGCCTCGAGCATGCGTGCGAATTCGGCGGACAACATGAAGGTACCCCTAATGTTTACAGCACAATGAGCGTCGATGAGAGTCTCATTTAATTGACGGAAATCAGCATCAACGCTATACGTAGCATTATTGATGAGGATAGTTGGAAGACCAACCGCTTTCCGGACTTCACCCAACAAATAGGACGCGGAACCCGGTACGGTGAGGTCCAATTTCATGTGTGCAACTTGAACACCCAATTGTCGTAGTTCTCCTGCGAAAAAATCGGGCCAATTCTCATCAGCATCATTTGGATTGATTTCTTTATCGTAGTCATACAGGTGTGTAAAGAACAGGCTGGCACCTTCATTAGCCAATGCCCGGCAAATCGCAGCCCCAATTCCACCTTGACGACTCGCGCCCGTGACTATGGCTATTTTACCTTGCAATCTGGTCAATTTAATATACCTCCCGTTAAGAGAAGACGAGAGAGCCGTTCTTTATATGGAGATGGATAAATCCCGCCGCTAAATAAAAAAGCGGATACATCAAGTATCCGCGCAACAGGTGTATCGAACGGTTGCTCGCATTCCTTGAAATGGTTGAGGATCGTGATATGAACCGGAGGAATGGCGCTAACCATTACCGGATCACGCGATCGGATTTAATCAAACCATTACAAGGTAGTCCACATTGGCTTACGAGTCCCCTTTCCTTCATCTCCATATTTTGTATTATCGAGTAAATTTAAAGTCAAGTCAAGGACTAATGCAATATACTGCTCGTTCAGCTTAAATCCGAATCAAGTAAAACTTCTTACATATATCATATTCGTGAACCATTCATTTAGAGAAACTTGGTTGATATCTATAGTAATCTTGTGCATGAACCGCCTTGAATCCAACCGATTCATATAACCCTAGAGCGTGGTCATTTTTCGTTTCAACTTCTAAGTGTACTGAGTATCCGGCCGAGTTTTGCTCTTTAATGACTCGGCGCAACACTTTTCTGCCTATTCCTTTGCCTTGGTATTCTGGCAAAATGGAAAATCCATAAATCCACGCTTGCCCCTCTTCTCGGCTCACTCGAATTTTCCCTACCGTTCTTTCGTCCACGACAATCATGAGCATTTCAGTGTTATCCTCCAAGGCCTTGCTTTCCATCACTCTGGCGTCTTCTTCGTCCACTCCGAACGCCGTAACGGATAATCGTACGCGCATTTCGTAATCTTCTAATCTTGCTTGTCTTAGAAGAATACTATCCGTTTCTTCAAGAGGCTTTTCTTGCCACTCCATTTGATGCTCCGAGAATGCATACTCAGCACCTAGTTTACTCAAAAAAGCTTTTGCCGTATCGGAGCCCGCAGGCGCGTTCAACAAGATTTTCTTGTATCCGTTTTGTTTGACCTTTTCCATTCCTAGTCGGAACAATCGATGGAAATGCCCCGTTCGTCGTTCACTTGGTTTAACCATGCCGCATATTTCGACTGTAGAACCAAAAATGTACAATCCTAAAAACGCTACAAGTTCGTCATTTTCGTAATGAAAAAAATCCAGCTGATCAGATCCGCGGTTTCTGAGCATTTCCCAGTTAAGTTTCAGTTGTAAATGATCATGAGTTTCACACTCTTTTTGCAATTGTTCAATATCTTTTAATTGTTGTGTCGTTAACATTTTTCTCCTTTGGCTATAAGGCTGCCATTGCTGCAAGAGCCTAAGCTACCACCTATCCCGTGCCGTTCTAGAACGACAGCTCCAACTTCTTAAGCTTATTGTCCCAGGTCGCTTTCCCCCCGATAATAGCAGCGACCTGCTGTGCCGGAACGAACGTCATGCCGTAATAGCGCTCGACAACTGTATCCATTTCGTTGTGATTGCCATCAAAATATACATAGTCGCGTCCTACATGATAGACATATTCCTTACTTTTGTACTTCAACGTGACCTTCTGCTCTTCTTCATCATTGAACGCATACTCAATTCCAAGCCTACTCATGAACGCGTCCGTTAACGGTAGCATAACACGATTGTCTTTATTGGAATAGACCTCGTCGAACGGACCCGTAGCGGCGACATCCACACCATTAATGGAGATCGAAACGTCGTACCGCTTGAAGAAGCGCTCCAGAAGATCCTTGCCTTTAACTGACTCTCGCTCGTCATAAAGCTCCTCTTCTTCTGCACTTAGATGTAATTGGTGCGTAGTAGAGATTAAGACCATGTTGTCAGATTCAGTCCTACTAGCCTCGGGCCTCGACTTATTAGACAGCGTAATGACCTCATACATACCACCAACCTCGAAGCTAACACCACAAGAGTACCCTGGTGGTGTGTTCACCAGCATAATCGCGCCCACATCGCCCTGCTCGACCTTAAACACCTCAAAAGCTACATCATACCCGATGTCCAGTTGGCTAGTCCGAACCTCAAGTACCTTACCCACGAACACGTTCGAATCCGGCCTTGGTGCGATAAAGCCGCCTCCACTGCATGCCGATACTTCAGTAGCCTTCCCGACGAACCCTACCGTTCCAAGCAAGAACGCTATACCTACCAGAAGCAATCTTCTCATTTTTCTTATCCTTTTCTTCTTCTGCATACACGTCCTCCTTTTTTCCCTGCTTGGCGACCATCTTTAGCATGCGAGTTGCGGGATAACAATCCTGGCGTCAAAGCAAGCTGAAGGTTCCCTCACAAGCCCACCTGCCAGGCGGTCTTTCCCCACCCTGCTTATGAAATCCATCCGCGTTCCTGCGCTTTTTCAGTCGCCTGCTGCCTGGTCTCTACCCCCAGCTTTTGAATGGCGACAGACAAGTAATTCCGGACGGTCCCCTCCGTCAGAAATAATTGCTTGGCAATTTCCTTGGTCGTCAGTCCAGACTTGGACAATCGCAATACATCCGTTTCGCGTTCGGTCAGCGGATTTTCTTCCCTAAGGAAAAGAACCGCCGCCAAGTCGGTGCTAATCACTCGCTCGCCAGCCATTACTTTGCGGATGGATTGGATTAAGAAATCAATCGGTTCATCTTTTAATAAGTAGCCTTCTACCTTTAATTCCATTGCTTTTTGCAAAAAACCGGGGCGAGCGAATGTCGTTACGATTATGATTTTTGTAGAGCGTCCTTCCTGTCTAAGTCTCTCTGCAATTTCAAGTCCTGAAAGGAAAGGGATCTCGATGTCGAGCAAGCATACTTCCGGCTTATAATGTCTAATAGCTTCCCATGCAGCCTGTCCATTCTCTGCTTCCGCTACGACTTTCATATCCTCCTCCATAGATAACAACGCCGTCAACGTCCCCCGAAGCAATTTCTGATCTTCTGCGATGACTATACGTATCACCTTACTGCACCCTCCCGTTGCTTATCAGCGGTACCTTAAGCGTAATAACCGTTCCATGGCCCGGACTTGCTGTCATATACATATCTCCCTGCAGCATTGTCATTCTTTCCTTCATCGTTTGCAAGCCGTTTCCTTCTCCCTGTCTCAAGTTTCCAAGCCCGTTATCACTCACTTGAATACAGTAATACTCCGTCTCAATGTATGGTGTGATCGTACACTGGTCAGCGGCGCTATGTTTAATGATGTTGGTAATGGCTTCTCTAACGGAAAGAGCCAGCATCGTTTCGGCCACATTCGACAAGGTGAACATGTCCCCCTCGTCCTTCACGACTAATTCAATGCCAGCATTTTTTAAAATATCCTTTGAAAGCTCCACTTCCTTCTTAAGGGATATAAATTTCATGTCGGTGACGAGTTCCCTCACCTGCTTTAGCGCATAACGTGAAGTGTTCAAAATGTCATGCAGCTCGTGCTTCGCCTTCTCCGGGTTTTTCTCCATCAATCTCATCGTTAGCTCACTTTTCAATTTGATCATCGTTAAGGTCTGTCCAAGTGTGTCATGAAGATCCCTAGCAATCCGATTTCGTTCCTCCTCCTGAATATACCGCTCAAGCTGGGCATTGGCGACCGCCAGCTTTTCCTTCAAGATATTCGCCTTTCTTCTCGTATATACCACAACAGGCACTGCAAGCTGGGTAACCATAAACAGAAGTTCCAATGTTGAAAAAAACGCAAAAGGATTTCCCGTATCAATCCAACTGAATAGCACAAACATAGCTATAATTCCAGCCATCCCGGCGATCATAATCGCCATCCGATGGGCTCTGCCAAGCAAATCGGCAAATACAAACCCGTACAGAATGACCCAATTGCCTGAGTAAATGCCAAAAGCTAAAAGCAATGAGAAGCCAACGAGACTGGCCACAAGTAACCGCCAGTTCCGATACCATAGTCCAACATAATAAGATGCCAAGAACAACAAAAGAAACCCTGCCTTGATCCCCCAATGGATGGTGTCTTTTTCAAAGAACACGTTAAAAACTAAAACTATAATGACAAGGACATCGATCATAAGATATTTTTCAATATGATCTAAGGGATATATTTTTTTCTTTTCATCGTTCATACACACCTTATTTGTTCATCTCTTTCGTTACTGATTTCTTATTAAACTTGAGGTGAATCTTCGCACTGCTTCCATTGGACCATACTTGAATCGCTTCAACCATATTGACGCAAAGATAATTTGGAAATAGCATATCGCCAACCAGATGAATACAACGGTTACCGAATTCACCTTATCGCCCAATCCAAAGCCCCATCCATAAAAGATGGCTGCAGAAATGACATTTTGCATCACGTAGCAACTGAGCGACATTTTGCCTACTTGTTCAAGCTTGCTCCACAACCATAGTTTCTCATATGCTTCTATCAGCTTAGCAATCAACCCGATGTATCCGAGAGAAAGGATGGGGGCAAATAAATAGCGTATAGGCAAATCAAAATAGCCGCCGGGTATGAAAATAAGCATATTAAGCGGAAGGCCTATGCATAATCCAATATGAAGAAGCTTCTTCCGTTTCTTCTTACCATTCTCATCGGGCGCAAAGACCCCCGACCTCATCATACGTATGCCTAGCAGGAACAGAAATATGTTCATCGGGATTACAAATAGAGTCTCTAACCGCAGCGTTATAAAATTCCCGAGCCTGAAAGCTATCTGTTGAAGCCAACCGCCCTCCTTATATAGTAACACTGTCTCTTTCATATCCCCTAAAGATATATTACCACCTGTCACACCAAGATAGATGAGGAAGACCAAAATAAGAAGCATAATAGTCCCATGCAATCCGCCAATAATCTTCATTGCTCTACGGATAGCGCGGTCTCCGCCTTTGATCACAAAAGCAGTAATAATCGCCGTGATGCCGTAGCTCATGAGAATATCATATTCCATTACTAGAGAGAAGTGAATGAATCCTTCTGCCAGAAGGATAACAGACGTCCATATATAAACGCCGGGCCATGGACTGCCCCTTCTCAATGCCTGCCGGTACTTCATCTCCAGTCCAACCCCGAACATAATGGTCAACAATCCAAGCAGCTTTCCATTAACCAAAAACAGGACAAGCACTCTTACGAATTGTTGGAAGGACGCCCACCACTCACTGTTCTTAAAGGTGAATATATAATTTGAGTCCCCCATATGAGCAAAGATCCAAATATTCGTTCCAAGTGTTCCCATAATGGCAAAACCTCTTAAAATATCTAACAAGCGTAATCTGCTGCCATTCCCTTTCATAGCGTCCATCATCCCTTCCGTTCAGTTCGTATCCTTATCTTATCTCTGAACAGCAACAGGTGATATTCACAGCCGTCAGCCACTTGGTATGACAGTGTCATAAAATCCATCCGATATCCTTTAATTCCTTTGGCGTTTCATCTTTCTTCATATTTTTCCGCCTTTCGCGAATTGATTCGACTATCCTGCCCATTCGTGATAAACGAACAAGCGCCGCGGCACATAACGACCAAAATTCTTGCCTACTGCCGAAAAACTGCGGGCGCATTCATTGATTATTTCTCCTCTCGTGTCGCCAAATAACGGCCCGGTGAGTCCCCGAAAGCACGTCTGAACATCGCGATGAAACTGCTGGGCGAAGAATAGCCCAGCGCGTCGGCAATCATTGCGACAGAATCCCCCTGTGCCAGCATTTCCAGCGCATGCGTCAACCGTGCCTGTTGACGCCACTGAGCGAACGTCAAGCCGGTTTCCGCCAGAATCAGCCGCCGCAAGGTCCGAGGGGAAAGAGCGGCCCATGCAGCCCAGTCATCCAGCGTTCGGCTGTCCTCAGGACACTGCAAGATTTCGTTCGCAATGCGCAGAAGACGGGGCTCGGAAGGCATGGGCAAGTGTAAAGACTCCAACGGCGCTTGAACGATTTCATCGAGCAAAACGGCAGCGATTCGCTCCTGCTTCGGCTCCAGAAAGTCCTGATCGTACCAGGAGGCTGCCCGCCGGACCAAAGCGTACATCAGCTCGGAAATGCCGATCACGCAAGGGTGTGACGGCAAATCACGACCGATCTCAGGAAGGACAAGCACACACCATCCATTCATCGCGCCGCTCACGCTGACCTTATGACGCACGTCCGGCGGTATCCAGCCAGCACGATGCGGAGGAAGCAGCCATGAGCCATGCACGGTGCGGACATGAATAAGGCCGCTCTCCACGCAAAAGATTTGTCCGCGCTTGTGACTGTGCCAATCGTATTCGCGCGTGCCAAGCCGAAAATCGTGAGCGGAATTTTCCGTGCCCCAGAACGCGGTCAAAGAAGGACCGTCCAGCCGGTCACTATAATCAATGGTCTCATTTTTCATGTCAATCGATCCTTTCGTGGCCATTTTTCGATATATTTTGTCCGAATAGCGTTATCATGCCTCATTCTTTCCAGTGTATGATAATAAGCGAAAAACGTCTATCGAGGCGTAAATCGTTACAAGAGGTGAAGCTTATGAACTCTGCATCTTCTTCCGCCGCGACAGTCGGCTCGACACCATTGCTGCGACCTGGTGTTCCTGCATGGATTGCCTCGACTATCGCTTGTGTTTGCGCGTTTATGGTTGTCATGGACAGTTCCATCGTTAACGTCGCGTTATCGGCGATGAGTGCCGACCTTGGTCTCTCGGCCACGGGGCAACAATGGGTTGTGGACGCGTACTTGTTAATGCTCGGCGGCTTCATGCTGCTCGCTTCCAGAGCAAGCGATATCTATGGGAGAAAAGTCATTCTGCAAACCGCGCTGATGCTATTCACAGGTGCGAGCCTTGTTGGCGGCCTTGCCACAAACAGTGTTATGCTAATTGCTGCACGGGCTGTTCAGGGCTTCGGAGGATCGGTGCTGGCTACATCTACGCTAGCGGTCATCGTGGCCTCTTATCCGAAAGGTCCCAAGCAGAAACGGGCGATCTCGTTATGGGCAGCATCTTCGTCGCTCGCTTCCGCTTTCGGAGTTATTATCGGCGGTATGCTAACCAGCTTCGCCAGTTGGCGCTGGGTTATGTTCGTCAATGTGCCCATCGGTGTTGCGCTTATAATAATCGTTGCGCTCAGTCTCCAGCGCCAGCCTAAAAACGCCAAGCGGGAGAAGCTGGATATTCCCGGTGCGGCTGCGATTACACTCTCTGTCGCAGCCTTCATCTACGGGATCACGCAGACGGTCGATCGAGGTTGGGACTCACCGGTCGTTCTCTGGACGCTCGGATTATCGCTGATTCTCTTGACTGCGTTCGTCTGGGTGGAGCTCCGTGCGAAGCAGCCGCTCATTCGTCTCGAAATCTTTCGTCACCAGAACGTGCCTGTCGGTATGATCATGGTACTTGGGCTCGGCGCGACCTTGACGGCCAATATGTACTTTCTCTCGCTTGTCCTGCAAAATATCGAAGGCTACAGTCCGTTTGACACAGGTCTTGCCCTGTTGCCGATGGCCAGTATGTTGGCCGCCACCGCTATTGTTTCTCGCCGTCTTGAGGATGCGGGATTCCATAGGCTTCCTTTCTTCGGCGGTCTTCTGGCCGCGGCAGGATTCGTCTGGCTAAATTGGCTGCCGCTTCATCCGGATTACGTCACCTGGCTGCTGCTTCCCAGCTTGCTCATTGGCGCAGGGCTAGGGTTGATGCTGATGACGGCCATTCACGCTGTGCTCGCGGGTATCCCATCCAAAGATTCCGGCATCGCAGCAGGGCTGCAAAATACCGCCCGCCAGCTAGGCGGCGCGCTCGGCATAGCGGTACTCGTAACCGTGGCTCACGCAGTGGCAGGCGGGCAGCCATCTGCCGACGAAATAGTCGGTGCTTCGCAGCTGTCCGGGTACCATGCAGCTTTCCTGACAAGTGGGGGAATCAGCGCGATTTCGGCCCTTGCCTCATTGCTGCTGCGCCGTAATGCCAGCTGAAACGTCACATTTGTGCGGGCAACAAGCAAAGCGAAGCTATTGCTTCACGGAAATATCGAGTGGAGCCAAGCGGGACGCGCGGAATTGAAACGCCTCCGGTCATAAAAGAAGGACCTCATATCCGATATCAGGCGGAAGATGAGGTCCTTTTCCAATGGCAAAGAGTTCATTGTTTAGCGTAGTGACAAAAAGCATTTATCGATTTCGGGCAAAGAATTTCCTTTCTACATTTATCATATATTCGTTAATTCATGCTTGCTTTCTCAACATGTGATTTGATTCTACTTCTAACAACATTTTCTTATCAATCAAAAGTCACTACTCTGTTATGACTTTTTTATGATACCTTAAAGAAAAAGAGGGAGGAATCCTGTGTCCGCCAAGTCCCTGAGTTCTTGTGTTTGGGTCCGTAACAAGGTGGCAGCTACCGTACCGTACAGGCATTGGTTTGATTATGTGATCATCGGCACTCGAACCTTATGGTTCCTGCTGGGGGTTCATTACCTCCTAAGCCGCGCTGGCGGCGATTTAAGCGGCAGCGCGGGGTTTGCAGCCACGGGTGACCGGTGGCTCATTTTGCTGTTTTACACCTTGGCTTATGTTACGCCGATGGTCCTCTTTATGCGCCGCGGCATTCCGCGGATGTTCCCGGTTCTGGCCGAATTATTACTTAACGGAACCTTTTTCTGCTTGATGGCAGCAAGCTCGACAGTCGAATTCGAATTCGGATTTTATAATTTCCCTTCCATCATGTTGGGGTATATGAGTGTCGGCCGAATCGCCGTCGTCTCGGCTGCTTCATCCGTTATTGTCATTCCATTACTGGCCGGATGGTTTCGGGGGACCGGGATAGAAACGACAATCAGCGTGGCCATCGAATTCGGGGTTCTCTACGGCAGCGGCTTCTGCTTTCAAAAGTTGATTGCCTCCTATGGATTGATCACCAAACAAAACCAGACTTTGGAGCTTTATGCCAAACAAATCGAAGTACTGACACTGACGGAGGAACGAAACCGACTTTCACGTGAACTTCACGATACGGTCGGCCATACGTTTGCCACGACAATTACGGGGATGGATGCGGTGCATTACCTCATCGACGTCGACCAGCAAGAAGCGAAAAACTGTCTGCAGGAGCTGCTTGAAGTGACGAGAAACGGACTGGACGAGGTTCGAAGGCATATCCATCAGATTGCTCCGGAAGAGGAGGCGCGGACGCTTACAGAAGCTCTTTCGCAAATCGCCGGTGAGTTTGCGTTCCATACGGGGACCGAAATTGCAGTGCATGTCGAAGGAACGGAATATACTGTCTCAGAAAACGTTCGATTAACGATGATCCGTTGTCTGCAGGAATCCTTGACTAACGCCAACAAGCATGGAAAGGCTTCTTCGATCCGCATTGAGCTTGCCTACTCGGAGGAATGCGTCGAAATCAAAATTGCCGATGATGGGAAGGGGGAAAGCGAACTGGTCGAAGGCTTCGGGTTAAAGGCTATGTACGAACGGGCGGCAAATCTGAACGGCACCTTGGCGATAACTTCACATTCTGAAAATGGGACGGTAATTGCATGTACGATTCCGACGAAAAAAATACACCGGAAATGAAAGACATCCGAGTACTGATCGCAGATGATCAAGAGATCATTCGTAAAAGTCTGAAGATTGTCCTTGGTTCGGCAGCGGATATTGAAGTCGTTGCAACGGCGGCCGACGGGAAGGAAGCCGTTGATCAAGTGAATCGGTTGAAGCCCGATTTGGTGTTGATGGATATCCATATGCCCATCATGGACGGAGTAGAGGCAACTGCTATTATCAAAGCAAGGTGGTCTGAGGTCAGGGTCCTTGTGTTGACTACGTTTCAAGACGTACGCTACGTCGTCGGGGCTTTAAATGCAGGTGCTGAAGGGTACATCCTGAAGGCAATCCATCCCTTGGATCTCGCAGCAGCGATAAGGTTGGTGTACCGCGGAGAAACGATGATTACGCAGGAGGTGGCCAAATCGTTGTTTGCCCGCTCTCTGGGTACGGCCAATCCGAAGGAATCACCGTACGGATTAACCAAGAGGGAGCTGCAAGTGCTTAAGTATATTTCGGACGGGATCGCAAACCGAGCCATTTCCGATCGCATGGGTTTATCGGAAGGTACGGTCAAAAATTATATTTCCAATGTTTATTCCAAGCTAAATGTTCACAATCGGAAATCGGCGATGAAGAAAGCTTCCGATGAACGGCTGGTTCAAATACAAAATCAGACGACTTATACCCTTAAGGGAGGAACGAGTAAGACGCCATGACCATGAAGACTTTATTGCAACCCGAATCCCCGACATTAACCTTACGTGCTCAAACGAAGCGTGTTACTCATCCGATAGCAGCGGTGCTGCTCTCCTTCGCTTTCGTTCTTGTCAGTATCCTGCTCGCGGAAACGCTGTCCGGTTCCCTGAGCACGGCTCTTTCAGGACTTGAGCAGTCTCTTGTTCATCAGCCTGCCATCTTTTCTGCTATCGCGAAGATTCTCATCTTATGGCTTTTGAATGTGCCTATCTATCTGATGCTCTGGGGGTGGCTGAAATGGTTCGAGCGCCGTCCTTTCGGGACACTTGGTTTTTCACGCCAAGGACTCGTTTCTGGATACCTCCGGGGCCTATGTATCGGCTTCCTAATGATAAGCTTTGCGACAGGCATCGCGGTTCTCTTGAACATCGGAAGCTTCATTCCCTTAAGCGGTCCGCTGGAAGGAGTGCCGGCGCTTGGAGGAATTATGCTCGTCTTCCTCGGGTGGGCAGTTCAAGCCTCGGCAGAAGAGGTGTTGTATCGCGGTTGGCTGCTTCAGACGATCAGCATCCGTACGAACCCTTGGATCGGGGTTTTGCTTTCTTCCCTTTGTTTTGCCTGTGTTCACGGTCTGAACAACGGCTTCTCTCCTTTGGTTCTCTGTAATCTATTTCTGTTCGGGTTATTTCTTGCACTCTATCGCATCGCGGAAGGATCGCTTTGGGGAGCGTGTGCCTGGCACGTGGTATGGAACTGGGCTTTAGGCAACATCTACGGGGCGGAAGTCGGTGGCAGCGCGGCAGAGGGTGGGCATCTGTTCCATTTCCAACTCGCCGGTCCGGATTGGCTGACGGGCGGGGCATTCGGATTGGAGGGCAGCATCATCACCACAACGGTATTTTTGATCGGAATTGGGTGTGTGTTTGTAATGCTCAGACGGAGACAACGGAAGGAAAGAAGATCCGTTGAACAAGCAAACGGCTGACATGTTCTGATCGTGCTTATGAGATTGTACGTGAATCAAATTGTTATCTTCATTTCCGCGAACATGCACAGAAGGCCGTCAAAGTAATCGGCGGCCTGGTTATAGATGATTCAACTATCGTTTCCCATTAGCGTAATGGGCTAACTGGTGTTCACCAAAAATAACTAAGATAGCGGGGATGCCCCATAAGAAATAAATTAAGTCTTCATTTCAATGAAGAAGATAGCAAGTGCTGATAGTGAATTAATGTAAAGAATAGTTCTCCCCCTCTGACAGCGTCAGCCCTTTTTCTCTACAAAATGCCGCCCCACGGAGTAATATTCATCCTTGTTCACGGCATCGTCCAGCCACTTCATCAGCTTCACCCCGTCCTGTTCGGCTTTGTAGAAATGATTTAATGGAGAGAGTGTATGTGGTGTCCTGCCCGTCTTCTCGTTAAGACCGTAATCAGTGATGTAATAATAGTAGCCTGGCAATACTTCAGTTAGCTCTCTGGCAGATTGCAGCATGCGGGCCGACCAGCGATGCACATATTCGCCATCGTCCGAAACGTCACCATTCAGATCCTTTTCAAAGTCGAACAGCAGCTCATCATAAAGCGTATTGGACTGCAAAAGTACCGCATTGTCCGGGAGCAGCTTGCGGTTCGCCGCGAATACGGATGAAATCAAATCGCCGTCGACTTCATAACCAAAGGTTGCCGCAAAGTTGGCCTTCCATTCGTTATCAATAATATCCGGCCAGCGGTCGGCATTTAAGTAGGAGCCGTCCGAATATTGATAAATGCGGGCATCCGGGTAGCGTTTCGCAATCTCAGGCGCCCAGAAAGCAGCTCCGAACCCTCCGGCGCTTTCTCCCGCAATGAGGATCTTTTCCGGCGCAGCAAAATGGTTTGCAATCCATTCCAATGCTGCACGCGTATTGGCTTGACCGTTGTAACGCATTGTAAATGGCTTGCCTTTGGCGTCCATATATTCCTTGGATGCATTCCCAATATGCAGATCACCAGTAGAATAAGGGATATATACAATATTCCAATCCTTGAACGGATTGTCAGGGTTATTATTTTTCAACAGGCCGCCAAGCGTACTTACTTTAAAGAATGGAATGTTCGGAAAGTAATATTTGATCTCACCGTTCTTCATTACATTACTCAGACTGATTGGCTGCGCGGCAGTCACCGCATCCCAGGCCACACCGCCCCCAGAAAAATAAATGATCAATTTATCTTCAGCAGCTGCTCCCTTATTGGCAAGTAAATAATATTCCGAACCGTCGGCAGAAATTACTTGTGCATCCTGGTCAAACTTGATTTTATTCCAGACATAGCGCTCCGCAGCAGACCATTTATCCGGTTCAGCAGGCTTTTCAAGTACGAAGAAATAAACATAACCCGCTAAAACACCCAAAATAAGCGCAATTCCGCCTATCGCAGTCAGGAGAATCTTGTTGATTCTTTTCATTGTTTTCTTTTTTGCCACACAAAAACCGTCCTTCCAACCAAAAAATAGTCCACAAGCTTTTCAAATAAAAACAGACGGTACTCACTCCGTCTGTAACGCACTGTCCCGCGCTGTCACGGCAAGTTACTTTTGAGCATCAAGAATGAACATCGATGCATCTTGTCCCATGAATATTTTACTTCCAGTATAAAAAGTTTTGGATTGAATATTCTTATACCCAATTTTCGTCATCAGGTCGGTTAGCTCATCTTGATGAAATCCATTATGAACGATATCTGAAACGATATTTTCATTTTTATTAAAATCTACGATGAGCAAATGTCCTCCTTCATTGAGAACATCAAATAATCTTGATAAAACGAATTCATAATCATCAATATGAAGTAGAACCTGAGCCATAAAAATATAGTCGGCACGTAAATCCGATAAGCCTTCCTTTTCAAAATCAAAGCATAACGTATCTGCATTTCGAATATTGAAATCGGAAATTTTTTGTTTGATTTGATTAATCATGTTTGATGATGTATCCAGAAAAAGCATAGAATGAAAATCGTTTAACAAGTTCATGCCAACAAGACCGGTTCCGCACCCAAAGTCGATAGCATTCTTACTTTTAGCGTCAACTAAATATTCACGGATGGCATCTGATGACACCATGGCGATTTGGATTCTTTCAGGAGTGTCGTAAATATTAGCGATCATTTCAAACTTATCCGTATTTCCCATGTTCATCTCTCCAATCTGTCTGAATAATAAAGGTTGAGCACATACCGATAATTCCGATACCCGAAAGCATAAGCACCCTTGCAAAAATCTTCCCACCGTAGTCGAATCCAAAGCACCATACCCCATCGATAATATCACAATATAGGAAATGATAGGCATAATTGTCCAAGAAAAACCCCTAAACAAGCACAAAAGGCCACTGAAGTAATCGGCAGCCTAAATGAACTTGGTTAAAATTATTGTTCCCCGTTTGCGTAACGGAATCCTCGATTTGATGCCTACTTCAAAGAAAGGGAACAGGCCACCCTTGCGGGTCTGCTCCCTGGTTCTCTTTATTCCCTTTCACATAAAGGAGTAATAGAATATCACTTCGCTGCGACTTACTACCTGCAAACATTAAGTTGCTTTCCGTTTGTACGCGCGCATTGCAAATATATAAGCTACGAGCATAATTCCGATGCACCACGCAAGCGCGATCCAAATATCATTGCCCACAGGCTGACCTGACAGAAGCGCACGGATAGTTTCCACGATTGAAGTCACCGGTTGGTTATCGGCAAAAACGCGAACGACCTTCGGCATCGAATCGGTCGGCACAAAGGCCGAACTGATAAACGGCAGGAAGATAAGCGGATAGGAAAATGCGCTTGCACCTTCCACCGATTTTCCGGACAATCCGGCAATCGCTGCGACCCAAGTCAAAGCCAGCGTAAACAGCAAGAGTATACCGGTTACGGCTAGCCATGGCAGGAACCCTGCCGACGAGCGAAAGCCCATAATGAGCGCTACGAGAATGATGACGACAAGAGAAATGAAGTTGGAAACTAGTGAGGTCAGCACATGCCCCCACAGCACGGCGGAACGCGCAATCGGCATGGAGTGGAACCGTTCAATGATGCCCCGCTGCTTATCCATAAACAGGCGGTAAGCCGTATAGGATATACCACTTGCAATTGCAATCAGCAGAATACCGGGTAACAGGTAGTTCACATAATTATCCGTACCGGTTTGGATTGAGCCGCCAAACACATAGACAAACAGCAGCATCATCGCAATCGGAGTGATGCAGACCGTGATGATGGTGTCCATGCTGCGGAAAACATGACGCATGGAACGTCCAAGCATCACGCTCATGTCGCTAAAAAAGTGACTCTTTACCGTCTCCATTTACATGGCCTCCTTTTTACCGATAATTGCGAGGAAAATCTCTTCTAATGAAGGTTGTTTTTCCACATACTCCACCTTTGCGGGCGGAAACAGCTTTTTCAGTTCCTGAAGCGTGCCATTGGCAATAATCCTGCCTTCATGCAAAATGGCAATTCGATCGGCTAGTTGTTCAGCCTCATCCAAATACTGAGTGGTCAGGAATACCGTCGTTCCACCGTTGGCAAGCTCTTTCACAATCTTCCAGGCCTCAATGCGCGCCTCGGGGTCAAGCCCGGTGGTCGGCTCATCAAGGAAAATAAGCTGCGGCTTTCCGATCAGGCTCATGGCAATGTCGAGCCTACGGCGCATACCGCCCGAATAGGTGGACACCTTACGGTCGGAGGCATCGTTCAAGCCGAAGCGATTCAGTAAATCATCCGCGACATGACGCGGATTTTTAAGATGTCGCAGTTTGGCGATCATGATGAGATTTTCCCTCCCCGTTAATATCTCGTCCACGGCGGCAAATTGCCCGGTCAGGCTGATCGCATGCCGCACATGCTCGGGTCTTGACGCGACGTCAAAACCGTTTACGGTGGCGGTGCCCCCGTCCAGCTTGAGCAGCGTGGTGAGGATTCTGACAATCGTCGTCTTGCCCGCGCCGTTGGAGCCAAGCAGGGCAAAAATCTCGCCTCGCTTCACTTCAAAATCGACGCCCTTTAAGACTTCTGTGTTTTTGAAAGACTTTTGCAGCCCTTTCACTTGAATTGCTTTCTCCATCCCGTTATCCCACCTTTACTTTTTTTTATCCGTCACCTTTTTCATTGCCTTGTTAACTTCTTGGTTAACAGATTCTTGATAGATGTCAGCGTAAGTTTTTGAATCTTTAATTAGTTCGTCGCAAAAAGCCGCTACGTCACTTCCCGTCACATCAAGAACGCCTTTCCCCAAGGCCGCGCCCTCTTCAAAAAGATCAACAATCCCCGATAGCAAACCCGTACCGTCGGTTAGTTCAACAGGGCCGACCTTAAAGAAATATTTTTGAATCTCTTTATAAACAATCTGATAATCTCGTGGGAGCGCTTTGACACGCGCCATGTGCGCCCGCCATTCTTTTTTGCCTTGGATGATATCTTGTATGCTCATTTTATCCATTCTCCTATTTACCCAATTTTTTAGCGATATTATTGTTGAGTTGCTCGCGCCACTTGTCGCGATAAGATTTTGCCCCTTCTTCGCCGGCCAGCGCTGAACAGAAGCCTTTGATATCGTCACCCAAAACCTCTTGGACACTCTGACCGTCAGCCGCCGCCTCTTCGAGCAGACCAAGCACACCGTCGAGAATTGGCATTAGGTTGCGGCCGGTGAAATCTGAATACGACCAAAGATTCACATTAACTTTTTCCCATGCCGCTTGATAATCAGCCGGCAGCTTTTTGGCACGCGATTCAAAAATTTTCATTTCTTTAGTCATGTCGCTGCCGGTAATTTTTTCCCAAAAATTCATTATCATTTCTCCTTTAACTCGTATATTTTTGATGATACGAACTCCCATTTATCCCAGAACCTCCGAAGCTCCTCACGACCCGCGTCGTTGATCGCGAAAAACTTTCGCGGCGGTCCCATGTCGGAGGGCTTCTTGGTGATCTCCACCAACTTGTTTTTTTCAAGCCGGATCAGGATGGTGTACACCGTTCCCTCCACAACATCTGTGAAGCCGAGGGCGTTCAGCCGCCGCGTGATTTCGTAGCCGTAGGTTTCTTTGCGGCTTATAATTTCAAGGACACAACCCTCAAGCACCCCTTTGAGCATTTCCGTTAGGTTTTCCAGCACAATCACTCCTCGCTACTCTGTATGACAGGTATGCAGTATTACTTACTACTACTATAAAGTATCACGCAGTAGGTGGTTTTGTCAATAGCGTTTGCTCTGACGTATTCTGTTCCCGCCTCGTATGATTGAGATACATAACCGTTTTCGAACAGATAGTCCGTGAGCCAGGATCCAATCTCTTCAATGTACAGGATTTTAGGCTCAAAACCATCATCAGTCCTTGACTTTGAGAGGCTTCCATGACAGATCGTTCTTGGCGAAGTCAAACACTGATTTCAAGGTTGAGCCGGCGAATTAAAGGGCACCAACGGCAGTGATAAATTTCGCCCTACTTCTGCTACGGTTCAGCTTCTATCGGCGAGAAATGCTAAGGGAGCTGCCGCGGCGCACAGCCTTTTACTCAATCCAAGGGCTAGGATTCAAGCTTACATAAAATGCACAGAAAGCCGTCGAAGTACTCGGCGGCTTGGAAGCAGGTCTCTCACTTTCTTTTAGGCATAGTTATTTTCCAAATTGGTTCATGTAGACTTCCCGATAATTATAGGGAACAGCCTTTTCATCCACAATTCCATTTACAGTTCTGCCACCATATCCGCCTTTATCTGCACTGTACTTCTGATTATCAAAAGTCGCAGGAAATTCAAACGAATGGATGACATCAAAATCGAGCATGCCTTTTAACTCATCACATTCTTCCTTTGTTATTTTTTTAAAACTGTCTACTAAAAATGAACAGTACATATCATAAACAATATCCGCATATTCTGCGGGCGACATTTTTTCATTAAAACCATTATAACTGCACGATATACTGATATCCTTCAGTTTACTCCCCCTCATCGCTGGGTGGAACTTCTTGGTCTCTGTGTTGTATGCGGAATCATAAAAAAACTTATGACGTTTGTATATCGGCCCCATAAACAAGGTTATCGCCATACTATTTTTTTGCAAAATCCTTTTTTGCATCAACAGATTGCTTTCCAAAAAAGACCATATATATTCACTAATTCTGTAGTCCACACGTGGTCTTCTAAACATGATCTCAGGTTTGCATATTCCATCGTCTTCATCTTCGTGACTCCAAAATCGGCTGATCGTCATGGTTTTTGTGTTTTCTTCACTGTTATCACTGATTTTCGTTAGTAAAAGCTCTCTGACGTAGAGAGATACTTTTTGCAGCAGCATTCTAAAATCGTTTTCGTTAAACGCCATCAAAACACAAGTTTCAGATTCGGAATCGCTTTCAATGGCTTCTTTAAAAGCAACTTTTTCTTGTTTAAGTTTATCAAGGATGTAATTGGTCCAACCGTATCCGTCAGAAATATACGGCATTTCTTCTAATTTCCGATTAAGTTTTTCAAAACCACCCGTTGGCGAAAACTCTAATGAATAACTCAATGTTTCATTTCCCTTATATATAACGCTGGATATATGGATCACAAATGGTTTATAGTCGAGACATTCCCACGTACCCTCTTCCATAAATTCAATAATATTGTTAGGGATTTTGACTTTTTCTAAATGTAATCTATCCAAATTTCTCGTTCCTCTCGTAGTATGGATATGGTCGTTCAAAAAAATCCGTGGACAATCGGACAACCTGTTCCGATTTTAAAAAAAGCCCGCGTTTACGCGGACTTTGCAACCCAATAATACCATCCTTCTTCGTTAGGGTGTTTTACGCGTATAAAAAGTGCATTTCCACTCTTGAAAACCTGATAGTCGTTTAAAATCTCGTCATTGATACCTTCATTATATCCATTCCAGTCTATTTCCAGTTTTTCTAATCGCATACTATCGGCGTTCAGGCAACAGTATTCCTCCATATTTTCCTCATAAACCAAAACCGTATGTTCGTTTAAGTAAAATCCAGTCATAGAAAACATGGATTCTTCATCGGGAAAATTAACTTCCCCCACAACCTTCCATTCTGGAATCGAATAAGTTCTGAATACACCATCAAAATCCGCAAAAGTTCTGGTTAACACTTGCAGACCATCGTCAGAAAAACACAGTGGATAAAAGTCATCCTCAAGTTCTTCAGAAATCTCAAGTTGTCCATTGCTTTCTAGAATACAATATGTTTTTATACTACATTGTGCATCAGTAAAACATAAACAGATTTCACCTGATCTTTCAGGTATACCCAAAAATTCAACGGCATGTTCTCCATCCGGCACCATGCCCGTCATGGGGTCATTTAAGTAAACTGAAGCCCTTTTCTTTGTAGAAATATGGATTAATCTACACTCCACCTGCTCGCGATCGACATTGATTGCCAACCATACGAAACAATCCCGGGCAGTAGAAATAGCTAGAATATCTTCTTGTAACGCGAAGAGTTCTCTTCCTTCAAAATCATATATCTGTAATCCCGTTTCCCCATATACGCATATCCAATTATTTGATAAATCAATATGATACGGATAATTTGTCTCCCAGGATTTCTCTGTTTTCATTATCGATACATCCAATATCTTCACCAATGAAAGGCTTCGATTATAAAGCAAGCATCTTCCATTCGGTTCACGGATAAAATGTTGATAATCGTCGTCACATATTTGGTTGGGCAGCATATGGGTTTCCAATCTCTTAGATACTTTTATCTTCATACACGTTCCTCCAGTTTCTACTATACCAACCTGTTATATTGCCTTCCACTTCTCCCAGCATACAAGGATAGCGGGATGATTCATTGTGTTACACAACAACCGGTAATTCAAGTTAATGGTTTCATCTGAACGGGCAGGGCTGAGCAATAGAACAGGACCTATCCCAGCAGTCCTTTGGCTCCGTTCATCACTAAGGGCATAGTCTGTATAACGAATGATTCCGCACTTATTAGACGCCCCTCATTGTTCCAAACGTAAGCCGCACCATACATCCCCCAACTTAACATGATAGAAGCTGTATTTATTAAGAATTGTGTGTTTGGAGTCGATAGCATCTTGTCTTTGTCTAGAAAGGAAAGAAGTATCGTTTGAATTTTTTCCTTTATTTGAATTTCGAATACAGGTATAAGCGATGTATTTCTTCTTTTGCAAATAGTGTTTAGACCCTCGTGAAATTCGCATACCCCCAGAAAAATACTCTGAATTGTTTCTTCATTTAATACTTCGTGACCGCTTATTCTACGATTTATGATTGTCATAAATGATTCCATTAGTTTGGCCTCAAGAATTTCGAATTTATCCACAAAGTGCGCATAAAAAGTCGCTCTGTTAACAGTAGCCCGCTCTGCAATATCCCTAACGGTTATCGATTCAAAGTCTTTTTCTTGAATTAATGAAGCAAAAGCGTCTTGAAGGAGTCGCCGTGTACGTATCACACGAGGATCAGCTTCATTCTTTTTAATTGTCATGGTTAATATCTCCCCAGTAAAACGACATTATAGAAATGGTGTTGTCTATACAACGGTTTATGGTTATTGATGATTGCGTACCATTCGGTTGTTATTATAACATACAAATACAACAAATGTTGTTCAAACAACAAGTGTTGTATTGAAACACGTTTTTCCCAAAGGAGGAGAGCACCATGTCGGTCTCACAACCGTCGCAAACGAGGGAGCACCAACTATTTTTTGATATTATTCGAGAACGCCGGTCGGTTCGTAGCTATGATCCCGAGATCAAGATTTCGCTGGAGGAATTGACCGAAACATTGCGGCAAGCCCCGCGCTGGCTCCTTCAGCCGCTAACATACAGCTGTGGCGGTTTCTCGTTATCGACAAAAATATAGTTATTTTAAACACATCAGGAGAGTGAATTATGAAGAGCACATGGAAAGTTTACGTTCTAGCCTTGATTAGCTTTTTAGTTGGAACATCCAATTACATCATTTCCGGGATATTGGACCGGATCGCAGAGACGTTGGGAACAAGCGTTGCGGCAGCAGGCCAGCTTATTACGGTTTATTCCCTGGCCTATGCGGTCGGCACGCCTATTTTGATGGCGCTGACGGCCAAAATGGACCGGCGTAAGCTCCTCCTTTATTCGCTGGGCCTCTTTATTGCCGCAAATCTGCTGACATATATATTGTCCGGCTTCGGTCTCTTCATTGCCGCTAGAATCATTACGGCGTTAGGCGCCGGGGTGGTCACCGTTAACGCGCTCAGCATCGCCGCCAAAATCGCTCCGCCAGGCAAGCAGGCCAGCGCCATCGCAAACGTCACCATGGGCATTACCGCATCGCTCATCATCGGCGTCCCGCTCGGCAGAATGGTAGCCTCGGCTTTTGGCTGGAAAGCGGTATTTCTGGCCATCGCAATTGTCGGGGTCATCGCCATGCTTGTCATTGCTGCGGTTCTTCCACGTATGCAGGGCGACAAGCCTGTCCCATTAATCAACCAATTTGCTTTGTTAAAAAAACCTCCGGTTTTGGTTGCTTTAGCGATTACTTTTTTCTGGTTGGGAGGATATTCCCTCGCCTATACCTACATCTCCCCTTTTCTGCTAGAGGTGACTCATTTAAATGAATCATTGCTTAGCGCAGCTCTGTTCGTGTTCGGCATTGCCAGTTTGATTGGCTCGAAAGTCGGCGGCTACAGCGCGGATAAACGTGGCATCAAATACACGCTCGTTTTAGGGATGGTGCTTCACGTCATTTCGTTGATTTTGCTATCCTTAGTCGGACAGTCGGTTATTGCCGTATTCGCCATTTTGATCCTCTGGTCTTTTGCCGCCTGGTCATCCGCTCCAGCACAGCAATTTAACCTGGTTTCGCTTGTTCCCGAATCCTCGGGCGTCATGCTGAGCTTGAACAGTTCCATGATGCAGCTTGCCATGGCTGTCGGCGCAGGAATCGGCGGGCTGATCGTTAACCGTATTTCTTTGTCATCCATTACCTGGTTCGGGGCACTCGGCGTACTCATCGCCATCATTGCCGCGTTTGTATTGTCCAGCATGGCATCACGGTATTCGGCGGTGCAGCCAGCGGATTAAGGGTATGCTAAACATGGAATATTTGATAAAAGACTCTGCTCACTAAGTTGATCTTTCGGATCTAATCCATTCTTAACAAAAAAGCAGACAAGGAACTGAAGGAAATGTGTATTGAGGAAGATTTTACGTTAGCAGTAGTTGCTCAACTATCGGGGAACGTTAGTTTAATCTAACAGGCTGCAATTTTAACATTTATTACTTATAAAATGAACTCTCCAGACATGGAGAGTTCATACGTTTTTATCCATGTGTTTGCGGGTGGTGTCAGCTACGCTGGAGTTACCCCATTCTGGATGCCATCATAAGCGACAAACCGATTCCCGCGGCGAAGACATTTCTGCATTCTCAAGACAACAATGACCTCATTTGTGAAATACCTATTATTTACGCTCCCTTTTGCAAATTTAGCATCGCAGCCTCAACCTTTAATTCGATTTTCTGCTTTACCGCTAACATGCTTTAACTGTTCTTTCAAATAATTATCGTTTATTTTCATATTACTCCCTCCAAATTTGTTGATTTTGGGGGAGGTGACGGATTCTTATCTTTCTATAACAGTGGAAGCACATCATAAGTCCTTTCATAAAATCTGGAGCTGAAAAGCTATTTATTTTATAGTGTTGGTAGGGTTTAATCCCTCGAGTTCTTTAGTAACGAAGTAGCCATTTTCTCTTATTAAGACATCATCGAACCATATTTGCCCGCCACCATACTCTGTGCGTTGGTTATAGACGATATCCCAATGAATAGAAGACAGATTTGAACCTTCGCATTGAACAGGCGCACTGCCAATTGCCAAGTGAATACTACCCCAAATTTTTTCATCAAACAAAATATCGTTCATGGGATCCCAAATATATGGGTTTAGGCCAATACCAAATTCCCCAATAAATCTTGAACCCTCATCTATCTCTAAAATTCTCAAGAATTTTGCCTTATCATTTGCTTTTGCATCAATGATTTTTCCGTGTTCAAAGGTTAATACGATATTATCGAATGTCGTCCCTCTAAAATTGACGGGAGTATTGAATGATATCACTCCATTAATGGATTGCTTTATCGGAACGCAATAAACCTCACCGTCGGGTAGATTTTGCAGACCTGCATCTTTTCTAACGGGCATTCCTTTAATGGACATTATCAGCTCAGTTCCCTGCCCAGTAATCCTCACCTTATCTGTTTTACTTAGAAGACTAACCAACACCTCCATTTTCTCTGATAATTTTGCATAGTCAAGATTACACACGCTAAAATAGAGATCCTCAAACTTTTCTGTTGACATCTTAGCTCGTTGCGCCGCAGCAGCGTTGGGGTATCTCAGAATACACCATTTTGTTTTTGCCCACCTAGGCTCATGAACATGGTGATAATATACCTTCCAGTATTGATCTATTTTTTCTGAAGGAACGTCAGATAATTCACTGTCGTTGGCATCTGCTCTAATTAACACATATGCATCCATATCATCCATCCTGACAAAATCATATGCTGCTAATCGTTCTAATTGTTCAGATGAACCATGCAACAATTGTGTTCGAAGAATAGCCTTATCTGTAAATACAACAAATGGATAAGCCCCCACATTATATGCTTCTATTACAATTGCTTTAGCCAGTACGGTATCATGGCCCTCCACTTCGATTAACAATTTCTCTTCCTTTTGAAGATTTACAGAGTATGTAACAACATTCCTAGCAAGTTGCTCTATTCTTATGTCTTTCATGATATCCCTCCTAGATTGAGTCATTCATACTATTAGACACTTAGGTTGGTGAAAAAGCCACATTGAGGATATCAGTTAACGATTGATCCTTGTTTACTTCCTGATGCTATTCCTTAGAGAGACTCACCCGAGAGCAAACAGAAGATAAGCTCGAGTCTAATCAATCCCTGAAAATACGTTGCACCAAAATAAAATGTTTTCGCTTAAGAAATTTAAAACAAACAAAGCTGCTCAATCCAAGGGCTATGATATATGCTCATAAGGCCATCGAAATACTTGGCGGCCTGGATGTATGTCATTCAACTAATGTTCTCCTTTAGCATAATGAAAAATGGAGCAACTGCAAATGTGCAGTCATTGAACTAACGTACCTACAGCCCAACGGAGGCCACACAAATCGATCTGCCGGCAAACCTGTCATGGAGTATTTTCAGCTCTCGTTCCGTTAGTCTAAAACTATCTCACAGCCGTCGAAAGACTGCCCAGTTTCGATTAACTTTACAGCATATGCGATTGCGCTTCGCTGAAAGTCACTAAACTTAGACTCATCTCCGTCCCAACTGCTAAGCCACCAAAAGAATGAGCATATGTTTCTATAATCCATGAAGAATGGAATTTGTTTAATCCAATAATCCGATAGGTGATTATATTTAAAGTACCCTTCAAGGAATTCGTTCAAGAATTTGGTCGTGAATTCATTTTTGGATTGTCTATCATCCATTGGCGCCCCCCACCAAACGGCGTGTGTTGCCGCGATCGCAATGTCCAACGAAAACCAACCATATATGCTGTCGTCAAAATCAAAGACCGTAATCAATTCTCCGTCTATGTGGAAATTGTAGGGATGAAAATCGTTATGAATCAAACCGTATGAATCGCCTTCACGAGGGAGGTTCATAATTCTGGTTTCAAGAGACTTCAATTTCTCCAGCAGCGCATAATACTTGCCTTGTAGATGCGGGTTTTTAATTTCAGAATTTCGCCATTCATCTCTCTTTGTTTCTAAGGGGATGTATGATTTAGAGAGCATATGCATCTTACCCATGATTTCTCCCCACTGCTTAAAAATAGATGTTCCCCACAATTTAGGTTCGTTTTTATCAAAAAATCTTCCTGAAGCCATATGAAAAGCTGTTGCAATGAAACACTTCCCGTCCTCTTGGTACAAAGCAGTTAATTGGTTATCTATAGTTCTGATTGGCAATGACGCACGGACACCGTTTTGAACCAAGTAGTTTACCCAATCAACTTCTGCTTTTATTTTACCGACGTAAGCATGAGACTTTTCAGTTATTCTTAGAATATAGGCCTCATCTTTCTTTGTGAATCGAAATACCTCATTCGTTGAGTTGCTAATAAACTCAAGAGAGCTAGTTTCAAACGCAAAAGACGCAGCAGCTTTATTTAATATCTCTGGACTCGCCATCGTGAACCTCCGATTTAGATACTACCATCCCGGTAATTGAACGCTTGCGATAGCTCTTTGTTAAGCCGTTGTATGACCTCGATTTGTTCACTCTTCAAGTTGCTGATCATAGCGATAAACTCATCTGTCGCGTGCTGCCGCGCTGCTTCGTCTTTGTGTTTAGCATCATCATTTCGAAATAAATATGTCACATCAACTTGAGCCTAATTTGAAACATCGTTTTCCCCGGTTCCGTTACTAACCGCAGCTCTCCACCGTGAAGCTCCGTTGCTTTCTTGGCAATTGCCAGGCCTAAACCCGTGCCGCCGTCGCTTTTGCGGGAAGAATCGCCGCGCACGAACGATTCGAATATCGCTTCCTTCAGAGCAACCGGAATACCGACGCCGTTATCCGCAATACTCAATTGAACCGATTGTTCGTGAACTTGCAGGTCGATCGTGACTTCCGTCCCCGCCGGGTTGTAACGCAGCGCGTTCGAAAGGATATTGGAGATTGCACGATACATTAATTTGACGTCGTAGTCGACAATAACTTCGCTTGGCGAAATATTCAGCTTCAAGCGAAAGGCTTTCTTCTCGAATTGGTCGTAAAATTCAATCGCGATGCGCCGAATAAATTCGGAAAAGTCCGACCTTGCAAGCTGCAGAGGATAGTCTGGACTCTCCAATTTTGCAAGCTCGAAGATATCTTCAACCAGAGAAGTGACAAGCGCGGATTTAACGAGAATCAGCTCCAAGTATTTTTGCTGGCTCTCACGGTCATCAACCAGCCCCAATTGCAGAGCTTTGGCGTATCCTTGTATAGTGGCAATCGGCGTTTTCAAATCGTGCGACAGATCGACCAGCATTCGCCGCTTGCTTTGTTCCAGCTTCGTTTTCTCCGCTTCCGTCCGTTCCATATAATCCAGCATGTCGTTAAAATGGTCTCGAATAAGCGCCAACTCGTAACTGGCTTCGAACGACAAACGCTGTGCGAATTGCCCTTTTCTCAACTGACGGATCGCATGTACGATTTTGCCCAAAGGATTCGTAATGCGTTTGGCGGTCCAAACGCTGTATAAGTAAACGTTGATGATGAACAGGACCAATAAAAGCAATAGCCACTTGAGCATTCTGGAAATAATCGCGGGAGCCGGCTGCGTTATCGAAATCGTCTGCTCGACTGCATGCCCCGGCAAGGTGACGAGACATTGAAAAGGCCGTCCCTGCTCATCCGCAAAAGGAGCGAGCGAATAAAAATAAGGCTTGTCCCTTTGATCGTAAAACAACGCATACAGTTCTTCGGCCGAATATTCCGTTCGAGGGGCGGCAGGCGTACCTTTGACGTAAACGACCTGAAGCTGTTCATTCAATATTTCCACCCATCCGCCGGCCATTTCGATTGCCTCTGACGGGATCGCCGTATAATCCGCCCGCGCGATTTCTTTCGCCGAATATAGAATCCCCATATCCGCGGTCATTTTCTTGTCCAAATACAAGAAGAACACAGTATCACCAATACCGATCAGCAATGCGAAAAAAATATAGGATTTCATCAAGGAGAAGAAGAGCTTACGATTTTTTTTCAATGAAATCTCCCGTCTTGGCAAATTTGTACCCTAGTCCGCGAATGGTTTTGATGTACCGCGGTTGTCTCGGGTTATCCTCCATTTTGTCCCTGAGCCGTGATATATGCACCATGACGGTGTTGCCATCGTCCCAATAATCGTCAGACCACACTTGTTCGAACAACTGCTTCTTCGTAAAAATTCGGTCGGGCGAGGACATGAACATCCTGAGCAGTTTAAACTCGATCGATGTCAGCGCAATTTGTTCGCCGCGGCGATACAAGACACATGCATGCTCGTCCAACAGTAAATCGCCAAAGCTGTACTGGGCAGGCGCCGCCGCATCTTCATCGCCGAATTCATACGCTCTGCGCAGTTGAGCCTGGACCCGCGCCACAACCTCCAGCGGATTAAACGGTTTCTCGATGTAATCGTCTGCGCCGAGCCTCAGTCCGAGAATTTTGTCGCTGTCTTCGCTTTTGGAAGAAAGAATAATCACCGGCAGCCTGTACTCGGTACGCAGCAGCTTCAACAGCTGAAAACCGTCAAGCTCCGGCATCATAATATCGATGATGATGAGATCGATGGTGTTGCGCCGGATGCATTCCCAAGCCGTTTTGCCATCGTACGCTTCCATGATCGTATAGGATTCCCTTTCGAGGAATAACTTCAACAGCTCTACAATATCCGGGTCGTCGTCTGCGATTAGAATCGTCTTGTTCATAATTCCCCCTAGCGACTCTTGCTCCAGATGAGTTATGATCTTTTAAATTGATTCGATTACACTGAAATGAATTCCTTCACCCGTTCGCGCAACTTAAGTTTAATTTAAGATTCGTTTATGATGACTGAAAGTTTGATCCACTATACTATTTCGGAGCATCAAACAAAGAATAAGGAATGTGGTGTGAACCGTTGGGAAAAACGAAGAAGCTGCGGGCAGGAATAATCGGTACTTTTCTGGGAGTATGCATGGCAATGAATGGAGCGGGAGGTGTTTTTGCAGAAATGAAGACAGAACCAACGAACCAGTTGACGGATACCAAAGCGTTGGAACGGTTCGCCGATGAATTTATGGCAGAACAGCAAACTACGGATCTTGCCGTGCCGGGAGCGGCCATCGTCGTCGTAAAGGGCGACAAAGTGTTGTTGGAGAAAGGGTACGGCTACGCAGACAAGGAACGACAAATCGCAGTGGATCCGGGGAAAACCGTATTCAGAATCGGATCGGTTACGAAAACGTTCACTGCGGCAGCCGTTATGCAGCTTGTGGAAAAAGGGAAAATCGATTTGCATACGGATATTAACAAGTATTTGGAAGAAGGGATCCGCATCCGTAATCCCTTTGATCAGCCTGTTACGATGCACCACCTGCTGACCCATACGACCGGCTTTGACGTTACGATCGAAACGATGGACGATTACCATAACGATTTGACGAAATTCGTTTCATTATCGGATTATGTGAAGCAAAGAATGCCCGACGTTGTACGTAAGCCGGGTGAATCGTACATGTACGACAACTTCGCATTCGTGCTGCAGGGCTACATTATCGAGCGTGTAACGGGAGTGCCGTTCCACCAATATATGAAACAAAATTTGTTTCAGCCGCTCGACATGATGAACACCGACTTGCTGCTGACCGACGAAGTTCTTGGCCATTTGGCCAAAGCTTATATGGACGGGCAGGCATTGGATCCCTATGCCATTACCCCTACGGAATCGCCGGATGGAGGAATGAATGCGACAGCGGGCGATATCAGCAAGTTTATGATCGCCCAACTGCAAGACGGCGTTTATCAAAACAGACGCATTTGGAGTGAAGAAAGCATTCGGCAAATGCAGCATTACCATGTCGCCATTCATCCGCGGGTAGAGGACGCGACATACGGGTATGAAGGTTCGTTCGAACCCGAGCATAACAACGGGCAAAAAGTAATTACGAAAGGCGGGGACTTGATCGGCTTTAGCTCCTATATGTGGCTGATTCCCGAGCAAAAGGTCGGTGTCTTTATTACTTACAACAATTCAAGCGATTTGCGATCCGCATGGTTTAACGCATTCATGGATCGGTATTTCCCCAGTACGGACCCAAGCGCCGAACCGGTTCCGCTGAACACGCCGCAAGAGCAGCTGCGCCGATTAGAAGGCGAGTACTCGGATGCAAGAATACGTGTCGCGCTTACGACCATTACCGCAGTTGGAGATGGAGAACTTCTTGTGGAAAGTCTTATGGGCAAGCAAAAAGTGATACAGATCGGACCGCTGCTGTTTGAAGACGAGAACGGAAAGCTGCTGGCTTTCAAAGAAAACGACGACGGCAGCATCACTTATTTCAAATATATGAATCCCGTCAGCTACTCTCAAAAAATAACGACGCCCATGTACGAAGATGTCCCTGCAACAAGCGGCTATGCACCATACATCCGTCATTTGCAGCTGATCGGAGTTCTGAAAGGCAATGACGAGAAGTTCGAACCGACTCGTGCGATGACCCGCGCCGAAGCGACAGCCATGATCATACGCATACTGGGCGTCCAGCTCTCGCAAGAGCCCGTCAAATTCGAAGACACAGCCGGGAACTGGGCAGCAGCGCAAATTCAAACCGCTGTACAACTGGGGATTGTGAAAGGGAAGTCGGACTCTGCGTTCGGCCCGGAGGACCCTGTGACAAGGCAGGAAGCCGCGCTCATGATCGCACGCGGATTTAAGGAGCAAATTGCCAACTATCCCGCAGAGCTTCGTCCGGATGACATCGGGTTAAGCGGACCAACCGACGAATGGGCATTGGCAGAAGTGAAAACAATGGTTGCGCTTGGCCTGCACGGTCCCGAAGTTGCCCCGTCCGAAGCGGGAACGGTCGATTATCATTCCAGGCGGGAGCTGACACGCGAGGAAGCGGCTGCGTTGTTTTCTACAACGGTCAACAGACTCATTTTACAGATACAGTAACCAAGCCAATAGAAAGGACCACTCCAAGATACGAAGCATAAAGACTTTTCATTTATTATAATGGGAATTCCAAAAAAAAGACCAGAACATGCACTTTGCTGTTCTGGTCAAAATTATTGAGATAGATCAGCTATACTTCCCAAATTGATCGCAATTTTGATAATAATCACCCTATTTGCGTCTTAGTTATACTAATGGATGTGGTATATACAGTTCTTCTAAACTCGCGATTTCTTCAGGTGTCAATTTAACCGACAATGCCGAAACTGCATCTTCTAGATGGCTGATTTTAGTCGATCCTATAATCGGGGCAGTGACTTCTTCTTTTTGCAGCAACCATGCAAGAGCAACCTGTGCGCGTGGAATTCCTCGATTAGCGGCAACTTCCGCAACTCTTTCTGCGACTTTGCGATCAGCCTCTTCCGTTTTAATAAACAACGCCTTTGCTACCTGATCCTTCTTGGATCGTGAGGTCTGCTCATTCCAATCCCGGGTTAACCGACCAGCAGCCAAAGGAAGGTAAGGAGTGACGCCAACTCCCTCATCTTTGCAAAGGGGAAGCATTTCCCTTTCTTCTTCCCGATAGAGCAAGTTAAGTCGGTTTTCCATGGCAACGAATCGTGTCCAGCCATTGTGCTCCGCGACATGCTGAGCTTTCGCGAATTGCCATGCCAGCATGGAGGATGCTCCAATGTATCTGACCTTGCCCGCCTTAACTAAATCGTGAAGGGTCTCCATTGTCTCCTCAATTGGCGTGTTAGGATCCCAACGATGGATCTGGTACAAATCAACGTAATCTGTCCCAAGCCGTCTTAGACTATTATCAATTTCGGTCATGATGGCTTTGCGGGAAAGCCCCATTGCATTCGGGCCTTTGCGCATTGGAACAAATACCTTTGTACTAATAACGACTTCGTCACGACGAGCAAAATCTTTTATAACACGCCCGAGAACTTCTTCACTTGTTCCGTCGGAATACATATTGGCACTACTAAAAAAATTAAAGCCCAATTCGAGTGCCTTTTTAATAATCGGTCTGCTTTGCTCTTCATTCAGCGACCATGGGGTATTACCGCGTTCAGGTACTCCGAAGCCCATAGTTCCAAGGCTTAACTTTGAAACCTCTAATCCACTGCGTCCGAGTTTTACATATTCCACTCGATAACACACTCCTTAAGTATATTTGGAAGGTATCCATACCCTTAAGGTTGACGTGTCAACCTAAATGCACTTTATCATCTTGTGGTTGACGTGTCAACCGTGATATTATATTTGTATGGATATAAACGAACTGAACGAAGATGAAATGAAACTATGGAATATGTGGAAAGGCACCTTCAAACAGATCTTTGGTCGCGTTGTGAAAGAGATGTCTGAACACACCGGACTATCTGAAGGGGATTTTGGAGTCTTGGACCGGTTAGTCCAATTCGGGGATGGTAGGCTTCGGCAACAGGAACTAGCTGACTCGATGGACTGGGATAAGAGCAGATTATCCCATCATTTAACGCGGATGGAAACACGGGGTCTTATTATGAGGAGACCATTTGACGCTGATCGCGGTGTTCAAGTCATCATCACTTCTGTCGGAAAATCGGCTTTGGATGAGGCCTTACCTATTGTCTCAAAGGCAATACGCAAGCATTTTCTTGATCAATTAACCGATCAAGATAGAGAGTCGATTACGGGGCTGGCGGAAAGAACCAAAAAGCGATCGTAGCCTCCGGCAGAGACAGGTTGCCTTGATCGCTTTTTTTGGTGTTCTCCATGTTGCATTTAAAACAACTAGTTCCACGAAAAAACCGCCGCGGCGCTTAACCCCAAGGTTCCGACCATCATATAAAATAGGAACATAGTAGACGGCCGGAGTTCCCAACAGCGGCATTTACTCCGCCGCTTCCGCCAGCCATGCTTGCATAGCCGGAGATTCCGCCCGATTCAAACGCAGGGCGATTTCGGTATTGATCTCATCCGGCGGCATGACTTCGACAAGGATGCATACCGACTCTCGCGGTTGATTCAAGGCAAACACGCCTTCATCATCCAGCATTTTCATCGCCAGCTCCATGGCCTTCAGCCTTAAATCAAACTCGCGATTCCCTTCGTCATCCTCAAGATCCGTAATGGAAGGACGCCCGATAAACCGTTGTTTAACGTGATCGAAGTTCTCATCCCCGAAACAACAATAGGGCGAATCGGCATAGGACCATTTGATGAGTTCCGCAATCGTCGATCCCGGCGTGTCGCTTGCCTCTCCTTGCCTGGCCGTTTCCACCTCCAAAGCCTCCCACGACCAGGCGGAGATGCTTGGCGCATGTCCCTCTCCAGTGGTGTATAGCGTACAGTAATAATAACGTTCACCATTTTTAAAAAGACTAAGAAATGACTTTCTTGCCGCATCAGCTATCTCTGCCGCCAGCGCCTCTATCTCCTTTATATGCTTCATAACAACGGACGCCCTTTCAAATATGTGATAATGAGTAGAAGTAGCATGCTCATCCCTTAGCATTTCCATGTAAGCATCCCAACCACGTGATTAATAATTGATGGTCAGAAGAATATTACGAGATTATACTGATATTGCACGTTTGTAATACTTCCTTCAGTCATAATTTGTGATCGGCAAATTACAAATTCCCTTCGATAGCAATTTCATCCACATGCTCTAGCGTTGCTACCACCCATCGACTTACATAATCAATAAATTTAGCGCTGGATGGGTTACTAACTGCTAGTTTAGACCAATGGTTAAGGATCACTTTCCATTCCGATTTACTAATGAAATTCATGCCGGTATGATCAAAATTCTCAAAGCCTTTCACCTTAAGTGGATATACCTCCTTGATTCCTTCGTATAAAAGATGAAAATCCTCACGATATATCCATAAGCCGACACCCAAATTATCACGCCACTGCCCCTTCTCATCTTCAGCATAAGGGTACAAGCCGTAGCCAATATTCCCATCACCACGACGATGAAATTGCCGTACATCGATGAGATTATCTTTTGGGGTTATATAAAGTGTCAAAGTGGGATGCTCCATATGTTCTTTTATTTGCAAGACGATTTTCTCGAATTGCTTCTGTCTGCTATTATCCTCCAAACGATTAAAAAAGCTACATTTTAATAAGAAATGCCCACTCCATCTCTCTTGCTCCGTCCACTCAAAAAGAAACAATTCTTTAGTGCTTCGGTCTGGTCTGTCTGCATTCACCCATTCGAAAAAAGCCGTTTCCTCTTGCACGGCTGTTATAGATAAACCTGTCTCAACAAGAGAAAAGTGCACTGTGCCAAAATACTCTATCAAAAACGACTTGATCCGCAGTTTTTGTTCGTGAAGTGTCAAATAAGATGTGCAAGCAATATCAATGTCATAACGCAATAATATAACTCCCTTCTTTCAGGGTTTTTCCTAAACGTAATGGTTTGGCGTATTTTTCTTAACAACACAAAGAATATTTCCTGCTTTGCCTTTTTTGAGGTTGGTTAATTGTAGGTGTTCGTCGTTCTCGAAAATAAAACACCTCGTTAGACATCTTGAATTGCTATATGTGGTCACGCTTGTTCGAATCCTAATTTTAGGTAGTACGACGGGTGCCCGATGAGAAACACATCCGTGTTACTGCTATCCAAATCTCCCCAGTAATATGCCCTGCAATTCCATAATACATTTCGAAACTAGGGCCTTCAAACTGTTCGTATTCAGATGTCGGAAACCACTCGGAATATATTCTTTCCCATAGTTTTGGCAAATCTTAGCCTAAAAACGAACAAGCGCACGGCTCATTCTTGAACTGGAGGCAGCAGGCAAAGCTTAAGGGCATTCTTTCGGCGGTACGACCGTCTCGCGGATGACAAGATCGGTTGGCAGTATAATTTTCTTATACCCGCGCGAAGAAGCCTCACAGATTTCGAACAACAGCTTGGCCGCTTCAAAGCCGAGCACGTCGAAATGCTGCTGGACGGTACTGAGCGAGACCTTGGCGAATTTCGAGCCTTCAAAGTCGTCGAATCCCATCAGGGAGAGTTGCTCAGGAATTTGGATTCCTTCGGCCGTCAGCCGCTCCAGCGCTTCGAGGGCCCGTTTGTCATTCGCGCAGAATAACGCCGTTATATCACCAACGCGGATTTGTTCGGCCAGCTTCTGGTAATCCAACTCCTTCTTCAAGCAGAGCCATGCGTCGTCAAGCGGAAGCGAAGCGTTGGACATGGCGCTCCGATAGCCGTCATAGCGCTCGATCTCGGGGCTGAGATGGAAGTCGTATGCGGCAAATCCGATCCGGCGGTGCCCTTGTCCGATCAAATATTCTACAGCTTCGTAAGCGCCGTCGTGGTTGTTGCAAGCGACGTAGTTGACGGGATAGCCGGAGGGAAAGCGATCGAGCATGACGATCGGAATCTTCTTCCTGCGAACCTCATCTAGATAGCCTTTGGCTGCGTCGGGATCTGAAGAATAGACGAGTAAGCCTCTGATCTCGGATTGAATCAACTGCAGAACCAATTCGCGTTCCTGTTCGAAATTATTCTCCACAAACTCGATCACCAGCCTGCAATCGTTGTTGCTGAGGAAAGACTGAATCCCTTTCATGATTCGCAGATAGGAGCTGTCGTGCAATTCCAGCCCTGAAATAATAAAGGCGATCAGATTGGAAGTTGTTTTATCTGCGGCTGCATTCTGGTTGGCCACGAAACTGCCTTTACCTCTGACGCGGTAAATGACTCCTTCGTTGACGAGGTCCGTCAGCGCCTTCCGAACGGTAATTGAGCTGACGTCCAGCATTTTCACAAATTCCGATTCGCTCGGAATCCGATCATCCTGTGATATTTCTTTATTTTCGATCTGGGATAACACGTAATCTTTAATCAATTGATATTTTGGGGAAGCCGGTTGTTTTCTGACCACTACATTCACCTCAAGCAAGTCATTTCTTTAGATTATAACCGATCAGAACTAAATAGTATACAAAGTACTTGTGAGCTCATATCAAATTCATGCTAACCCGAGCAAGTTATAGATGGATCGTCCAGATTTTATAGTCGTTTGTCGCAATGTTTTACCATAAAATGATAAGAAAAGGATTGCAAAAAGATTAAACCCATATTATGATAAAACCAACTTGGTATGATAAGATTATTTACCTAACATCATAACTAATGGAAGGAGGTTACAGTTATCGATCCCAAATACAGAATACTTTGTATGCGTTTCCAATCTGTCAAGGCGTCAATATAAACATCTTGGTTCCAACATATTGAGTGATACGATCATTACTTTTTTTGGAGGGATCAAGTTGAAAAGGAAATCGTGGAAAAAGACGGGTTTATGGGCTTGTACGATACTTATGGTTGCGATACTGCCGGGAATGGCGATTGCGGCAAACGCGGAAGAAAGTGCGGGGGCAGAGTCGATGGCAGCCATGGTCGCCCTCAAAAAGCAGGAACCATTCGCGATCAAGGTCGTTGATGCCGAGACGGGCAGGGGAATTCCGAATGTAGAACTGATGACGACAAACAAGATCACTTTTTACACGGACAGCGCCGGTTATGTCGCCTTTGACGAGCCGGGCCTGATGAATCAGAAGGTCTTCTTCCATATGTCCAGCCACGGTTACGACATTCCGGCAGATTTCTTCGGCAATCGTGGCCAGGCCGTCGATGTGAAGCCCGGCGGTAGCGTTACACTAAAGATGAACCGGATCAACATCGCCCAGCGACTGTACCGCATCACCGGGCAAGGCATCTATCGGGACAGCGTCCTGCTCGGCCTGAAGCCGCCCATCAAGGAACCGCTTTTGAACGGGCAGGTCATGGGATCGGATTCCGTACAGACGATCAAATACCGGAACAAGTTGTATTGGTTCTGGGGCGACACGGACAGAGTGGCCTACCCGCTCGGGAATTTCCGCGTGACAGGCGCCACCTCGAAGCTGCCGGACAAGGGCGGTCTGGATCCGGACGTAGGCGTCAACCTGGATTATTTCACCAATAAAGACGGCTTCGTCAAGAGTCTTGTGCCGCCGCTGCCCGATGGGGCCGGTATTGCCTGGGTATTCGGTCTGATGACGGTCAAGGATGACAAGGGGAATGAACGGCTTCTGGCCCCCTACAGCACGCATAATCCCGAGCCAACGACATACGGCATTCTGATCTGGAACGATAAGAAAGAAGAATTCCAGCATCTCGTTCAATTCCCGGATAAGGATGATTGGCGCCATGCGGGTGAGGGTGGACAAGCGAGCTATTACGAGGATAACGGCAAAGGGTATTGGGTGTTCACCCAGCACAAATATCCGAATCTTCGTGTGGAGTCGAAGATGAGCGCAATTCTTGACTATACGCAGTATGAAGCATTCACGCCTCTAGCTCCGGGCACAAAGTATGACGGCGCCAATACGAAATTGGAGCGCGACGCCGAGGGGAAATTGGTATGGGGCTGGAAGAAAGATACGCCGATGATCTCCCAAGATGAGGAGAAAGAACTTATACAAATGGGTTTGATTAAACAGGAAGACGCCAAATATTATCAGCTGAAAGATGTCGATACTGGCGATGAGGTGCGTATATGGCAAAGCTCAGTCGAATGGAACGAATATCGGCAACGTTATTTGATGATTGGACAACAAGGCTTCGGGAAAACGTCATTGGTGGGGGAAATATGGGTTGCGGAAGCACCGGCTCCGAACGGACCTTGGACGACGGCAAAACATATCATAACACATGCCGATTACTCCTTCTATAATCCCGCCCAACATGAGTACTTCAGCAAAGACGGCGGCAAGATCATCTACTTCGAGGCTACGTATACGAACACATTCACGAAATCGATTCCGACGCCCCGTTACAACTACAATCAGATGATGTACAGACTGGATCTGAACGATCCGAAGCTTGGATTGCCGCTCGCGTCTGCGGTGAAGAGCCCGCAACAAGAAGGAGGATACGAACGTGATTCGAGGATTGACGTGCTCCGGATTGGGCGATATCGGAACGGATGAGCAGTTGATCAAGATGGCTGCCGATGGAGGCTTCGGAGCGGTTGATATCGATGCGACCGGGTTGGTCGGGCGTCATGGAGCGGCGGGAGCGAACGAGTTGCTTGAGTGGCATGGGGTAAAGGTTGGGGCGGTTGGTTTGCCGGTGGAATGGAGAGCAGGGGCGTCGTTTCCCAAGAGGTGCTATTGCCCGAGATGCCTTCAGATTCGCCTGAGCAACTAATCGGCCGCTCCAGAGCGGGCTTCGACCGAGTATTTGCCGCAGCAGGACTATAAGTTGCAGGCCGACACATCGAAAGAGGTGTTTGTAATGGAGACGACTACCAAGAATCTAAGGCTGAAACTTTGGAAACAGCGATATTTATATTTAATGGTGCTGCCTGGTTTTCTAACGGTATTGGTATTTAGCTACTTTCCTATGTACGGGATTATAATCGCGTTTAAAGATTACAATGCATCGAAGGGCATATTCGGAAGTTCCTGGGTCGGCTTGAAATACTTTAATTCGTTTATCCACGATCCCATGGCACTCAGGGTTCTTAAAAATACACTGCTTTTAGGTCTGTATTCCTTGCTTTGGTCTTTCCCGGCACCGATCATACTTGCCTTGTTATTTAACGAATTGCGAAGCAGGTTATTTAAAAAATTCGTTCAGACGGTTTCTTACTTTCCGCATTTTATATCCGTTGTTACCGTGGCGGGGATGATCAAGGATTTTACGTCCAGAGATGGTTTCATCAATCAAATCATTACGCATTTTGGCGGAGATCCAATCATGTTTCTCCTTGAACCGGGATATTTCAGGACGATCTTCATATCTTCGGGAATATGGCAGGGTGTTGGGTTTGGATGTATTATCTACCTTGCTGCCTTGAGCGGAATAGATCCTACCCTGTATGATGTCGCGGAAGTGGACGGCGCAAGCAGGTGGAAGAAGGCCGTGCACATTACTTGGCCGTCGATCAGGCCGACAACCGTTATTTTGCTCATCTTTTCGCTAGGCGGCATACTCGGAACGGATTTCCAGAAGATCATTCTATTGTATGCGCCTGAAACTTACAGCGTAGCGGACGTCATCGGATCCTATGCGTATCGGCAAGGGATTTTGGGTGCGAGATATGAGTATACGACGGCCATAGGCCTGTTCATGTCCGTCATCTCCTTCATTATTCTGTACACGGCGAACTGGGTAAGTCGCAAAGTTTCGGAAACGAGTTTGTTCTAGGGGGTGATAGAACTGAGTATAAGAAGAAAAGCAAGTTTGGGCTCCACCCTTTTCGATGCGTTTAATATCTTCATTATGATTCTGATCCTAGTCGCCGTGTTGTATCCCATCTTGAACATTATCGCGACTTCCTTGAGTGGTTCCCATTACATTTCTTCAGGAAGTGTGACAATCTGGCCAAAAGGGTTCACTGTAAAAGCATATGCCAGCGTATTTAATGACCCTTATATATTAAAGGGTTATGTGAATTCGATCATTTATGCCGTCGGTTCTACCAGCCTGATGCTAATCTTTACATCGTTAATGGCGTACCCGCTGACCGTTCAGGGATTCATTGGCAAAAAGTTTTTTACGATCTTTTTGATGATTACGATGTTTTTCAGCGGAGGATTAATCCCGACCTATCTGCTGATGAGAAGTCTGCATCTGATCGATACCGTTTGGGTCATGATTATCCCGGGTGTGGTTGGCGCGTACAATGTTTTTCTATTCAGAACATTTTTCCTGAACATTCCCGCGGAGTTAAAAGAGTCTGCAGTCATGGATGGAGCCAATGATATCGTCGTCCTGTTCAGAATTATATTGCCATTGTCGAAGGCGCTTCTTGCAACATTCGCTTTATTCGGCATAGTCGGCAGCTGGAACAGCTGGTTTGATGCGTTAATATATCTTAATGATCAGAACAAGTATCCATTGCAAATGGTGCTTCGAAACTATTTGTTTACCCTGGATACGACCGCGATTCAAGGAAGAGTGGGGGCCGGCAACGTGGCCATTAATTCACCGGGAAATGCGCTTGATCCCAAGGCCATTAGAATGAGTGTCATCATCATTACGATGTTCCCGATTATGGCGATATATCCATTTTTCCAAAAGCATTTCACCAAGGGGGTATTCGTTGGAGCGATTAAGGGTTAACAAGGCGTTCGAGGATATGGTGCAGAGGAGTGATTTATCGCGAAAAGGGGGTAGAGGGGCTATTCAGTTCATTCTTTCTGCATCATTTTCAGCAATATATAGAGGTTGGAGGCGTTTGCATGAATAGAAAAGCAACAATGCATATTCTAATTGTGGTGTTGATGCTTGCCCTGGTTGCTTCCGGTTGTACAACATCCAATAAAACACCGGAAGGGTCTAAGGAGTCCAAGGGCGCTGAAGGCGAGACGTTGTCTTTCTCCGTAACGCTGCCATCGAACGGAGTAGACGATATGAACAGTATGGTGGGAAAAGAATGGCTGAAGCAAATGGAAGCCAAAATGGGTAAAAAGCTGGATATCCAATTCAATTACATTCCTGGTTCCGAATATGACGACAAAGTGAAGCTATTGATTACTAGCAACGAATTGCCCGATATCTTCATGACGCCACTATTCTATGATACGACGAATATGGCGGAACAAGGCCAGATCCTGGAGTTAAGTCAATACAAGGATCTTATGCCGAATTATATGAAATATCTTAACTCGGTCAAAGACGGGATGACACGCGTAACAAACGCTGACGGCAAAATGTATTTTTTTAAAGAAACTTCTAATCCCCGGTTTCCTGCCGACCGCGGCATGTTAGTTCAAAATACGTCCTCATACCGGTACGACTTGTTCAAGGACAACAACATAGAGATTCCGAAAACGCTCGACGAATTTTACGATGCAGCGAAGAAGCTGAAGCAGCTATATCCGAACAAGTATCCCGTCAATACGAGATGGAACGACTTGCGGTCCCTTTTCTCGGCGAATCATATCAAGGACGATATCTTCTGGGACGGAAGCAAGTACGTTTACGGAGTGCTTGAAGACGGTTACAAAGACGCCCTGCAATACGCCAATAAGCTTTATTCGGAGAAGCTGCTTGATCCCGAATATACGATCGATACGGATGACACGCTGCTGAGGAAAGCGACAAACGGCGATAACTTCATGTGGATGGCCGACTGGTTTACGCTCCCGGGGACCAATACCCGCAATTCCACTGACGGCAAGATTTTCGCCATTTCGCTGTATCCGAGCAATCCGAAATACGGGACGGCGTGGCAGGAGGTCGCGAATGTTAACACCCCGGACATCGGTTGGGCTGCACTCTGCATAAGTTCGAAAGCGAAAAATCCGGAGGAACTCATCAAGTTCATCGACCTGCAGTATACGGACGAGATGGACAGACTGATCACTTGGGGCATTGAGGGAACCACCTACAAGATCGGCGAAGACGGCAAACCGACGTTCGTGGATTCGATTAAAAACGCAACGGATCCATGGGAAGAAGGAGACAACTACGGGATGCGGGCAAGCAGAAAGCACAGGCCCGGTTTGCAAATATCGTCTGATCCCACGGCATTCGTAGACTTTGCTCCGAACGACTATACGGTTTTCAACGGTAAGTATGAAGTCGTTCCCGTCGAAAAATCGCCGTTTCTCCTAAGCTTGCCTATGCCTCACAACGAATACATTGCGTCTTGGTTCGATGGACCGGCAATTCAATTTACACAGGACGAAAGCCAGCAAATATCGGAGGTTATAAATGCTCTCAAAACTTTTGTGAAAGAAGAGCAGGCGAAATTCGTTGCCGGCAAGAATAGCTTTAATGACTGGGATAAGTTTATCGCCGAGGTGAAGAAAATAGGCGACATCGATAAGGTTTTAAAGATTTACAACGATGCCGCAAAAAGAGTCCTGTCCAAATAAAAGGAAGATGATGATGCGAACCCTCCGTCGTGCTTGATGGCGGTGGGTTCGCAGTGTCATCCGAAAACGTCGCGGAGCCGTTAGTGCCGGTTTCCATGCCGATCATAAAGCCGATCAGGCAGTATCGCTGCTGCACGTAACGGATCAGGCTGTCGAAATGACTGCTTTGCAGCGGGATGGAGCGGATTGTCTCGTACGGCTATATAATTCATCTCCAGAGTTAAAATCATTCTCATTGGTAGTCGATGGGGAGCTTGAACAAGTGTCAGCCGTTGAATTGGACGGATGGCTGATCGGTGAGTTGAAGGTGACCGCAGGCAAACCGGAGCATAGGAGCATCATTGCGTTGACGCTGCAGCCATTCGGTCCGGCCACTGTCCGGCTGCATGATTTGTCCGGCCATAACGAATGCAATAGGTGATGGAGGTAATCATTTGAATTCCAGAAAAGAGTGGCTCTACCGGATTGAGAAGCTGCTGAAAACGAAGCCGGATTATATTTACACGATGCTGCAATCCGTTGATTTCGAGGTTTATACGATAAACGAGCATTTGACTTGCGATGAGGCTGCCCTCCGTCCGTTCCATCCCATCCGTTCCAGGGAGCTGTGGGGAGAGGACTGGCAATATGCCTGGTTCCGGGCGTCCGTGACCGTTCCCGAAGAAGCTGCAGGCAAACGGGTCGGCATCATGGCTGATTTCGGGTCCGAGGCTACGTTGTTTGTTAACGGAAGCGTCAGCGGCGCGTTCGACCTGCAGCATGATTACGGGCTCCTGAGCCGAAACGCGTCAGCGGGTGAAACCTATCAATTTCTCGCGGAAGCGTACGCCGGGCATTCCGGCCGGCGGCCGCAGTTCGGAGGCGCTCATATATGTGTATTAGAAGAAGAAATCTATCAGTTCTTTATTGATTTGGAATGTTTGTACCAAGTAAGGAATCATATCGACAGCGATTCTTTGCGTGCAGCTGAAATCGACCAATGTCTAAAAAAGGTAGCGGCCGAGATCGACTTCGGGCTACAAGGGGCTGACCGCAACGCAAGTGTGGTACGGTGCCGGCAATTCATGAAGCCGCTTCTCGACTGCGAGAACGGCTCCACTTCTCCGTTGCTTTATCTGATGGGTCAATCGCATTTGGATATCGCGTGGCTATGGCCGATTGAGGAGACGAAGCGAAAATTTGCGAGAACGATGTCCAACCAGCTGGCGCTCATGGATGAATATGCGGATTATCGCTATGTGCAAAGTCAGCCATATTTGTTCCAGCTCGCAAAAGAGTTATACCCCGAGTTATATGAACGGATCAAGCGGGCAGTCATGCAAGGCCGCATTATTCCCGAAGGCGGGATGTGGGTGGAACCCGATACGAATATACCGAGCGGAGAGAGCTTGATTCGTCAAGCGATGCATGGCAAACGATTTTTTAAAGAAGAGTTCGACACCGACAATCAAATGCTGTGGCTTCCAGATGTTTTCGGTTATTCCGGCAACTTGCCGCAAATTATGCGAGGTTGTGGACTCAACTACTTTGCTTCGGTCAAGATGTTTCAGACGTATGAAAACATAGCCGACCCGTTTCCTTACAATACGTTCATGTGGGAAGGTATCGACGGTACGCAGGTATTGACCCATCTGCTCGATTACGGCGATTATCCGGTTAAAATCAATCCCTCCTTCCTGATTAAACAGTGGAATGAACGCGTTCAGAAAGACGGCATTGCCACTCGGTTAGTACAATTCGGTCATGGCGACGGCGGAGGCGGGGCGAATCGCGACGATCTGGAGTTTTTAATACGGCTGGACAATCTTGAAGGCGTTCCGAGGACGAAACATGGCTCGCCCATCGACTATTTCGAGGATCAAGAAAGAAGAGGTCTGCCGGAAGCAAAGTATGTCGGAGAACTGTATTATCCCGCCCATCGGGGAACGTATACAACGCAAGCATCGCTTAAACGCTTGAATCGCAAAGCGGAAATTGGATTTCATGAGGCGGAGCTGTGGAGAACGATCACAATTTTGCTGCAGTACCGGGAATACCCTTATGCACGAATGGATCAATTGTGGAAAAGACTGCTGCAGAATCAATTTCATGATATTTTGCCGGGGACGTCGATTCGTCGCGTACACGAAGAAGCGAGAACCGACCTGCGTCAAATTAATGAATCGATTGAAAAGATCGTCTCTGAGACGCAATCAGCGTTGGCGGATGGTGATGCATCGGCCACGACCTTCTTTAATTCGCTTGCATGGGATCGTACGGAAGTGGTAGCCCTGCCTGAAGGTACTGAGGTTGGGAGTTATGCGAACCTGCAGCACTACGAGGACAAAATTTATGCGGAAGTTGACGTTCCCTCGATGGGCTGGGCATCCCGCTCATTCAGCCGTGAAGAGTCAACACCCCGCGGAGAGAACCCGTTATCCGTCACCGAGACGCATCTTGAGAACGAATATGTGGCGATCGAGCTGAATGCTTGCGGCGAAATCGCGAGCATCGTGGATAAAGAAACCGGGACCGAATGGGCCGCTGCTCCTTGCAACGTGATGAGTATGTACCGCGACAATCCGTCCGCGTTCGACGCATGGGAAATCGACCGCCGATACCGGGATTCGAAGGTAAGCTTGAAGGCGGAAGCGAATGTAAGCGTAACGGCTCGTGGTCCTCTATTTGCCAATATCCGCGTAGAAAGGACCTTAAATCAGTCAGTCATCATTCAAAATATTCGTCTCCGCAAGGGAAGCCGGCGTGTCGAATTCCATACGACGGTGAACTGGAATGAGAAAAACAAGCTGCTCAAAGTCGATTTCCATGTCGACGTTCATACATCGGAGTCGCTTCAGGAAATCCAGTTCGGCTATGTAAAGCGGCCCAATCAATCATCACGTCCGCACGATGCCGACCAGTTCGAGGTCTGCCAACATAAATGGGCGGTGCTCGCCGAATCGAACCGCGGGTTTGCGCTAATCAACGACTGCAAATATGGCCTGAGCGTCAACGATAACCTTATGAGCCTGACACTGCTGCGCTCGCCAACCTATCCCGATGAAACTTCGGACCAAGGCTTGCACGAATTCACGTACGGGTTCCTTGTCTGGAACGGTTCCTTCTTCGACAGTCCGGTCGTGCGGGATGCTTATGAAATGAATTATCCCGTTCAGGTCCAAACCAAGGGCAGCCGGATTCCGAGATTCTCCCTCTTGCAGGCGAGCGAGCCCAATATTATAGTAGAGACGGTTAAACTCGCCGAAGACCAATCGGGACATATGATTGTTCGACTGTACGAGTGCAAAGGGACTTTAACGAGATGTCGCTTGGTAATAAACTTGCCGCTCGAAACCGCGCATGAAACGGACATGCTGGAAAATCCAAAGTATGCGTTAAATCAGGAAGACGGGAAGCTCTCGCTTTCCTTCCGCCCGTTTGAAGTCAAAACGCTGCGATTGAAATTCAAGTAAGAGGCCGCTTCATTCTACAAGGATGAATTTGACTTGAAGTTTGTCGGTATTGACGTCAGTTGGCAAGAACTGGAAGCGTGTTTCATGAAGTCGGACGGCGATACAATGGAGTCACTCAAAGTCGAAAATAATCTGTATGGTGCTTCTCACTTGCGAGTATCGTTGCTGTGGCGGACAAGCTGTCTTCTCCCAAATTCCATATTGAGCTCGAGGCCACCTCGGTCTACAACTGGCATCCCGTCATGATCGTATCCCGATCTTTCTCGATGCGGAACACTTCACCGTAGACGTTGGCGCATTTCGTCATGTAGCCGAGAAGGTCGCGGCCAAGGCCGAACATATTGCCGAAAAAGGGCAGTCCCTTGGGCCCTGGGGGAAGCGATAATCCTGTCATGGGTCATATCCTTCCTTTCGATCCGAGTGATCTGGATTTCGATGATCGGATGATAGGTACAGTGTACAGTACAACGAAGCCGCCGGCGACGATCATGGCCGTCTGTATGCCAGTCCATCCGGCGGTTATTCCACCGAAGAGCGGCCCGACAAACATTCCGGTCGGATACGCAATATTGTACAACGCGTAGACCAGTCCGTAACCATCGACATGGTTGCGATCCGCGGTATCCGCCAGTTCCGGAAGCGTCGGAGCAAGGATGAATCCCATGCCGACACCAAGAAGTACGAACACGATGGCGACTCCAAGTGGGTGGCCTGCGAATGTTGTCATTCAGGATGGTCAATCGCAGTAGTCCGTCCAGCAGAGCCAGACCTGCGGCTACAAGAAAAGGTAACCGGAATCCCCCCCATTCGTACAGCCAGCCTCCGACGACCGCCCCGAGAAGCGTCCCGAGTGCTTGCCCGGACAACGCGATCCCCATGACTTTCCCTCGTTGCTGCGCGGGATAAACATCCGCGAGCAACGCCAGACCAGCGGTCCAGGAGGCAGCCGCGGCGATGCCCTGAAGCACACGAGCGAAGAGCAGCATCCAGAACCGTTCGCAAAGGCGAACAGCAACGTTGCACCTGCAAGTCCGAGCAAACCGAAAAGCAGCGGTGTTCGGCGTCCGACCCGATCGGACCATACACCGATGAAAGGGTAGGCAATCAACAAAGCCAACGCATAGCTGCCGAAGAGAGGTCAAAACGTACGTCATCCACAAGTTCAGGCATTCATTCCTTCAGAAATACTGCCGCCAACGACCCCCAATCGTAACCGTTGCCTTTAAATCCCTCGTCGCTTCGTATGAAAAACTTCATCTTTATAACCGCCAACATTCCCTTTGGATGCATGCCCCTTTGGTCAGCTGTTCCGTTTGTTTTTAAATAAGGTAGTATGATAGCATTTCGGAATAAGGATCAAAAAAATGAAATAAGGTGTGATGCGGATGACTGATTTTAAAATGATTAAAAACCTGTTTCATATTACAGAACGAAACGGGTTTAGTCATGACGAGATACAAATCATTAAAACTATTTTTGGCGAATTGCCTCAGGTGTTTATAGATTATTATTTGGAACTCGGTAAAGACGAGCGACTGAATCATACGCAAGATAGTTTGATCAAGCCCGAGCAATTCGACTATTTCAAACATAGCGAATATTTAATTTTTTATTGCGAAAACCAGCGTGTCTGTGTTTGGGGAATCCATAAGAACGATTTATCAAGGACTAATCCCCCTGTCTATATGAGTTACGATGAAAAGGTATGGCATAAGGAATTTGAAACATTGACCGATTTTTTTCATGCGATGGCCTTTTTGCAAACCGTATTCGCTCTTGAATACGGCTGCGAATCGTTCTATTCCATAGAACAAACTGACTTGGATTTTATTCGTGAGAACTTTAAAAACAAAGGTTTCTCCTTTCGGCATTGGATCGGTATCGAATTTTATGGGAATTACGATGACAGCATCATAACGGTAATGAAAAATGACGATAGTTTTAATTTGATTTATGCTTCAAGCGACAAAGAACATTTTGATGAAATAGATCAGGTTCTTTCGAAACTGGGAGTAGTAATTTGAAATTTTTTATACTCACTGGTAAAGCAGGGTATCCGTCTTTTCCATGAATACCTGCAAACTTGGGCAACAGTTGCAGGGCTTTTCAACGATTGTTGATGTATAGTAATTCATGAAAGGCAGGCGAGTATGTGCCTATTCTGCGCTTTACCACTATTTGTGATACGGTTCAGCTTAACGGGTCTATCGGCGAAAAATACGAAGGGAGCTGGCGCGGCGCATAATTGCCTACCTTTATACTCGTTGCAAGAGCTATGATTAAGCCTGATGTTTTTTGATTTTTAGCGGTTTCGCCAGGATGAGAAGAGTTAGCTCTTCAGGAGTCTCATCTCCGAGCAGCGCGTTTGTCACCATTTTGTTAAAATTATAGCCCTATCGAGTCATGCTCAAAAAAGAATACAGACTAGGGTCCAGTGGCCGCTCAAACTTTAGGCGGGCCCTCTACTGAACCACAGACAGAGGATATGTTCATCTTGTTTTGTTAAACTTTTCGGGTAAGCAAACTAGCCGGAAGGAGCGCAGCAAGTGAAAACTTTATTTCGCATCATTATCTATCTCATCGTTTTTGTCGTCGTCGTAGGGGGGACAGGCGCCATCGGGTACGTCAATACAATGAATGCCGGAATGTCGGTTTACGATAAAGCCGCCCCTTCATTGACGGATGTGAAGGTACCGAAATATGACGCGAACAAACCAACAGTGGCCGTGCTGCTGGCGAACGAAGTGACGGAAGTGTTCGATTTTCTCGTCCCGTATGAGATGTTTGCGATGACTGAAGCCTACAATATATACGGCGTTGCCCCCGATCGCGAAATTAAATCACTAACTGGCGGACTCGATGTCGTCCCGCATTATTCATTTGACGAGATGGATGCGATGCTCGGCAAAAGCCCGGACATTATCGTCATTCCGTTTATGCCGATTTTGGACGAGAAAAAATATGCGCCCGTCCGTGAATGGATTCGGAAGCACTCGGGCGCCAAGACGACATTGATCTCCATTTGCAACGGGGCTGAAAACCTGGCGGATACCGGCTTGCTGAACGGCAAATCGGCTGCGACGCATTGGGGAGACATCAACCGGCTCATTAAAAAATATCCGGAAATCCAGTGGGTGAAAGATCGGCGCTACGTCCCGCAAGGCAATATCGTATCTTCTGCCGGTCTGACATCGGGGATAGATGCTGTGCTATACGTCATCTCCCAGCAGTTGGGCGAGGCGGCGGCGAAGAAAGTGGCGGGAGAGATGAACTATCCCTCATACGATTATGTGACAAACCCGCAAATGAAACCGTTCGTTGCCGGGCTGAGCGATATAACGTACGTACTGAACAACGCTTTTCAATGGAACAAAGTAAAGGCGGGCGTGCTGCTATATAACGGCGCCGATGAACTGGATTTGTCCGCCGCATTCGATACGTACGCCGCTTCCGGTACGACGACGACGTTGACCGTCTCCGGCGCGAACGAACCGATCGTAACGAAGCACGGCCTGAACCTAGTCGCACGTTATCGGATAAAAGACGTGCCGAAGCTGTCGAAAATGATTGTTGTCGGTGCCGATGCCGAGTCTACAGCCGCCGAAGACATCAACCAATGGAAGAGCAGCGGCAACAGCGCGAAACTGCTGTTCCTGCACCGTGACGCGGCGGATCGGTTTGCAATGGATCCCGCATTTGAGGATTTGGCCGGGCAGGAGGATATCCAGACGGCGAAATTTGCCGCCAAGCGGCTCGAATATCGCGCCACCGACCACTTGAAGCTGGAGGGCAGCCCCTTCTCTTTTGAAGCGTTTGGTGTACCGGTTTTGCTCGGCGTCCTGTCCTTGCTCATCGCTTTTTTCATCGATCGGCGCTTCATCCGTAGGAAAAGGGATCATCAGCAGATATAAGCGCTTCGGGGTAACCTTGCTACAAGATGCTGCCTTTCTAATACGGTTCTCCGAGCTGTCTTTAACGGCATCTTTTAAAGCCATCCTTTGCGGGATGGCCCTTTCTTTGATCTGAAGGTTCTGAGAACTTCCTCATACAGTATGCAGCGGAATATAAGAGCGAAGTGAACATGAACCGATGAAACAACAGGAGAGCGGAACGTTTGATGCCATGGTTCAGCTTAACGGGGCTATCGGCGAAAAATCCGCCGCGGTGCAAAAGGCTTTGGATGCGTTGATACGAATGGACTGATTACTTGAATACGATATTGTCACTTATTTAAGTACGATATACGGTGCCTGTCGTACAGTGGCAGACAAACCTGCTTATTTAGGACCAAAATCAAAAATCATTAACGGACGAGCGAAAGCGAAATCCTCCGAGCGTGAGCGAGGAGTGAATGCTTCCCACATGCTCAACACATGCTTCACTAAATCACCTAAGCGCCCCGTATGGCCCAATCTAGACGTCTAATCGTCTATAAATTGGCCGACGTCAGGGGCGCTTTCCTTTCCTAGAACTACTTCTATCCCACGAATTTTAAATATCTTATAGTACAACAAAGCCTAACGGAGAAAATTTAATTTTTTGAGGTGCTTTCTTTTTATGTCGGAAAAAAGTTATTATAATGAAAAAGCAGGCGTTGTTCTTCAATCCTTTACGGAAGAGGATTTTGCTCTTCTTAAAACACATTCAGAAACAACGAGAGTTCAAATATGGGCTGAAGAGCAAAAACTAACAAACCTAGAATTTCTTTTGGAATGTAGTGTTTAGAAGAAGTGGATTTTATTTCGGGTGTAGCGTTTGACTGATATTTCTAATGTCGCTTTACTCCACCAGAGGTTGACGATTTAGAACTTATTGCGCAAAAACAGGGCACGAAACAAATGAGCGGCGCTTTTGGCAGCAAACGTAAAAGATGAGGCGTTTTAGAAAACGTTGGAAAAATAATTGACATACGGCTAATAAGCTGTTTTTGCAAAGTGCATGCGTAAGAGGACGATAAGGTGAAAATAAATAAGAAAAGGATGATAGTATGTTTATTTTGCAGGGTGTATCATTTCCTCTTCGTACTGACGAAAGGGGTTCGGCATTCTATGTCCATGGCAGTGACGATGGTGACACGATAGATATATCTGTGGATGCCCACTTCCAAGAAAACACCTTTGAAGGAGATGATAATGTTGAACCATATGTTTCAATCAACCCAATACAAACAAACAAAAATTCATTATCCGATCTCATCGGTATGAGCTTTGAGGTGAAAACCATTGAAGAAGCCGATGAACGGGAGGATACTCTTTACATTTGGGAGCACGAGCCCTTTGAGAATTATCTATTGAACATAGTAGACATTAAAGACGATAAAGTGCACATTCAATGCAAAGGAACGGCAGTTACAGATGGATATGCGGAACCATATAAAACGGTTGAATTTACGATGGATTGCTGGTTACCAATTATTACCGGCGTGGATGATTGGAAAAAGTATGGCCTTTGAACGAGAAACCGATTATTCGCCTTAAAGGAACGGTATTTATATTGTTAGAGGTTTAAATGGAACAATATATAATTTTTGATTTGGAAGCTTCGGAATTTTGTATGTGTCTATGGCCTGCTCGATCTCATAGGATAAAACGCTACCGGTATAACGAGTCTTATTCGATGAGCATGTTTTTTGATGACCTAAGCCGTTCCTGAATGCGCGCATACAATGTTGCCCGTTTACTTGTATCGCGTACCGCATCGAGTTTTCTCATGACTGTTAGTCAGCGAAACTCGATGTTTTTGTTCGCACTCCATGCTTGAAGAGTGGCATAGTATTTAAAGTCAGACTTTGTAGGGTCTCTTTTCTAAACCATCAAAGGCGACATAGGTTCCTGCCCGATTTGCCATGAGTTAATCCTCCCAGTATAAAGTTATGTGTTGGATGTTTCACCAGCATGTGCCCACAGTTGATGCAAATGAAACGACCCGTAAGATGGCGCTCGATCTTCATGCGCACTACTTGCGGGTCGTTCGCAGTTCCTATTCCTCCTCTTCATGTTCGCAAACGACTTCAGTGAACTGATTTAACGGAAACAGAGTAGGAACCCTCCGGCCTGGCATCTTGATAAACTCAACAAAATTTCTTCCAACACGGATTAGTCTCCCGTGAAGCTCACCGATGTCTTCTGCGGTGGCCGTCAAACCAAATGGCTTTGTCCTTTTAACAAGCTCGTTAAGGACAATAAAGAAGGAGGTTTGGGTATTCACTACCGTTGATCCCACTGTAAAAGAGGACGAGGTCACATTGGAGAGCTTTCCTGTTGTTCTTGTCAGCTGCGGAAAGCCAGGTTGGAACACCGTTACCGTCCGACCTACAATTGGTTGCAGGCGCTGAGCCAACGTGATGTTCTGAGGGGCAGGACAGCCATGAATGTTTTTATTGCTCAAAGAAACACCCCCTGTAAAGTATTGTTGACTCTATATTATTCTGTTCCCGTGGCGAGGTTTGGGCACACCGTGGAAATTGGCGAGGCAACCAGCTTTACGCTGGCTACACGGGGAGCAACCGCGATATTCCGATGGACGATTTGGAGGCGGCAACGGAGGAAGTATGGGACGAATTATTCGATGTGACTGTGAAGGGCATGTTTTACTGCGCTCGGGCTGTTGCCCCCTACATGAAGAAAAAAAGTCAAGGAGCGATCGTCAATCTTAGCAGTATCGCCGGACAGACCGGATTAGGCTCTTAGCTATCCTACGCTGTATTCAAAACAGCTGTTCACGGTCTAATGAAATCGCCCGCAAAAGCATTGGCAGCCGACAATCGGGTTACCTGTATCGTGCCATGAGCCGAAACGAATGCCCTATGTACCTTTCTAGCGTTTCCTTAGCCCGAAACCAACACACATATCTTCAAACCCATACGCTGTAAGGAATTCCGCATTAAACTTGCCCTTATTTATGGTACGGTTCAGCTTAACGGGGCAATGCGAAAAATCTGCCGCGGCGCATAATTGCCAATCTTTTATACTCGTTCCAGGGCTATGATTTAAGCTTTCATGACAAGCACAATAGGCCACCGAAGTAATCGGCGGCCTGGATGTTGGTGATTAGGCTATCGTTTCCCACCAGCTTAATGGCTAATCACAATATCACCTGTCAGCCAGTTTTACCTTTACAGTTTTTCAATCGCTGATTTGATTTGTTCATTAAGGTGTGGCTTTTCTTTTGATTTAGCCCAATAAATAGTGAGTATATTTCCTTTCTCATATAAAAAAGGATACGTTGTGAATTTGGCATTTTTCATTTCCTTATTAAATTCTGTGACACCGGATTTACGAGAAGCTTCTGAATTGAAAATATAAAAATAAACAAATTCAGGATCAGAATGATCTACAGTTGCTACATCTTCAACCGAATTCATTTCTGGAATAACATTATTCAATGTTGGTATTGTACCTGTCAACCCGTATGGTACTAGTTTTAAATTCTGTGATTCAAAAGCGTTAATAGCATCTTGAACACTATATTTGTTTCCCTTGACATTATTATCTTTAGAGCAACTTACTAATGCGATCATACATATCAAGATGATAATTCCTAACTTAAATTTCATCATAATTTCGCCTCCTTCAGGGTTCCCCTCATATTACCATAATTCGATCTATCCTGCCCGTTACTTAAATAAACGAAAAGGAGCTGCCGCGTAAGAGCTCATCCACTCTCGTTTCCCTTCAGGTTTGGATTGGGAACTAACCGATCCGAATGTGATTGCCAAATATATGGGCTTTGGTTATGATGGAGATGGCAGAGCAGATCCTTGGAGTATTCGGTACGCCATTTTTTCAGCCGCTAGTTATTTGAACAGCCGTCGGCGCGGCTAGTGGAAGCTGAAAACTTTCTATGAAGCGTTACGACCCAAGCGAATAAAAGCTGTAGGGTCAGTTCCCTCAGCCAACTGGAACACTGGGGTTAATTTTTTATATTATGCGTTAGATTTTCATAACATGCCCCGTTTATTTCTTTTTGAGGATATAAATTATCAAAGGGGGTTCATTCCTTGAAACAGTTCACATTTATTCCAATTTGCATGTTTATCGTCGCTGTGCTGCTACTTGTTCCAGGCACGACATTTGCTCAAAATGTCGCCGCGAAAACATCACCGCCGCCGTCGGATATTTCCTTGTTCACGGTCTTCGATCCTGATTTCAGCTACTTAAACCAAGGTCATGCTTACATAACCGACAAAGGTAATCAGAAGGTCACTATTTCTGGTGACAGCTCATCTTTGAAACGAGTTGACACAATCGGTGTAAAATTGACCTTACAACGTTGGACTGGAAATGATTGGGTAGATGTTGTGACTGGGCAGGCTGCTTACGAGACGGATTCCACTTTCGCTTATGCCTCGCATAGTGAAATATCGGTCGCATCCGGCTATTATTACCGTACGAAGGCTTATCATTGGATCGAGAAAGGTTCCCTAACGGAATCAGGAACACGTTATTCTTCCTCGATGCTCATAAATTAATTAAATAAACGAACGGGAGTACTCCCGTTCGTTTATTTATTGCAGGTTATTTGCAATCTTCATTATTTCTTCTTTTGGGATTTGGCCGGATATGGCGATTTTGATTCGGTCGGTTGTCAGCCATTCAAGTGTGACAAACCCATCAGGTAGATCGACTAAAATCGCGTATTGATTGCCAATTTTGATTTCCTTAATGATCCCTGCTTCTTCATGAATATCTGTTTTGATCCTTGCTGTCTGCTCGTCTATTAGTTGCTCAGAGAGTTGAATTACGCTATCGTCGTCGGCTACATATTCCAAGTGTACAGTATTATAAATTTTTCCTGCCTCTTGAAAAATGCGGACACGATCCAGTTCAAAAGAGGTTGGCATATAGGTGGGAATAAGAGGAGCGAAGGATAGCTTCCCCTTTGCCATCTCTAGTGTGGTTATTTCTGACAGACTTGTATTCAATTCATTACCATCATCATCCGGCGGGATGGTTTTAGCGCTCCCCCTCATTGAATTTGAATTCTCCTCCGGCGAGTCAAAGAAATATTGAATAACCTGATTTTTTACATTAGACAGGAAAGAGGATACTTGTGCATAGGTGGACGGAATGTTTTCACTAAAAACAAGGTTAAGTAGAAGGGAGATAGCTGCAATGCATCCACCTATTTTTAAACGAGTCAGCCATTTCCTGCGTCTTCGATTCTTTTGCAATCTCTGACGAACCGAATCCCAATTGGAAGGCTCGGGTACTTTAATGTCATGGTATAGGGTTTCAACTATTTTTTTCATTTCTTCGTGTTCGCATTTTTCGATCTCATTCATCATGATCATTCCATTTTCTTGAAAAGTGTTGGAGCAGCTTTTTCCTAGCTCTGGCTAAACGCTGGGTCACGATCTGCTCGGAGAGGTGAAGCTCTTTGCAAATTTCTTTGTAAGACTTGTCTTCCAAGTAGTACATTATTAATAGCGTTCGATGTTCCGGTTTTAGTTCTTGGATCGCCAGATGCAGCATTTCATTCCGAATCTGGTTTTCGACTTTATCGGCAACCGACATTTGGTTATCTATAATAGTAACGCTTTCAGCATCGACTTCCTGACGATTGTTTTTATATTTTCTTAACCAATCCAGTGCCGTATTCCGCGCGATTTGTCTAACCCAGGATGAGAAGTTGGAAGCATGGGCAGTTTTCGACCCTTGTGTTATCACCTTTACAAATGATTCCTGTATGATGTCTTCTGTGGCTGTATGCTCCCGCGTTATAAAAAATATGTACTTATACACATATTTGTGATAGGAACGATAGAGATCCTCCTGAACTTCGGCATCCAGTTCATCAATGTTTACTCGTAATAGGAAAAGCCATTGTTCCATTCTATACCCCCATTTATGTCGTGATGGAAAGAGGAGTTTGCTGTTCTATTTGGTTTCTAATTGGTATATCCCTCCCATCTATGTTAACATATTCCTTTTAAATTATACAACAAAATGAGATACGAGCGGTATCAAATTGAGAACGACCTGTGGCTTCTTTGTGTCTCTCTTCAAATTATTTTTGATGATTTGCGTCAGATTTTGTTAGTTCGTAACGTTATAATAAGTAGGACAGCATGATTTAACTAGAAGGATGTCGTTGCAGCTCAGGAAAATCCGGGATATGAAGAATAGTAGTTGAGGGGAGGGATAACTTGCTGTACAGGATTTGAATATACTAAAAAGGAGGATTCTGCACTATGTTTTTCAAAAAACTTACCAAGAAAATGGCGATTGTTTTATCCCTGTCTTTATCGGTGTTTTCAATTCCCATTTTGGCAAGCGCTGAAGCACATGAGACGGATAAGCTGATTATTCAGTGGGGGCATGACGGAGGAATAAGTTTCTCCATATGGGCAAAGGTTTCTTCTAGATTAGGATACGATATAAGTTTTTTAGGAGATGGTCAGACTTTATACACATATAATTACTCCGAGGCAAACATCAGTTTGAATAATACCGCTTCCTATGGATTGGCTAAGTGTGGTGACACGGTCGGGATCAGAAAGCAAACCAATTGGGGATCAACTGCCGTACCTTTGCCTACTCGAGGCACATACGTTGTTCCTGTAGGTACGACAATTATCGGGTATGAGACGAATGCCACATTTGGTTCCATGATTTCAGGTTCCGTGAATGTCGATAATTATGGATTCGTGCAACCAACTCCATCTATGTGTGTTGGCGGCGACAGCATTACGGACAAATTTACGGTACAACATTAAATAGGAGGTATTGGCATTGAAATCGAAAAAACCACTTGGTTTTCTGTTGAGCCTGTTTCTTGTGGCCGTAGTTAGCGTTTCTGCGATTTATGCAGATGCGCCATTCTCCAAAAAAGAGATAGCAGCCGGTTTTGATAAAATTCAAGCGAATCTGGAACACGCGAAAAACCTTAAAACAAATGTTGTGGCCGAAGGAAATGGCGTTCAAATTTCCATGGAAGATTTTATTTTTTACAAGGGTTCATTGGAACTTTCCAATAGTCTGCAAACCGATAAATCCGCAGCGGCGGCGACTAAACTCTCCGATCAACAAATTGTTGAAAACTTGATTAGCACAGCTCTTACTGCCAAACGTGCAACGGAGCTGGGACTTACCGTATCGGATGAAGAGATCGATATGGTTATTGCAAAGGAAAGAGAAGCATTGCAAATGAAAAACGATCCGGATAACGATATGGTTCGAGAATTGATGACTAATCGAATCCGAATTACAGGCTTGACAGAGGATGAGTTCTATAGCAGTGATTACGTAAGAAACAAATATGCGGAAAGTATTCTCATTGGAAAGTTATACGACAAGCTTCATGATGAAAAAACGATTAATGACATGCAAGACTTCCTACAGTACAAGCAAAACCTGTTTAAAGCTGGCAAGACTTCGGTTTCCATTAATAACCAGGAACTTGGTGACTAATTTTGACCGCCCTCTGCACATTAGCAGAGGGCGGTCGGTTTTGTTACATCTGATAAACGACATATGAAACAATGAATACAACCAAAAGGATGATGATAAGTGTGTAGAAAAAGTAGCCGAACCAACGCAGGGGCTTCGGCATTTTTTTGAGATCGACGGGTTTATAACGTAAATTTGAAACCTACTCCGGAAGCATCGGACAAGTCTGTCTCGCAGTCCCCTAACATAACAGTTATATTGATTAAAACGATACCACCCCGAAAAGCAGTGTGACGTTATTAATTTAAGTTCTTACATCTTTATGACGCAGACTTAAAACGACTACATTTTGCTTAACTTCACTAAGAGTGCCTCGGTCTAACCCAAGCAGTATTTCTACCTCATCTTTATTCATACTCACATTATTTTTAGAAAGTTGCTGCATAAACTGATCCCCAGAAAGAACCCCGTTACTTTGTATGACATCTACAGCTTTTCTCAGAACGGTGGGTTTGGATACTTGAATAACATCATCTAATGGTTCTTTAGTACGCCAGCCCTTCTTCGATATTTGCCTCATTAAGTACTGGTACTGATTATAGTTGATTGCCTTTAACTGATAAGCCCTCACTATCATTGCAGATATTGATACTTTCCATTTCTTTTTTAACTCTATATAAAAATCTAAATTATTTGGTAAGATCAGATCCTTCAAAAAAGCTTCTTTTGGCAGTAAAAATGAAGCTGCAAACTGATGCGCTTCATTTTCCATTTGACGAAACTCTTCACGAGATACAAGTTCCAGATCAGCATTCCAATCATGCAACATTATGTGCCCCAACTCATGGGCTGCATCAAATTGTCTTCTTGTTGCCGAACTCTTGTCACTTCCAAGAACAATAAAAAAATATTCTTCTCCATCAACTTCTTGTCGTTGACTAAAAGCGTCGATGTTCGCATTATCTGTGCCAAATGAGGTTACAATGAATCCATTCTTTTCAAGAATGTAAACCATATTAGGTATTGGGTCAGTACCCAACTTCCAATAATCGCGCGTAGCTTGAGCAATCTTTTCAATGTCATTTATCCCTTCCCGTATTGGGGGGATATTTATTTTTGGAAATTGCACAAATTGATTTAAAGTGTGATATATCTTTGCTAAGATTTTTGTTCTCTCTTCTTGTGAAAGACGATCTTTTTTGTTGGTAGATAAAAGTGCTCTAAAGTAAGTAGTACCTACTTTGATACTCTTATTGTCCTTTTCATAAAAATAATCCCTTGGAAACCCAAGGGCGCTAATTAATTTTAGTAGTGTTTCCAAACTAGGATTCGCTTTCCCATTTTCGTATTGTGAAATTGACTGCTTGCTAACTTGTACCTCATCAGCCAATTCGGCAATTGTCTTACCTCTGTAAATTCTTGCTGCCTTTAACCTGTCCCCGTTAAAAACTCTTAAAACCATTCTTATTCCTCCTAGCGAGAAAGAATTTTAACCTTCCTTCCCCGTCTCATCATCTCTAAGTTGTACAAGGTCATCTTGCTGATGAGAAACGACCCCTTCTCGAAGACCAACAAAAATTTCTTCCTCATGTTCAGAAGTAGTTCCTTGCAATTCAAATGCTGCGCTAAAATCGGCTGTAATAAACTCGTTCCAGTTTTCTTCGTAGGCTATTTCCAATTCAGCATTAGGCATAATGGCATTAACCGATGCTATCTCACCTTTATCGGTAGAAAAGGTAACAAGAACAAATCGCGTAACTTCACCCTCAAGCAGATGTAACATAAGCTTCAATTCATATTCAACCTGTTTATTCCAGTCAACATTTTCAGTCTCAAAAAGATAAATTTGTTTGGCTGGGTTAAGATCTACATCAGCTTCCAAGTCGTTATTTATTGAAGAAAGGGCATCTATGTAGTGCACTGTTTCTTTATAAAGTCGTTCACTCAATTGACGAAATCTTTTCTCTTGCATAGCTGCATATAAATACTGTGTTTCTTTATCATAAATCAAGACAAGTTCCCACAAAGGACCTCTCTTAACTTTTACACATTGGAACTGATCTGACGGAAGCATCCGAATTATATTAGTGTTGATGAAATCCCATTTCAAAAAGTGGACGCTATTGAATGTCTCGACCTTTCTTTCCATTCTAAATTCCATTATGTCCTTTTTATTTGCATTCCTAATCGCATCAATAATTATAGTTTTATAATTATCAGCCATTGGTATATATAAGGTATTCTTGCCCATGTGATCACCACGCTTTTGGTTTTATAAATCAATTTTACCAAAAACGTTGTATTTGTCAATCTAAATTCAGTTTTAACCTAAAAACCATAATTCAAGTGTCGCTTGATGAGATTTATTTCTATAATTAATTCAAATGGTTCCTTTACCTCACTTGTGATACGGTTCTCCTTCAACACCATACCCACAACCCAATTTTTCGCCGTCACTTATGGTACGGTTCTCCGCGCTGTCTGTAACGGCAAGTTTTCTTTGAAAACAGAACAGGGCGCTCTTATGAGCGCCCCGCCTATTTCAGAAACTCAACCAATGAGACTGACTTACCAATTATCCAAATTATAGCAATACCCCTTTATTAATACTCTTGAAAACGAGTAAAGCCAAGACGCTCATACAGGCGAACAGCAGAATGCATTTCGTCCTTTGTGTGCAATCCTATTGCCCTCTCGCCATTAATTTGAGCGCGTCGTATACATTCCTGTACAAGCAAAGCTCCTACTCCATGACCACGTGTCGACGGATGTACGGCAAGCAATCGTAATTCAGCCCAACCAGGATTACGAACTACCCTTTCACTTGCACTAGATGTCGAATGATATAATAGAACACTACCCACGATATTTCCACCAGACTCAGCGACAATTCGCTCGACAGATTCTTTTGTTTCAAGCGTTGTCACTAATCTCCGATTATACTCTTCGCGCATTGAATCACTCATTGTTCGGGCATATTCCTCATATGCCTCTTCAACTATTGCTCTTATTATGTCTTACTCAGTATGGTGCTAAAAGATGTCAAGACAGTTTTTTTAGATTTTTAAGGTGTGAAATCATTCACAATGTTTGTTGACTTTGCCCCGAAGGGCAGGCAGTTAATCTTTCAGAGTTGGGAATTCTGATAGATACTACCAGTGAAGTAGATGCCCACAGGTGGAGGACGTAGCCCAAGCGAAGGCGCGGGAGCTATGTTTTTCTTTGATCATTTACATGTGGGTAACAGGATAACGTCCCGGTTGTACACAGTCGCCGGCGTATGGTTTTGCAGAGACTGATGCGGCAAATAGTGATTGTGCAAATGGATGTATCGTTCCACATCCTGTCTCATCTCTCGAGGACTGTTGTAGTCGTTGATATAGACCTCGTTGTATTTCAGGCTGCGCCAGAAGCGCTCAATGACGATGTTGTCCTTGGCACGGCCTTTGCCATCCATGCTAATCCGAACCTCGTTCTCTTTCAACAGATCGATATACTTTGGACTCGTAAAATGGCTACCTTGGTCACTGTTGATGATTCCCGGTTTACGCCGCCCCAGCGCCCGTTTCGTGGTCTTGAGTACGAACTCGATTTCAAGGCTCTG
>NZ_JBHTHC010000022.1:35964-140753 GCF_042676285.1 Paenibacillus sp. GCM10027626 | reverse complement strand
AGCCGTTGTGCAGGGCTAGATACCTTGCATAAGGCACCTGACTGTGCTGAATACCTAACCGAGAAGTTCTATCCGTCACACCAAAGACGTTCAACATGGACGGAACTGAACCCCGGAGTTTGTTCGGATACAGAAGCGAGCGTACGAGCCTATTCTGTGATCATGAAACAAATTCCTAAGGTAACGGTAACTGAACCTGCTTCACGCTAATGAGGCGAATAAGGGGAATCCCCCGCCTCTAAGCAAAGTGTAGGCGGGGGAGGATGTCAAGGGTTGGGAATTTTGATGGCAAGTCTTTGGATCAGGGAAATAGCAGCGGGGTGCTGGAAGACATTAAAGGAACCGTCAAAATTGCAGTAGATGAAGGTGATAAGCGTCAACAGCCGGAAGGGCAAACGTCCAAAGCCTTGAAAGCGCCAGTGGAAGCAGGCCGCATTACAACCAAGGATGGCCAAAACTTATCCATTACGTTACGAGGAAAAGGATACAACAATTTTGCACAGCTGTCGTTCCAAAAAGGCGAGACGTTCACCCTTGCGGTGACCAGCAAAGAAGAAGGAGAACTCGAGATAGGACTCCTCTCGATCTCAACGGAACAAGAGTACGGCGAATTTGTCAAGACAGGAACAGGTAAAGTGAGTATCACGATTCCCGAAGACGGGGAATACCGTATCTATGTTCGTAATCATGCTACGGATACCGCTGATTTTCAACTTCGGCTCAGCAAGGCGATCGAGGGGCCTATCGCATAGTGCGGTAACAGGCAAAGAATTAAATTCCGATGTTGATGATGAAATAGGTGAGGGGGACATGTGGAACCGGTTGGGATTTAAAAAACGATCATCGTGTTTATACTTTCAAACTGAATGATGCTCTTCCCTTTGAATGGATTTTTTCATTTTATCTATAGTCTCATTTGTAGACCATGAAGCACTTGCAATCATTCGAAAATTTATCTTTGCGGCTTTATCCCCATCCAAGTCGTTCGTTTTTGCAGAAGCTGTGGCATCGTGAACAACTGCCACTTCAAATCCTTGTTCTATTAGTTCACGCATATGAGATTCAACGCACAGGTTCCCAGACATACCTGCAAGAATGACGCGGGAAATTCCCTGTTTTCTCAACTGCAAAGCCAAGTCATTGGCTTCGGGTCCGAAGATTTTATGCGGACTTGTGATGACGGTTTGACCATCCTCAATATATGGCTTAAATCTATCCAGAAAGTCGGCACCAGAACCTTTAAAGCCTTCAAGCGACAATGGACTTTTTCGTTGATACATCTTGAGATCGTGCATCACATGCTCTAAAACTCCCCCAAACATCCATTTCTGGTCATAGGGATAATACCAATGTGGGGACACAAACACTTTAAACGTATTTTCCTTTGCGGTTTTTAATAATAATTCTAAGTTCTCAATCGTATGATTTTCAGCAACGCTTTCTTTAACTAAATTCCATGCTACACCTGTTGGGCTTAAAAAGTCATTTTGCGGATCTGTGATGACTAAAGCGGTATTGTTTCGATCCACCTTCATTCCCGGAGCAGGAAGTGGTGTGGTTTGTGCTGCTAATACATTTCGATGAAAATCATTGTAAAATTGAGGTGCCATTTGTTGCTCCGGGTTTATGTGGTGAGATGTTCCTACGTAATGTGTGTAGGGTTGTCGAGGGGTAATCGGATAAAATGTTAAAGGTTGGCGAAATAAGCAAGGATTAAAAAAAGGACTTCCATAACCTCCGTGCCCAAAACCTCCGAAATTTCCGTGAAAGCACATATTTGTTATCCTCCGTCTATGATGATATACACTGATCATGTAGTGTATGGGCATCGGTCATAAAAAGTTCTAGGTGGGGATGTTTTGCACCCCACTATTTTTTTTAACTTCTATTTAGATCCATGAAAAAAGTTTCCTGTTAAATCCGCAACACATTCAAAATCTAAGAAAACATGAGCATTTGAGGGAGTTTAGCGAGTGGTACAACGCATCCTTCTTGTGATCGGAATTATTCTACTAAATATGCTTCAGGAGCGCCTTATTCATGCGTGGCAGCAGTATGAGGGTTATATCTTCATCAAGTTAATTTCAATTAAACGTTTCTTGCCGAGAATGAGCATCTGATCCATGATTTCCCCGATTTCTTCATATTCACCGTCGATTAGATGATCCAATATAGTCCGGCTGATCTTGCTCGCGGAGAAATGCGGAATATGCGGCGTCTTCTTATAGGCAACAATTGAGAATCGCAGCATCTTGTCCTGCAGGGTATCAAACATCTGAAGCACAACAGAATTGTGCGAAGCGGCAATCAGGCAACGATTAAACTGATGAAAATGCTGAAGATAGCTGAGATAATCGCCCCGTTCCTTTGCCTCGATTTGTCCTTCCAGATGCGCCTGCATCGCGGCGAGATCCGGCTTCTCCCCCATCTCGATGATTGCCCTCAGCCCCATCCGCTGAAAAGCATGCTGAACCTCCATCATATCGAGTATTTCCTTTAAAGATACTTCTTTTACAAAGATCCCCCGATTCTGAATCGCGCTCACATAACCCTGTGACTCCAACTGCGACATCGCGGACCGCACCGGCGTTCGGCTCATACCTAGCTGTTCGGCGAGTTCTACTTCAGAGAGCATCGTGCCAGGCATGAATTCTCCCTGCAAAATCTGTTCTCTTATATAGGTATATGCCTTCTGAATAAGTGACATGGGAAGCATCCTTTCCTGTTCTGTCCCTATTTTAGACTACTTATTTGGCGTCTACAATACCTCAACAATTTTTTAACACAATAATGGACAATCGCTAACGATCCGATAATAAAACTCACGTATTATACAACCTGTATACAGGTTATTGTCCATTATAGGGAGGAAAGAGAAAAATGAAAAAAGCTTTACTAATCATGACCTTGTTTGTAGTTGCACTCACGATGCTAGCCGGTTGTTCAAGCAACAAAGAAGGCGCGCCGAAAAAATTCGTCATCGCGTACCTGCCAGGTGAAAACAGTGACACGGCGATTAAGCTGAACAAAGACTTTGAAACAAAATTGTCCGAGAAGCTTGGCATTCGCGTTGAATCGTATAAAGCTACAAGCTACAACGCTGCAATCGAAGCGATGAAAAATGGTAAAGCCGATTATGCTCTCTTTGGTCCATTCTCTTATATCGTAGCGGTTGACCGCGCGAACGTTGAGCCAGTTGCAGAGATTTCCATTCCTGCGATGGCGAACCAACCAGCTTCTGTCATTCTTGTAAAAAAAGATTCCCCAATTCAGACGCTGGCTGAATTGAAAGGTAAAACATTCGGCTTCGTTGATCCGGTATCAACAACAGGCCATCTACTGCCGAAATCTATCCTTGCTGACGAGCTGGGCCTTACTCCTGAGGAACTTGAAAAAGGATTCTTCAAAGATGTCCAATTCGCAGGCGGACACGACAAAGCGGTTCTCGGCTTGCTTCGCGGACAATATGACGCAATTGGCACATCAGCCATGATGCCAGCTATGTTGGAAGTAAAAGGCATTATCGAGAAAGATTCCTACCGTATTATCGGACAATCGCAGGCGCTTCCAGGCACAGCGATCGGTATCCGTAAAGACCTTCCGGAAGATTTTAAAGCATCGGTGAAAGAGTTCTTACTCTCTTATGACAACCCGGAATACCTCGAGGGTATCGTAGGTTCGAAAGACGCGAAGTTCATTGAAGCCAAAGACAGCGACTTCGACGGTCTGCGTGATATTGCAAAAAAATTGAACCTTAGCCCTGATGATCTGTTGAAATAATCCCGCACAGTATTAATGAAGGAGGCTTGTCTTCGTGCAAACTGCAGCTGCGGTAAAGCAAAAAAAGCTTAAGAGAAATGTTTCGCTTGCTTTTTTTGCAGCCGCTGTCGTTTTCTCACTCTGGTATATCAATTTCAGTATCACGGAGTTTATTGGCGGTATTCCGATTTTCCTACACTTCTTGTTTACCGACTTCCTGCCGCCTAAAGGATCGGACTTACCGACATACTTTGGACCTGTTCTGGATACACTCGCTTACGGTGTAGTGGCAACCGTGCTGGCATCGGTCATCGGACTGGTGTTTGGCTTCCTGATGGCTCGTCAAACTACCCCTCATCCTGTTATTCGAACGATTATACGCGGCTTCATCTCCTTGCTCCGCAATATTCCGTTCCTTTTATGGGCATCGATTCTCGTCGTTATTTTCGGAGTCGGCAGCATGCCGGGCATCTTCTCCCTGATCCTGTTCGGCAGCGGCTTCCTTGCCCGTGTCTATGCGGAAGCGATTGAGGAGATCGACAGCCATGCGACCGAAGCTCTTGATGCAATGGGGGCAGGCTACCTGCAAAAAATCAAGCATGCCATTATTCCGCAATTTGTTCCCGGGTACATCTCCTGGACGCTGTTTATGTTTGAGCTCAGCATCCGGGCCTCCGCGATCCTCGGCCTTGTTGGTGCCGGAGGCATCGGTTCCCAGATCAAATTGACGATGGATTTGTTCCAATACAACCGGACCTCAACCGTGATTTGTATTCTGATCGTCATGATTCTGGTCATTGAGTTTATGACGAAACGGATAAGGGAGCGATTAATTTGAGTAAAATCCGGATTGGCCATAAATCGACACAACGCCAGCAGCGCTGGTTCATCGGCATCATGGCGCTACTCTTCATACCTTGCTTCTTCTATTTAAAGTTTGACCTGAATCAATTCACAGAAGGACTTCATCAGATTCCGCATATTGCGGATATGATGATGCAAATGTCCTTTACGCAATTCCCGGAGTTAATGGATGGCTTGCTTACTTCACTCATTATTGCTTTCTTAACCGTAGTCATTAGTGTCGTCATTTCGTTCTTCCTTGCTTTTGTGATTGCAACTAACACAGCGCCTGTTCCGATCCTTGCCAAACTCATTCGTGCACTCATCGTTATTATCCGGACGATTCCTGTTACGATCTGGGTATTGCTGGCGGTAGCGAGCATTGGCTTCGGTTCAATGGCCGGCGTGCTTGGACTGATATTCCCGACCGTTGCTTATTTGACCCGCGTCTTCTCGGACCAGATCGACGAAGCCGGCAAAGACATCATCGAAGCAGTCAAGGCTGTCGGCGGCGGCTGGTGGAACCTCATGTTCAATGGCGTAACACCCCAGCTCATGACCGCATTCCTTGCTAGTGTTGCTTTCAACTTTGAAATTACCGTTGCTGAAACGGTCATACTCGGGATCGTCGGTGCGGGCGGAATTGGCGTTTTGCTGCAGGAATACATCAGCTTCTATGACTTCAAGCCACTGTCGCTTGGTATTCTCATCGTCTTCTTTACGCTATTCCTGCTAGAGATGACAACCAATATCATTCGCTTGCGCCTGTCTGGACGCAATCACAAATAAATCAAGGGAGGCCTTTTCATATGAAACCTATGCTTCAAATTCGTGGCCTGAAGAAACAATACGGCACTAGCACAGTGGCCTTGAACGGTATTGATCTTGAGGTTCACCCGAATGAATTCATCGCCGTCATTGGACCAAGCGGCGCGGGCAAATCAACACTGCTACGTTGTATCAACCGCCTGATTGATCCAACTGAAGGCTCTATTGCATTCCTTAATCAAGAGATTGTAGGAGCGAACAAAAAACAGCTTCGTCAAATCCGATCGCAGATCGGCATGATCTTCCAGCATTACAATCTGGTAGACCGGTTAAGTGTACTTGAAAATGTGCTGCATGGACGTCTCGGCCAAATGAGCGCCTTTAATGGCGTGTTCAGCCGCTACTCAGAAAGCGACAAGCTGCAAGCCATTGCGCTCTTGCAAAAGCTTGGCCTTGAGGAGCAGGTATACAAACGGGCCGATGAGCTGTCCGGCGGGCAAAAGCAGCGGGTCGGCATCTGCCGCGCGCTTGCTCAGAAGCCTTCGCTTATTCTCGCAGATGAGCCGATCGCTTCCCTTGACCCGAACTCCTCGAAAATCGTTATGGAATCCCTTTATGCCAACTGCAAGGAACAGGGTATTGCCTGTCTCGTGAACCTGCACCAGGTTGATGTTGCGAAGCAGTATGCTACCCGCATTGTCGGTATTAAGAGCGGCAGGGTGGTTTTCGACGGCAAGGCGGAAGAGCTGACCGACCGTATGACACAGCACATCTATGAAGGCAAAGAACATCAAATGTTCCAAAGTGGCTCAGCCATTGAGCAAGCTGTTTAATCTAATCCTAATTTGAAAGGTGAGACAATTAAATGACAACTCAACAATTCCAACGTATTATCCCTATGGAGAACGTCTTGAACTTCCGCGATATGGGCGGCTACAAAACAGCAGACGGACGTGTAGTAAAGCCAGGTCTGATCTACCGTTCTGCAGATCTGTCGACAATGACAGAGAAGGATATTGCGTTAGTACAAGAGCTGAAGATTACGGTGATCTTCGATTACCGCGATGATCATGAAGCGATGAAGCAGCCTGACCCGGTTATCCCTTCGGTTCAGAACATCCGTGTACCGGCGATCAACGAGCCTGGTTTGACGAATGTCGACTACGAGAAGGACCTCATGAAACATATGACGCTGGATGCGATGATGGGAATGTATGGCAAAATGCCAATTAACAATCCTTCGTTCAAACGTCTGATGCAGCTGTTCCAAGAGCAGGAAGGCGCGGCATTCCTGCACCATTGCATGGGCGGCCGCGACCGTACGGGTGTAGGCGGTGCTTTGATTCTGCTGACGCTTGGCGTAGAGCGCGAGACGATTATCGAAGATTACCTGATCTCGAACGAAACGCTCACTCCGATGTATGATCAAATGAGGGATCGCCTTAAAGCCTATATCCCGGAAGACCAAATGGATACGTACATGAATATGCTTCAGTTGCGCAGAGAGTTCCTCGAAGCGGTATTCGGGGCTATCGAATCAACATACGGCACAATCGACGCCTACCTCGAGCAGGAATTCGGCCTCGACGCCGAAAGCCGCACGAAAGTACAGAACTATTACCTCGTTTAAAACATAAGAAAGGTGTCTGCTTCTGGCAGGCGCCTTCTTCCTTACTCCTCAACTAGCCCCGCCTCACGGAACTCTTTTAGGTAGTCGCAGAGCCATTCCTCGCCGAAGTCGAGTACCCCGAATTGGGTCTTATCAGTGTGGAACGTTCAAGGAAAGAGGTGTAAAACGTAACTAAGAAATAAGTATTAAACCATTTACTTTATAAAGAAAATGATGTAATATTGGGTCAACAAATAAACTTAAGTCACACCACGAAATCAAAACGAAGCTCACAAGCAAGACCGGTAATCAGGAAGGAGGGGAATGGAACAAGCTGTATGCCTAACGATATTTTTTCCGCATTGGCAGATCCAACGCGCCGCCGCATTCTGGAGATGCTTGCCGACAATGAAGAGTTCTCCGCATCTCAGATCCACAATCAATTCGAAGTCAGCCCGCAAGCGATCTCCCAGCATTTGAAGATTTTACTTGAGGCGAAATTGATCCTTGTGGAAAAAAGGGCGCAGCAACGCATTTATCGGATCAACACGGTTACAATGGTCGAATTCGAGGATTGGTCCAGGAACATGAGACGTCGATGGAGCCAACGCTTGGATACATTCGAGGCCGTAATGAAATCAGAAATTGCGAACGCTGCCAAAACCCCAAACGATTCGGAGGAATCCCGATGAACCAAAAATCGAACACGCAAGAACTCGTGATCATTCGAATATTAGACATCCCTATCGCGTGGGTCTGGAAAGGATGGACGGATCCTAAGCTGGTAGCACTCTGGTGGGGTCCTGCTCACTACACCTCACCGCGATGCGAAATTGATCTTCGTGTTGGCGGCAAGTATTTATTCTGCATGCAGGCGCCGTTAGATCAAGGAGGCCAAGTTTACTACAACACTGGCATTTATACGAAAATTGTGCCCGAGGAACGTCTTGATTTTACGCAGAGCCTGTCCGACGAGGATGGTAACCCGATCGACCCGGCAGACGTGGGTATGCCATCTGATTTTCCGAAAGAGGTTAAATTCATCATGGAATTTAAAGCCCTAAGCGACACCAAGACGGAACTGACGATCACCGAATACAACTGGACGATGGGCCAAATGTCCAAATACGCCGTCATGGGCATGAACCAGTCGCTCGACAAGTTCGCCTCAGTCATCGGGCCGCTTCAGCGTTAAAAAACGAAAGAAATTAAAAAGTCTAACTAACGTTAGATAATTGAGGAGAGGAAATGTTCATGCAAAACAAAATTACTCCCTTCTTGTGGTTCAATGATAACGCGGAGGAAGCCATCAATTTCTATAGCTCGGTGTTCAAAAATGGAAGAACGTTGAATGTCACCCGTTATGGAGATGGAGCGCCGTTTCCAAAAGGGACGTTGATGTCGGCAACTTTCGAGCTGGAGGGACAACGGTTCATGGCGTTAAACGCCGGTCCACACTTCAAATTCAACGAGGCTGTTTCGTTCTTCGTGAACTGCACGACTCAGGAGGAAGTCGATGAGCTGTGGGATAAGCTCACCGTTGATGGAGGAGAACCCGGCCGGTGCGGATGGCTGAAGGACAAATTTGGCTTATCGTGGCAGATCGTTCCCACGATCCTCAGCGAGTTGCTGGCAGACAAGGATGCCCGAAAAGCAAAAAACGTCACGGAAGCCATGATGCAAATGGATAAAATCGATATCCGGGCATTGAAGCAAGCTTACGAGAAATAAGCGGGCGGCTCGACCGTTGGGCGAATCGCAGCAAGCTACAGAGTAAAATCATCTATCTATTCACATTGAGAAGGTCGTCCAGCCCAAGTCAATTTTGCCCCCACAGACCGCAATTTGGAACGGAGGAAAGTTATGCTTTGGAATTTTTGGAACGCTTGGAAAATAAGGAAAGGCATCAAAAAGCCAATTATTTTCATCGAGAATGCTGGTGGATGCATATGCACAAAAAGCATTTTCAATGGAAAAACTCCAATTAAATGGTGTTTTAGAGTGGAATCTGTAGCCCCTGAGGATAATGGTTGGCGCTTCATCGGTAAATCTGATAGCGAATCATATATAAATATAGCCGAGAATAATGTTTTTTTAGATTTCAATACGCTTGCTAACATCGATCCCTCTATTCTTATGTTATATAATATGCCAGTTGGAACGGATTTATATGTTGTAAAGGATAAAGGAAAGATACGTTTTTTCAAAACGGGAACAAAAGAGGAGATAGAAATTGATTACAGTAGTTTGTAAACATGGTTTCTACAAGTAGGGGGCGAACAGTTTTATTTACGGGATACGTTCTCACGGATACAATCGTTCAACCCCGGCTACCGATACATACACCACTAAAAGAAAAGTGGTCAGCCAGTAAAAATGGCTGACCTCATAATACGACGGGTACAATAGCTCAATAAATACATGACGGCAGCCGGCCAGACTGATCCGCTGCTGTTTCTCAACCGAGGGACGGGCAGGATAGTTCGAATCAATTCGCAAATACTTTGGATATGAGATATTTGCGAATTTCGCAAATAAGAAGTTATACGCAATTCTCGAAAGGCGGAAAGATATGAAGAAAGATGAAATAACCTTAAAGTCGATAGTCCATCAAACATTTGTTGGGGAATTCTATCCTTACAATGTTGAACAGAAAAATGATGAAGAGATCGACTCATATATCAATAATATAGTAGGTAGTTTAAGTTCAATAAACAATTTGGAAGTCGAAGCAGACTTTAATCACTATGGAAGTGGTTATGCGTCATATGTACCTATCTTCTGCTACAAAAAAGATGGTTCAACAACAGAAATTGTTAAAGGGAACAAGACAATCAATGGTATTTTGCTGTATGTGTGTAGACACGCACCTGTCGCTGCATATGGAAGAAGTCAAGTTACACGAGATTCACATGGAGGAAGTCGTGAGTTTTTAACATCCAAGTTAATAGGAACAGTACCTTCTGGAGATTGGATGGAAATAGAGAACAGGATAAAGGAATATTTGAATAATTATCATTTTGAGATTCTAAGTAAAGATTTTCTTGAAGAACCTCTCGATTTTAATATTTTAATTCCTACAAATTTTAATGAAAACGAAAGTTATACGATATTTGATTGTTTCTTTTTCTGGGAGGATTAATCAATTGAATGCTAAACAAGAAGTCGAGAACTGCGTATAATTCACGCATGGGGAAATATCAGTAAAGTTTGTGCCAGTGGACTTACGCTAACGGGACACGATAGTTGAATTACTGACAATCAGGCTGCCGATTACTTCGGTGGCCTTCTGTGCATGTTATGAAGGCTTGGTCATAGCCTTGAATCGGGTAAAAGGTTGGCTGTTATGCCCCGCGGCGGCCTGTTACGCTAACGGGCAGTTTATCGCAACATTTCAAGGGATTTCACAGAGGCTAGTGAAAGGAGCTTGCCTCTTTATCTATATTGGAGTATTTGCGTGATGTAAAGTATGCTTGACATCAAATGAAAAGTAAAGTATCCTTTACGTAAAGTTAGTTTTACATAGAGGTGGGGTTGGATGGAACATCGCATTAAAGATTTAAGAGCAGCTTTAGGGCTAACACAGGAACAGTTGTCCGAACGAGTTGGTGTTTCGAGACAGACGATCATATCCATTGAGAATGGTCGATATAATCCATCCTTAGAATTGGCATATAAAATTGCGAAAGTGTTTGATCGTTACATTGAAGATGTATTTATTTTTGACAAGGGGAGTGAATAATCATGAGTTTGGATCAGGTTGGAGTCTTACTGATAATACTGCTCTGCGTTTTTGGGGGATTGCTCGGGTTATGGTGGGGTCGTAAGCAAGCAGCGCGTCAGAGGGGACTTGATGAAAGATTTCATATCATTTCAAGTAAATCTCAAGCAGCTGCATGGAAAATTACGCTGGTAGCAATCTATATCCTATTCATCATGATGGTACGCGGTGTGAAATTGTCTGCAGCTCCTGTCCTGGGGATTGTATTGCTCGTTCATATGGCAGGATGGGCGTTCTCGAGCGTGTATTACAATATTAAGCTATAGGGAACATTGGCATGTTAGATTGACAATCGCTAAAATATAGGTGGTTTTGTCTTAAAATCGAAGAGGTTATGAAAGGCAGGGGTATGGTGTAGATTTTACAGGTAAAGTGATCGTTGTAACGGGTGCAGCAAAGGGAATTGGAGAAGTAGCCGCGGCTGCATATGCGACAAGGGGAGTGAGGGTGACTGAGATGATAAGCTATTGCAAGGAGAAAGGACTACAAACATATGTAATGGATTCCTACATTTAGACTTTGCAGACAATACCTCTGATGCTGTATATCTGGGAAGAAACGAGACAGTTCAGCAGCATGCCTAGGTGATTTAGAGATGGTGTAGGCAATTAAACAATGAGCTATGTATAACAAGTCGTTGAAAGCAACGATTCCGAGGATGGCCGTAAAACTTGCAATTTGATTACATGATAGGAAAATATCAAGCAGTTCCAGCGATTTCGGATCAGATTCATCATCAGGGCTACGAATATTACTTAATTCATCACGATGGCTCATCCGCATGAGGAATGCGCGGCAATCGGTAAGCCTCCCAGTAACGGGGGGCTTTTTTTTTCGAGAAATGTTAGTTAGCCCACTGAAAAATGAGTGCTTATTTACATGAAGATGATGTGAACTGAAGTTTAAAATATGCAAAAATTAGGTTGATTACCCGCATTTTTTTTCTTCATGTTATACCCTATAATGAGTGACAGATGGAATGGGATATTGCAAATTTCATCTAGCATTTGAACTTTATTTATTGCACAAGGGGGAGAACAGAGAAGAATGACGGTTATCAATGTAAACGCTTCAAGAATAAACAACGAGGAGCAAACAAAAGATGAACTCAAAAAACAAAAAGCTTAATGCCTTTCGATTCCTTATTGCGGTCATGCTTATATCATTGCTAGCCGGATGCGGCGGAGGGAATGCGGAGGAGGCCGGCGGAACCGTTCCGAATAGCGAGTCGGAAAAACCGCAGCAATCGTCGGGTTCCGCTCCTAGGACGCTGAAAGTGGCTTATTTCATAGGCGGGTACGGGGACGCCTGGTTCCTGGAATTAAAGAAAGAATTCGAGAAGGCGCATAAAGACGTAACCGTTGAACTGGAAGGTGATTCGGGCATCATGGACAAGTTGGACCCGCGCTTCGAATCGGGCAGTAATTTACCAGACGTGGCCTTCCTCATTCACTCGGACAAATGGCAGATTTGGGCGGGCAAAGGTTTGTTGGCCGATTTGTCCGACATCTACAACGGGGACAGTCTTGACGGGGGCAAGTTTAAGGATACGATGAACGAAGAAGCTCGAAAATTCGCGGCGGGCAAAGATAAAATATACGGGCTTCCTTGGTCGGACGGCCTTCTTGGCATGGTGTACAACGCGGGAATGTTCGAGGAGAACGGCTGGGAGGTACCGAAGACGTGGATGGATTTCGCCCAACTTGCGGACAAAATGAAGGCAAAAGGCATCGCGCCGATCGTTTATCCTGGTAAAATTCCCGGAGGGTATATGGACTTCTTGGTGAAGCCGATGATTGTGCAGGCTGGGGGCTTTGATTACTTGAACGAGCTTCTGAAGATGGAGTCGCCTGAGCCACTTAACAATCCGGCGAAGAAGCAGGCGCTAGAGCAATACGAAGCATTGTTCAAAAACGGTTGGGTGCTGAAAGGCTCCGAGGCGGTCAATCATACGGAAGCACAAATGCTGTTCCTGTCCGGCAAGGCAGCCATGATTCCGAATGGCCATTGGCTGGAGAACGAAATGAAATCGTCGATTCCAAGCGGCTTCCGAATGAAAATGATGCCTGTTCCGCTTGTCGACAACGCCAAAGAAACGAATATTGCTTTCAGTATGGTAGGCGGCGATATTACGGTCATTCCGACTAAAGCGAAGGAAATGGAACTCGCTAAAGAATTTATCCGGTTTGCCGCGACGAAGCAAATGAACAAGAAATTTACAGAGTCTACCGGTGCCCTTCGTCCGTTCAAGTACGACATGGACGGAGTGAAGGTAAGCGAGTTCACCCAAAGTGTCGTGGACATCATGCAAAGCTCGACGCCGTTTACGTTCAACTCCGATAGCCCGATGTACATGAAATTTGGGGGGATTTACCCTTCAGGCGAATTCAACGGAAACATTTCGACCGGAACAAAAACCGCGGAACAGCAGTTCAATGATGATTATGCATTCGCCAAAGAAAAGTGGAACGAATACACCGAAGAGTTGGGATTGAAATGAGCATAAACGGGCATAGCAAACGCTGCCTCCAGTTCCGAAGCAGGAACTGGATGTAGCCTTATTTGGAGGATCGATTGCATGAAGCGGAAACAGAAGCTGTTCATCTTTACGATGCTGGCCTATCCGGTATTGCACTTCCTTGTCTTTACCGTGTACGTCAATTATCAAACGATCGTATATTCCTTCCAACGCTGGAACGTCTATACAGGGAAAATCGACTGGGTAAATTACGCCAATTACGAAAAAATATTCAACCTGATCGGTGAGGATCCGGTTTACCGATACGCGGTGCAAAATACACTGCTGTGGATTCCGCTGAACGTCCTAGTCCTGTTGCCGCTTTCCGTCGCGGTCGGTTACGTATTGTCGCAAAAAATACGATTCCATTCGTTTTACCGCGCCGTGTTCTTCTTGCCAACGATTATCTCGATCGTCATCATGACCATGGTGTTTTCGTTCGCGACGAGTCCCTTCATCGGAATCGTCAATCCGCTGCTCGGATGGATTGGATTGGAGGACTGGCAGCGCTCCTGGTTAGGGGAGCCGGGGACGGCGCTTCCGACCGTATTTTTCTTCTGCGTATGGGCAGGAATCGGGTTTTACGCCACGATGATCATGGGAGCGATTGCGCGGATTCCGCAAGATATTTTCGAGGTGGGAAAACTGGAGGGGCTCTCGAAGAAAAAGGAGCTCGTTCAAGTGATCGTTCCGATGATATGGCCGAACATATCAGCGCTTATCTTGATCGGCACAAGCTCGGCTTTTACGATCTTCCTGCAATCGAAGCTGTTGACCGGCGGGGGACCGAATTCGACGACCAATACGGTAGCGCTGCAAATTACGGTATTGATTCAGAAGGGCGATTACGGGCTTGCCTCAGCCCTTGGCATCATGTTAATCCTCGTCGGCTTCGGGATTACCTATGCAGTCAAATATGCGCTTGATCGCAAAACAGTCGTCGAATATTGACACAGGAGGTGATCATCATGAAAACGTTCCCGCAAAAAGGCAGCGCTCTGCTGCTTCAAATTGGACTTTTCGCCTACGCCGCGACCATTCTGTATCCGTTTTTGTGGATGGCGATCAACGCCTTCAAATCTAACCCGGAGTTTTACGCGAATGTATGGTCCTGGCCGGAAAAGCTGCTCTGGTCCAATTACGCCAAGGCGTGGCAGGAAAGCGGTCTCGGCACCTATTTTTTCAACAGTTTGTACATTACGGCCGGCGGCACGTTTTTGGCCGTCTTGTTCTCGGCGATGTCCTCCTACACGGTGGCCAAATACAAGTTTGCCGGAAAAGGAGTCATTTTCTTCTTCGCCGTCAGCTCGTTTCTCATCCCGCAGGTCGGATCGCTCGCCGCGCTTTATAAGCTGATGATCGACCTGCATCTGTTCAACAGCCATATTGGGCTGCTGATCTTGTATTCGGGCGGCCTGAGCATGAACTTCATTATTTTATACGGTTTTTATAGAGGTATTTCTTGGGAATACGCGGAAGCGGCGTTCATCGACGGAGCGAGCCATTGGCAAATTTTCTTTCGCATCATGCTGCCGCTTAGCGGGCCCAGCATTGCCGCCGTCAGCCTGGTGACGATGGTTTCCATCTGGAACGATTATTTTCTTCCGTTCATGTTCTTGCAAGACGATAAGCTGTATACGATTTCCGTCGGCTTGTACGACATGATGCTGAAGCAGCAGTATGCGGCGGATTGGACAACGCTGTTCGCGGCACTGACGCTTTCCGTCATCCCTATTCTGCTCGTTTTCGTTTTATTTCAAAATAAGCTCGTTTCCGGCTTTACGACCGGCGGCTTGAAAGGATAAAGCTGCAACGGTAGATGAGCGCACATACGAAAAAGGAGATGATTCCTTTGAAAAAGTTCAAGATTGCTGCAATGTCGATTGGCTGTACGCTAGCCCTAATAACCTTCTCGCTTGGTTTCAGTATGAAAACAACTTCGGCTGGTACCACAACGGTCTCGCCGTTTCCGATCGGCATCTTTTACCCTCCGGAACCGGCAGAAACTAGCGATGCCGCTTACGCTGACATCGCAAACATGAACGCGACATTCGTCGTCGGCACCAACAACGTCGTTTCGCATGCCTCGAACGAGCGGGCGTTACAGTATGCTGCGGCCCACGGGCTGAAGCTTCTCGTTCACGACTTTGGCTTGGAGTTGAAGAGCGAGCTAGCGGTGCAAACTACCGTCGGTGACGGGTGGAAGGCACGATCGGATCGCAGCATCGGGCAGACGTTCGCGTCGCCCGCGTCGGGAACAGGGTGGTATATCGACCACGTCGCGCTCAAGGTGGATAAATCGACGTTGTCGAGCAACGTTAAACTGAAGCTTTGCGTATACGATAGTCCGAGCAAAGTGAATACGGTCGGCTGCGACGCGGTAACGGGACCGGTCGACAACGACCTCGTGGAATTCCAGATCGCGCCGAACTTGAATCCGACTTATGCGTCGTATACCAATATTGACGCGAATAAAACGTATTATATGGAGCTGCAAACGAACAGTTCAAAAGAAGGCGCTTTCATTTCCGTCAGTCCGAACGATTCGTATCCGGGCGGTCAGGCTTATTTGAACGGAGTACCGCAGGCTAAAGACCTTTATTTCGAAATTCGTTTTTCCCAATTGGCCTCTGCATACGTCCAGGGGGGCAGAACGTCCGACGCTTACCTTGATACGCTTGTCGGTTTTTATAAATCTCACCCCGCGTTGCTCGGCTACAACCTGAAGGACGAACCGACGGTCGATATGATGGTGCGCTTGCAGGAGGCCCAGGAACGGTTTAAAGCGAACGATCCCACGCATATGGTTTTTGCGAACTTGTTACCGAGCTCCGCAGAAGGCCTTTTCGGTTTTCGACCGATGTCCGGCGAATATGTCACGCCTCTAAAGCCGCTCGGTCAAACTTTCCGTACCGGACCGAATATGTCTTCCATTAACACGATTCAAATGTATTTTGACAGATCTCAAATGACAAACGGCGAAGCGCTTACGTTGACCTTATGGGATTCTCCGGCCAAAACGGCCAAGATCGCCGAATCCACGATTTCTTCAGCCTCGACAAGTTGGCCGCAGTTTTCATTGAGCGCAGCGGTTAACCCGAATACATCTTATTATATGGAGTTGACGCATAACGGTGGAGGCGATCAATCCGTAGGATGGGTCGTTCGCACCAATACAGGAGAGAAGTGGGAGAAGGACGGGACCGCTTATGTCGGGGGCACGTCGATCGATGCGGACTTCTGGTTCACGATTAACCAGAATATTATACCGCAATCTTACGAGGATTACGTATACAGATGGGTAAGCAAGCATCCGGATGTGCTCGTGTACGATCATTATCCATTTCTTGAATCAGGGGCGACCCGGAACGACTATTATGAAAATCTTGAAATCATCCGTCGGCAATCGTTGCTTGGCAAGATCGACTTCTGGTCGTATATTCAATCGGTCGGCATTACAGGCACATATCGTGTACCAAGCAAGGAAGAAATGCGCTATCAGATTTATACCAACCTTGCCTATGGCGCCAAAGGTTATATTTATTTTACGTATTGGACGCCGCAGAACGCCGTATGGAACGAACCCTTCCACGATGGTATCATTCTGCCGGACGGCACGAAGAACATCTCATACACATGGGCTCGGGAAATCAATGGCGAGGTACTGAAGCTAGGACCTGCATTAACTTCGTTGACTTCGCAGGCGGTTTACCATACGGGGACGATTCCGAATGGATCTACAGCGCTTCCTGCGAGCTTTTTCTGGCAACCGATGGACAATACGCAGCCGGCTGTAATCGGTTATTTTGTGAGCGGAAGCGGGCGCAAGTACGTCATGGTCGTGAACAGGGACACGGTGAATTCGCGTACATTGACGTTCGCCTTGACGCCAAAGCCATTAGCCGTAACCGAAATATCCAAGACAACGGGGGGAGAAGACGCAACCGACTACGACAGCGCGACCGGGCAGTTGTCCGCCTCCTTTGCGCCCGGGGAAGGAAAGCTGTTCACTCTGCCCGAAGGGTATTGACGGCGATATAAGACGATGAAGATCAGGGAAGAGGATAAAACATGGTCTGCCCAATGGATATGGGCGCAGAAGAAAGAAGTAAGCGATTCGACTGCGAGCCGTATCGTATATTTCCGGCGTGAGTTCCATCTCCCGCCTACCCGAACGTGCCGATTGGTTGTCAATGTTTCCGCGAACAGCCGTTATCGTCTTTACATCAATGGGGAATCGGTTGCCTTCGGTCCTTGCCGGGGAGACCGGTGGACACAATATTACGAGACGGTTGACCTCTCGTCCAAGTTGAAGGAGGGCCGGAACGTACTGGCGGCCAAAGTGCTTCATTACGGGGAAGACGACACGAAGCCGTTCGCTGTTATCAGCGCTCCGGCGGGGGCGTTCCTGCTTCAAGGGAACCTTTACGTGGAAGATAATTTGCTGGAGGAGCTATCGACGGACGTCTCATGGCGATGCCTGCGGGATGAGTCTGTTGTATTACAGCCGCAAACGCTCACGGTTACGGGAGGATTGGAGCGGGTGGACGGCGGACTTCTTCCGCATGGGTGGGAACGAGCCGACTATGACGATACGCGCTGGTCTCCGGCGGAGGCGATCGGGGAATCACCTAATCCGGGTGCATACGGCATCGTCGGCGCCTGGCCCCTCACTCCGCGGCCGATTCCGCTCATGTTCGAGCGTTCTCGAAGCTTTACTCGTATGGTACGCAGTGAGGGAATACAGGAGGACCGGCATTTGCGGGATTTCGCAAGCAGCGGAGCCCGGCTTGTGTTGCCCGCCCGAAGTAAAGTTTCGCTCGAGTTGGATGCGGGAGAGTTGATTAACGGCTTTTTGAGAATAGCAACGGAAGGAGGAAGGGGAAGCGAGATTCGCTTTCTCTGCTCGGAAAGCTATGTAGACAGTGAAGGCCGGAAAGGCAACCGTGACGATCATGTAGGGAAAATGCTGCGCGGGGGAACCGAATCGTACCGAGTTGGCGGAGCGGATACGTTCGGGAGCGAGGAATACGAGACATTCCAGTTCCGTACGTTCCGGTTCGTACGTCTGGACATAGAGGTCGCGGAGGTGCCTTTGACGCTGCGCAGTTTCGATTACCGCGAAACCGGATACCCGCTGGAAACTAAGGCTTCCTTTACCTGTTCCGACGAGACGTTCGATCACATGTGGGATATCAGCATTCGAACGCTTCAGCGGTGCATGTACGAAACTTATATCGACTGCCCGTATTACGAGCAGCTTCAATATATTATGGATACACGATTGCAGGCATTGTTCACCTATTGTGTCGGCGGGGACGATCGTTTAGCGCGCAAAGCGATTGACGATTTCCACAAGTCTATGCTGCCGAACGGCATACTGCAAAGTCGCTTTCCTTCGAACGAGACACAGATCATCCCGGGGTTCGCGCTGCACTGGGTCATGATGGTTCACGATCATTACGCTTTCTGGGGCGACACTTTGCTTGTACGGCAATACCGCCCGACCATCGACGCGGTACTGGATTGGTTCGAACGCTTGGTGACGGACGACGGGCTCGTAGGTCCTGCCCCGAATCGCTACTGGTCTTACGTCGATTGGGTCCACGAATGGGAAGGTTCGCACGGCGTTCCTGCACCGGGCAAGCCATTGCCGCTGACCGTATATAATTTCATGTATGCAGATGCGCTGCATCAAGCTGCCATTCTGAACGAAAAAACCGGACGAATTGATACGGGCACGGAATACCGGAAGCGGGCGAGTCGTACGATCGATGCGGTCAAACGCCATAGTTGGTCGGAGGAGAGAGCACTGTTTCAAGACGCGCCTGCGTTGGAGCAATACAGCCAGCATGCCCAGCTATGGGCGATACTCGCAAATGCCGTCGAAGGCGAGGAGGCTATAAGTTTAGCGGAGAGTATGCTGGCGGACGATTCGTTAGCGAAAGTGTCCTATGCCATGGCCTTTTTCCTATTTAGGGCGGTGTCCGCCGCAGGGATATACGACCGTACTTTCGGCGTGTGGGAATTATGGCGTGAGCAGATCAGACTTGGTCTAACAACTTGGTTGGAGGACCCGGTTATGCAGCGTAGCGATTGCCATGGTTGGGGGGCAGCGCCCTTATACGAATGCACCAGCGAATGGCTTGGCGTGAAGCCGGGAGCGCCCGGCTATGCCCGAATCGTGATCCAACCGCGAATCGGACCTTTAACTTGGGCGAAGGGAGGTGCTTCGACTCCCCATGGAGTCGTGAACGTAGCGTGGGATCTCGACGCGCGAACCGGAAAATTCCGGTTGCTTGCGAGCGGACTGCGCGGAATTCCGACGGAACTCAGGTTGCCTGACGGGACAACGCGACTGTTCGAGGGGACGGAAGAAATTAATGTCGTCGTGGAGCTTAAAGGGAGAGGATAGAGGGTAAGGCTGAAAAAAACTCCCATGAGGTCCGGTTTTTTCAGCCCTTCTTCTTAAACTTTTTACGGAATTGCAAGGGCGAAATCCCTTCTTTGTTTGAGAAACAACGGGAAAAATAGGCGGTTTGCTGAAAACCGACTTCTTCGGCGATCTGCATGATGGATAGCTCCGTCTTCATCAACAGTAGCTTCGCCTGTTCCAAGCGATATTGCATCAAATATTCGACCGGGGTGAAGCCGAGCACTTTCCGCATGCTGCGCGCAATGTAATTGGGGTGAAAGTTCAGTGCCTCTCCAAGCATGGCATTCGTTATCGGATGTTTATAGTTCTGCTTCAGAAACGCTTCCGCTTGTTCTGCCAGACGGACGGCCTGAGTATCGTTCACGGACTTCTGATCGCGGTGCAAATCCCTGATTAACTCGTCTAAAATGGATTGATGCTTCCACAATACCAGGGATGGGGGCTCCAGTTCCGATTGAATAAGGTGCTTGAGAGCATCGAACGTTTTTCCCGGAGAAGGGATCATGCCATATTTAGGCACCGCGATGCTATACACTCGATGAAGGGGAAACTTCGTTCGAGCCGATTGTAGTTGGACGAGCATATCTTTATCGGGCGGCCGCTGATCGTCCGGAATTTCCCACCATTCGCCGGCAGGCATGAAGTGCAGCCAATAGTGGTGGGTTTCCTCTCCGCAAGGTCCAGCGGAGTAATGGTGCAGATCCGGGCGAAGGATAAGCATTTGTCCGGGACCAACCCGCCAGCTTCGTCGCTCTTCCGCGATCCGGAGTTCGCCTTTCATCACGAGCAGCATATCGAAAACGCCGATTGCATAGCGATCGGGGTGCTCGTCTCCCGGATAATACTTATTTACTCCGCCTATCACGTAAAATGGCATAGGAGGAGCAATCATGTACAGCATCGACCCACGCTCCATAAATACTCTCCTTATAGAGGGTTGAATAATACAAAAATATGGATAATATTTAACTATGTTTTATGCAATTTTAGCAGATATGATAAGAGATTGGTAGGGTGAAATATTACAAATACCCAATCATCCAAGTCGCGGCAGGTACGATGTAGGACGCCAAATCCTGACTTCCTGATCAAGCGCGACGCACAGCTCGAACGTTGCTTCCAGTGCGACCGTAAGCTCGGCAGGAGTCGTCAAAGCGGTGGGTGAGTGTCACTGTAACTGCGATGACTACACCACTGAATCATAGGACGATGCTGGTAGACGCCACTTCCGAGCATGTGGATGTAGCGTATCCGACCGATCTAAATTGGTGGCTAAATAAAGCGCGAGGGCTCGCCTATCAGATGGAATGGGTGGGAGTGGGAGATTACGGAGCAGTGGGGCAAAGGGACAAAGTTTGCTTTAGTCGTTACTTCCGCGCTGCGCAATTTGATCGGGCCGCATCATTTGGAGGACGACGAATCGGTGCATTTTTTGACGCCAAGCCACTTTTTCGACCATTCGCGCTGGACCGACCGCTATGTGCTGAAGCCGCTGGCGATCGGCCAGCCGGAGCTGGTTTACAGGAGAGAGAGAACGAATGATGAAGGATCACACTAACAGGATGACGATTGAGCATGAAGGCATGCATATAGGCTTTGCGCATACGGAAAAAGGATGGATGCAGGTAACCTTAAACTCTTCCAAGGAGCTGCGGGAGCGGGTTCCCGGTATTCCTTTTCCGAATTTCGAGTTGGCCGTCGCAGGCCGTCCGTACGGTAACAATCCGGCGCTGATCAGCGGACTGACCGCCCTGCCTTCGGAGATGAGACTGGTGTCCCATTCCGCCGATGCCGAAGGGCTGCAGCTTCTGTACCGGCACGAACAGCTGCGGCTGAAGGTGCAGGTCAATATGCGGTTCATTCCGGGGGCGGCCGCGATCGGCCAGACAACGGTCGTCACCAATGAAGGGGATTCGCCGGTCGTGCTGACCCATCTATCCTCGATGTGCATGCAAGGCGTCGCCACGGACGGGCTTTTGCCCTGGTATGACAAACGCAAAATCCGCGTTCATTACTGCCGTCAGACTTGGAATGGGGAGGGCCAATGGCGCTCCGGAGATCTGGAGGAGCTGGGCTTGTACCCGACATCGGTCCACCCGAGCACGTCGGCTGTCCACTTCTCTTCCGTCGGCAGTTGGAGCACGGGCAAGCTGCTGCCGTTGATCGTACTGGAAGACTTTGAGACGGGCAAAGTATGGTATTGTCAGCTGGACACGTCCGCAAACTGGCATCTCGAGATCGGCTACCGCGGCTCTTGGAGCGACGACAGCGGCGGCTTGTTCATTCATGCGGATGGAGCCGACGAGCGGTTCGGCAGTTGGAGCAAGCAACTGCTGCCAGGCGAAAGCTACGAATCGATTCCGGCGGCTTTCGGCTGCTGCGACGGTGACTTCGCCGACGCGGTTAGGGAGCTGACGGCGTACCGCCGTTACTTGACGAAGGGACTGTACGGGGACTTGCCTGCCACGTCCGTCATCTACAACGATTATATGAACACGTTGTGGGGTGATCCGTCGAAAGAGAAGCTGATGCCGCTTGTCGATGCGGCCGCGGCTGCGGGCTGCGAATATTTCTGCATCGACGCCGGGTGGTTCGGCGAGATCGACTCGTCATGGGGCAGCGGTCTCGGCGATTGGCAGCCGAGCCGCAACCGGTTCGGTGAGGAAGGACTGGAGTCTTTCCTCGCATATATCGCGGACAAAGGCATGAAGCCCGGCCTGTGGCTGGAGATGGAAGTGTGCGGAGACGACGCGGCTCTAGCCGCGAAGCCGGACGACTGGTTCATCCGCCGTTACGGCATCCGCGTAGGCGGGGGGCTTCGATCTTTTCTCCATTTCGGCCATCCGGACGTGCGATCTTACATGCATGGCGTGATCGACCGCCTCGTGGGAATGGGCGTCCGTTACTTCAAGAACGATTACAATCTGTGCATCGGGCCGGGCGACGACACCGGAGGCAAAGCGGCCGCGGAGGGCCTGCGACAGGCGCTGTCGGATTTCTACCGATTTATCGACGAGGTGAGGGCGCACCACCCGCAGGTGATGCTGGAAAATTGCGGCTCCGGCGGCATGAGGGCGGACTACGAGGCGTTGGCTCATTTTCATCTGCAAAGCTCCAGCGACCAGGAGGATTACCGCAAATATCCGTCTATCATTGGAGGCAGTCTGGCGGCGGTTCTGCCGGAGCAGCTCGGCATTTGGGCTTATCCGTATCCGCTGCTCTTTACGGACCTGCCGAATCCGGAGGGCATCAAGGAAACGGTCCGACTGACGGCGATGGCCGATGGGGAGCAGACGATCTTTAATATGGTGAACGGCATGTGCGGCAATCTGTATCTGTCCGGCCACCTCCATCTTGCCGATGAGACGAACCGCGTGCTGATCGCGGAGGCAGTCGAACTGTACAAGCGGGAGCGCTCGTTCATCTCGCAAGCCTATCCCTTCTGGCCGCTCGGCTTTACGAGGATCAAAGACGTGCTGAATTGGGCTGCCGTCGGGCTGGCGTCACGCGACCATTCGCGGCTGCTGCTGTCCGTCTGGAGACTCGGGGACGGCGACGAATATCGGACGATTCCGCTGGCAGGCTCGAGCGGCCGGGGCGGAATAGGCGTACTTCAGGCGGAGATCGTGCAGCTGTATCCTCGCGAAGGTTATTCGGTCGATTACCATTACAGCCCGAACACGGGACAGCTGACCATTCGAATGCCCAAGGCTTATCAGGCGCGTCTTTTCGAGATTCGCTTCGCAGCGAATACCACGGATGCCGATACGGACCGACTGCAGCGGGGGAACACGGAATGAACGGTCCATATGAATGATCATTTATAGGACTCCTAATAGGCAGTTATCGGCAACATGCAACAAGTCAATACAAAATAGAGAGAGATCTGTTGCAAAAAACTTAATAAGTTGAACGAAACAAGGAGTAGTTCGCCGCGGCGGCTGGTCCTTATTTTGTTATTAAGCTAACGGGCAGTTTTTCTTCAACACTTCATGCTAAGATATGGATTAAAGGATGATAGTTGTACAAACCATGTGGATGAGGTGATTCGATTTGAAAATTGCAGATGCGATGAATACTTATAATCTCGCATTAAAAATAATATTAGACGCAGGATTCTCTATTAAAATCAATGATAATGATGACGATTCGTTTGACTGGGAAGCAATAAGAGGGAATGATACTTTTATCGCCTCGGATCCATTAAGGTTATTGGGATTAATTTTTATCGGGAAAGAATACGGTGAAAAATGGAATGAACAGACAACACCTAATCATTATGATTTGATTTTGGATTATCATTACAAAGATTGATCGGTTTGCGGACGGCACCTCGGTCTAATACTATTCCGGTGGTATACCAAAATATGGTACAACGTAATGGGACTATATTTGAAGGTCGTGAGTTTAGAATGATAGATTTTCTAAAGAAAAAGGGAATAGAGGCATTTCAAGAAATATTGGAGATAGCGGAACATCCAAATTTAGTATTCTCTAACGATAAGGAACAATACTATGCTGAGGCTCGTTATAACCTTTACACCATCTAAAAGCTGAACAAACTGATTAAAAAGAACAGTATCTCGTTGAACGAATTACAGCAAGTTTTTGGCTTTATTAAAACCTCTTGGTCTAGATATTTGTGCAAGCATTATCAAGGGAAGTCGTTTGTCTTTTATTTTTGGGGTGATTATCAAATTCCTGCAATCAGAGTTTCCATAGTGTCTCATTACGAGGGGATAGAACTACCTTTCGGATGTGTATTGAACAAGGTTAATGACATGAGCGAGGTTCTTTCTCTATATTTACCTAAAGCCGAGTTTGACGAATAACAATCATTAAGTCAGATGGAGCAGATGTAGTCAGTAATTCAGAGTCAGACAACGTTTTTACGCTTACAGTTTACTCCAAGAAGGTATTCTGTTGAAATGGAAGGTTTAGGGAAACTGATACATGAAGGATAAAGACAAGTGAAAAATATCCCATTTGTACTATGCTGTATTAAGATTTGGAGGGGGACGTACATGAGAACTGAAAAAGAAATGTTTGAATTAATACTAGGGGTTGCTCAAAAGGATGAACGAATCCGAGCGGTTTATATGAACGGCTCGCGTACCAACCCCAATGCTCCCAAGGATATTTTTCAGGATTATGATATTGTTTACGTAGTTACCGAAACTTCTTCTTTTATAAAAGATGAGACATGGATCAATGTATTTGGTGATTTGCTTATGATGCAAGAGCCTGATAAAAACAACCAATCCATGGGTATAGATATGGATTTTACTCGGTCTTACGGATATTTAATGTTATTTACAGATGGAAATCGGATAGACCTTCACATCGAAACTAAAGAATCTATGCTTGAAGGATATGTTAGCGATAAGTTGACAGTTTCTCTATTAGATAAGGATAACTGCCTGCCAATCATTCCTGCTCCCACAGATATCGACTATCATGTTAAACAGCCTACAGAGCAATCATATTTAGGTTGTTGCAATAATTTTTGGTGGTGCCTGCAAAATGTTGCTAAAGGGATTTGGCGTGATGAATTACCGTATGCGAAACAAATGTTTGAACACGTCATCAGACCTCAATTGGATGAGATGATTTCATGGTGGGTGGGCACCAAAAATGATTTTCAAGTTTCTACAGGGAAAATGGGGAAGTATATGAAGAAGTATCTTCCCGAATCCTTTTGGGAAATGTATAAGGAAACTTATGCGGATAGCGACTATGATAACATGTGGAACTCCATATTCGCAGCTTGCGAAATGTTTAGGGTTCTTGCCAAGGATGTCGCCGAGTATTTTAAGTATAATTACAATGCCAAAGATGATGCCAATATGACTGAGTATCTGAAGCATGTTAGGGAATTGCCTGCAAATGCAGAAGGGATTTATTGAATGTTATTGAGCAAATGGTATTCCTTCAAAGGCCTGGTTATTTTATGAGGTGTTGACTATTATGCTCTACAGGGCTAGACAGGCTTCTAATTAGCCCACCCTATCCAGTGTCGAATGAATCACTTTTTGTTGCCGCGGCGAAGTTTACTAATCTTTGGCCAGGCTTGCGAGGGCCCTCCACTGGCCGAAAGGAAGATGGAGGGCAATTGTTTGGAGGGAGGTTATTTAGACATCTCGCGCAGCCAGACGAGCATCTCACCGCCTTCGCGGTTGTCCCAATAGGCATAAGGTATGGCGCGGACCAGCGCAGGCTCGGCTGCCGGACGGGAATCGCCGGAGCCGTACAAGCGGCCGTCCCAGCCATCCTCGGCAAGCCGCATTGCTGTACCGTCGAGGACGACGATGCCGCCGAGCAGTTCGGGCTCGAAACGGGCCTCGAGCACGGCGTCTGCGGGCAGGGCGAGCTGCTGCAGCCGGGGGCCGTTGTCCGCGTGCTCGAGGCAGTACACGAGCGGTCCACGCTGCAGCGCCACACGGCCGATATTGGCCGTGACGCGTGGGTGGCTATATATGCGCTCGACCGGCATCGACAGGGCGAGCTCCACCACGTCGCCCGGATGCCATACGCGATCGATTGCGAGATAGCCGCGGTGAATCGATAATCCGGGCGGTATCGAGTCGGTATCGCCACCAACACCATCGCCGCCGATTGCCCTGATCCGGTCCTCCCGGCCGTCCGCGCCTGTCACTTGGGCGGTCGCTGCGCCGTTGATGCTGAGCGACGCCATCTTGCACCATTCGGGAATGCGCAGCTTAAGGGCGAAAGCGGCGGGCTGGTCCGGACGAATCGTGAGGGCAATCCGTCCGGACCATGGATATTCGTGCTCTTGCTCGATTGTTACCTTGCGCTCAGCCAGCCGAATGTCGGCATGTCCTTGTGCATACAGATGTACAGCGATCCCTTCATCGCCGGAGGAGTACACATAAGTGCCGAACGAGGCGAGCAGACGAGCGATATTCGGGGGACAGCAGGCACAGCCGAACCACGGTTTGCGGTGATGGGCGCCGGTGCTGGCCAGCGGGTTCTCATAGAAGAAGCGCTCGCCATCGAGCGATACTCCGCTTATGACGCCGTTGTAGAGCGCGCGCTCCATCATGTCGGCGTATTTACCGTCGCAATTCAACTGCAGCATACGGTGGTTCCACATGACGAAGCCGATCGCCGCGCACGTTTCCGCGTAAGCGGTCTCGTTCGGCAAATCGTAGTCGGTCGTGAAGCCTTCGTTATGCCGCGAAGAGCCTATCCCGCCGGTCAAATACAGTTGCTTCGCGCACAAATTGTTCCATATCGCGTCACATGCGCGGAGCAGCGATTCGTCCCCGATCTCGCCGGCCAAATCGGTCATAGCGCAGTATAAATACATCGCCCGCACGGCGTGGCCGACGACTTCCGATTGTTCCCGTACAGGGATGTGGGCCTGGGCATAAGCGTAACTGTCGGCGAATAACGGATGAGGCGCTTCGCCCCTTGCCAGACGCTCCTCCTCGAAGTAGTTCGGCTCCTGTCCCCGCTCGTCGACAAAATATTGCGCAAGTCTCAAGTACCGCTCCTCATTCGTCGCTCGATACAGCTTCACGAGCGCTAACTCGATCTCCTCGTGCCCGCAGTACCCGCGCCGCTGCCCAACGCCTCGTCCGAACACTTCGCCGATATAATCGGCGTACCGGCACATCGCGTCGAGCAGCTTGCGCTTGCCGGTCGATTCATAATGGGCGACCGCCGCCTCGAACAGATGTCCCGCGCTGTACAACTCGTGGTTCATGCCAAGATTGCGCCATCTGTTCTGCGGTTCCACGACCGTGAAATAAGTATTCAAGTAGCCGTCCGGCTGCTGCGCGGAAACGATCAGATCGATCACGGTTTCAAGCAGGTTCTCCAGCTCCTGATCAGGATGTTGAGACAAGCTGTAGCTTGCTGCTTCCACCCACTTGGCTACGTCGGAATCCCAAAACTCATGCGGTCTCGGTTCTTTGCCGGGCGTCCAGTCCAGCCGAAAGGCATCGATGCGTCCCGTATCTTTGCATTGCTCGTACTCGAATGGCAGTGTGCGTTCCCGGTTTGTACGGATGCGAGGCAACCAGAACACGTCTTCGATCACCACGTCCGTTAAAGGGACGGGACACCATTTTCGCTTAACCGTTTCAGCCATTTTGTCCATTGAACACACTCCTTGGTTGATCTAAAATAAATGCAACAATATAAACTGAGACCGATCTTCTCATTATTACTATACTTTTGTTTTCAAAGAGAAAAAATATGGCATATCAACTTGATATACCACATTTTAAACCTTTAGGAGGGTTTTAAATGACGGTTTTTCAGATGAGCGCGCCCCCACTTCCGTATTTTCTTGCCTGCGGGGAGGCTGTGTATGAAATAGGCGGGATGCATCCGGCGCGCCGCGCCATTGGCGTGTTTGATTTGCTGCTTGTGACTGAAGGTTGTCTTTTTATGGGGGAAGAAGGGACGACTTGGGAAGTTGGGTCAGGGCAAGCGCTGCTGCTTCGTCCGGACGCCTATCATTATTCTGCGGCAGGCTGTTCGACGCGCACACATTTTTATTGGCTGCATTTCGTCGCGGACGGGCCATGGGGCGAGTGGGAGAACGAGCAAACCGGGATGAACGTGGCAGGCCGATGCGGCCCGACTGCATACGATCCGTTCGCGATTGTTATTCCGCGTCACGCGCAGCTGTATCGGCCGGCGAAGACATATGAAGAGATGCGAAAGCTGCTGGCGCTGAACCATCAGTCCGGATCGCGGGCGCGGTGGCGGCAGCAGACGATTGTGCAGGACGTCATGCAGTCGCTTGAGCCGATACAAGCATCGGAGAAAGGCAGGCACGTTTCACTTGTTGCGGACAAGGCGGCGACCTTCCTGCGAAAGCACTATAAGGAAAATATAGACAGTAAACGGTTGGCTGAAGTTTTGAACTATCATTACGTCTACATCTCGAGATGTATGAAACAAAAGTATGGAGGTCCCCCTCTCGACTATTTGACCCGGTACCGCGTTGAACAGGCTAAATTGCTGCTCGTCAATTCGGACCTGTCCATCGCAAGAGTGGCGGAGGAAGTCGGTTTCCAGAACGTATCGTACTTCTGCAAACGGTTCATGGAAACCGAAGGCGTGACGCCCCGTGTTTACCGCCAGAGGTTTCATGTGTTGGAGTGACGGAGCGGAGGGACTATCCCCTTTTTTATAAGACCTCCTTACTTTCCAAGCGATACCGTGTCGGGTAAGCTCCAGTTATCTTCTTGAACAGTGCATTGAAATAGCTTTGGTTAACGTAGCCGACTTGCGTGGCAATTTCATTCAAGCCGAGAGAAGTATGGCGTAATAACTCCTTGGCAGCTTCAATCCGCTTCATATTGAGCAAATTAGAGAAGGTTTCGTTTTTTTCCTTGATGATCAGTTGCCCAAGGTACGCGGCATTGACATGGAAGGAAGCTGCAATCGTTTTGAGCGATATATTATCCGAATAGTTCGATTCCAAATAATCGAGCACTCGTTTGACCAACGGGTTCATACTGTCCTCTTCCGAACAGATTTTTTCAATCGCTTTCAGGGCGATCGATTTGAGCCAATCGCGCATTTCGTCGAGATGTTTGACTTTGAGCAGATGGATGAACATATTATCCTGACCGTCCAGAAGCGTGGCTGTCTCGATTCTCAATTGGTTCAGGGCGCTCAATATCCGGTACAGCATCTCGATGGACAGATTTTGAACGTACAGAGGAGGAATCCCTTTCATTTGGCCGACCATACGGAACGTGTCGTCAATAAAAGCGGCAGCCTGCTCTTTATCTTTCAAGGATAGGCTCGTTTGAAACGCATCAAATTCGATTTTAGTCTTTTCGTTTTTCACATTCGGCTCCCCAGTAATCTGATCGTAGCAAACGATCGAATTCGGAGGGATGATCAAACTGTATTCCATCAATTGTCTGGCATTGGAATAGCTTTGGTGTACGTGTTCGCTGTCAGATTCATGGCTGCCGACGGTTACGAACACATCGCGTTTCAGAAACTTGCCCGCTGCTGAAATGCACTCCTGCAGCATGTCATGTACGGATTGATCGGTGCAGCACGCGTCGTCCCCATAAAATATAACAACGATCAGGCCGTTCGGATCATTCAACGTAATGACGTTGGTGCGGGCGGTTAGTAGTTCGTTGCAAATATTTTCACAAGCAAAATTCATTAAATTTTTATATACCGGTTCATGATCTTCCTCGAATATCAACTTGATCAAGCCAACGACATAGTGTTGGCTGTTCAAGTCGATTTGTAGCAGATCGGCCCGCTCCTTCAGTTGGACATGACTGATATTGCCCATCAGCCACCGGTATAAAATGTTATTTTTTAGAATGAGAGACGCGTTTCTGAGATGGATTTGCTGATTCGTCTCATGTTCAATTTTTTCAATAATGTTGAGTAAGGTAGACGATAATTCATCCCTGACGATGGGCTTGAGCAAGTAGTTTTCAATTCCAAGCAAGGCCGCTTCCTTGACGTAGGTAAAATCGCTATAACCGCTTAAAATGATCGTTCTGACCGAAAGTCCTCTCCGTTTGAGTTGCCGGATCAATTCCAGCCCGTCCATTTCCGGCATATGAATATCGGTAATCAATATCGATATTCTGGAGCCTTCGATCATACGAAGCGCTTCGGCCCCATTGCCGGCTTGACCGGCAATTTCAATACCGTAATCCTCCCACTGGATGATGTTGTGCAACCCTTTTAATATCCTCGGTTCATCATCGACGATGAGTGCTTTGTACATATTCGGCCATTTCCCCTTTCGACCTGGCGGGCAATCGGATCACGATCCTGGTTCCCTCGTTCTCGCTGCTGACAATATCGATGCCATACGGCAGGCCGAAAGCGAGCCGTATGCGTTGATGTACATTGGCAATGCCGATACTGCGGTGATTGCTGTTGAATTGCAAAACATTGAGCTCGTTTTTGATTTTCTCCAACTCGATCGGATTCATCCCGTTTCCGTTGTCGATGACCTCGATGAAAATATCGTCCGCATGATGGATCCCGGTTTTTGATAGGTACCCGTGCAGCATGATTCGGTTGTCTTCCCCGTTGTGACGAAATCCGTGGATGACGCAGTTCTCCACGATCGGTTGCAGAAGATACTTTGGAATACCGAATTCGTATATGTCCGGATCGATCCGGAACCCGATCGTCAAGTTGTCCTCATACCGGATGTTGTACAGGTCCAAATACAAGCTGCAATAGTGAAGCTCTTCCCGAATCGTAATGAACATCCCCTCTTTAATGCTGCTGCGGAACAACTGCGCCAAAATTTCGATCATCTGGCTGACCTGTTCATTGCCGGCTGCGAGCGCTTCCATATGAATCGCTTCAAGGGTGTTGTACAGGAAATGCGGATCAATTTGCGATTGCAGGGCGTATAATTCGGCCTCCTTCTGCTTCAGCTCAGAAATGTACACTTTATTGATGTAATCGACAATCTGATTGCACATCTCATTGAAGTTGACAGCAATCATACCGATTTCGTCATTCGTCCTGCCGACCGAAACGCGCGAGGTGAAATCGCCCGTCTGCACGTTCTGGATCGCTTTGTTGATGAGGCGGATTCTGGACGAGAAGAACCGGATGCTGACAAAACCGAGAACGATCGCAACAAGTGCGCTGCCGGCCGCGAGCGCGATGACCGTATTTTTGGTCGACCGGGTTTTCGAGGAAATATCGGAATGGGGCAATATGCCAACCACATAAAAGCCGAGGCTGTCGCTGGCGGAAGTCGTCACCATGCTGCTGCGGTCCAAATTCGCTTTCTGGTTCGTGGCCTTGACCTGGTCGAAGAATGGATAGGGCTTGCCGTAATACATGTTCCGCGTGTCGCATATCACTTGCCCGTCCCGGGTCAGCACCAGGATATCGATGTTATAGTTGCGGTCGATCTGATCCTGGAATAGTCTTATCATTCGGTCGGTGTTGAAATTGACGGATAGAACGGCAATGCTTTTGTCGAAAATATTGTTTTTCATATCGCCTCTCAAATTAGCGGCTATGGTGAAAATGGCCTTCCGGTTGTTCGTGTTGTAGGTTTGGGAATACGCGGCAGTCAAGGCAAGGCCGTGGAACTGATCATCCATGGCGTTAAATAATCCGATGTTCGTATTCAAATATTCGTCGTTGTTCAAAGTGAAGTCGCTGGATCGGACGTACAGGCTGCCGTTTACTTTTTTGTAAATCACAGCGTCCATAATGTCTCTGTCCTGGTAGACGGCTGCACTCAAGTAATATTTGATCATATCCGCTTTAGACAAATCGTCGCTGTTGTAGGAAACGGTGTCCTGCGACAAAAACTCCATCATGTCGCGACTTTGGTACGGGTTCAGATACAGTTGCTGGACAAGCAGCTTCACCGTATTTTCTTTCTGGTCGAAGTAGCTGCGAATTCGTTGCACCGCCTGATTGGCGCTGTCGACCGCATCCCGCTCGGCGGAACGGTCTACGCTGCGGATAATGGTTGAACTTAGAAAGCCGATTGTCACCAGAAGTATGAGCGTATAGGAGAGTAGAAGACGGTTGAAAAATTTTTGCTTCAAGAACCGGTTGTACAAGACCGATAACATGACATTCTCCTCACTTCAGCATCGGAAAACTATAATAATTATAAAAATCTAAAGTTTTGAGAATCGATTTGAGAACGCTGTCATTATAATATTGATTCAGTAAGGGTCGTAAGGTACCCCAATCATAAACTGGAGGAGTTTAAATTGTCAAACTTGGGAATGTGGCTCGCCGCCAACCGAACCGCTGCCTATCCTGCAAAGCGGCGCCTGTCTTCCGGGCAAAAAACGTTGATCGCAATGGCGGTTCCCTGCGTGATCGCTCTTGTCTTGTTTTCCTACTTGCCGCTGCTTGGCTGGTCGATTGCCTTCTTCCATTACAAGCCCGGATTGCGATTGTTCGAGACTGGATTTGCAGGCTTCAAATACTTCAGAATGGCTTTCAACGATCCCGAAATATTGCCAGTACTGCGAAATACGCTGATGATGAGCTTTATGGGGTTGCTCGTTTCGCCTTTGGCGGTCATATTCGCGATATTCCTGCAGGAATTGAGAAGCAAGAAGCTGCAGAAATTCATCCAAACGACGACGACATTGCCCAATTTTATCAGTTGGGTGCTTGTCTACGCGATCTGTTATTTCATGCTTTCGTCCGGTGACGGGTTGGTCAATAAGCTCCTTCTCCAGCTGCATATCATCGAAAGACCTTTGAACCCGCTCGCTAACCCGGATATCGTATGGATCTTTCAAACGGCAATTTCGGTTTGGAAAGGCCTCGGTTTTGCAGCGATTGTATATATTGCCGCGATCGTCGGAATCGATCAGGATCAATATGATGCGGCGGCTGTGGACGGTGCGGGACGGTTCGGGAAAATTCGGCACATTACGGTGCCGGGGTTAATACCAACATTTATTACGCTCCTGCTGCTCAATATCGGTTCGCTACTGAATAACGGGTTTGAACAGTACTACTTGTTCAACAACGGACTTGTGCAAAGCAATATCCAAGTGCTCGATCTGTACGTATACCGCATCGGCATTACGCAGAACAATTTCCCGATGTCGACGGCGATCGGCATGACCAAAACGCTGGTAAGCATCGCACTGCTGATGACAGCGAACACGTTGTCCAGAAAATTGCGCGACCAGTCGATTTTCTAACATAGGAGACCTCGAATGAGAATGAACGTTAAAAAAGATTTGCTGTTTCAATCCGTCTGCGCGGTATTGTTTCTCGCCTTTGCCGCAGTGTGCATCTATCCTTTTTATTATATCGTGCTTGTTTCGATCAGCAGCGCCGACGCCGTATCGAGAGGGGAAGTGATCGTCTTCCCGATCGGACTTCATTGGGATAATTTCGTTCAGGTATTTCGGTTGAATGGGATATTGACCGCATTCGGCATTTCGGTGGCGAGGACCGTCGCCGGAACGGCGCTGATGCTCTTCTTCTCTACGATGCTGGCCTACATCTGTACGAAACAAGAGTTGATCGGGAGAAAATGGATTTACCGTGCAACGGTGTTCACGATGTTTTTTCAAGCCGGGCTCATTCCATGGTTTGTCACCATGAAGATGTTGGGGCTGCAAAATAATTTCCTGCTCTATATACTGCCCGGCATACTCTCTCCCTTTGCCATCATTCTGATCAAAACCTACATCGAATCGATTTCCCCATCCTTGGAGGAATCGGCTATTGTGGATGGTGCGGGTTATTTCACGGTATTAATGAAGATAGTGGCTCCCGTTTCGGTTCCGATTATCGCTGCTGTAGCGGTGTTTAACGCCGTCGGCCAATGGAACTCGTGGCAGGACAACTTCTTTCTCGTGAACGACCCCCGGCTTCAAACGCTGCAGTTGATACTCAAAAACTTTCTGAGTCAGGCCGAAATGCTGGCGAATTCATTGAAAGGCGGCAAAACGGACCTGGATACGGCAAGCAGGAGCCAGCAATTGGATCCATTCGCCGTGAAAACGACGATTACCGTCGTGACGGTGATTCCGATCCTTCTCGTATATCCGTTCCTGCAAAAGTATTTCGTAAAAGGCATTATGCTTGGAGCCGTCAAAGGCTGACCGCTGTTTATTAGCTTGCCGGTCCCAACCGGCAGGATATAATAAAACAACATAAGGTGAGGAGAAAATTCAATGAAGATGAGATTGAAAAGGACGATGGCCATTGTGCTCATGGCCGGCATTGCGGTTGGCCTGGCTGCATGCTCGGACGGAACGAAGCCAAGTGAGCAAACGCCCGTGTCCGGAACGAAGGAAGGTACGAGTACGGAGCCGGCCGACAAAAAGCCGGTAACGCTGACCTTCTGGAGTGCGACCATGGGGTACAATGTTCCGGGAGGCATTCAGGATGACCCTGTAGCGAAACAGATCGAGAAAGAATTGGGGATCAAGATCGACATGGAGACGAAACCGTCGGACGAAAAGCTGGCCGCGCTGCTTGCGACGAATGACTTGAAGGATATTATGGTCGTCGAGAAAAAATTCGCTCCGCAAATGAAAGATCTGGTTCTCGATTTGGAACCGCTTATTGAACAATACGGACCGGACATCAAGGAGAACATGCCGCCTGAAGTGCTGGAGGCCGATAAAAAGCTGGCGGACGGCGAGCAGAAATTTATCAGCGGTTTGATCATGGAGGAGGCGGCATCGCCGGAACCGCTTTGGGCCGGGGTTTACTTGCGGTGGGATTACTACAAGGAGCTCGGGTATCCGGCGATCAATACACCTGACGACTATCTGCAAGTCGTAGCGGACATGCTCAAGAAGCATCCCGTGAATGAGGATGGCAAAAAATATTATGGTTTCTCCACCTGGCTTGACTGGGGTTATTCCAACATCACCCACATATGGGGGCCGTTCAGACAAGGCGGGACGAATCTGTACGGCGGTTCTGCGAATGTGATGCAAATGGATGTGAAGTCGTTCGAAACTACAAATATTTACACGAATGAAAATTCTGGTTTTTGGGAGGATGTCGCATTCTGGAACAAAGCGAACCGGATGGGATTGCTCGATCCGGACAGCTTCACGCAAAAGTATGATCAGGCGACCCAGAAATACAATACCGGACAAGTGCTGGCGACGTACACCGGCTGGATGATCTGGGGCGGCAACACCTATTTGCAGCAGAGCAAAGACATCTATGACCAGGGTTGGTTCGGTCCGCTTCCGATGCCGTCCAAAGGCTATAATTATTTCAACAAAAAGTATGGTCAAAACAATCAGGTTTTTGCGATATCGAAAAACGCCAAGCATCCCGAGCGGGCGATGGAATTGATCAACTGGCTGTATTCCGTCCACGGATCGATGACCGTTGCCAATGGAGTCGAAGGCGTCGATTGGGTGAACGAAGACGGCCGATACAAGTATACGGAGGCGCATGAAAAAAACAAGCTGGATCCCGAAGCGGTTAATAAATACGGCTACTACAAATATTTGAATAATCTGGGTTTGAGTAAGGACGCCTTGATCCCGGGCACCCAAGTACCGATTGACATTTCCAAGGGAAGGGAATATATGAAAGCTCAAATGGAAAAGCCGGAAAACGCGATCGTCAAGGAGGTTCTGAACCATTACGGGGCCGAGTTGCCGGAAGATATTTTACCGCCAGGCCAAACGTACACGCATTCCGAAGCGTTCGAATTGGCCGGCTTTATTCCGGCAAGCGAACCTGACGAAATCAAGCTGATCGCCGACAAGCTGAACAATTATTTGAATCAGGCGGTTCCGAAAATCATATTGAGCGAGGACGATGCGAGTTTTGCTGCGGAGAAGGCTAAGATGATCCAGGAGATAAAAAACCTGGGCGAGGAAAAGGTGTTCGCGTTCTGGGACGCGGCAGTGGCCAAAGGCATAGCCGATTGGAAGGCGACGGCGACCAAGGGGAAATAGCTTCTGTAAAGCTTCGTATCGCTCCGAAAAGTTAAACATTGAGGAGGAGAAGTCAATGGACGGCAAACACGGAAATCCGGAAGGCGGTCACCTCGTAAGCCGCAGGAAAGTCATTGCAGCCCTGGGTGCGATGGGAGTTACGGCTGTTGCCGGAGGATTGGGGTTGAACGGATGGGGAGGGTCTGCTGTTGCTGCTGCTGCCGGAGAAGAAGGGGATTGTGAATTGTGCGCTCTTGCCGTAGCCTATGGGGTCGATCGGGCGCAGCTTCAATACTGGGCGGCAAGTCTCCCGGCGGCAAACGGCGATTATTTCGCTTATAACAACAACGGCGTACTGGAAATGTGGCGTGCACAAGGATCGACGACGCTTGGGGGAAGTCCGAATGTGACCGCGAATATGGAACGCGTCGTTCAAGTCTCGGTGGGCATCAGCAGCACGGAAGCGGGAATCGTTGCCTCTCTGGTACAGAACAGAGCAGCTAAAGTGGCCAGTCAAATCGTGCAGATCCAGAATCCGATTAAACTGCCCAGTTTATCAACTTTATCCGGAGAGTCGGCTGGTATCGCTTTTATCGGTACAAAATCCAATGTCAAGCATGCGATTAAGAAAACGACCAATAATGCGGTTACTATTACAAACTATGAAACAGGAGAAACCGCGACTATCGATTGTTTGTTGTATATCGATCCTTTTTGGATTGACGGGATTGTTTTTCCTGAAGGACACTTTCCCCAGAAAGTAATATTGGAGAAGCTGGCTCTGCAGGGTGCCGGACCAACAGTAGGTCAATACGGGTTATATATTGAACAAGGCGGCGTAGTTTCGGTCAGAGATGTGGATATTATCGGTTTCGAGCATGCGGTTTACACGAAAGATGGCTGGCTGTCTGTCTACGAACGTGTCCATGCCTTTGGGAAATTTACCATTCGCAACGGCACCTCACATACCTTCAACAATTGTTGGACCGGCGGCAACGGCGGATTTGATTTTAACGGCGTCAAATATTCTGTCATGAATGGCTGCGCCTCCGATCATTCGACCAATACGGCCTATCGCTTTGCCTACTCCTATTTCACTCTCAATGGTTGCGGTTGTGAAGGATCATCGACGAGCGTGAGTGACAGCGGGACCGCACTGGCTTTTGACGGCAACAACATCATTACGCTTAACAATTTCAATATTGTCTCCTTCAGCACAGATGTGATTCCTTTAATTTCCGTGGGAGCAAACGATACGATCACATTTAATGGCGGTAAATTCGATTTTACGCAGACTAATGCGCCTGATCTGTTCGTTCACGGAAGCGGCAGTACGGTTGTCTTTAATGATACCGTATTTCAGAACGGAACCCGGCACCAACCGTTGATCCAATTCAAGCCAGGCGTGCAAAATTCCAAAGTAATCGTGCGTTTCGGGGATAATGAGAGGATATATTCGCCTGCGTCAAGCGGAACGGCACCGTTAGTCGATGCTATGAAGGATAATGGGACATTCATGCCGGGTTTGGAATTCGGAGGACAACAAACCGGCATTACTTATTCGTCGCGTTCCGGTTACTGGTATAAGCTGGGGAATACAATTCATATGTATGGTACGATCGAGCTCAGTTCTCTGGGCACCGCAACGGGACCAGCCTTGATCAGCGGATTCCCGGTTATACCCAAGCATAAGGCGGCTCTCAATTTCCTTTACAGCTCGCAGGCGCCAGGTCAGCTTATCGGCATATTCGATCAAGTGGAATATGCTAGATTATATGTCCGGGGAACGCCTTCGGATGTGTTGGCGACCCATTCTGATTTTAGCTCGACATCCATACTACATTTCGAAGCCTCGTTTGTACTGCTTTAAACATGAAGACGACGAAAAATGTGAATGATGGAGAGCTTTTTGATGGCGGGAATCGGAGTAACCGGGATGATATTGATCGTATTGGTGGCGTTAATTTTATTCGGCCCCAGCAAGCAGCCGGAGCTCGGGCGGGCATTTGGCACATCCATCCCGGAACTTCGGCTGCGAAGGCAATCCAGATACTGGAGAAATACGGCTACAGGCAAGTGACGAATGGAATATTCGGAAAAGGGGAGATTTCCGTTTTGCTTGATCAAGATAGTGACGGCAGAGTGATGCTTATAGACATATGGTGGGTAGACCGAAAGTAAAAAAATTCAGTTTTTTAAGATGATGGCATTTGTGGGAACAAATTGGGGACGAAATCTAGCAAAAAGCTGCATAACGCTGCCGCGGCGACCCTAAACAGCATAAAATGTAGTAACAGCAAGTAAGTACGGATTTAAACATGAAGTATTCATTTTACATGTTCTGTTGAATTTTTCAAAGAGGATGAAAAAGAAAATGCCACTTTAGTTGTGACGGAAAAGAAAAAACGGCTTCTTCAAGAATCTGACTTGATCTAAATTCGGATCAAACTGTGAAGGTTACCAGTAAAAGCTCATTTTGGGCTATTCACAAGGTAACCTTCTTTTGTTTTTAGGCGCCAGGCTTATTTGCCGGATATCTTCTTCGGCGGCGCAACGGATTGACGAACGGTCAATTTCGGCTGGATCAAAATTTTATTGCAGGGAGCTTCCTTGTTGTCCAGTCGCCACAGCAGGAGCTCCACCGCCCTCAAGGCAACATGCTCCCTGGGGTAGTTGACCGACGTGAGCGGCGGAGATTGCCACTCGCAAGCTTCGATGTTGTCGAAACCGATAATGGACACTGCGTCAGGGGTGCGGATACCCCGAGCGTTCAGATGGTTGTTCAACACGATGGCAATCGGATCGTTGGCGCAAAAAAAGGCCGTTGGCAGCCGGTCGTAATCCAATTTGTCGAGAAACGCATTAAATTGAATCTCGCCAAACGAGTCCACCAAACGTGCGTCGTAAATATATTCAGGGCGATTCTCCAGTCCCCAATGTTCCAGGGCGTCGCAGAAGCCATGATAGCGGGTGCGAAAGGTGGAAGACATGCGATTGTCGCCGATAAAGCCGATTTTCGTATGTCCGGCCTGAACGAAATGCCGAACGGCAAGAAATGTGCCGTAGTAGTCGTTCGGAAGCACCGAATCGACGGGAAAGTAGGGATAGTCGTTATCGAGCGTAATGATCGGCGTGCCGTTTCCTCTAAACTCTTCGGCCATCTTCTCCGAGAATCTCCCGAATAGAACGATCGCCGCGGGATTGTCGTCTCTGATTTTTGCGACGGTTCTGTCGTACGGTTCGGAAATCTGGATGCCGCTTAGGATCACTTCCAGCCCGTGGGACTTTAAGACCGTGTCCATCGTAAAGCAAGCGCTTATCGTGTAGGGATCGGCCTGTACGCGTTGATCGACGATAATATAAACCTTTCCCTTATAGGTCTTTTCTTCAAGTGCGTTTATCGGCTGGCCTTTGTAATCCAGTTTCTTCGCCGTTTCCAAAACGAGCCTTTTCGTTTCTGCGCTGATGCTCTTATGTCCGCGCAGCGCCTTGGAGACCGCCGTGACGGATATGCCCAGCACTTGGGAAATGTCTTGCAATGTCGTTTTTTTCTTCATAGAAACTCCCTTGCCTTCATATGTCAGATAGACCGGCCCTTGCAAGCTGGCCTACAGTAGTATTTTAACTAGCATAACCGAAAATATTTGTTTTTTCAAGGTTAAAATTAAACTTAAAAAAGTTGATTTTTAAACTATATAAAACTAAAATGAAGCAGAAACTACTGTTTGACTACAAATACAGGAGGAATGGCAATGGAGGAGCAGCAGTGGATTGAAGCCGAGGCGGATGCGATGCGGCAAGCAGCGGATGGACGTTTGATCGATGTCAGGCATTACGGGGCGAAGGGGGATGGAGTGCAGGACGATACGGAAGCCGTGCAAACGATTCTGGACGGGCTTGATGAAGGCTCGACGGTGTTTTTTCCGCCCGGGCGATACAAGGTTGCCGGCTTGCGGCTATTCGGCAAGAAACATGTCGTGCTGTGCGGGAACGCGCATATTGTCGGCGACGGGACATCCGGGGCGGGTGCGGTATGGCGCATCGAACGATGCGGGAATGTCACGGTAGAGGGGCTGACCGTCAGCGGCATCCCAACAGGCTCCGAGGATCGGGGATTCTGGGTGGGGAACAGCTACAACGTTACGATCAGAAAAAACCGGATCGCCGACTTTGCCGGGGAGGCGATCGTCATTTGGGGGTCCGACGATCCGGTCGAGTCGACCAACCATATTTACGATAATTACCTGTTGGGTAACGGCTGCGCCATCCGAACGCAAGCGAACGGCGAATATATTCATATTTCAAGAAACAAAATCGTGAACAACAGATGGGGCATCGTCGGAGGATTGGGAAACTGCCGAATCGACAACAATCAGATTATTCTGAACGATTACGGCGTACACCTGAACAGCGCGCTGTCTTCGAATCCGGATCATAGCTCGATCACCGGCAATCAAATCAATCATAACCGGTGCGTCGGGTTGTTCGTGGAAAATCTGGTGAGCGGGGAGCAAATCGCCGATAATCAGATTTTGTCCACGATCGGCGGCTTCTGGCCGGTTACCGGCAAGCCGCATTCCCTCGTCATGAGGAACGTTTCGGACGTAGCCTTCATCGGCAATCGCGTCGATGCTGACAGCACGTCGGACAGTTGGATTCATATCGACGGGCACAGGGAATGCCGGTATATCGGCAATACATTCCATAGCGGGCCATTCCGGGAAATAAGCGGAGGGAGCGGCAATTACTTTATCGGCAACCGGTATCTCGCACCTTCCGAATTGCGTGTGCATCCAGATTCGACCGATACGATCCGGTACTGCGAACAGGAACGCGGCGTTTTTCTCGGCGACGCTGCAAGCGTCATCAACAAGATGCCGTTCGGAGAGCTTTCGAACGGCTGGCTGGATGCGCCCGGTTATGGGCGGCTGAGCTATTGGAAGGACGGGGAAGGAACGATTCACTTGCAAGGAGCGGTCCAAGGAGGCGCGAAAGGGACCGCGATCGGCATTCTTCCCCAGCATTATCGTCCCCGGCATACGATCGATTTGCCGGTTTCAGGCGGGGAAGGCGAATATGGGGCGATCCGGATCCAACCTTCGGGGGAAGTGTGTCATCTGGCCGGCGGAAACGCGCAAATTAGCATATCGGTTAAATTTAAACCGTAAATTGATTTAAAATAAATCAAAATGCAGTTGAAATTAGTTAAAATATAAATTATGATGATGGGGAAGAACGAATAACAGGGAGGCTGACACATGAAGAAATCAATGGCAAGAGAAGGCCGCACCATGAAGAGGAGGCGCGGAAACGGCAAGTTTACAGCAATGCCTTTGCTTACGGCTATTCTGCTTACGATCGCGTTATTGGCATCGGCTTGTTCGAACAACGCCAACGTTCCTCGAGCAGATAACAAGCCGCCGGCGGAATCGCCGGATAACACGGCGGAGACGGCGCCGGAGCAGCAGGAGGAAAACCGGGATCCCGTCACGATCAAGCTCATTGCGAGCGATGCCGGCAGTCCGGTTTTGAAAGCGCGTACGGATGCGTTCACGAAAAAGTATCCGTGGATCACGGTTGAATTGATCGAGCCGGAATGGTCGCCTGAAGGGGTCGATAAGCCGATTCTGGAGAAAGTGGCGGCATTGCAAGCCGCAGGAACGCCGGCGGACATCGTGCGGCTGGAGGACATGACCTCTGCGGTCAGCGGTGGCGTCATAGAAGATCTTGCGCCGTATATGAAGAGCGACCCGGAGTTAGGGGCCGTGAAGTACCGGGAAGGCATCATAGACAACTTCATCCACGAGGGCAAGCAATATGCCGTTCCGATCGAAATGGCAACTTTCTTGGTTTACATCAACAAAGATTTGATGGAAAAGCACGGGATGGAAATGCCGGCGAACGACTGGACCTATGATACGTTTTGGGACATGATGCGAAAGGCGACACACCCGAACGACAGCGAATACGGATTGAATACGAACATGCACTCCAATTTTGTCGGACTGATCTATTCCTACGCTAACGGCAGTTCTCCCAATCTGTTCTATTTGGATCAAGACAAGAAGCAATCCGTATTAAGTACGCCGGAAGTGCAGAGCGATCTGAAAATGGTGCAGGAGACGGTTATGAAGGATGATTTGCTGCCGAGCGAGGAGGAGGGGAGCAAGAAGGGGATCGACCATATTAACCTTGCTTTCACGCAAGGCAAAGCTTTGTTCTCGGTTGAAGGGATTTGGGTTTTTCAAGACATGCAGAAAAACTTGACGTTCAATTGGGATATTCTCCCCCTTCCGAAAGGCAAAGAAAAGCAGGCGACGATCCATATGCTTCCTGCATACTCGCTTCTTAGCGGATCGAAAAACAAGGAGGCGGCGGTCAAATTTCTTGCTTTCACCGGCAGCGAGGAGTATGCGAAGCTCAATATCGATATGGGCGGGCTGCCGTTTATCGAGAAAGATGGGCTGGACGACTACCTCATGAATCATCAAAATTTCGAGGGCAAGAACAAGGAAGCGGTGAAGGTTATCGGCTCGATGTGCTGCAAGGTGTCGGGGGCGCTGATTCCAGGCTTCGGCATCGATTACTTGCAGCCGATCTACGATTTTCAATATGCAATCATGAGAAAAGGCGGAGACATTTCCACGTTAAGCGCGCAGGTTGCGGATAAATTCAACAAGCGGACGATTGAATTGCGCAAGCAGTTCGAGGGGCAATGAAAAAGCGGATTGTAACCGCATTCATTAGCGGCGCGGATAGAGGCGCGGAGAAAGCCCCGCATGGCAGAAGACCGGAAAGGAGGAACATACGCTTGGGTAACGTTGAGTTTCGCCAGGTTGAGAAGTTTTACAAAGGAGAACGAGAGCCGTCGGTGAAAGATTTCAACTTGTTTGTCGAGGATGGGGAATTTGTCGTTCTCGTCGGTCCGTCGGGCTGCGGCAAATCGACTACACTTCGCATGCTGGCCGGCCTCGAAGAAGTATCGGGAGGGGAAATCTACATCGCGGACCGGTTCGTCAACTATATTTCTTCGAAAAACCGCGACATCGCCATGGTGTTTCAAAACTATGCGCTGTACCCGAATCTGTCCGTCTACGAGAACATGGCGCTTGGGCTAAAGCTGCGCAAGACGGCCAAGTATGAAGTCGAGCGGCGCGTGAATCGGGCGGCAAAAATATTGGAAATCTCCCACCTGCTGGAGAAGAAGCCAAACCAGCTGTCGGGCGGCCAAAAGCAGCGGGTCGCGCTGGGCAGGGCCATTGTACGGGAGCCGCAAGTGTTTTTGATGGATGAACCGCTCTCCAATCTGGATGCGAAACTGCGCGTGAACATGCGCTCGGAGATCAGCCGTTTGCAACGCGAGCTGCAGACGACGACCCTGTACGTGACGCATGATCAGACGGAAGCGATGACCATGGGATCGCGCATCGTCATTATGCAGGGCGGCCGCATTCAGCAGGTAGCCGCCCCGCAGCAAATGTACGACGAGCCCGCCAATTTGTTCGTGGCCGGATTTATCGGTTCCCCGCCGATGAATTTCCTGGAGGGGAGCATAACCGAAGATGAGGGGGCGCTCTATTTCGAGACGAAATCCATGAAGCTCGCCATCCCGGACAAACATGGATACGCGTTGAGAAGGCATCCGGCAGCGATGCTCCGGCAAACGGTGCTGGGGATCAGGCCCGAGCATATCGGCCTGGCCGGCGATTCGTCTCCCGAAGACCGGATCGTCCACGTAGATGTCGAGCTGAAGGAATTGATGGGGTCGGATACGTTTATTTACGGCAAAACGGGGGATCACCGGCTCCTGTTCCGAACCGAGGCGCATACCTTCATCGAGGCAGGCGAACGCAGGAGGGTAGCTTTGTTCATGGATCGCGCGCATTTCTTCGACAAGGCGAGCGGCGACTCCCTTCTGAGCGGCGAAGCCGGGGGAGAAGCCGGATGAGGAGCAAGACGCTGCGACGGTTGACCGGGGGAACTGCGGCCGTGTTCATCCTTGTCCTCGCATGGTCTGCCTGGCGTGCGGCATCCGGCGGAGAATCCTCCGATTATCCCGTAATGGCCGCCGGTCAGATCGATTTGCATGCACAAGTCCAAACGGCGGAACCGCTGCCTTACCTTGCGGTCGGTCAAGGCGCACCCGCTGCCGGCGCTGCCGTCCGTTCACGGCCGCTTACAGTGTCGGTCAGGGCTGCCGATTACCGGAACGCATCGGAAGAGGCTCTTGTGAATGTATTCCGCGACGCGGAAAAAGCGGACGATGCCTTGCGCTGGGCGGGCGACGAAGGCTGGGTGGAATGGCAGGTGGACGTGCCGCAAGAGGGCGTCTATCACATCGAAGTCGACTATGACTTGCCGCAAACCGGGTACGTCTCGGCGATTCGGGGAATCGAAATCGATGGAGAGACACCGTTCCGGGAAGCGGAGCGGCTGGCATTCGACCGGCAATGGAGGGATGCCAAGTTTCCTTACGACCGCAACGCGATTGGGCAGGAAATCCGTCCGCCGCAGGAAGAGATCAAGGGGTGGAAAACGGCGGCCCTCGCCGATTACGGCGTTTCTTCGCAGCCGCTGACCTGGCATTTTACGAGAGGAAGCCATACGATCCGGATGAAAGGGGTGCGCGAGGCGATGGACCTGTACGAGCTGAGGCTGGTGGCGGCCGCCGAACCGCCGGCCTATCGCGAATATAGGGCGAGCAGGCCGTCATTAAGCACGAACCCGGACTGGTTTCAGGTGATCGAAGCCGAGCGGTTCACGCGTAAATCGCAAACCTCCATCCAGACCCAGTCTGTCGCCGAGCCGCATATCTCGCCGGATCCCAAGGGCAGGCTCACCTATAACACCATCGGCGGGGAACGGTGGAAGAACCCGGGCGAATGGGTGGAATGGTCTTTTGAAGTGCCTGCGGACGGGGAATACGTGATCGAATGGAAAGCGCTGCAAGGTTACCGGGGAAATGCCAGCGTCTACCGAACGGTCATGATCGACGGGTCCGTTCCGTTTCGCGAACTGCTGCATGAACGGATTCCGTATCTCCCCCGTTTCGCCTTGCATGCCCTTCAGGATGATGCCGGCGAGCCGTACCGGTTTTACTTGACCAAGGGGGAGCACACCATCCGCCTGATTGCGGATGCCTCGCCGGTCGCGCCGGCCGTCGTCGCGCTTCGCAATTGGATGAACGAGCTCTACGGCATCGAGGCGAAATTGCGGGTTATTACCGGCAATTACGGGGTAGGCGCCAATGCGAACGCCGACATGAACCGGACATGGGAAATTCGCGAATATTATCCGGAAGCGGAATCCGAGCTGCGGGCGGTCGCCGACAATTTGCGAAAACTCGCTGACTATCTGAACGGATTAAACCAGCATGAGACGCAAGCGTCCTCGACACTTGACGCCGCCGTGGATACGCTGACGCGAATGTTGGGGCGGATCGAGGAGCTGCCGAACCGGATGGACGGCTTCGTCACGGTGCACGGCAACTTGAGCGCATTGGCTGCGCAGCTTTCCGATCAGCCGCTCTTGCTGGACTATATCGTCGTCCGCACGCCGGATGCAGATACGGAGTTGAAGATCGCGACGGCGCTTGACCAGGTTTCGTACACGGTTCAAAACTTCTTCCGTACCTTCTATTTAAAATACGACATGAAATCGCTTAATGAAGATGATGCCCTTACGGTTTGGGTTGGACGGGGCAGAGATTACGCCGACTTGCTGCAGGAGATGATCGAGCGGGAATTTACGCCGCGTACGGGTATTCGGGTGAACGTCAACCTGATGCCCAATGCGAATCAATTGTTGCTGGGCAATGCGGCGGGAGATCAGCCTGATGTGGCCATCGGGGTATCCGGCGAAACGCCGGTCGATTATGCGATGCGGGGGGCGGCCGAAGATTTGTCCGCGTTCGACGGCTTCGCACAGGCTTCCGGACGGTTCCATCCCGGCCTGATGCGCATGCTCGGGTATGACGGGGGCACCTACGGTCTGCCGGAAACGCAGTCGTTCAATATGCTGTTTTACCGCAGCGACATCTTGCAGGAGCTTGGTTTGGAGCCGCCCGATACATGGGAGGACGTATACCGGATGCTTCCGCCGCTTCAGGAAAACGGGCTGACGTTCTTTTATCCGAAAGACTTGCTTCCGCTGTTGTTTCAGCACGGCGGCGACGTCTACACAGCCGACGGACTGAACGTGAAGCTTGGCGACGATTCGGCCATACAAGCGTTCCGCCAATTTACGGATTTGTATAAAAAGTACGGTTTGCCGAAGGATGTGCCTTCCTTCTTCAATCATTTCAAGCTAGGGGACATTCCGATCGGTTTGGCCGATTACAATATGTATCTGATGCTGTCGGTCGCAGCGCCGGAAGTGGCCGGACATTGGCAAATGGCGCCGATTCCCGGGATCAGGCAGCAGGACGGCACGGTGGCGCGCTGGTCGAGCCAATCTATGAGCGCGGCGATCATGATGAAGAAAAGCGACAAGAAAGCGGAAGCGTGGTCCTTTCTCGACTGGTGGACGTCGACGGATGTTCAGACCCGCTACGCGCTCGACATGGAATCGTTTTATGGGTTGGAATACCGCTGGAATACGGCCAATCTGTCCGCATTCCTCCAGCTCCCGTGGTCCAGGGAAGAAGTGCGGGCGCTGAAGGAGCAGCTGCGGTGGACGAAGAACAATCCGGTCGTTCCCGGCTACTATTTCGTGGGGCGTGAGCTGGAATTCGCCTGGAACGATACCGTGCTGCGAAACCTGCCGGCCAGGGAAGCGCTCGAAAAAGCCGATTCGGCCATTCAGCGGGAGCTGGAGCGCAAACAGCGGGATTTCGGCTTGACACCGCAAGACGACCTGCAGATCCGGCCGCAGGAACATCCGTACGAATGGGAGGCGCCTTAGAATATGAACCGGCTTGGTTTGTTTTTCGCAGACATGTGGCGAAGCCGCGCCGCCTATCTGTTCCTGGCTCCGTTTCTGCTATCGTTTCTGTACTTTATTCTGTTTCCTGTCGTCATGGCCGTCTTTTTAAGCGTAACCTCTTATGACGGATTTACGTTTCCGCGCTTTGTCGGGCTGCGCAATTTCATTGCGCTGTTTACGCAGGATCTCGTGTTTATACAGCATGCGCTGCCCAATACGTTCCGGTTCGCGCTGATCGTAGGTCCCGGCGGCTACGTGCTGACGTTCCTGGTGGCGTGGCTGATCCATCAAATCCCGTCCCGAATCAGAGACTGGTTCACGCTTGCGTTCTACGCGCCTGCGATGGCCGGACCGGTCGCCTTGAACGTCGTGTGGATGGTCGCTTTCAGCGGCGACCGCGTCGGTTACGTGAACGATGCGCTGATCCGTCTCGGGATTATCCGGACGCCGCAGCTCTGGCTGCAGGATCCGAAATATTTGCTTATGATCCTGATTGCCGTTTCCATCTGGATGAGCTTCGGGGTAGGCTTCCTGGCCATGCTGGCCGGGCTCCAGACCGTCAATCCCGAATTGTACGAAGCCGGCCGGATCGACGGGATACGAGGCAGGTTGCAGGAGGTGTTCTACATTACCGTTCCGTCGATGAAACCGCAAATGCTGTTCAGCGCGGTGATGGCGATCGTCGGCACGCTTCGGGCAGGCCAGCTGTCCGTGCAGTTGACCGGGCAGCTCATAACGCCGCAATATTCGGCTCATTTAATTATCAATCATGTCGACGATTTCGCTTATGCCCGATATGAGCTCGGTTACGCCTCGGCCGTATCGGTCGTCCTCCTGCTTATTTCCTACGGGATGATGCGCTTAAGCTACCGGTTGTTCGCGCCGAAGGAGGAGTAATTTTGATTCGATATTGGAAGCGATTTTCATGGTCGAATGCCGCCTTCACAGCAGCGATGAGCGGATTTGCCTTGTTCATGCTGCTGCCGATCGTGTTCATTCTGAATCATGCTTTCAAGCCGTTGAACGAGCTATTCCAGTTTCCGCCTTCTTTTGTGGTGAAAACGCCGACCTTCATGAATTTTCAAAACCTGTTTATGGCGACGTCGGGGGACATCGTGCCGTTCACACGATACTTGTTCAACAGCGTCGTCGTTACGGGGCTGACGCTCCTGTCCGTCATTCTCGCAAGCTCGATGGCCGGTTATGCGCTGGCGAAGCACCGGTTCCGGTTCAAAACGACGATCCTGGCATTCATTATGCTCGCCCTGATGTTTGCGCCGGAAACGGTCGCGATTCCGCGCTACTTGGCCGTAAGCGGCTTGGGAATAACCGACACTTACCTGGGGCATATCCTGCCCTTCATCGCCAATCCGGTTGCGGTGTTTCTGATGATCCAATTCATCGGCCAAATTCCGGAGGCGCTCATCGAAGCGGCCAAGCTGGAAGGGGCTTCAGAACTTCGCTTGTTCGTCAGCGTCATCCTGCCCTTGGCCGCGCCCGCCGTGGCAACCGTGGCAATTCTTACCTTCCAGGCCGTGTGGATGGATATTGAAGGCTCAACATTTTACATGCAGGATGAAACGATGAAAACGCTGGCTTATTACGTAACGACGCTGACCGGAGGGGTACAGAATCAAGTGGCGGGGCAAGGGATCGCGGCTGCTGCCGGACTGCTCGTTTTTCTGCCAAATCTGCTCATGTTTCTGGCGTTTCAGAAATATGTGATCCAAACGATGGTCCATTCGGGGGTTAAAGGATGAGACATAATGCGAAACGGAGCATGGCGGCGCGGATCAAAAGAACCGGCATGGCGATGCTGCTCCTGGGGCTTGTGCTTGCAGCTCCCATTCAAGCGCATGCCCGGGCCGTGAACGATAACGTGCCGCTAAAGACGATGTACCACGATCCGTATACGAACGACAAGGTGCGAATGCAGAACGTGTACCGCGTCAGCCGGGTCGTGACCGGCCAGGAGACGACGGGCATCGCCTTCAACCGGCCCAACGACCTCTTTGTCGGGGAGAACGATCAACTGTTCATAGCGGATACGGGCAACAATCGGATCGTGGAACTGGACGCATCAGGCCAGTGGGTTCGCACGTACGGAGCAGATGAGGGGGACGGGAAGCTGAATGCCCCCGAAGGGGTGTTCGCCGATAGCCAAGGCACCGTATATGTTGCCGATACGGGCAACAAACGAGTCGCGGTATTCGGACCGAACGGCCATTTCCTGAGAGCCTACGGCAAGCCGGAATCGGAGCTGCTGCCGGAGCGTTATTACTTCGTGCCGAAAAAGCTGGTCGTCGATGCGCGCGGAGGACTGTATGTCGTCATCGAAAACTCGTACCAGGGGTTGCTGCGCATGGACCGGGAAGGCCGGTTCAAAGGCTTCTTCGGCGCGAACAAGGCGGAGCTGGATTTGATGTCCGGACTGAAGCAGAAATTTTATACGCAGGAGCAGCTCGACAAGGAGACGGCCAACCGGCCTCCGGCGGCGACGAATCTGGCGATGGATGCCTCAGGTTTTTTCGTGACGATTACCGGCGGGGGAGCGACAAGCCGTTTGAAACTGCTCGATGCTGCGGGGATCGACAGGCTGGGGGGCAAGGAACTGGATGCCGAGCTGGTCGACGCCGCCGTCGACCGAAACGATTTTTTGTATGCGCTGGACCGCAGGAAAGGCAATATTACCGTCTATGATCCCGAAGGCCGCGATCTGGTTGACTTCGCCCAATTGACCCAGGATACCTGGCAGAGAGGAATGCTGCGCTATCCGACAAGCCTTGCGGTGAACGCCAAAGCGGAACTATGGGTGGCGGACAGCCAAATGAACGTCATTCAGCTGTTTACGCGCACCGAATTCGGTGAAAACTTCTTTGCCGGAATTTCACACTATGTAAGCGGCGATTACGAGAAGAGCAAGCCGAACTGGGAGGCGGTGAAACAATCGAACGACATGATCCATATTTCTTACCAGGCGCTCGGGAAAATCGCCTTGTCCGAAGGGCGCTATGCCGACGCCATGCGCGATTATCGGCTGGCCTATGACGCCAAAGGGTATTCGGAAGGGTTCTGGAACGTCCGGCAGGACTGGATTCAATCTCGCATGCCCGCTGTGGCCGGCGTGCTGGCCGTTGTTCTCGTGGCGTTCCGTCTCACCCGGTCATGGAGGGCGGCGGCATGGCGAAAGATTCGCTGGCCGGGGGCCATGCGGCAAACCGGATCGGATCTGCGCGATGCGTTAAGGCTGATGATTCATCCGTACGAAGGCTTTTACCGGTTAAAAGAGCGGCGCGTTCCGCTGCTGTCGCTTGCCGTTCTGGTTGCGGCGGTCGTCGCGGCCAAGCTCGGTTCGCTGTACATGACCGGCTTTATCGCCCGTCCCGCCGACCGCGGCCATATCGACCTCACGCGCGAGCTGCTGCTGTTCCTGCTGCCTTGGCTGACCTGGGTTGTCGCCAACTATTTGGTCAGCACGGTCAAGGATGGCGAAGGGCGGTTTCGCGAAGTGGCGCAGGCAAGCGCGTTCTCCCTCGTCCCCTATGTCGTGTTTACCGTTCCTGTCGTTCTCGCGTCGAACGTGTTGGCCTTGGAAGAACAGGTCTTGCTGAATTGGCTGACAAGCATCATGTGGATTTGGATCGCGGTGCTGTTTTTTGTCATGACGCAAGTGATTCATCAATTCGATTTCATGGAATCGGCCAAGAACGCCATGACGACGGTGGTCACCATTGCGCTCATCTGGGTTTTCGGGGCGGTGATGTCCGGGCTGGCCTTTAATCTGTATAACTTCTTTTATCAAATCTACCGGGAGGTGCTGTTCCGTGGCTGGATCTAGCAGGCGCTTGATCCGATTGGGGTCGTGGTTCACCGCTGCCGCGCTGATCGCGGCTGCCGCGATAATTGCCGTCTCGAGCCGGGACTCCGCGCCGGATGATGCGGATCGGCAGGTGAAGCAGTCCGTCCCGGCGTTTCAGCGTGTGTACGATACAAGCTCGTGGACGCCGAACCCGGGTGCCGCCGATGCAGAAGGATTCGTGCCTGTACTGAAAGAAGGCGGGTTGTCGCTGTCGATTCATCCGGAAACGACGCAAATTACCGTACGGGACCAGTCAAACGGCTACGTATGGCGCAGCAACCCCGCTGCGGAGGCCGTAGCGCGGGAAACGGTAAAAGGGGCGCCGCTGGCCAACCTGCAGTCTCCTTTCATTCTGGAGTATGCCGAAGCGGACAAAACGCAGAGGCAAATTGCCAACGCGTTAAGGCCGAAGATACGCAAGAGCTTCGTCCGTTACGATCAAGGGCTGCAAGTGAATTATGAGTTTCCCGATTTGCAGATCGGGTTGTCCGTGCAGTACGAGTTGACAAAAGACGGCATGAAGGTGTCCGTTCCGGCCGACAGTCTTCAAGAAATGGGCGCATTTCGTATTTTGGCTATTGGTCTGCTGCCTTATTTCGGGGCCGCGGACCAGGCGGCGACGGACGGCTATCTGTTCGTTCCGGACGGTCCCGGCGGCATTATCGCCTTTAACGACAAGCGACCGTTTATCGGCGATAGCTACAACTACCCTATCTACGGAAACGACCGGGCCAATTTGCGGGAGGATCTGTCCGACATGCCGCGCGAGCCGATCCGCTACCCAGTGTTCGGATTGAAAGATGGCGGCAGGGGTTTCGTCTCGATCGTCACGGCAGGGGAGGCCGCATGCTGGGTGCGGGCTGTTCCGGCCGGGATGACGACGCTTCAGCATGCGATATACGCCAACTTCGTGTATCGCGTCGAATACGCGCAGCGTCTAAGCAAGCTGGCGGAGCCGGTGAAGGCGTTCCAGAAGCGAATGGCACGGCAGGATCTTGCCGTGGAATACCGCTTCCTGTATGGGCGGGATGCCGGTTATCCCGGCATGGCGCGCGAATATCAGCAATACTTGCTGGACACGAAGCAGCTGGCCGGGCCTTTGGAGCTGGCAGGGAAAATGCCGCTCGACTTGACGCTGTACGCCGGCGATGCATCACGGCGGTACGGCGGCACGTCCTATGTGCCGCTGACAACGTTCGAGCAGGCGGGCAGGATCGTCGACGATTTGGCGCAAAGCGGAATAAGCCATTTGCGGGTGAACGTCGCAGGCTGGCAAAACGGGGGGAGTTATGATCGCTTGAACCGATTTCCGGTCGAAGCCGAGCTGGGCGGCGAGCGGGAGGCAGCTAAATTCATCGACCGGGTGCACCGGCTGGGCGGGAAAGTGCTGTTCGAGGACGATATGGTTTGGGCCGACCAGGAACGGGGCGGAATGACGGAGAAAGGCAGCGGCATTCGGGGCGTGGACGGTACCGTGTATTCGGCCGACGGGGAGTTTGCGCTTTCCCCGATGCTGGCATACAGCTTGGCCAGGGAAACCTTGACCCGATTAAAGGAATTGGGTGTAGACGGCATTGTGCATGAAACTGCGGGCGACGATCTGTTCAGCGACTACAACCCGGAGCGCGAGTTCCGGCGCAATGATACGGCTGCCGTATTTCTCGGCATGCTCGCCGATACGCGTGAACAGCTCGGCATGACCGCAGTATACGGCGGCAATGCGTACGCGCTTCCGGCCGTGGATGCGATTCGCGGGTTGGCGCTGGATACGAATCAAGACTTTCTGGTCGACGAGGCGGTGCCTTTCTACCCGATGGTTCTGCACGGTTATGTATCCTACTCCGGCACTCCGGGCAATTTGCGGATTAACGATGCGGACGACGAGCGGCTGCGGGCGATCGAATACGGCGCCATTCCCTCGTTCGAGCTGACGCATGATTCGCCGCGCAAATTGGAGGAGGTCACCGCCGAATTTTTGTTCAGCAGCCAGTACGATATTTGGAAGAGCCGGATTGTTGAGGAATATCAGGCGTTCGACCGTCTTGCGCCGCTGCAGCACCTCCGAATTGTCGACCATGAGAAAGCGGCAGCGGACGTATTCGTGACGACATACGAAGACGGCACGCAAGTCCGCGTCGATTACAGGACACATACGTTCGAGGTCATTCAGGGGGAGGCGCCCGCATCATGAAGCGAAAAGACCGGAAAGCACGTTGGCTATATATTTGGAAGGAATACGGAACGGGCTATTTGTTCATGCTTCCCTGGCTGCTTGGATTCGCCGTCTTTATGGCGTTTCCGCTAGGCTGGTCGCTTTATTTGAGCTTCAACAAAGTGACGCTGACCGGGGAAGGCTTCCATTACGTCAGAGTCGGGTTCGGCAACTTTGCCGACGCGCTGCTGAAGGACAACGAATACCCGGCGGAGCTGTTCGCCTTCTTCATACAGGTGATCCTGATGATTCCGATCATCGTCATCTTCGCCTTGTTCGTCTCCCTGTTTTTGAACCAGAGGTTTGTCGGACGTTTTCTCTACAGAAGCATCTTTTTCCTGCCGGTCATCTTCGCAACAGGCCAAGTTCTGCTGGAGCTGTTCCGGCAAGGAGCCGGGGAAATGCCGTTCCTGAAGCAATACGGTATCGATCAGCTGCTCTATCCTTACGTCGGCAAGCAGCTTGCCGAGCCGATTCAAAGCGTGCTGGGGTCGATCGTGCTCATTCTCTGGTATTCCGGCGTACAGATTCTGATATTCATCGCGGCGTTCCAGACGGTTCCGCGGTCGGTTTACGAAGCGCTGCACATCGACGGAGCCACGCCTTGGGAGAGCTTCTGGAAAATTACGCTGCCATCCATTATGCCGTTCATCGCACTAAATACCTTGTATACAGTTGTGGACCTGTTCACGTTCCCGTCCAATCCGGTGATGAGGCAGATCTCGGCGAATATGTTCAAAATGGACACGGGCTACGGGTACGCCAGCGCGCTGGCCTGGCTGTATTTCGCCCTCGTCCTGCTGCTGCTCGGCGGCTGTATGCGGTTCATCGGGCGCATGCAATCGAATGCGTTCAAAGGAGGAGGATGAGCATGGCGCTTAAAGTTGCGATCCGCCGCAGCGTCAATGTCGCAAGAAGCTCTCTGCGCGGCAAGACGCCGCAGCTATGGAAGAAACGGATCGTCGGTACGCGGGGCAATGACGGATGGATCGCAAAGCTGTGCATCTATGCCGTTCTGTCATGCATTGCGTTTTTATATTTACAGCCTGTTCTGTATATGATCTCCACGATGCTCAAAAATTTGGTTGATCTGCTCGATCCGACGGTGCAGTGGTTTCCGCGCGTGCTTGAATTCGAAAACGTGCAAAAAGCGTGGAAGGGGCTCCGGTATCCCGAAGCGTTCTTCAACACGCTGGTCATCGCGCTGTTCGGCTCGATCTTTCAGGTGCTCTCCTGCGCCGTAACCGGCTATGCGCTGGCCCGGCTCAAGTTTCCGGGGAAGAAGATTATCTTCGCTCTTGTTATCTTGACGTTTCTAGTGCCGCCGCAAATCATTATCATTCCGCTGTTTATCATTTTCAGCAAGCTTGGCTGGTTGAATACGCCGCTGGTTTTCCTCGTTCCCGCCTTGTTTGGGCAAGGGATCAAAAGCGCGTTGTTCATTCTGATCTTCCGCCAATTTTTCAAATCGCTGCCGGCCGCACTCGAGGAAGCGGCGAAAATCGACGGCGCATCGACGTTCCGCCTGTTCGCGCGGATCATGCTCCCGCTTGCGCGGTCGGGCTGCCTGGTCGTCTTTCTGTTCTCGTTCATCTGGTACTGGAACCAATATTACCAGCCTACCATGTTTCTGACGGACTCGTTCATTCCGTTATCGATTCGGTTGAACGGACTGGAGCAGGAGCTGCTCGGCGTCCGATCCTATTCGGAATCGGCCAAGGCGCTGACGGAAGGCGTGAAGATGGCCGGCGCATTCCTTATCATTCTTCCGCCCTTGCTGCTGTATCTTGTGGCACAGCGCTGGTTTGTCGAAGGGATCGAGAAAACGGGGCTTGTGGAATGATGGTGACGGAACGAGTGTAGGTGGTGAACGAGAGACGGCAGTGAACGAATGAAGGCGGCAGAACGAACGCATGAAGGCGGAGGAGCGCTGGAGGATTATGCATTTATGCACCGCAAAGAAAACGAGAATGGGATTGGAGGAACGAAAGTGAACAAAAAGATTGCAGTGAAATGGAAGACAGGGCCCGTCAAGGGCGAGATCAGCGTAACCAGGGGCCGTTTGGCCGGGGAAGGGACACCTGGGGGAGCGGGTACAGAGGACGGGAAAAGCCTGCAGTTTGCCTTTGAGAACGACAGCGCCTGTCAATGGGAAATCGCAGTCCAAGAAGCCGACGTCCAAAGCGGGAAGGCGGCGATCGTGTTCGTGAACGAGGAGCGGCATCCGTTCAGTTTCATCCTGGACGACGTATCCCGCGATTACCCGATCTATATTCCTTCCTGCGGCGTCGTCGTCACGGAAGGGGACGATACACGGTCCTACGAGCAAATCGAACGCGATATCCGCGGCAGGGGACTTGTGACGAATCTGCAAAAAATGAATCTCGAACCGCAGGAATCGTATGAGGAAGCGGCCAAGCGAACGATAAGCATGCCCAGTCAAACCTGGCTCGGGTTATCCCGGGATATGCGGATTTTCAGTCTTGGTTTTCGCAAGGAGGACCTGACGAACGTCATTTGGGACTGGGTGGACATTCGATTGCACGGTTACGAAGCCGCCCTTCCGGAGAACCAAGACCGGCCGATACGGTATCAATATATGATTGGCCGCGGCATCGGCTGCAAGCATGAAGTGCATCGCAGGCTGGAGGAAGGCTGTCTGCCGATTCTGCACACAGAAATCGTCGATGAGGATATCCGCTATCAGTGCACGTCTTTCGTATCGCTTGAAAGCAGCCCGCTACAGGAGAGCACGGTCAGGGGAACGCATTATTTGGCAGCGGACAATTACGGCCGCGGAAGCATGTTTACGGACGCGCAGCGGGAGGCGCGCGATCAGGTATTGGAAGAGGAACGGGAACGCGAAGAGGAGACCGTACTGTACTTCCGGATCGAAGCGGTCAATACCGCTGCGGTTCCGCGATATGCTTGGTTTAAAAGCATCGAGCCCGGCGACGATTTCGCGGATAAGGCAGGGTGCTCGTTCGATAGCGAAACGGGCTTTGCGGCTTACGGGGCCGACCGGATCTTTTGCATGACGAAGGTGAACGGACGTCCGCTGGCCAATCCGGAGACGGCGGTTCTCATCAAACCGGGAGAGAGCGCGACGATCGAGTTCTATATGCCGCACCAGCCGCTGTCGCGGGCGCGCGCCGAGCAGCTCAGCCAGCAGCGCTTCGACGATCGTCTGGAAGAATGCCGGCAGTATTGGCGGGGGAAACTGGCGCGGGGGGCATCGATCAAGGTGCCGGAGCCGCGCATCGACGAGATGATCCGGGCAGGGCTGCTCCACTTGGATCTGATCTCTTACGGACTGGAGCCAGAGGGAACGATCGTACCGGCGATCGGCGTATATACGGCGATCGGCTCGGAGAGCTCGCCCATCATCCAGTTCATGGACTCGATGGGACGTGAAGACGTGGCCAAACGCTCGCTGATGTTTTTCATGGACAAACAGCATGATGACGGCTTTATCCAAAATTTCGGCGGCTACATGCTCGAGACAGGCGCCGCTCTATGGTCGGTCGGGGAGCACTACCGCTATACGCGGGATGAAGTGTGGCTGGCGGAAGTCAAGTCGAAGCTGCTCAAATCATTTCACTATTTGAAAGCGTGGCGAGAGCGCAATCTGAAGGAAGAATTGCGCGGAATGGGTTATGGCATGCTGGAAGGGAAAACAGCGGACCCGGACGATCCCTTCCGCTCGTTCATGCTGAACGGCTACGCTTATCTCGGCCTTAGCCGGCTGGCAGAGATGCTGGAGACGGGGGAGCCGGCGGCGGCAGAAGAAATAAGGACGTTGGCGGAGGAATTGAAACGGGATATTCGCACCGCTTTTGACGAGGCCGCCGCCCGATCGCCGGTCGTGCCGCTAGGAGACGGGAGCTGGGTTCCCACCTGCCCGCCCTGGGTGGGTCACAAAGGCCCCGTCAGTCTGTACGCAGAAGGAGGAAAGTGGTACACGCACGGCTCCTTTGTCGCGCGCGATTCGATTCTCGGTCCGCTGTATCTCCTCTTTCAGGAAGTGATTCGGCCGGATGATCCGGCTGCGGATTGGCTGTTGAATTATCATGTCGAGCTGATGCATGCGAGCAATGTCGCGTTCAGCCAGCCCTATTACAGCATTCATCCCTGGGTGCATCTCAAGCGCAACGAGGTCAAGGCGTTTTTGAAATCCTATTACAATACCTTCTCCGGCCTGGCTGACCGCGAAACGTACTCGTTCTGGGAGCACTTCTATTACGCCAGTCCGCACAAGACGCACGAGGAGGCATGGTTCCTCATGCAAACCCGCTGGATGCTCTACATGGAGGAGAGGGACACCCTGCGGCTGCTGCCCGGAATTCCGGACAATTGGATGGAGGACGGCAAGAAGATCGAGCTTACGGATGCAGCCAGCTATTTCGGCCCGATCTCACTGGACGTGCGCTCGCGCCTTGAGTCCGGCATCATTACCGCCCGGATCAGCTGCAGTTCGGACAGAAGGCCGAAGCGAATCGAACTGCGAATCCCTCATCCTTCGGGAAGGATTCCCGCGGAAATCGAGGGCGGAGCTTTGTCGGGCCATGAGACGGTAATCATCGAACCGTTCCAAGGAGAAGCGGCGGTTACTCTGCGTTATTAAGGAGGTGGTGAGGAAGGAGAAGTCGTTCGTACTACAAGCAATTGTCTTCAGGTCGCTGCAAGGAAAGTCCGCAAGGCAATCAAAAGGAGGCGAGTGAACATGAACGAGAGCAATAGAGACGATATGAACGGCAAGGAAGGCGAAAACGAAAAGGTGATCAGCAGAAGGGCGCTACTCGGTACGATCGGGACCCTGGGGGTTGCGGCGGCAATGGGCGGCATGATTTTCAATACGAGATTTCCTAGCCATACCGCCAGCGCCAGCGGCGCCACGACCACGACGACCGCAACAACCGATCACGTCTGCACTACTACGGGCGTCATCAACATGGCGGAATACGGCGCCAGCGGGGACGGCTCCGACGTGACGCTGCTGATCCAGAGCGCGATCGACGATCTGGAAAGCGCCGGCGGCGGCGTGATCTATTTCCCTAAGGGTACCTACGGGATCAGCGCCACCCTGGCGATTTCCAAAGCGATCAGTCTGTATGGCGACGGAACGGCCGGCGACAATCTGGACGCGACCGGGGGCGACCCGCTGCATATGCCGGTCAGTGTCATCAAGTGGGTCGGTTCCGCCGGCACACAAAACATGATCAAGTATAGTCCGGGTACGGATTACAGCTCGCCGAACCAAATCAGGGGCGCGCGCATTCAGAACATAGCCTTGGACGGCGATTTCAAGGCAGCCATAGGCTTGTATTTAGAACGCTTTTGCATGGGATCCGTCGACCATATCCGCATCATGCGAACGACCCAAACCAGCCTTCGCCTCTGGACGACATCGACCTTCCCGCACGACAACGTCATGTTCAATCTATTCCAGAACGTCATTCTGGAGCGGTCGCCGAACTGTTTGACGATCGGTTCCGATACGGCGGGCAGCAATGTGTGCCACAATACCTTTATTAACTTCGTAATCGATCATAACGGCTCCGACGGCTTTGTGCTGGGGGAGTCGGACAATAATACCTTTATCAATTTTTATTGCATCAACCGGCAGTACCCTTCGCATTATTCCCTTGTCGTCAAGGGAACAGATGCGCAGCTTGTGCCGACGTCGAACTGGTTTTATCACTTCCAAGGCTCGACATTAGTAAAAGCGGGGAACGAAGGCACCGGGTTCATCGGTTACGACAAATCGAACGGACAGCCCGATCCCGTTATTGAGGCCGGGGCGAAGGTGCTTATGTTTCAAATCGGCACGAATGCGTCCCATCACTTGCTGAACAACGTTCCGATGCGGAGACTCGGGGTGAAGCTCGACGGAACTGCGGTCGTCACCAACAACGGCCTTCCGGAAGAGAGTAATTTCAAGATCGACGCCGATTACGGGCATATGATGTCAATCACGCTGGACAACAGCACGAGAATGGGCGGGTTTCATCATAACCCGGACGGCAGCGGATTCGTCCAATGGGCCCAATTCAATAACCGCGGATTCGACTGGGTGAAGATTGGCAACAAAAAAATCGGGAACGGAGTGGGAGCGCCCGCCAGCGGTTCCTGGGCTCAAGGGGATCGAATCCTGAATACCGCCCCCTCCGAACAGGGAACGGCCGGCTCAAAATACATCATCGACGGCTGGGTGTGCGTCGCGTCAGGAACTCCGGGTACGTGGGTGGAACAACGGACGTTGACGGGTAATTAGTTGAGGAGAAACGGGGATCGGCTTGAAGAATTGAAGAACGATGCCTTGGAAAGGTCCGGATATCCGTTTGCACGTACTCTGTGCGCCTGGTTTTTCGAAGGTAGTGATGATCAGCTCTCCCGCATTCGGGGAGAGCTTTTTGTGCTGCTGGTTTACCGTTCCAGCTGTCCAAGATGCACGCCTGCAGTGTTGAATAGACCGCGGCTTTAGTCATAACGATTATCAAACAAAATTCGGTAAGAATTCAACTTTATTTTTAGCATCTTTTACAGTCAACTTCGTATATATCCGTTACAAATTATAGATTTCTGCTATTTAGCCGAGTCGGCCGGCTGGATAAAATGAACTTATTCGATGAAGGGACATGGACAGAAGAAAGGAAGTGCGTGCGCTATGGCTGTAAAATGGGAGCCGGTTATAAGGCCTAAAGTCAAAGAAGGCCACAAGCTGAGCAAGTATACGGAATCCGTATGGGGATACGTATTTATCTCGCCGTGGCTGATTGGATTGTTCGCCTTGGCGCTTTGGCCAATGCTTCAATCGCTGTATTATTCCTTAAACCACTACAATTTGCTCGAATCGCCCAAATGGGCAGGGCTGGCGAACTACCGCGAAATCTTTATGGAAGATCAAACGTTCGTGCAAGCGATCAAAGTCACTTTTTCCTACGTGGTGCTATCGGTTCCGCTTAAGCTGGTCTTCGCTCTTCTGGTGGCTATGCTCCTTTACAAGGCGATCCGCGGAATGTCTCTGTTCCGGGCGATATTTTACTTGCCGTCTCTTATCGGCGGAAGCGTGGCCATTGCAGCGATCTGGCGGAATTTGTTCGGCATCGACGGCATCGTGAACAAGACTCTCTCGCTGATCGGTATTCCGGCGACGGATTGGATCAATTTGCCCAGTACCTCCTTGTACACGCTCATCATGCTGGCGGTATGGCAGTTCGGTTCTTCCATGGTTATCTTCCTGGCGGGACTTAAGCAAATTCCGAAGGATCTGTACGAATCCGCCTCGGTGGACGGGGCTTCAAGGATACGAACTTTTTTGAAGATTACGCTGCCAATGCTGACGCCGATTATTTTGTTCAATCTCGTCATGCAAACGATCGGAAGCTTCCAAATGTTTACGCAAGCGTTCGTCGTCACTCAAGGCGGACCGATCAACTCGACTCTGGTTTACGCTCTCTACTTGTATCAGAAAGCTTTTGCCTATTTCGATATGGGATATGCCAGCGCGTTGGCGTGGGTGCTGCTCATTATGATCGCATTGTCGACACTGGTCATATTCGGAAGCTCCCGGAGATGGGTTCATTATGAAAATTAACTCGCAACAGTCAGGAAAATAACCGGAAGGAGAGAACCTCCGATGACTTACAAGCTCGTCTCCCGATACGCGGTGCTGATTGCCGGCAGCTTTCTGATGATATACCCCATAATGTGGCTGCTCGGCAGCTCGCTCAAAACGAACGAGGAAATTCCCAAATCGAATTTGATTCCATCTGTACTGCACTGGGAAAATTTTGCTGAGGGGTGGACAGCGATTTCAGGCTTCTCATTCGGCCACTTTTTTTACAATTCGTTTTTTGTCGCATGTCTGTCGGTCATCGGAACGGTGCTATCGAGCGCAGTCGTTGCGTTCGGCTTTGCAAGGCTTAACTTTCCGTTAAAAAACCTATGGTTCGGTATTTTAATGCTGACGCTTATGCTGCCGACACAGGTTACGCTGGTGCCGCAATATGTTCTGTTCAAAAGCTTTGACTGGGTCGGCACGACGCTGCCTCTGATCGTCCCGCATTTTTTGGCGGTCAGCCCGTTTTTCGTCTTTCTGATCATTCAATTTATTCGCGGAATTCCGAAGGATCTGGATGAATCGGCCAAAATCGACGGCTGCTCGATGCTCGGGATCGCATTTCGAATCGTTCTGCCGCTTTGCGTGCCTGCGCTCATAACGACGGCGCTATTCAGCTTCATTTGGACGTGGGACGATTTTCTTGGGCAATTGATATATTTGACAGACACGGCTAAATATACGGTTCCGCTGGCGCTCCGCCTGTTCCTCGATAATTCTTCGGCTGTTACATGGGGGCCGATGTACGCCATGTCGGTGCTGTCCATCGTGCCGAGCTTCCTTCTTTTCCTGGTGTCGCAGAAGTATTTTGTAGAAGGGATTGCTACAACAGGGATAAAAGGATAATTTGCCGCTTGTACAACTTGCAACGGCGGCTTATGCTAAGGTTAATAACAGCCGGGGCAGGTGTCAACATGAGAAATCCTTTTAAGACCATCCCGTTTTCCATTACCTTTTTCACCTCATTTCTGTTCATATCCGCTGTGCTCATTGCGCTTCTTGGCAGTACGGGCTACTATATCACCAACCAAGAGGTCGTTGACAAGACGATCTCTTCGCGTCGTCTGCTCCTGAACGAAATCAACAAGCAGATCGAGCTGCAACTGAACACGGTAGAGAACGACTCCTTAGTCATTTCCAGCAATCCGGTTGTCATTCAATATTTGCAAAAGAGCGAGTCTTCATTTGAGCGGATTGAGCAGAACGCCGAGGTCATTGATCTGCTTAGCCGTCACAGCTATGTGGACGAGGCGGTTCACTCCGTCCAGCTTTATGCCAAAAATACGACTGTCAGCACGCATATCGGAGCCAATGGCGTGTTTGCTTACGACATTCTGAAGAACAGTCCGTCCTACGAAACAATTCGAAATGCCGATTCGGCCTGGTTCGGCGCCCGCCCGCTGGAGGTCGAGGGCTACCTTGCCGGGAAAGAAGGCGTCGTCAGCTTTATGCGCAAGGTGCTCTCGACCAAGGGGGAGGAGATCGGCATTCTCTCCTTCAACCTGAAGTTGTCCTACATCCGGCAGCTTATGTCCGGCCAGACGGCGGACGGGGCAAGGTACGTACTGGATTCGAATATGCGGCTGATGGTGGAGTCCGATCCCGAAGCGGAGTATGCCATTCCACACAGCGAATTGGCCGGCCGGCTTCCGGGAATAATTGACCGGGCTTCAGAAGGGGCCAGTTATGCTGTCGCCGAGCTCGGCAAAAAACGGCTGCTTATCTGGAGCAAGCAGCAGCGTACCGGCTGGATCGCGATGGATATCATTCCGTGGGACCAAATTACGCAGGGCAGCCGGCGAATTCAACAGACGATCGGTCTCGCGGCAGCAATATGCGTCATTCTCGCCGTCACGATGGCGTTTTTTCTTTCAAGGCAGTTCGTTCGGCCGATCCGGCGTCTTATTCAGGCGATGAACCGGATGAAGCAGGGGCATCTTGATTTGAGAGTCGAGAACGATTATGAGAATGAGTTCGGCTACTTGAACAAAAACTTCAATCAAATGACCCAAAACATGGCTCGATTGCTCGAGGAGGTCAACGAGCAGAATCGGCGGAAGCGGGAAGCGGAAATGCGGGTGCTTCAGGAGCAGATCAATCCGCACTTCCTCTACAATACGCTGGATACGATGAATTGGCATGCGATCGAATCAGGCGCGGACGAGATCAGCCGGATGCTGTCGCTTCTTGGAAGAATGCTGCGGATCGGCCTGTCTAGCGGAGCCGCTTTTATTACGGTTGCCAAAGAGCTGGAGCATCTTCAATGTTACGCCGAGCTTCAGAAGATTCGCTACCGCAACCATATCCGTTTTGAATTTGATCTGCCGGATTCGCTGAACGATTATTACATCCCGAAGCTGACGCTGCAGCCGTTCGTCGAGAACGCTCTCATTCACGGCTTTCATTCCGGAAGGCGGGGAATGATTCGCGTGGCAGGCTGGCTGGAGGACAACAAGCTGATCTTTTCGGTGGAGGACGACGGGCACGGAATGGATCCCGCCGCGCTCTCGGTTTCCCGGGAGCATACTGGCTTTAGAAACGTAAGAGAGCGAATCGAGCTTTATTTCGGGTTTGAATACGGGATCAAGGTAGACAGCCGGCCGGGGGCAGGGACCAAGGTCATCGTTTGCTTGCCGAAGCTCGACCAGGAGCCGTCGGAAGCTGCCGGGATATTGGCGGAAGGAGAAGTGGGAGCATGATACGGGCGGTTATTGTCGACGACGATATGACAACGCTTCACGGGCTGCAGAAGTCGGTTCCGTGGGGGGAATTCGGCATCGATCTGGTCGGTGTTGCGATGAATGGGCAGGAAGGCTTGGAGCAGATCGAACTTCATCGTCCCGATCTGATTTTGACGGATGTTTATATGCCGGTTATGAACGGCATTCAAATGCTGGAGTCGATGCGGGAGAGGGGGATTACGGCCGTGGCGGTCATCTTGAGCGGCTATGAAGATTTCAAGGTGGCGCAGGCCGCGCTTCAGCTTCAAGTTTTCAATTTTTTGTCCAAGCCCGCCACGTTGACGGATATTAGCCATGTGCTTCGAGGGGCAGCCGAGCAAATTCGGAGTAGGCGCCGCAGTGAGCAGGAGGACCGGGAGCTGCGCGAGCTGCTTGAAATCCATTTGCCCGAAACGAGAAAACAGTTGTTCAAAGGGTTGCTGGAGCCGAATTTTTGCGAAACGGCTTTTTTCAAGAAGGTGTCTCAGCGGTTAAAGCTTAATTTTGCCCGCCAATATTTTGCCGTCGTGATGCTCGAATATGCCGTTACTTGGGAGCGGGCCGATTATAAGACGAGCGATCTGCCTACATTTGCGTATGGGGTTAAAAATATCGTCGAAGAGATGAACCGGACAAGACCCGGCGTTCAAGCGGCGGACATCCAGTCCCGTGTTATCGTTCTGCTTGTTTCGGTACCTGCGGATGTCCGCAAGGAATTCGTCATGTCCCGGGTCAAGCTGACGGCCCGGGAATATGCCGACAACATCCGGAGCTTCCTTAAGCTGCATGTATGGGCGGCCGTCGGGAAGCCGGTTGATTCGGTGCAGCAAATCCCCGCCTCTTACCAGGAGGCAAGCCGCCTGCTGGCGGAAAAAGATTCCATGGGCGATGCTTGGCTGCTCAGCGAGGATGAGCTGCAGGGCAGAGAAAGCAGGGCGATTCGCCATCCGCTGGAAATTTATCATAAATTAGTTGAAGCGGTTGTGGAGGGGCAGGTCGACCTGATCGCCGGACGCATACGGGAATTGACAGGGCTGCTGCTGGAGCAAGGTGCTCCCGGCATCGGAAAGCTGCGTGATATTGCCATCGAGTTGATGGGAATGCTGGCGATCTCTTTATACGAGAGCGGAATTCAAATGGAGACAATCCATCCCGGTATGCGTTTGTACAAGGACATCGAGCGGCTGACGAGCATTCGGGATTTCGAAGCCTGGCTGAAGGAGATTATGCTGCCGGCCGCCGAGGCCATGAGCAGCCGGGGAACGCACAAGCACCGGAAAACGGTCGATTTTATCAAGCGCTATGTGCAGGAGCATTATGCTGAGGATTTGACGCTCGATGTCATTGCCGACAAGGTGTATTTGACGAGAAATTACTTGAGTCAAATTTTCAAGCAGGTGACGGGAGAAAATTACAACCAATACTTGACGCAAATTCGAATGGAAAAGGCAAAGGAGCTCATGGCGTCCGGCAAGTACAAATTATATGAAATTGCACTATTAGTAGGCTACAAGAACAATGCGTACTTCAGTCAGCAGTTTAAAAGGTATTGGGGCTGCAACCCGTCCGAGTTTGGCTAGAAGCCGGAATTATACTCTGTATATTTACGGTACATTTTATAGATTTCTATTATTTTTATAAAAATAGAGATTCCTATAATGAGGGTAGAGCCAGTCATTCAAACTTAAGGGGTGTTAGCGAATGATGAACAGAAGGACCAAGCTGTCCAAATGGTGTTCCCTCGCTCTGCCGTTGGCCCTGGTGACAGGATTAATAGCCGGGTGCGGGTCGGGAAACAGAGATGCGTCCCCTTCGAACTCGGCCGTCGCGGGAGCGAACGAGAGCAGTTCGAGCGGTGCGGGAGCGGAATCCGGCGGAGAAAAGGTAGAGCTTCGCTTTTCCTGGTGGGGAAGCCAAGGGCGGCATGATCGGACATTGCAAGCGATTGAGCAGTTTGAGAAACTGCATCCGAATATTACGATTAAGCCGGAGTATTCATCTTGGGACGGATATTGGGAGAAGCTGTCCACGCAGGTGGCGGCGAACAACGCACCGGATGTTATGCAAATGAGCGTTTTGTATATTAAAGAATATGCCGAACGCGGCATTCTCGCCGACCTGAAACCGCATGCCGGCAAAGAGCTGGGCGTGGCGGATTTGAACGCCGATATCTTGGCGAATCAAGGCACGGTCGACGGCAAGCTGGCCGGCATCCCGATGGCGGACAACGCTTCCGTTCTGCTTATCAACAAGGGCATCTTCCAGCAAGCGGGGGTAGAGGTGCCGAAGCTCGACTCGACCTGGGAAGAAATTTTCGAATCCGCACGCCAACTGAAGACGAAGCTTGGGGGCAGCGTTTACGGCGTGTTCGATTCGGCTCCCTCATTGGAAGCCTTCATGTACTACTTGTTCGCGGAAGGCGACAAGATGTATGACGGGAACAAGCTCGGCTATCAGGACGACAACTTGAAGAAGTGGCTGCAAATGTGGGAGGACGCCCGCAAGGAAGAGCTTGCTCCTCCCGCTAACCTGACGGCTTCGTTCCTGCCGCTCAGCAACGCGGATCCGAATAAGGATGCCCTGCTTAAAGGCAGTGTAGCCATTATGGGACCGACCTGGATCGCGACTTTGCCCGCTTACGAGAACATCATGAAGAATAACGTGGATATGATCTCTTATCCTCGCGGACAGAAGACGGGCAGCGTGCTGCAAACGGCGATGTTCCTGTCCGCTTCGGCGAAGTCCAAGCATCCGAAGGAAGCGGCTATGTTTATCGACTTTTTAGTGAATACCGAGGAAGCGGCCGATATTCTCGAGACAGAGCGCGGTCTTCCGGAGAACAAGAAAATTCGGGAGTACTTAAATCCGAAGTTTACGGATAGAGACAAGAAAATGATCACAATGCTTGAACACGTCTCCAGCATTGAACCGGCTTGGTATGATCCAGGCCCTAAAGGTGCCGGAGAAGTGACGAAGCTGTTCGAGCAAATCGTGCAGAAGCAGCAATTCGGCCAAGTGACCATTGACCAGGCGGTTTCTGAATTCCGTGTCCAAGCGGATAAAGTGTTTGAGAAAAACAATTAATTTCATAGAGAGGTGCATAGAAGACCGCCGCGAGCGGCTTTCTATGCTGCCGGGGGCCGTTTCCCTGGGAGGAGCCGCGGAATGAACACAACAATGTATGCTATTATCGGCTGTCAGCACGGGCATATTGAAATTTTTATTCAGGAGATGCAGGAGCTCGGCTTCGCGTGCGCGGGCTTATATGAGCGGGAGAACCGCGCGCTCGCCGAGGCGATTGCCGGCAAATACGGCATCACGCTTGTCGATGATTGCGAGCAGTTGCTTGATGATGCGGTCGGCATCATCGGCTGTGCGTCCATTAATAGCGAGAAGATAGACGTTATCGAGTTGTGCGAACGCCATGGCAAGCATGTTATGGTGGACAAGCCGGCGGTCGTCGATGAAGCGGGGCTTGAGCGGCTGAAGCGGGTAGTGGAGAGAGGGCGGATTCAAGTAGGCATGCTGCTGACGGAAAGGTTTCGTCCGTCGATTTATACGGTTAAGAAGCATATCGATCAAGGCAAGCTTGGCGACATTGTCGGAATCAGTACACGCAAGCCGCATCGGTTAAACCCCTCTGCGCGTCCGGACTGGTTTTTTGTCAAAGAACAGTGCGGGGGCATCCTGATCGATTTGCTTGTTCATGATTTCGACCTGCTGCGCTGGCTTACCGGAAAGGAAATTAAGCAGATGGACGGCGTCGTTGGCAAAAATATTTTGCCTCAGTATCCGACCTTCTACAATACGGTTAATTTGCAGGTCGTCATGGAGGATGGAATCGTCATGCAGCTTTATGCCGATTGGCATACGCCGGAGAGAAGCTGGACCTGGGGGGACGGCCGTATTTTTGTGACGGGAACGAAAGGTTTTGCGGAGCTGCGGCTGGAAGGAGATCCGCTGATGGGGAAGGAGCCGCTGCTGCTGGAAGTGACGAACGAAGACGAATGGGCAAAGGTTCCGCTGTCAGCACCTCCATGCACGATCTCAGAAGATTTCGTTCGCAGGATTGCAGGCGAATCGTCGATATTGACGCACGAAAGCATAATCAAGGCCAGCGAGGCCGCCATTGCCGCTGACAGACGGGCCGTGTATACGATCAGCGAAATGAAGGGGGTTAACAGATGAACGCGATAAATCGGGTTCTCATCTACCGATAAAAAAACCGCGTATGTTGCGATTTCACACGCAAAACATACGCGGTTTTTCCCGTTAGAGCCGCAAGGCAACGGGCGATGAAGAATCAATAGCTTGCCGTGATCGGACCGATGAGGTTCGAATCGCTGCTTTCCGCTCCTAGGCTGTCCAGTGCCGTAACGACATAGTAATAGGATTTGCTTTTCAACGCGTAATTGTCGACGAAGGTAGTATCGCCGCTAACCGTTCCGATTGGGGTGAACGGCCCGCCAACCGTTTCCGACCGTTTGACCCTGTACGCGTTCGCGTTGTTTGCGGCCGTCCAGCTTAATCGTACGCTTTGCGATCCCGCCGGTGACGCGGCGGCAAGACCGGATGGGGCGTCCGGTACGGCTCCCGAGAGCCGTACGTTTTTAAAGGAAGAACTGTTATTGAACGTGATAAGGCTGAAGTATCCCGAACTCCAGGCAGAATCCGTGACGGTGATTAGCAAGTTGCCGTTAACGTAACCCCTTAACGTATTTGTGTCCGCGACAACCGTGAGCGTGACGAATTCAGCCTTTGGATTCAGACCGCTGTTCACCGTCGGTCCTACGGCAGCTCCTTGCTTCGTGAATGCCACGTTGCCGCCTGGCGAAATGGTAAACATATACCCGCTGCTCCAAGGTGAATCCGACGCATTCGTTCAATAGGTGTTATACATTTTTTAGCCGCGGCGAGCCTAAACATCATTTACAAAATGTAGTAACAGCAAGGCAGTGCGCATTTAATGATGAAGCACTGGGGCGGGATATAATTCCACCAACACATCTGAAGCGTTTGTCTGTTGAACGCATAATGCCGGTAACGAATCGCTTTCGGATTTTCGTTATTTGCGCCTGATGATTAAGCTTATAACCAAGACAACAAGGGCAATAAAAAGTAGAATGACAACGAGCCCGACAGGGCTAATAAGACCCATTTTACGAATCCCTCCTCAAACCCCAATCTACCACGACCAACCTCTCGTAAATCAGGCAGCCGGTCAAAAATGGCTTCTGGCGATTTACCAGTATGCCAGAATTCGACTGGAAATCCCAATATTTTTATGGATGATTATAGCATATAGTCGAAATATGTCCAGTTGTAACTGTATAATTAGGTTGAGAGTTTAACGAATCATTATTCAGGAGTGAGTACATGGACAGCCAAATGAAACAACTCGCCTACGGGGTCTTGGTCAAGCAACGAAAGGCATGTACCTTATGCGATTCCCAACAGTGCGAGCTTCAAAATCCGAGCATTGCTTTTAGTGGAAAGTACGATACCAACGAAATTGGGCATTGGACCGACTGGCAAGGCAGTCTGAATGCAAAGATAATGGTCATCGGTCAAGACTGGGGGGATATTGGAACACTAGAGAAACAAGGCGGTGAATGCAATGTTGACAACAGTGCAACTAATCGTGCATTAATGAAATTGATTCAAATCGCTGGCGTGGACGTCAACGAGAACAACTTTAGAAATCAACATCCGGATTTATTTTTTACGAATGCTATTCTTTGTATGAAATCCGATGGAGGATTGGCTGGGAAGGTGAAGGGACCGTGGTTTCGAAATTGCGTCAACTCATTTCTAAAGCCACTCTTAGAACTTATACAACCAAAAATTGCAGTTACACTGGGAGAGAAAGCGACCAAATCGTTGCTTCGTGAATATGGCCATAAAGGTATCAGCTTCAGGAACCTGGTTGAACAAGAATCTCCGATTATTGTCGGGGCAAACACAGCCGTTTTTCCGGTTTTCCATTGTGGTAGTTTAGGACAACGAAACCGATCTTTCGAACTACAGAAAGGGGACTGGCTGAGAATTCGTCGCTACTTGGAGCTAGATGACTGAGGGAAGCTTATCTACGAGCAGCGGAATCCCTGAAAAACCATCTAGCATTGGATAATTTGGAGTTTTTTCGTGAGTTTATGGGGGAAGGAACTGGATCATGTTTGGGTGGGGTGAATGGTACCATCATGGGTTCTCAACACGGGGAAAGAATATTTGGCATCGGCTTTGGAAGGCCTCCTGTGTTGGTTCAAGAGTTCGTGCAACTTGCCAATTTCATTGATCATAATGGAGGGAGCCGTTATAATTTTCCGTTAACGACGACTTTGCCCTACTATATATTACCGGATTGATTCTCCATTCGACAGAAAAATATGTAAATCTGTTTTTGAAAATGAGCGTATGGACATAACAAGATGACCAATCGAAAGGGATGCTTCGTCTTTTATCTAGATAATTCCATTTCCTCCTGTTTTTATCTATCAAGCTTGCTCTTATCAGCGTTTCCTGGATTATTACATTACTCAGCCCGTCTCGGCTCAAGGTGATCAGTCTGCATATTACAGCAGTCGGGGGGATGTTAATCTTTGTGATCGGCTGCAATTTGTTGAACATTACGAGCATTCAGGTTGTTAATTTGATGCCCGCTTTGTCTTGGCGGCCGTTGTGGCGGTGTGTGTCTCGTAGGGGATCTAGAGACAAATGGTGCGTTCCGTGATCTTGGGCATGTTAACGATTCACTACCCAGTCATTCTAAACTCGCTGTCGTTCTTCTCAGTTACATCAATCCAAACTAAATTTAATCGTTGCATCAATAATGTACTTACGACGATAATAATAAACCGCGGCAGCAAGGGGTAACTGTAACACGGTGACTCTGGAAACCCACACAAGATAAGTTTTTTGTAAAATCATAGCTTATTGTAAACACAGCGCCGACTATTTTGGTCCAGAGGATCACGATAATTCATTTGGGGGTCGGGTTGGGGACAAAAAAATACCAAACAAACAAAACCAATACTTTATCTGAAAATAGCCTTAAGTTGGACTATCTTTCTCCTTCTGCTGGTGCTTCGTTAGTGGAATGGGGGTCTAATAGAAAAACTTATAAATCAAAGCTTTAGCGTGCCGCGGCGGATAGGAACCGAATAGCCTATGTTCCCACATATTATTATGGATGTTCGCGTGAGCATTGTGCAAATAGCTGTTTTAGTTCTTCTTGACTATACGTGTGCATTTGAATTGCCTCCCTGAATTGGAAATGAAATAGTCGAACACGTGGTGTGTCCAGCTCATCAGAGGGATAATATAGTTTTATAGGAGAGAATAATACTAATAGATAGTGTTAATGATATGCTGTATTGGAATCCATAAAAGGAAAATCGAGGATTATGTCGAATTTAGTTGCTTAGACGCTTGCTAATTAATAATTAGTTATTATATTTGTGTTCATCCTAAACTACGAAAGCTAGTAAAACCAAACACTTTGAACTAAAGAGAAAGGAAATTACAACCATTATGAATATAGTGTTATAGAAAGTGATATAAAAAATTCAGAACAGTAGGCAACAGTTTGAGCAAAAGCATCGTGTAAAGACTAGTATATTGTTGAGCATTAGCAAAAGATGCAGTATGATAAAGTTTAGGAAATTATTCCTAGTTGGATAATGCCCATGAATAAACAAAATGGCCAAAAATTTGACACAATACAGCGCAATTTTTAATATTTGAGAAGCAGCCTCTTGCCGACAGTATCGGAGTAGAACTAATTCAGATATTTGCAGAAATGGATTGGAGAGAACGAAATGAGTACAAATGTATCAAAACAGAATCGAGATGATTTGCTTGGTAAAATCGGGCAAATTCGTACCTTTATCTCCATAGCGCCACAAGATGAGAATACGGGCAATTTGCTCTCCTATCTAACCGAACTAGAAAAGGATGTGCAGGGAAAAAAATACGGGCTGGTATTTGAGGAACACCGCGAAGGTATTGATGCGCTGTTGGCTACCCACTCGCCGGTGTTGACCGAAGAAAAAGATTTGTTTATCAATAATGATGAACAGCCAAACTTCCTTATTGAAGGGGATAATCTGGCAAGCCTTAAAGTGTTGGAGAAAACGCATAAGGAAAAAATTGACCTTATCTACATCGATCCACCATACAACACAAATAACAAAGATTTTGTATATGACGATACATTCATTGATTCAACAGATGGATTTCGTCATAGTAAATGGCTTTCATTCATGAATCAGAGGCTAAGATCAGCAAAAATTTTATTAAAAAACTCTGGTGTGATTTTCATATCGATTGATGATAATGAAGTTGCACAGCTCAGAATGTTATGTGACGAAGTATTTGGGGAAAACAATTTTGTTGGAATGATACTGTGGAAGAAAAAGACAAATGGAAATAATATGGGCTGGCTTCCCCCAGTTCATGATTACATTATTTGTTTCTCTAAATCTATTGATAATATATTTGATTTAGGCTTTGAAATTTCTGAAGAAGATATTTTAAAAAATTACAGTAATCCAGATAATGACCCGCGTGGCCCTTGGAAGACAAGCGATTTATCTGCTAATCACAAGGGGCCTCATTTCCCCATAACAAATCCTACAACAGGTGACACATACTATCCACCGGAAGGTAGATACTGGGTGTTTAACGAACAAGAGGTGTTGAAACGCATTAAAGATGGCAGAATCATATTTGGAAAAAGTGGTAAGGCGCGTCCGGTACAACGAGTTTTTATAAAAGACAGAGTTTTTTCAAAGAGGAAAGCCGAATCGTGGTGGGATAATCATGGTCTAAACGCTGATGCAACACAAGAGTTAAAAGAAGCTTTCGGAATGTCAAAAGTATTTACTCATCCTAAACCAACGAAACTAATTCAGAACATTGTCAATATTTCATGCCCGAAAGATGGAATAATTCTTGATTTTTTTGCTGGATCTGGCACCACAGGTCACGCTGTAATGAATTTAAATGCTATGGATGGTGGGAGACGTCGCTTTGTTCTCTGCACCAATAATGAAAATAACATATGCCGCGATATAACTTATGAGCGCCTTAAGCGTGTTATCGAGAAGAATAAATACACTGCCAGTCTGAAATATTACAAAGTGGACTATATACCAATTTCAGAACGACTGTATTACGAATATGCTGATGAACTGCTCCGTCACATCCGTGAACTGGTAGAGCTAGAGAATGGTGTTAATTTTACGAATAATGCTGAAATTGGTATTGTTCTCACTGAAGAAGAACTGAACGCTTATACTGCAAGTACTGATAATTTATCCAAATGTCGCAAACTGTATATGGGACACGACCTCTTACCCACCTCTGAGCAGGAAGGCTTGTTCAAAGAGCGAAATATTGAAATAAGTATTATCCCTGATTACTACTATCGAGATTTGCAGGAGAGGTGAGTAAAATGGAGTTAAAAAGGTTTCAATTAAAAGCTGTCAAAGATTTATTTGAAGCAATGGAAAAGCCGGTACGGGATATTATTCTGAAAAGCCCAACTGGCAGCGGTAAAACCATCATACTGACTTATTTTATGCACCAATACATACAGTCTTATCCAAACACGGTGTTTGTATGGCTCACTCCAGGTAAGGGATCTCTGGAGGAACAGAGCAAAGCAAAGATGGATAAATATATCCATGCGTCGCAGACCAAACTGCTTGCTGATGTAATGACAGGCGGATTCATGGAAAATGACTCCTGCTTTATTAATTGGGAGAAACTGACGAAAAAAGGGAACAATGCTCTCAAGGACAGCGAGCGAACTAACTTTATTGAGCATATCGAACATGCTCTGAATGATGGCCTTCGTTTTGTAGTCATCGTGGATGAAAGTCATCAGAATAATACCGTCAAGGCGGATGAAATCATCCAATATTTTCAAACAGACAAGATTATCCGGTGCTCCGCTACGCCCAAAGGTATTGCACGCGCAGAAATAATAAATATACCTGAAGAAGACGTTATTGCGGCGGGTCTTATCAAGAAAATGCTCATTATCAATGAAAATTTTGAACAGGTAGTGCAAACAGAAAACCAAACGGAATATTTGCTTGAAAAAGCCTACGATAAGCAAAGGGAAATTCGTTCCACCTTTTTACAGCACAATAAAGATTTCAATCCTCTTCTTGTCGTGCAAATACCCAATAATTCTGAAACTTTACAGGATATAGTTGAGCACTGGTTTGAAAAGAAGGGATTGACCTATGAAAATGGTCAGCTTGCAGTATGGCTTGCCAATCAGCATGAGAATTTAGAGGGGATTGAAGAAATTAATGCACCTTCCTCCGCTATCATCATCAAGCAAGCGGTAGCTACGGGTTGGGACTGCCCACGAGCACAAATTCTTGTTAAGCTCCGTGACAATATGGACGAAACCTTTGAAATACAGACAATCGGACGAATCCGTCGTATGCCAGAAGCGGAACATTACGAAAATCAATTACTGGACAGTTGCTATCTTTATACTTTCGATGAAAAGTTCACCGCAGGTGTCAAGACGAGTATGGGGAGAGGTGCATTAGATGCCTGCACACTGTTTCTCAAAAACGAGTATAAAGATATTTCCCTCACTTCCGAACAGCGGACAATGGTAACAGACAACCGAGACCCTCAAAAAGCATTGCTTGCCATTGCAAAGTATTTTGAACAGACTATAAACACTGGAAACATTAAAACTGAAAATACCACTCGACTTAAAACTGCTGGCTTTAATTTGAGTGAAGACATTTACCGATACACCTATTCAGGGGAGACTGCTACTATAAGCAATGTGGCAATATCAGACATGAATGTTATTGCCGTAACAGAAAAACTTAACACCCACACACATGGTCGAGAGTACCACCAAAAGGTCGGTAGAATCGGCATGGAGATTGGTATGGAATACAGCTATATGAATACAATTATTCGGAAGCTGTTTGACAAAAATTTTAACTACACAAGAAAAATCCTTGCTTTGGAGCCAAGGGTGGTCTATGCCTTTGTTATCAATAATGCGGACAGGCTTCGCCAACTTGTTCGTGAAGCAATGGCAGTGGAAATAGCACAGTTGCAATTTAATATAGACAAGGTGTCCAAGACCTCTTTCCACATTCCGCAAGCCTGTTTGTTCACCTACGACGGATTAGCCAAAACTCAGCTTGAAATGACAAAGAATGTGTATAGTGGCTATCTCTCTTCGGCAGAACCACGGTCATCTGGTGAGCGGAAGTTTGAAAAATTCTGTGAACATTCTGATAGTGTAGAATGGGTATATAAAAATGGCGATAAAGGTAGTGAATATCTTTCTGTTGTGTATCACGATAATTCTGGCAAGCAAAGGAACTTTTTCCCTGATTATATTATCAGCGTGAACGGCGAAATATGGATTATCGAAACCAAAGGCGGTTTTGATCGAAGAGGAAACAGTCAGGATATTGATATTTTTTCACCAAAAAAGTTTGAGGTGTTAAAAGATTACCTGAAGCGTTACAACCTCAAGGGTGGTTTTGTGCGTAATGATGACAAGAGCGATGAACTGTGTATATGCATGGAAAAATATAGCGACGACATTGAGGGCACTGATTGGCAACTTCTTAGCGACGTAATTCCGTGAGGTGGTGTCAGGTGAGAATTGTTGAGATCAAACAAATACCCAATACAGGAAAAGCAAACGTGCAGTTTATACGGATTGACCCAGAGGATTTACAGGTAACTTTGGCGAGTATTTTGCGCACTTTGATGGATATGTCCTGGCTCAAAAAATTTGATGAAGATTTTATGCAGTCGAGTTTTGAACATCGAGCTAACAAGACGATTGAGGATATTCAGAAGAAATTTGAAAACTCAGAGGAAGACAAAATAGCAAGCGACGCCGGAGAATATGTAATTTCAGAACTTGCTAGAGAATCTTTAGTGAGCCAATTAAAATATCTTAACATTCCACTTGCAGAGCTGCTTGGAAAAAAAATCTCTGGCAATCCTGGATTCGACTTTCATAGTCAAAATAGTATTACTGATACCGTAATCTTTGGTGAAGCGAAATATGTAGCTCGACAAAGTGCCTATTCAAGTGCATTATCACAAGTTGTTCAATTCGTTAAGGATGGTAAAGATATAGATGATGTCGGCGATTTAAAACATTTCTGTACACCGAATGCACTACAAAGAGTTATCAAGGGTAATAAAGGATTTGCCGTAGCTTTTTCAGCAAAACAAACAACAACAGATACTTTAATCAAGACCATAACAAAACGCCAGGATTTTCTCGATTTGCTATGTCATGATGAAGTTATTTTAATAGCGGTGAATTTATGAATGATATAATTGAACGTGGTAATTTAATAATAAGAATTCGTAATGGCGAGGATTTAGATGAAATCTCTGCTTATGCAAGAAAATGTCTCTTTGAAGAGGGACCTACTGATACTGTCGTTCTTGAGATTTTGTCGTATCTCAAGCTGTTTCAGTCTAAGTATTTCGGTGCTTTTGAAAATGAAATTATAGAGACAATGGGACTATTTTTCAAGCAACCCGAGCCCGACACATTGCGCGGCGCAATTTTTGACTTGTATAGTCAGTATATAAAAGATCAATTTGGTGAAAGCTACACTCCGATGCAAGCGAATATTATTAAACAAATACGTTCCAAACAATTCTTTAGCTTTTCTGCGCCAACAAGCACAGGAAAGTCATTTGTATTTCGTAACCTGATTAAAAATTCTACTCGTGATGTAGTAGTTATTGTCCCATCACGGGCACTGATCAACGAATACTATGATCGAGTACACGAGATTATCACTACAAAAACGGTGAATATTTTAACCTTTGTAGATAGAATCAATACGAAGCACTCGTCACGGAATGTTTTTATTCTTACGCCAGAGCGTGCGCGTGATTTATTTAAGAATAAAGGCTGGTTGAATATCGAATTTGTTCTTTTTGATGAGGCTCAGCTTAGCGACGAAGAATCTGTTCGAGGGCTATATTTTGATAGCATTGTTCGTCGCGTTTTGAAAACTTTTCCACACGCCAAGTGTATTTTTGCTCACCCGTTTATAACAAATCCCCAAGCACAATTGAAGAAAAATGAAATTGACTTGGATGAGGCATCTTTCGCGCAACAGTACCAGCAAAAGAATGTTGGACAATTATTTTATATTCACGATACAAAAATAAACAAATTTTACCACTTTGGCACAGATAAAGATATTATGGGGAAGCAGAAAGTCGAAGCTGCCTTTGATCCAATTGAACGTGCAATTGAAAGCGGCGGAAGTGTGCTTATCTATGTACCAAAAAAACACATCTATGATAAGACTATTTATACGCAGTTTGAAAAATATATTAAAATGTGCTTACCGCTTCAGGATGTAGGAGCTCTAAAGATGGTAGAAACCTTGCGGAATTACATAGGTGCGTCCAAGGACGATAAACAATTTTATAATTCAGAGATGTTGGAAAAACTTTCTTGCGGCATTGTAACTCATCATGGGTCAATGCCACTAGCTGCACGTCTTATTTTAGAGCATTTTACACAGAATAGATTTTGTCGAATCTGTTTTGCTACTTCAACATTGGAACAAGGCATTAACATGCCGTTTGATGTTGTCTATCTTGACAGATTTGAGGCAAGTGCTTCGCTTTCTGTTAAGAATCTTATAGGACGTGCCGGACGTTCTACCTCTGATAAAGTTTTTGATTATGGTGGCGTTATTGTTCGAAAATCAGCGATGGGTGCATTAAGAAAGACAATAAAAAAGGAAGAACCACTTTCCGAAGTATCACATCTGGATATAATTGAGGATAAATTCGACGAGAAATACAGCGAATTTAAAGAAGCAATAAAAAATGGCAGTTTTTCTGACGATTATAATCTCACAAATGCAGATGTAGATAAACTGAGGTCTGAGGATGTTACCATATTGATTCCTACTCTGCTTGATATGATGTTTCAAAATGACCATATTGCAGACCCACGTGCTGAACACGAGGCAGATTTAAAAGAAGTTTATGCTGATTTTCATAAACTCTATGAATATTATTTAGGGCGCGATTTAGAGATTGGCGAAAAATCCGTACTTAGTAATGCCATTAAAATAATGCTATGGAAAGTATATGGCCGAACATTTAAGAGCATATGTCAGTTCCGTTATGATTATGCTTCCCGTTCAAAAGAGAGGAAGGACTTTTATAAAAAAGGAGATGATAAATCGGCAGAAGAATTGATTGTAAAATATTTGCGAGGCTATCATGACATACCCGACAAAAATCTGAATAACTACCCACTTTTCGACAAAAATCTAAAAGCTAACGATGTTGATTATGATCTCATTGTTTATGATACATACGATTATTTAGATAAACTGATAGGATTTAAGCTAAGTGATATTTATTATGCTATTTTTCATCAATACTATACAGAAAGCCACGACGATCGTGCACTACGTCTTGCTAAATATTTTAAGTATGGGACGGACAATAGTGATGAGATATGGATGCTCCGTTATGGATTGACATTTGAAGATATTGAATGGGCAAAACCATGTATCGACTTTATTGATGAGTCTGAAATCGTATTTAATGATAAAATTAGTGGCTTAGACAAGGAACAACTGAAAAAGCTTGAACAGTTTATCCATACAGATATAGAATAGTGTTATTATCAGTATAAATACAATATCTGAATTAAGTAAGTCAGGATAGATTGAAGAAAGATGATCAGCGGATTAGCTTGCCTGGCAGGTCAAAAATAGTTTCAAAAAAAACGGGGCTGTCCAGAAAGTCAGTGGAAATTGACTACTGGACACCCCGTTTTGTTGAATGTCAAAAATAAGCCAAAAACCCGTCTTTTCCTGTAGAATGAAAGCTACCACACCAACAATCTACAAAAGGACGGTTTTTATACGTAATCAAATGACTTGTATGGAAAAAATCGACGCTTCGCTTCGAGGAGAAACTCAACGAAAAGGTTCAGGCGACCCGCGCGCACCTTCATACGCTCACGCAGCAGCCCCGGACTAGCTACCGAACAGATCGCTCAGGCAAGCGACAGCGAGAAACGGAAGAGTTTACGCAGAGAGGGCAATACTTGGAAGAAGCCGTTGAAACAGATTCGGGAGGATTTTCTTCCTCGCTTGTCTAAGTATGAGCAGCAGAAAGCCTGCTTTGGCGATCGCAACCGTTATTCCAAAACAGCCCCGGACGCCACGTGGAGTAATAAAGATTTAATTGATCGCCAGGGTTATGTTTTTAGAATGTATTTACATTAATTATATTCGAGAATGGAACAAAAGGATACGGCCGCAGCGTAAAGAACCGCTATTATCGTTGCCAATCATGTGCTAAAAACGTTCAGTAACCCTAACAAAGTAACGTGTATGAATCACGGAAACTCTTGCTGCTTACTTCGGGGAAACATGTGGGGGACAAATTCAGGAAAATACAGTAAATGGTTTTAATGGTTCGCGAGACTACCACTTGACCACATTTTCATTGGTAGCAGCATTTCATCAGCACGCAATGAACTCATTTAACTTGATTTCCAGGCGCAAAAGAGCACAACTAGCAAGAATCTGATAAAACTACCTTAATGTTATGGGCGGCATGATGTAAATGCTTAAACAGTGGGGCATGTGTTCTAATTAACGATTGAAATTTCATCAGCAAGTTTTAGGGGACGGATTGGGGACGAAAAGCTGTCATTTTGATCTAGAGGGCATCCAAACAGAACGTGAAAGTGTAGAAGATCCTATTAAACAAAGATTTAGCCCGTTGAGACAGAGGGGAACCAAATGTGGTGTACATTATTGCTAGAATGGTGGATAGACAAAATTGCTACCTGATAAAATCAAACGAAAGCCTTGATAAGCCAAGGAAATGACCATATACAATGTCAGATTATACTGAAAGCTTCACATCCGCAGCCACGGCATCGGAAAAGTAATACATCACTATAAGAGGGCTCATAAAAATTAAAAGCTCTCTTATAATTTACACTTATGCTGACGCAGACAATCAAATAGGAATACACTAAGATTTTAGATCTTGCTATCGAACCACACGAAGAAGCAACTTTTAACAGGGCATAGGCATCCTTATGTTGTTTTTCTATATCTTGATTAAGAGCGGCGGCGAGTGATTTAATTCTGTCCTCATAAGGCTTGATCTAGGCCGAATCTCGTTAATCAGACCGCCCTGTCTCTTATCTGGTCTGCTCAAATCGGGACACTAAAAAAATACCTTTAAAACTATTAAAATAATACGCTTAAAACTCATTAAAGTCAGTTATAAACTCATATACAATAGAAACTAATAATGTTCATTGTGAGGCAATTTTTAGGGGAGAACATATACACTCGCGGAGGAGGTTTAAATATGGAATTCCCGCCATGGTTTCGAGCTTCCATTCAGCGGCGGTTAGATCAAGTTTCGGCTCTGATTGAACGTCATTCCGAACTGCATAAATTTCGTGACGAGGAGAATTTGGCCTTTGATGCCATGTTTCCTGGCATGGATAAAACGCGGTGGTCGGCGTTTATGGACTGGGAGGACAAGCATCATTTCAATCGGGCTCTGGAAAATGAGCGATTGTATCTGCAAGGTATGAGGGATGGCGTTCAGCTTGTATTTTCCTTGCTAGCCGATCCCATTTCGTGCGGTGATGAGGCGGTGGTAAGGTCAAAAACAGAGTCAAATCCAGTTAAACCGAATGATGGCTAAAGGTACAGCATCGCATCGGCCCTCTTATACCCATCAGGTTTCATCAAATACCATCAAGAGTCACGCAGCATCTATTGCTCTCCATATGGGGAGGAAATAGGTGCTTTTATTATTTACGCCGAAGTTATTCTACCTAAACTTGTTCCAGAAGCGGGGAATATGTCAATTGAGCTCGAAATAACAACCCCGCCTACTATATTATGGTATTATAACGGTAATTGAGCTTATTCAAATCGATGGACTTCAAGAAAACAGAGGTGTTCTATGAAGCTCGGACTTTACGAACAAATCATCAATAACCTGACGAGAAAACAATTATCGGATTTAAATCCTTCATTATACGAAATCGGCACAGAATCGCTTGATCCGGAGGAAGGAAGGAAACAGCTTTCCAACTACTTAGCCGCGGTGACGCGAAGGGCCCTCAAGATGATCCGGGAACAAAATAGTGATGATGAGGAAGCACTGCTTTTGCAGGTACGGACGTGTAATGACATTATTGCAACGCTAAAAAATACGTTGGGGCAAGAGGAATTGGAAGAATGGCAGCTCGATGAACAAGGCGAGGTTTTGACTTACGTCTATTCCAAGCTAAATCATATTCGGGGGATTAAAGACGATAAGGTTATTCGTCCTGTAACACCACTTTCTCAAAGCTCGTTATTTACGGGCGCTCATTCGGAGCCCAATATGTTAAGTGAACTGAAGCATGAGATTGTGACTTCGGATCGGGTTGATCTGTTAGTTTCATTTATCAAATGGAGCGGTTTGCGTTTCCTTATGGAGCCATTGCAGCAGTTTACTGCAAATGGCGGGCGTCTACGGGTCATCACGACTACCTATATGGAGGCAACGGATTATAAGGCGGTTGTGGAGCTCGGCAAGCTGGTGAATACGGAAATCAAAATATCGTATGATACCAGTCGAACGCGGCTGCATGCCAAAGCTTATCTTTTCAAAAGGGATACCGGCTTTACGACAGCCTATGTTGGTTCGTCCAATCTGTCGAATCCTGCGCTTACAAGCGGTTTGGAATGGAATTTGAAGGTGACGGAGAAGGATGCCTACGATGTCTTGAAGAAAATTGAGGCTACCTTTGAAAGCTATTGGAATGATCGTGAGTTTAAAAGCTTTTCCTCATCAAATAAGGAGGATCTGCTGCTGCTTAAGCAAGCACTTGGCAAGAAGAAGGATCAAGATCGCAATCTGTTATCTTTTCATTTCAACCTTACTCCTTATGATTACCAGAAGGAAATTCTCGAAAAGCTTGAAGCGCAGCGAGTGATTTTCGGGAGAACGAGAAATTTGTTGGTGGCCGCAACCGGGGTTGGGAAAACGGTTGTTTCGGCCTTCGACTATAAGCGATTTGCGGGGCGGAATGCTCGGGCAAGGCTGCTTTTTGTGGCTCATCGGAAGGAAATCTTGAAGCAAAGCCTGGATACTTTTCGCTTTATTATGAAGGATCTGAATTTTGGCGAACTGCATGTTGGCAATAATCAGGCGGATTCCATTGATCACTTGTTTATTAGCATCCAGAGTTTCAATACGTTAAAGCTTGCCGAAATAACGACCGCGGATTTTTACGATTATATGGTTGTAGACGAGTTTCATCATGCCGCGGCGCCTTCCTATCAAAAGCTTTTGTCCCACTATCAGCCCAAAATCCTGCTAGGATTAACGGCGACTCCAGAACGAATGGATGGAAGGGATATTTTGCACTATTTTGACGATACAATAGCGGCTGAAATCCGTTTAACGGATGCGATCGACCGGAAGCTGCTTTGCCCGTTCCATTATTTTGGGGTGACGGATAGTGTGGATTTGTCGCAAGTCAAATGGTCCAGACGCGGTTACGATCTGAATGAGCTTGAGCATTTGTATACGCATAATAAAGTTCGGGCTAATCAAATTATGAATAGCTTAAAGAAATATGTTACAGATTTGGAAGACGTCAAAGCGCTCGGCTTTTGTGTGAGTGTAGAGCATGCGCTGTATATGGCTAAAGTGTTCAATGAAGCGGGAATTGCCGCAGCGGCCTTGCATGGAAAGTCCAGCTATGAGGAGCGCAGCGGTGCCAAAGGAAGGCTAGTTTCGGGTGAACTAAAGGTTATTTTCGTTGTTGATCTGTATAATGAAGGGGTAGATATCCCGGAGATCAACACGATTTTATTTTTGCGTCCTACGGAGAGTTTGACTGTGTTCTTGCAGCAGTTGGGCCGCGGACTGCGCTTGGCGGAAGGAAAGGAATGCTTAACAGTTTTGGACTTCATTGGACAAGCCCATAAAGAGTATAGTTTTCAGGACAAATTTCGAGCCTTGCTTGGCAAAACGAAGCATTCGGTTCAGCATTATGTTGAGCATGGCTTTTCCAGCTTGCCGAGAGGGAGCTTCATTCAGCTTGAGAAACAGACGAAGGAATACATTCTGAAAAGCTTGAAACAAACGACGATTAACCGCAAAAGCTTGGTCAGCAAGCTAAAATATTTTCAGGAGGATACGGGGTTAAGTCTGACTCTCGAAAATTTCACACGGTATTATGGCATGAGCCTTTATGATTTTTATGGTGGGCGCAATGGGAACCGGACGTTGCGGGGACTGATGGTGGAAGCGGGAATAATGGACCCGTTCGAGTTCGATAATAGTGAGTTTTTAATCAAACGGATTCCGGCGCTATTAAGCATGAACTCCCGGAGGATATTAAGCTTCTTGATCGCTTATCTTGAAGAAGACAAAGCGGTCCAGACGGAAGAAGAGCAACTGATGCTGAATCTGTTTTACTATACGTTTTACCGGGCGGAACCGAAAAAACTTGGCTTTGCAGACATTGGACAGGGCGTCCAGTCTATCGTTGCATGCGAGATGTTCCGGGAGGAGATCATAGAGATATTAAAATATAATTACGCCCATATCGATTTTGTCGATAAGAAGAATGAGTTTCCTTATGCGTGTCCATTAGATCTGCATTGTCATTATTCAACGGATCAGGTGTTGGCGGCGTTTGGGGTTTGGAATGAGGAGAAAGCGCCAAGCTTTCGTGAAGGGGTCAAGTATCTTGAGGATAAGGGGACGGATATTTTCTTTATCACTTTAAACAAATCCGACAAGGATTTTTCCCCGTCTACGCTGTATGAAGATTATGCGATCAATGAGCGGTTGTTTCATTGGCAGACGCAAAGCCGAATTTCGGAAGAAACGGATACCGCGCAGCGATATATTCACCACAAAAAGCTGGGGAACAGAATTGCTTTATTTGTCCGTGAATATAAAAGCGAGAACCAATACACAGCCTCGTTTATTTTTTTAGGTGAAGCGGAGTATGTAAGACATGAAGGAAATAAGCCGATGAGCTTTGTATGGCGGCTGAAGGAAGAAATGCCTGCACAATTTGTGCCTGCAGCAAATAAAGCGATTGGATAGGAGATGATCGATATTATTGAGGTAGCGGCAGCCGTCATCGAAAATAATCTGGGGCAGATTTTAATTGCCAGACGCAAGAAGGGGAAAGCCCAGGAAGGCTTGTGGGAGTTTCCCGGCGGCAAGATCGAGCATGAGGAGACGGTGGAGGAAGGTCTCAGGAGAGAACTGCTGGAAGAAATGAATATTCGAATTCGTCCGTATGCATCGTTTGGCGTCAATGATCACTATTATGGATCAACGCATATTCGCTTGATTGCCCATAAGGCGGCTTTTTTAGGTGGCGAGATTGTCCTAGTCGATCATGATGAATATCGATGGGTGTACCCGCGGGAGCTGGGGGAATATGAGTTTGCTCCAGCTGACATTAAGTTTGTGGAGATGCTGGTGCAAGGGTGCAACTAGGCAGAATCATACTCCAATTGTGAAAACTCTAAAACTCTTAAAAATCAGGGTTTTGGTGCGCCGCGGCGGATGTGAACCCAGTAGCCTATGTTTCCGCATACTGGGCATGTGGAGTCGGTCATATTGATGGTTCGTAAATGAGATGTGGTAGGTACCGCTTAAATGGAGTATTGAAGAAATCTTAGGACAAATAGCTTAAACTTGGAGAGTACATCGCCAGTAATAATGAGGACAGGTTCGTCCACATGCAGGAGGCCAAGGTGGACGAGAACGGCATTGAATTCTACCGCTAAGTAACATGAATAACAAGGTAATACCAGAAAAACCAAGCCCTGATGCTCAGGAACTTGGTTTTTTTATGCAATATCAAGTGTAAAACAATATACTTCGTATGCCGTTTTTTGGACCCACGATAAAAATATAATACTACAAAGAGAAATATAAGTCTATATTTTTTTTCGAATTTCTCTATACTTATGAGTGATCTCAAGGGAAAAGAGGGAAAAAGATGACCATAAATCAAACGGAAGTGGAAGAAAGGAAATATCTCGGCACGATGGTATCAAGGCTGCAAAAAGCGATTCAACTATTGGAAAACAAAATAAGCGCGACACATCATGAAGTCATCGAAGCCAAGAAATACGTCTGGGATAACATGGCCGGGCTCGATCCGGCGGAGAGAGCGGCCAACCGGGTTGAAATCTCGCTCGCCATCGATCATGGGGAAAAGGCTGTCGACAAACATAGAAGACTCCTTAAATTAGTGGAAGCCCCTTATTTCGGCAGAGTGGATTTCGTTCCCAACGGACGTGCGGAGGGAGACGCTTACTATATTGGGGTACACGCATTCAACGAAGAAGACAGCCAGGAGAACCTGATTTATGATTGGCGCGCCCCAATCGCTAGCATGTTTTACGATTATAATGTCGGGGAAGCTTCTTATTCGGCACCCGCAGGAATGATCGAAGGGGAGATCGGTTTAAAGAGACAGTTCAAGATTAAAGACCAGCTTATGGAATACATGATTGAAAGCTCCATGAACATCAATGACGAGGTACTGCAAAAAGAACTGAGCCAAACGTCGGACGAGAAAATGCGAAATATTGTCGCCACCATTCAGAAGGAACAAAACGTCATTATTCGAAACGAACATTCCCACGAGTTGATTATTCAAGGCGTAGCCGGCTCCGGAAAAACCTCGGTCGCGTTGCACCGTATCGCTTTTTTACTGTACAGGTTCAAAGGCACGTTAACGTCTGATAACATTTTGATCATTTCTCCGAACAAAGTTTTTGCCAACTATATTTCCAACGTGCTGCCGGAACTAGGGGAAGAAAACATAGTACAATTCGGCTTTGAGGAGTTGGCTGCCAGGGAACTGGAGGGTGTATTCGAATTCCAGACCTTTAACGAACAGGTGACGGAGCTTACCGATTTGAGTAACGAATTCTTGATTGAGCGCATCAAGTACAAAGCGACCATGGACTTCGTGCATGAATTGGATCGCTTTGTCGCGCATATTCGCGAGAACGATTTTGTACCTGTCGAACTGATGATCGAAGACGTCAGAATTGGCAAAGCGGATATTATAAGAGCATACCAAGCTGCCGGAAACGTGCCGATCAAACAAAAACTGGAGAAAACAGCTACGGCCATTGCAGGAAGCGCAAGGGATGAGAATGGCGAAAGGTTAAGGCCTGCCGCGGTCAATAAAATCAAAACGGCCATTAAAAGGATGTTTAAATCCCTGAATCTGCTTGCGATTTATAAAGATTTTTATCATTTTATTGGCAAACCGGAATTGTTCAAGCTGAAAAAAGCGAGGATGCTGGAGTTTTCCGACGTTTTCCCACTCGTATATCTGAAGATTCTTGTTGAAGGTGCGAAAAGTTTCGATTCCGTAAAACATTTATTGGTGGATGAAATGCAGGACTATACCCCCGTTCAATACGCCGTAATCTCCCGTTTGTTCACCTGCAAGAAGACGGTTTTGGGAGACAGCAACCAATCCGTCAATCCTTACTCCTCATCATCGATAACCGAGATCCAAAAGGTTTTTCCCGAAGCGGATACGGTTGAACTATTAAAGAGCTACCGCTCGACGATTGAAATCATCAACTTTGCCCGGCAAATCAACCCGAACAGCAAGATCGTTCCGATTGAACGCCACGGCTCTCTCCCCCGGATCAACAAATCCGAAAGTTGGGCCGGCGAATTGACGGACGTGAAACAAGCGATAACGGAATTTCTGAGTTCCGATCATCGATCGTTAGGCATCGTTTGCAAAACGCAAGCTCAAGCCGAGCGGTTTTATGAAGAAATCGCGGATATGCATAAGGATGTCTATTTACTCAATTTCAGCAGCGACCAATTTCATGAGGGGATTATGGTAACTTCGTGCCATATGGCAAAAGGCTTGGAGTTCGACCATGTGATCGTGCCGTTTGTTGACGTATCGAATTATAAGACGGATATGGACAGAAGCCTGCTGTATATTGCGTGCACGAGAGCCATGCACGCATTGACGTTAACCTTCCATGGAGAACAATCCTCGTTTATTTCGAATATCGGAGCGTGAAAAAATGTCAATGACTAAACCGAATATAGGCTTGATCTCGACTGGACTGTTAATGGGACTGATTTTATCATCGATTGATCAGACCATCGTTTCTACTGCCATGCCAACGATAACAAAACAATTGCAGGGAATGTCGTTATATAGCTGGGTGTTCTCCATTTATATGTTGACCTCTACAGTGACAATGCCGATTTACGGTAAACTGGCGGATATATTTGGCCGCAGAAAGATGTATTTGATCGGTTTGTTTCTCTTCTTGGCGGCTTCAGTTTTATGCGGAAATGCAGGCAGTATAAACGAGTTGATTCTATATCGAGGTATACAGGGCTTGGGCGCAGGAGCCTTAATGCCGATTACCTTTACGATTGTTGGAGATATTTATCCTCCTGAAATACGTGGGAAGTTTATGGGGTTGTTCGGTACGGTATTTGCAATTTCCAGTATTGTTGGACCTGCTCTCGGGGGATTTATTGTAGGAAATATGGAGTGGGGTTGGATTTTTTTTATAAACCTACCGATTGGAGCACTTGTTTTCTTCATTATAGTTACAACATTGAAAGAGAATTTAGGTCATGAAAAACACTCCATCGATTGGTTAGGTGCCGTTACTTTTATTGTGGCGATTGTTACCATTTTGCTTGCGCTTGTGCTTGTTGGTAATGATCAGGGGACCGGAATACATTATTCATGGGATTCTCCGCAAATCATAGGATTATCGAGCATTGGAAGTGTACTTCTTGCTTTGTTTCTATGGATAGAAATGAAGGCTAAGGAACCGATCATTCCGCTCAGTATCTTCAAAATTCGAATTATTGCATTCGGCAACTTAGCCGGTTTTTTTATGAGTGCAGGGATGTTTGGCGCGATCGTGTACATTCCGTTGTTCGTACAGGACGTAATCGGCGTAAATCCTTCAGTTACCGGTTATATACTAACACCCCTCATGCTTTCTGTGGTTGTCAGTACAACGATCGGTGGACGCCTGATGAGCAAAGTTTCTTATCGCATGATTCTCGTGCCAAGCATGACTCTGATGGCAGTAGGCTTTTTTCTACTCAGTCAAATGTCCGCTGATACGACGAAGTTTCAAATTATTTTATATATGATTATTACCGGGTTAGGGATGGGAGCGGTGTATCCTACTCTTGGTACAGCTGCGCAAAGCGCGGTAGATTTAAAGACACGTGGAGTCGCTACCTCTACTTCCCAATTTTTTCGATCTATTGGGGGAACAATCGGAGTAAGTGTACTAGGCAGCCTATTGACACAGCGAATGGCATCGGGAAACGAGTTGAGCTATTCTTTAGACAGCGTATTCTTTGTAGGCTTTATATTTGTTTGTATCGGTCTAATAGGATGTGTCTGTATGGGAAATGCTCGGCTGGTCGCCAAAAAACGGAATTCCTCTTGAGAAAATTCTTAGCTTCATGATATTGCAAAATACTACTATATCAAAATAGTATCAACAATACTTTTCGATTGTAGGATTTGTTGATGCTTACTTTGCTTGAAAAAGAACCGCTGTCTCTCTGCGAGACGGCTGTCACAAGCCGTCGCCTATTAACCGGAAGCGAACTAGATGATATACAAACAAGGTGTTGAAACCCTCAAAATCAAATTGGCTGGAAATCAGGATAGCGCATTTTATAATGTAACGCTTGCGGGAATGGAGTAAATGCTATGCGGCTCTCTACGGGGAGCCGTATTTGATTTTCACTGGGATAGTGGATTAAATCACTCGGGAAGTGGTATCCGTTATTCGTTTAAAATACGGGCGGAGCGCCACATTTCCTTGCTTTGTTATGTCGCTAATAAAATAAATAGGTATACCTATAAAAAGGCAAATTGGATTCTCCTTAAATTGGTTCGATAAGAAAGGGTCGATAAATCCATAATTGACTTCATGACTGAGGATGTACGGATTGCATTTGCGCATGACAGTATAAAGTAACGCATCAGCAGGCACATCGCGCCAGAAGTATCCCGACAATCAGGAAGCCTTGACGCATAAGGGTTTCACGGTTTCCGAGCCGCAGTTGTTCAGTAGCAGTTCCACTAAAACTTCGATTTTCTCTCCTCTTGCCTCAAGCCGTTGGGTATATATCATGTGTTGAATTTTCGCATTTTCTGTCATACAGTTTTATCAGTCCGATAAGGTATAGAGTCAGGAGTATCAAGGATTTATCGGCATTATGGCGCATATTTTGATGTGTGGCATATGGCGGTTGTGAGCCGAAGTCAGAAAATACAAGCTAAACGAACCCGATAGGATCGTAAATGAGCTTGATACACATCAGTCGCTGTTTGCAGGGCAAAAACATGCAAACGTCTCATTTTTTCATAGAGTGGGCTTCAAACAGCCAGTTCAGAAGCCGGATTTGCCTATGAAAACAGCCTTCCCCAACGGGTATTTTTTGGCGCAAAAATCGCTCTCGATTCGGAACAAATTGTATCGTCAGACAGTTGCCCTATGCGGGGGTAGCAAGCTTTCCGCGCAGTTATTATCCACTATAATTTTGGTAATCCGTTGTCTGCGGGGGCGTAATTCGCCCCCTGTATTTACGTCAATATTAAGCACTCCACACATGTGGAGTGTACAGTGTTACTTAAATTAAGAGGGGCTAACGATTAAGCCCCTTGAGGTAAATCACCCAATCCCTGAGGGTGGGCGATGTTGTAATGGATTCTTCTGATAGTACCATCTTGATTGACTTCTATCTTTTGAATGACCTGATGAAGCAACTGCTTTAATATCTGCTCATCATCAATGTCAAGTCGTGCAAATGACGCAATTTGTTTCTGAAAGGCACGGAACTGCTCTTCCGTGTCTTTTTGTGCTTCGAGAATGGATTCCAGTTCTACCTTACGTTTGGCAATCGCTTGTTGCTCTGTCTGAATCCGCTCATTTTGGGCGGTAAATAATTCAAGAGTTACAGCTTGATTAGAGAATAAGGTTATAAGTCCTTGCACATCTCTCTCTAGTTGTTCTAGTTTCTTGTTCAGCTTGTGTAACTCTTTGATAAGAGTAGATTGTTTAAGACCAACATTCCCTTTAACAGCATCGAATAGCCTGTCCAATTTGACGTTACTGCTAATCAGTTCCTTTAGGTCATTCTTCACCGCCGCGAGTAGCGTATCATAGCCCATGATGTGAGAGGAACAAAACGACTTGCCACGTTTTACGTACCCACAACAAACATAAGCCCCGTTTTGCTTTTTTAGCCTATCCTTATGGAACGTCATACCATGACCGCAATCAGGGCACATCATAAGATGTGCAAATAGGCTTTCCTGACCGTTACTGTGGCTCTTTCCTTTTGATTTCATAAGTTCCTGTACAGCTTCGTAATCTTCCTTAGAAATCAGGGAAGGATGGGCGTTCTCAAAGATAATCTGTTTATCTTTGGGGATTTTGACCCGTTCCTTAGACATGAGGCTTACTACTTCTTCACGATGTTGGCATAGGGTTCCGGTGTAAGTCTCGTTGGTCAAAATACACTTAATGCTTGACTGATGCCATACTGTCCCTTGATTACCTGTATTGGACACTGTTCTTGGAGTAGGGTATCCATGCTCAGTCAAGTAGTTACTGATTTTTTGCATCCCCCACCCGTCATGTAAATACCAGTGGAAAATGCTTTGCACAGTCGGGGCGGTCTCTTCATCAGGGACTAGATTTCCGTTCTCATCTCGTCTGTAACCATAAGCAGGTAATGAAGCCTGATACTTTCCCCGTTTGGCACTCCCTTGTCTCCCTAGCTTGATTCTACGTGAGAAAGTAGCACTATCCTCTTCCGCTAATAAAGCCCGAATATTGAAGTTAAACTTACTTTGGCTTGTAACAGAATCGTAATTATCCTCAGGAAGAATCAAACGAACCTTAGAACTGACAATAATATCCGCAGTCTGTAAGTTTTCTACTAGGTTCCGCCCAAGACGTGAAGCAGATTTAGCAATTACCGCATCAAACTTCTTCTTTTTCGCATCAGCAAGTAGTCGTTGCATTTGGGCACGATTCTTAACCTTTAACCCACTAATACCATTATCGATGTAAGTACCTGACACAGTCCAACCGTTACGTGTAATCAAATCCATAGCATAAGCAATTTGATTATCAATACTGTCTTTCTGAGCATCCCTAGTCGTACTTACACGTGCATAAATCGCTACTTTCAAACTCATTTTAACTCGCCATCCCTTCAGTGTCCGTTGAAGGAATGGTGTTTGCTCTATTCTCATCGTAGACAGGCATATCTAGCTTGTCAACGTGGACTTTGATAAGTTGAAGTAGAATTTCCTCTAGGTCATTGTTACCGTTGAATGTGCGTTCGATATTCATGTTAGTTCCCCTCCCAATCTAACCATCGTTCTATGTATCCGAACTGTTGCGATGGAAGAAGACAACATTTATTTTTATACCCTAATGTACATTGCAAAAAGTGAGGTTATTGTTCATTTTGTAAAGATTGTATCTTGACATAACGCTGTCGAATATCTGCAATTTTATGCACTGAATCCCCAAAAAAGGTAAGCTTCGTTCTCTCTCCCCCTTCCCAAACTAAAATGACCCGTTCTTATCGAATAATTGAAGATTTTACGTTATTTCTACGTTCCTTTGTTAAATTTGCAAGCCGCCTCCTTATATTGAGACTGTAACTAATTCACAACTGAAAGGGGCGGTCTTCATGGAACGCTTATTCACCATCCGTGAGGTAATGGACATTCTACAGCTTTCATACACAACGGTTTATGCCATGTGTAATAACGGCACTCTGCCAAGCTGTAAAGTTGGCGGCAGTATCAGAATCCCCCAAGAGTCACTACGTAACTTCATTCTCAATAACACTACTGGAGGTCAGTAATATGGAAGACATGAAAACGTTCTTAGGTCAATTGTACTCAGCCGATGAAGTAGCCAAGATGCTGAATATTGAAATGGTCACTTGCTACAAATGGCTTAACGAAGGGCGAATTAAAGCAATGAAGTTGGGCGGCTCACTTTGGCGAATACGAGAAGCCGATTTAAGAGCCTTCGTTGAGCAATCAATCATTGAGGGGAGACGCTAATCATGGAGAGATACTACACCGTTTCTACAATCGCTCAACGGCTGTCCGTTCATAGTAGAAGCCGCATGGTCACAGAGGACACTGTTTACAGGTGGATTCGACAAGGAAAGCTACAGGTCGAACGAATTACGGGCAATAGTAGGGGCTATGGTAAATATCCCTATCAAGCTGAAGGTGAGCATTTGAAGTCCGTACTAAATGAAATGGGTTATGACGCTGATAGGCTCTTTCCTGACAACGAGTAACCGCCCGTCAGGTAATAGACACAACTAGCCCCTGCTGAGTCATGGCAGGGGCAATAAGAAAGGAACGTGTACCTTTATTATAAGCACGTTCCTTCGCAACTTAACCCCCACATGCAACGATGGTTAGCTTGGGAGGGTTATTTTTTTACTCTTTGCTGTCACAAACTTAGACCAACTCCAAGGGGGAACAGGAAATGAAGGAAATATTGAGTCGTAAAGAAGCCGCAAAAGCCATAGGGGTTAGCCCTAGAACGATTCTGAGAGCGATACAAGCCCGTCAGCTTGACGCTGTGAAGATAGGCGAGGGGAAGACCTGCTCTTATATGATAAGCCGCTCAGCCGTTTCAGAGTACATCCACAGAAGGGGGCGGAAATAATGAAAAAGTTCATCGAAGGCATTGTGTTTCATGGTGCTGAATTGGTAGAGACAGAGTTCAAAAAGCGTGGAGACGGTCATACAGTCATTACTCGAAGAAGCATTGTTCCAAACGAAGGTAAATACTTGACCTTACCTGAAAACGTCAAGAGGTGCTACTATCTTGATGCAAACGAGAAGCTAGTTCTATTTGAACTCTACTCGTGGGCTAGGGAAGACGGAAAATGTCAAGTAGCAATGGACTTGGTATCGTTGAAGTTAGGTATCACTGAAAGAACGGTTCGAACTTGCGTCAAGGAACTTGCAAAAAAGAAGTTCGTTCAGGTCAGTAAGCAAGGCAGGGCGAATATCTACAAGTTCGACAATCTAAAGGATAACCCCTATCTCGTTCTGTCTGAGTTCATCCATGAGTTCATTGCTGATTTCTACTATAAAGGAAGCCTACGCCATGATGATGAATGGGTTAAAAGTGTAGGAGATGAGGGGTTTCGGCTTTGGAGAGAAGCAGTTGTAGATACTTTGGCTAAACAAGCCAAGAAGGAGACGTTCTACGAGCCATATTTACAACGGTTGACTGAGACCCCCGACGACTATGAGAATATCCACTCTAGTTTTGTTGACGAATTATTGCAGTTCGTCAATGAAGCCGCCATTCAGAAGGCTATGAAGCTAGGGCTTATGTCAGAAGTTGTATCAGAAGCCGTATAGGGGAAAATAATTCCCCTTTTTTAGGGGAAAAGATTTCACTTCTACGCGGTAAACCTTTCCGCTGACGTTCTCAATAGGGGAAAGGATTTCCCCAATACTTAGACCTCAGCGGAAAAATATACCCCACTATTATTAACACTATAAAAGACATTAAAGACACTCAAAGAAAAAGATATTAAGAACACCCACAAACACGCCGCCTGCCGGCGACGGGGGGTTCGCTTCGCTCAGTTTTTGAATGATGTTCTTTAAGTCATTACTCTTAAATAAGTTCGAGAGTTGCGCCGCCGCCCCTCCTGCCCTCACCTTCAACCTCAACCAACCTCTTCACATGGTCATGATTGACTTGTAAAAGCTGTCTCCTGTATTGGTACGAAAACGATTGTTTATGGAACAGTCCACATTGTGTTTGTTATCATGGCAAAAATATAAGGATTTAAGTTACGAAACCCGTTTCAAAATCATATTTACGAAATGGTACGTTTATGGTACAATCTTATTAAAGATACATAGACGAGAGGAACAAGAACTATGAGAATAGCTTACGCAAGGGTATCTACCGCTGACCAGTCACTCGATTCGCAAATGGACGCATTGGCGAAGTTCGGTTATGACCGAATATTTACAGAGAAAGCAAGCGGCGGAAAAGATGACCGCCCCGAACTTGAAAAGGCTCTCGACATGCTACGTGAAGGTGACACTTTCATTGTTTACAAACTTGACCGCTTAGCACGTTCGACATTAAAGCTAATAGCAACACTAGACCTAATGAAGAAGAAAGGTGTGGAATTTGTAAGCATATCCGATAACATTGATACTTCTACGGCGGCAGGAAAAGCAATGTTCGGCATGATGGCTGTCTTTGCAGAGTTCGAGAAGTCAATTATTCATGAACGTACAGTAGCAGGGCTAGAAGCCGCTAGAGCACGTGGACGTAAGGGTGGTCGCCCTATGACGGATAAGAAGAAGCTAGACAAAGCAATCAAGCTACACGAGAGTGGAGACTTTACGGTAACACAAATTGAGGAAATGACAGGTGTAAGTAAGGGGTCACTTTACCGCGAACTCAATCGGAGAAAGCAAGAAGTAACACATGTATCTGAAAAAGTCTGAGCGCCGTTGTGGGGCTTTTTACGGTCAGAGTCACCAAGGGACAGGGCGGCTCTTTTCTTATGCTCAACGTAGCTTGTACGGCTTCTAATTTAGACCCCCTCCGGTGTCGATTGATTCACTTTTTGTTGTCGCGGCAGAGTTTAAGGTCGTCTGCTCTTTACCCAAATTTTCACAATTTTGTTGTGCGCACACAGTAACCTTCTCTTTTATAAAAATCCATTTTGCGGTAAATTAGAGGGATGAATTAATGAGAGATTGAATAAAATTGATTTATTGAATTAATCAGGGAGGGGAATTACTTTTGCTACAGAAAAACTTGAACGATATTGCAAAGATGGTATTAGGAGAAATATTACTTCCCGATTCTCAAACCATATCAATAAAAGGTGTGTCCATTGATTCTAGAACAACTAAACAAGGTAATCTTTTCATTCCTATTATAAGAAATGATGATGGTCATAAATATGTATTAAATGCGGTAGGTAATGGTGCAGTTGCTTCACTATGGCAAAAAAATCATCCTAACCCTCCGCTAAATATCCCCTTAATTATTGTTGAGGATACTTTTATTGCATTACATGCGTTAGCTAGAGCATATCGAACTGAATTGAACGCCATCATAATAGGAATAACTGGAAGCAACGGAAAAACAACAACTAAAGATATGATTAGTTCGATACTTAGCACTACTTTTAAAGTACATAAGACAAATGGTAACCTAAATGGACAATACGGATTACCGTTAACTTTACTTGAAACTAAGAAAGATATCGAAGTAGTTGTTTTAGAAATGGGAATAAGTTACCTTGGAGAAATGGAACGATTAGCGAGTATCGCTCAACCAAATGTTGCGGTTTTGACAATGATAGGTGAATCTCATATATCCAATTTTGGCTCAAGGGAGAACATTACGCAGGCGAAATTACAAATCACAAATGGATTACTCGAAAATAGTGCGATTGTCTTCAATGGTGATGAGGAGTTATTGGAAGAAGGCATAAAAAAACTTAACTTCAATGAATCTGTTAAGTTAATACGTTTTGGATTACGCAATCATAACGAATATTTTACAACTTCAATTTCCGCTTTATCTGACAGTACAACCTTCGTTTTAAATGGTCATTCATTTAGATTTCCTCTTATTGGTGCACATAATGTCAATAATGCACTTGCATCTATTGCAGTAGCTGAACATTTAGGAGTGACCAAAGAAAATATAACAAAGGGTTTAAATGAACTTGAAATAACTGGCATGAGAATGGAAAAGTCTAGAACAAAATCAGGCTTCATTATTATAAATGACGCATGGAATGCTAGTCCTACTTCAATGAAAAGTGCAATTGAAACATTTCAGAGACTTTCCGAATACAATCAAAAAATTTTAGTTCTAGGTGACATGTTTGAATTAGGGGAAAACGAAATTCAATTCCATCAAGAGATTGGACGGTTGTTAGACCCAAGATATATAAGTTACGTTTTCACAGTAGGAAAACTTGCTGAATACATAGCATCAGAGGCTAGAGGGGTTTTCCCACAAGGACGAGTAGTAGCATTCCATCAGAAAGAAGAAATCGTTAAAGCAGTAGAATCGATAATACAAACAAATTCTGTTGTATTAGTTAAGGGTTCTAGGGGAATGAAACTTGAGGAAGTAGTCGAACAGCTTAAGGAAATTTAAAGGCGAACATTAAACGACTTTTGTCCAACGCAGAAAAACCCCACACTCTAATATGTGGGGCTTCACGCTTTAATTTTTTATTATAGGTTTGAGACGATTCGACAGGAAAACAAGGCGTGCGTTTCCTTCAATCGCTCATAAGAGCAAACACCAATCTTTGGACACAATTTTGTTTTGTTTTCACTGTCTACTCGTCACATGTGGAGTGCTGTGTGTTGCTCATCAACGGCAAAAAGCTGATTGAACACGGCATTCATTGTTGTGCCAAACAAAACAGGTACATTTAGGTTCTGTTTTATCCATCTGAAGAAAACTTCAATACCCCAGCGTGCCTTGTAGGTATCAGCAATTTCTTCGGCTGATAGATGCACAAGATTGGTTGCGACCCGAATTTCATTGCCGTTGTTATCTTGAAAGATCACGACGCGATGTCGAAGCTCCGACTGGCACTGAGGTGTTCCGAGATAACAAGTAATATCCCGTATGACGTTCGAGGTTTCCACTTTCCTGTTCTTTAAGGAATGTGGGTTCACAAGCGTTACGTTCTCTTTGATACGGGTTACAAAATACTGCTTCTCCGCGACATATTGATCAAAACGCTTGATCTTCCCGTAAGCTCGGTCATTTACTAAGATGTAATCCTTGTCCGCAAGCTTCTCACCGATAGGGCCATCATGAACCGTACCGATCGATCGTTTCAATGACCTGAACGGGTTGCTCAGTAGCCGCAGCGAATGCGAAATGCAGCTTGATTTCTGCGCGTTCTCCATGAAACAGCGCCCAAGGCAGACGTGTTTTTCCTACCGTGATCGTTGTCGAGTCTACCAAATAACAGATCGTTGGGTAGGTGCAATTGGCGTTTGGTTGCACGATTACACCTTGAAATCAACAAATGAAACAGGCGCTTGAAAAGCTCATACGGTACTTCGCTAGCTTTGGATGAGAAGGAGAAAAGCAAACGGTTTGAAGTCCACAGATTTTGGCTTTAACGACACCGGATCGATAACCATCCCATTGTCCCAAAGCTGCGTGCATAAGGAATACAAGTAACTGATGTGCTGTAAATTTGCGTGCTGTATCTTTGTAGTTCAACTCTTTCAGTATGCTGATCACATCTTCTTCTTTAAGAAGAATTTGAACAAAGTTTGTAAACGTGGTAGACTTTTTTCATGAGGTCTCCTCTTTCAAATCGGGTTCTGTGGTGGAATCGATTTTATCGAAAGAGTGGCCTTTTTTCAACTTTTGGATACCTTATTTTGGTTAATCAACAGGCGTGATCAACTATATCTTTAAGTATCAACAGTAACCTATATATGGAGGGAAGAACTATGCCTTATATTAATCTTCAAATAACAAAGGGCGCTTCTCGTGATCAGAAAGCCCAAGTTGTTAAAGAGTTTACAGAGACTCTGGTTCGGGTTCTTGACAAAAAACCAGAACATATTCATATTGTCATCGAAGAAATTGAGGATGAAAACTGGGGGTTTTCAGGAATTTTGACTGATGATTTTAGAAAGCAATAAAAGCAAAAGAAGTAGATCTTGCCGCTCGAAATTACTTAGAGCAAGTTGGTTTGAAGGGAATTTTGTTGCATAGGACAAGTCATACATCTCCACGCCTGTTGATTAACCAGAAACTGGTTTTTTGAGATTTGACAAATAGACATGTTTTTCCAACACTTTGGTAGTGGCGATGATCCATTCAATTTGTAGTTGATTGTGCTGAATTTGTTCCGCGAAACGGATCAAGGGCATTCTCTTGCAAGGGATGACAAATGATTTTGAGTGATCATATAACCATTTCAAGATAACGTAAGTCATTAACGCGGCAAAAAGCTGATTGAACACGGCATTCATTGTTGTGCCAAACAAAACAGGTACATTTAGGTTCTGTTTTATCCATCTGAAGAAAACTTCAATACCCCAGCGTGCCTTGTAGGTATCAGCAATTTTTTCGGCTGATAGATGCACAAGATTGGTTGCGACCCGAATTTCATTGCCGTTGTTATCTTGAAAGATAACGACGCGATGTCGAAGCTCCGACTGGCACTGAGGTGTTCCGAGATAACAAGCAATATCCCGTATGACGTTTGAGGTTTCCACTTTCCTGTTCTTTAAGGAATGTGGGTTCACAAGCGTTACGTTCTCTTTGATACGGGTTACAAAATACTGCTTCTCCGCTGATACGTATCATATCCAATAACCGGCACCTCGTGCATGTGGAGTGTCTAATATTGATGGTGCGTAAAGAATGAGATGTGACAGTTTTGCTCAATTTTATGTTTGTGTATACTTAGGCTCTGTTTTTAAGCTAACTGACAGGTAAACGAGAAAAACATTTTGATGGGTTTTATAAAATCAAAACAACTTTATGTAATAGCAGGTCTGTCTGGAATGTGATTCTCTCCACAATCGGGCGCTTATCTGGAATATAGATCATCACTCTTTTTCATTAAAAGGCCATTTTGCGAGAGAGTGGCGAGATGAAAGAACGTGTTGTTCAATCAATGAGAATAACAAGTGGCAGTTTTACATTTATTGTAGTATTCTGAAATTATGTTTCATGACCAAATTTTACGAGGTGTGTAAGGGTGGAGAGAAAGTATTTAGAAATCGATAAAGTAATTGAATACATCAAACAACATATTTACGAACCCATTTCTCTTACCGAATTGGCTCGTTATGCAGCCTACAGCCCTTACCATTTCATTCGCATTTTCAAGGAAAGAATGGGTGTTCCACCTCAGTATTATGTTTCTACCCTTCGATTACAACATGCAAAGGATTTATTAATACATACGAATCTGAGTGTTCGCGATATTTCATTGGAAGTTGGACAAAGCAGTCTTGGAACCTTCACAACACGATTTACTGAACGAGTGGGGATGACACCATCAGAATTTCGAAATTCACTAGTGATGTCAGAACATTATTTACATTCTTTACATCAAATTAATAATTGGGAAGTATCCATTAATAAACGATCTCAATATGCTAAATTAGAGGGTAACATTAAAGCAGAGATTCCTTTTGATGGTATCGTACTTGTTGGATTATTTCCCAAACCAATTCCAGAAGGTCTACCTTTATATGGAACATTACTGCGGAAGCTAGGTGACTTTTGCTTCACAGATGTCAAACCGGGGTCGTATTATCTTATGGCTACATCCGTTTCTTGGGGGTCACAGACCGTAGACTTCATACTCCCACACAGCACATTGCGAACTAGAACAAAAGATCCTATCATAATCGAATCAGATAAACCCGTACCTTTTCAGAAAGTTATGCTCTATACTCCGCGTTTGGACGATCCTCCAATTCTAATTTCACTCCCACTATTGATGGGAAGGTTTCTCAATCGAGTAACTTAACAAGTACCTGTAAGCTACTGTTTTAAAATGTTTGAGAGAATTTGCAGCATCACTTTAGGGTTGGGCATATGGTCTTCACCCGCAAGCTTATTGTATTCAGCGTTTAGAATTGCTCCGCTCAACTGACTTGCGACCTCTTGCATTGCTGAAACATTCCGCGAATCACTTCTTTAGAAATACTGATACCTTCCACGAAATGGATCAACCCTTCTTCGTTTTTATCATGCTCAAGCAATTCGAGTAACTCTTGACTCAGCTCTTTGAATTCATTTAGACTTGTCTCGTTTTTGGCATAAGCTGAATCGTACAAGTCTAGCTTGCTTATTTTACTGCCCAACTGAATGGCAGGTTTAAGCGCAAGAATAGCACCTGGAGAATGTCAGTATAAATAAATATGATTTTAAACAGCAATCCATGAGAAATGATGCATGGACATTTTTGCTATAATAGGCCTGTACAATTAAAAACACTATTCTGGGGGTGAAAATACAGCTTGCAGAATTATTTCTTGTGCATAGTGAATTATGATAAATAAGACATAGGCAAAATCAAATCATTAGTCGAGGAGAGAATGAAATATGACTTCTGAAAGCCATATCCTTACGAAAAACATATAGCAAAATCATTTTCTAACGGTAATTTCGAGCCCGTTTTTCCATACTTAGCAACAAAAATTGAATGGAATATCGTTGGTGAGTAGGTAATGAAGCAGTTATAGAAAATTGTAAGCGAACTGCTAGTAAATTTTTAGCAATCGAGAAGAAGCTGATAGTAATTCTGTGAGATAAACTTATGAAAACAAAGAAAAGAGGATAATTTCATGACAATGATTGACAAAACCCAAGATCTACAGCATCTACCCGTTCCTAGTCCCGAGCACAGACTTCTAGAGATATTTGTCGGTAAGTGGAATACGGAAGGGGAAATTAAGGCTACTTCATCCAGACCTGCAGCCAGACTAATTGCAGTGGACACTTACGAATGGCTACCTGGGGGGTTTTTCCTTCTTCACAAAGTGGATGGACACATGGGTAATGAAGTAGTCAAAACAACGGAGATCATCGGCTATGATTCTTCGAAAAAGACGTATTTCACTCGTTCTTTCGACAATCAAGGAAACGCAGGTGCTTACCTAGCAAATCTACGAGATCGTTTCTGGACGATTAATGGTGAATTGGAACGCTTTACGGGCGAATTCAGCAGTGATGGTAACACCTTAAAGGGAAAGTGGGAATTATTAAGTGACGGTTCTAATTGGCAACCTTGGATGGATATCAAGTTGACTAAAGAAAAATTGTAAAAATCAAAACCTTAATAGAGATCTCTGCAAAAGTCTTGATTTTGAAAAATGGGTACTCCGAAATGGTAAAGTGAATGGAAAACTAAAAAAAGCAGCTCGTTCCTCGTCAGAGAATGGGCTGCTTTTAAGAACGCTGAGATAAAGAGGTTCCATGGCTACAACCAAATACTGGGGGCTCTTTCGTCTACGAATACAGGCCTATCTCCCTCAGAAAAAGTTCTTAACTTTTACGGGCTTCCCTTTGACAATGAGGCTCGCTTTCTTTATAACAACATCTGTCGAGAAGCTAGGGAATGTCGCATCTACTTCAATAACAACTTGTCCACTATCTTGTGCCGCCGATGGATTTTTATCAAGCATGAACTCCCGGGGGCTGTTATGTTTCTTGATTGCTTATCTTGAAGAAGGCAAAACGGTACAAACGGAAGAAGATCGGCTTATGCTGAATCTGTTTTACTATACGTTTTACCGGTCGGAACCGAAAAAACAAGGATTTGCTGATATCAGACAGGGAGTTCAGTCTATCGTTGCATGCGAGATGTTCCGTGAGGATATCATAGAGATATTAAAATATACTACGCTCATATCGAGTTTATTGATAAAAAGAATGAGTTTCCCTACGCGTGTCCATTAGATGTACACTGTCATTATTCAACGGACCAGGTGTTGGCGGTGTTTGGGGTTTGGAATGAGGAGAAGGCGCCGAGCTTTCGTGAAGGGGTCAAGTATTTTGAGGATAAGGGGACGGATATTTTCTTTATTACTTTAAACAAATCCGACAAGGATTTTTCCCCGTCTACGCTGTATGAAGATTATGCGATCAATGAGCGGTTGTTTCATTGGCAGACGCAAAGCCGAATTTCGGAAGAAACGAATACCGCGCAGCGATATATTCACCACAAAAAGCTGGGGAAAAGAATTGCCTTATTTGTCCGTGAATATAAAAGCGAGAACCAATACACAGCCCCGTTTATTTTTTTGGGTGAAGCGGAGTATGTAAGTCATGAAGGCAATAAGCCGATGAGCTTTGTATGGCGGCTGAAGGAAGAGATGCCTGCACAATTTGTGCCTGCAGCCAATAAAGCGATTGGATAGGAGATGAGCGATATCATTAAGGTTGCGGCAGCCGTCATTGAAAATGATCTTGGGCAGATTTTAATTGCCAGACGCAAAAAGGGGAAAGCCCAGGAAGGCTTGTGGGAGTTTCCCGGCGGCAAGGTTGAGCATGAGGAGACGGTGGAGGAATGTCTCAGGAGAGAATTGCAGGAAGAAATGAATATTCAGATCCGTCCGTATGCATCGTTTGGTATCAATGATCACTATTATGGATCAACGCATATTCGCTTGATTGCCCGTAAGGCGACTTTTCTAGGTGGTGAGATTGGCCTTGCCGATCACGATGAATATCGATGGGTGTACCCGCGGGAGCTGGGGGAATATGAGTTTGCGCAGGCGGACATCAAGTTTGTGGAGATGTTGATGGGAGAAGGCAACTAGAAAGGGACCATCGATTGAGAGATCTCTTAAAAATCAGGGTTTTGGTGTGCCGCGGCGGATGGGGTCCAACATCCTATGCAGCTCGATGAACGAGGCGAGGTTTTGACTTATATGTTTTCGAAGCTAAAACATATCTGGTGGATCAAAGACGATAAGGCTAATCGTCCTGTAACACCTCTTTCCCAAAGCTCGTTTTTTACGGGTGCTCATTCGGAATCCAATATGTTAAGGGAATTGAAAATCTCATACTTTTGATTTGACCAGTGAGATGAAGAACTTGAGACTAAGAACTCGGAAGAAGAGGTTAAGGCGCTGAGCGAGCTTAAGCAGCAATTATCGAGGTGTTGACGTATAGCCCCTTTGCCACTGTATGCAAGCAAGCGTAATATTTGCGACTCCCGCTATTCTTGGCGGGGGTCGTTTATTATTCAGTCGACAAACTTTTCCACATATAGCCAAAACAGTGCTTGAGTAGTATAATGGAGTCATTCACAATGAGTCAATACACCTACCAAGATAGGACTTCAAGAACAACTCCGTGATTGAGCCCTTGCATTCGTTCGAAATTCCGCCAGGAAATCAGGTTTCCGTAGATGAAAGATCCGTCTCAGCACTTACAAAAACGCAACAAGCATGACCTTCGGATAATCTAATGGATTCCAAGGGGAACCTGTTGGTGTTGGTCACCAGCCTCTTTGATCTGACGCGCGATGAAAGTGGAGATATATACCGCAGTCGCTGGGCAATCGAAACGTTTTTCAATGACTATCTTATGGGATTTTTTTAATAGGTTCAGCCCACAGCAACCGACAAAACTATAAATTTCGCCAAAATATATTACATTTAATGAATACTTTATAAATAACGATTGGAAAATACAGTATTCAACATAATATCCTATTGATAGAAATAGTTTGTGTAATATATAATTTGTGCATTCGGTTTTAAAAACTATTTTGTATCAGATAAGAGGGGGAAAGTGATGAAGGGGTTACGATTCAATAAAGTTTTAACCATTGTTATTATGAATATTTTAGTGTTTTTACTATTGTTATGTCCCATTAGTGTTTACGCAGATAGTTTGTATCAGTATGAATATGACGATTCAAACAGATTAATATCTATCACACAATCTGATGGAACGAAAATTCGTTTTGAATATGATGAAAATGGAAATCTAGTAAAGCAAAAAGTTGGGGGGATAGTTGTAACAGCAGGAAGCAGCCACGGTCTGCAACTTAAAGGGAACGGAACAGTCTGGGCATGGGGGGCGAATACATACGGCCAAATAGGAGATGGAACCACAAAGGCAAAGAGTACAGCGGTACAAGTGAATGGATTAAGTGGTATTACCAGGACAGCAGCCGGAGGAAACCACAGCTTGGCATTAAAAAATGACGGAACGGTTTGGGCATGGGGATTAAACACTGACGGAGAACTCGGTGATGGCACAACAACGAACCGAACAAGTCCCGTACAAATACCAAACTTAACTTCGGTTATCGCAATAACGGCAGGAAGTAATTACAGTATGGCGGTAAAAGATGACGGAACGGTCTGGGCATGGGGAAATAATAGTAACGGGAAACTCGGAGATGGAACGACAGCGAGACGGACAAGCCCAGTCCAAGTCAAAAGTTTGAACTCGATTATTGAGATATCAGCAGGTGAGTCACATACCCTTGCACTAAGAAATGATGGGACCATCTGGGCGTGGGGATTAAACTCTAACGGTCAACTGGGTAATGGAAAGAATGGATCGAATAGTTCCGTGAACACGGCTATACAAGTGCCGGGCATGAGTGGAGTGGCAGAAGTTGCGGCAGGTAGATATTACAGTATGGCTTTGAAAAAGGATGGGACGGTATGGACGTGGGGACATAATGTTTATGGGCAATTAGGTGATGGAACATCGACATCCACGAATATTCCTGCTCCAGTACAGGGGCTTACGGGGGTAAAGCATATATCGGCTTCAGTTAACGAACATGCCCTGAGTCTCGTCGTCAAACAGGATGGAACCGTTTGGTCATGGGGAGCTAACACTTATGGCCAAATCGGAGATGGAACGATGATGTTGAGATGGAATCCGGTACAGGTAATTGGATTGAGCGGGGTAGAACGCATTGCAACAGGAGATTACTATAACTTGGCTATGAAAGCAGACGGAAGTGTATGGGCGTGGGGACTCAACAGTAGCGGGCAATTGGGGAATGGGAGCACAATTAATTCTTCTGTCCCTATAGCAACCGTAATGAATACGGCACCAATTGTTACCTTAACGACGCCATCTGGAAGTCAAACGAATCCAACGCCAACACGGGTGACAAGGCCAACGATTGTATGGAATCAAGAGGATGCAGCACTAACCACCTTCTCCGCCATCCAAGTGCAGTTATTTGATGAAACCACAACCCTAATCTATGACTCTGGGATTGTTGAGCAAAATGTAACCGGTTCGGTTGGGGATTTTACAGTGCCTGTGGATTTGCCGGAGGGTAAATTACAAGTGCGGGTAAAAGTGAGCGACGGGACTAAATGGTCGGAGTGGTCAGACAGCAGGTGGATGCTGATCGATACCATGATCGACATCACGCCAATGGTAGCGGCAGGAAGCAGCCACAGTCTGGAATTAAAAAGTGACGGAACGGTATGGGCATGGGGGGCGAATACATACGGCCAAATCGGGGATGGAAGCACAACGACGAAGAGTACAGCGGTACAAGTGAATGGATTAAGTGGTATTACCAGGACAGCAGCCGGAGGAAACCACAGCTTGGCATTAAAAAATGACGGAACGGTTTGGGCATGGGGATTAAACACTGACGGAGAACTCG
>NZ_JBHTHC010000022.1:0-35867 GCF_042676285.1 Paenibacillus sp. GCM10027626 | reverse complement strand
AAATCGGAGATGGAACGATGATGTTGAGATGGAATCCGGTACAGGTAATTGGATTGAGCGGGGTAGAACGCATTGCAACAGGAGATTACTATAACTTGGCTATGAAAGCAGACGGAAGTGTATGGGCATGGGGACTCAACAGTAGCGGGCAATTGGGAAATGGGAGCACAATTAATTCTTCTATCCCCGTATTATCCGGAAATTAATTTACAATTAGGCGGCATGATCAAGAAATTTCATGCCGCCTTCGTAAATGGGAAGTTTCAAAGCCCAGTTGTAATAAGGCCTCTTCTCTCCTCTTGTCGGGGTTGATTTCCCAAAACAAATATAATATCCCTGTATTTGGGGAATGAACTGAATTAGAAACGCAGGTGAATCCACAACTAGGTTTTAGAGTAGTATCCGACCAACTACAAGGAAAATGAATGTAGTTTATTCATGGACAGAACGTGAGAAAACTAAGGGGAAGTGATCCGATTGAAAGGCTTTATTGTAAATGCTAAGTATGTTATCACTTGTCTGCTTATAGTCAGTATGCTGTTCGTGACAACCACAGCAACCTTAGCAGATGAATCGGTTACAGTTTCCCAAAAACAACCGCAAATTGTGGAGACTGAACAATCGAGCAATGACGATTCGCTGGAGCAAGTCAAGACAGTAACTGATACAACCTATAATGAACAAATTGATTTTATTCCGCCCATATTTACTACTGATCATGGTAGTGACTATACAGTTATTCAATCTACATATGGAACTGAACGAAATCGAGCTTTTAGTTTGAATTCATCGTCCATAGAAGTTCCGCCACCTGATCCTACATTATTGAAGACTATTAATAATTTGAACACTAAAAACATTTCCTCGATCTTCTCTCTTGATCAGGAGAATGAGTATATTTCACCGCTTGATGGGAGTTTAAGTGTAAGCTCAACTGATTTATATCTTCCGGGACGTAATGGATTGTCCTTTTCTTTAAAGCGCTACTATAATTCGTCGAATTCCAGTGCATTTGATAAACAAACTGAGTTCACTTTTTTTTGTGTATGCGCGGTCCGAATCCAGGCCGATATTGTTATTCAGTATAGCCGTGATGGTGTTAATGTAGATTATGCTATACCGCAGCAATCAGGTTATATTCAGTACGACACTTCTCATGTAACTGATGGAACGTTAGAGAATATGTTAGATGCAGTCTCATGGTTCGCTTACATTCAGGATTTCAGAGGTCAAATACTCAATCCGTCGGCTTGGGCAGGACCAGATGACAACGGCAATATGTGGCGTGCTGCTTATTATGTTCATAATGATGCACATTCGGAATTAATAAATTTTTACGAGGATGGCCCTTTCATACCGATTTGGCGGAATATCGCAAATAAAAAGAGCTACGAGCAACAAATATATCCGCTTGGTGCAGGTTGGACGTGGGATATTCCTTATATCAAGACGGTGGAAGGCAGCAGTTACCTCAACATGGGGAGTGGTGGAACCTATGAGATTAGTGGTAATTCACTTAAAGGTTACCCGTGGAAGGACTTAACGATTGAAAACAATTCCTCGGTGAATGTAAACGGGGAATGGTCGGCCAAAGCTGTTAAATCCATTCACGGACGTAGCTATTATTTTGCAAGCGACGGCAGATTAATTCAAATCGCCGACCCTTACGGCAATACGATTCAGTTCAAATATTCGCAGAATGCAATTTATGGTAAGGTACTAACAACCATTTCGGATGCGATCGGGAATAGTATCCAAATTTCGTACGATGAATGGGGAATAACGCTGGTACAAGGGGATAAAACCATTCGTTATACGAAATCTAAAATAAAAAAGCAGGGTAAATTACCATTTCGCCCAACGTATGAGTCCGAATATTTGTCCGCGGTATCCGACCCGATGGGACGGACAACACACTATTCGTATCAGGCCAAAGATGCTAATTTTAATTTAAACCATTTTGCCGCGGAGAACAATCAAGTTTACTTATTGAATCAAATTCAGTATGCGAATGGAGCAAAGACCACTTACACCTATGAATCCTCCCCAATAACCCGGTTAATCGGACCTGATTCGGCATCCGAGCAAACATATCGCATTCATTCACGCAAGGATATAGACAATTCAGTCGATTACAATCAATTGAGTTTTACCTATCAATCTGATATAGGAAGTAGCTACAATCAGGATATTACCAGTTTTGGTGCGACAATCGATAATGGTTACGCCATAAAAAAGTTTGATTATGAAAAGGATTATATTGATGATAACACACCAGCCGTCTTCTATCTTAATAGCATCGAAGAGACAGTTGGGATTGAGAGCAGGACTACGGCCTACCTTTATGATCGTGCGCGTAAAATAACGGAACCTATTCAAACTACGAACACGTATCGTAAAGGGAATAGTAGTGGTATGCCGATTATTAATAAAGTCACTTATGATGATTATGGCAATATCCTTACCCAAACCAATGCCATAAACGTTACGACTAATTATTCGTATCATCCAACTACACATCTGCTAAGCAATGTGTCGGAGAAAATAAATGAGAATACGACACGTAACACCCAATATACGCGCAATAGCCAAGGGACGATTACAGAGGTAGCCATTACAGATCAGCCCGGTACGTTACTATCGCAATCCAAATACGAAAATATCGATCCCTATGGAAATATTGGGAAGATAACCGTTCGAGATGATAATCAGGACACCGTGTATATAATGGAATATGGGTATTCAGGCGCCTTTCCAATCAAGCAATCCATTAACGTAACCAATGCTGACCAGCAAACCAGTACTATTATTTATCAGATGGGTTACGATTCCACAACCGGTTTGGTTACCTCCTCTACCGATGGGAAAAACAATACGACTCAATACGAGTATGATAAATTGGGGCGATTAACGAAGGTCATCCACCCCGATCTGTCATTTTCCACGGCGGCTTACAATGATGCGCTTAATCAAGTAACCGTTACGGATGAGACAGGGGTAACGACTCGACAAACCTGGGATTCATTGGGCCAAAAACGTGAAGTGGGGATCGTAGACGGATCCTATCGGATGCTGAATCGCTTCGGATATGACCATTTGGGGCGGTTAAGCACGGAATGGGACGCGAATGGGCGTCAAACAACCTATGAGTATAATGCTTGGAATCAATTAATAAAAACCAATTTGCCGACGGCTACCCTCTCCAGTTCTACGGTGGAATATGATGAAATTAATCGGACCACAACCACCAGAGACCCGGAGGGCATTCAGACGAAGTCTTTCTATGATCTGCTAGGTCGTCAAACGTCGATGGAGTTAAACAAAGGAACAGGATTTCAGAACGTGGGTTCCACACAATATGATTATGCAGGGAATGTTATTTCACGTTCGGATGCTCAACATAGCACTTCTTTTAAGTATGATGCGTTAGGGCGATTAACGCAAGTCACGGATCCTCAGCAGAACTCGACGTCCTATTTTTATTCCCTAGCGGGGAATTTAAAGGAAATCCGCTATCCAGACGGAAAGTCGGTTTATAAAGAAGCCGATCAATTGGGTCGAATTATTAAGGAAACCGACCAGACGGGGCAGATCGAGAAAAGCTACTATGATGCGAATAACAACATAGAACGGACAGTGGATAAAAAAGGGCAGCAGTTCACGTTCCAATACAACAATCGGAATTTTTTGGTGAACAAATCGAGCCCGATGGATAATGTCGCGTATACGTATGATCAAGCTGGCCGGCGTCTCACGATGATAGACAGTATTGGTTTGACGAGGTATTCCTATAAGGCGACAACCGGAGAATTAATTGAAGTGACGTTCCCTGACTTGAAAAAAATATCGTATACGTATAATAATCTGGGCCTTCGCGAAACGTTGATCGGCCCATTTGGCTACAAAAATGTCTATACGTACGATAGTATGAATCGTCTAAAGACAGTGGGTTCTTCAACGGATACATTCGATGCCGAATATGAGTACCTGAATAATAATCAGCTAAAGAGCATTAAACAGTTAAACGGTAACCTAAGCTCTTTTACCTACGATGGTTATACGATTAAAACATTAACGCAGACAAAATCAAATGGAGAAGTAATCAACTTTTTCGATTATGACCATGACACGAATCAGAACATAATCAAACAAGTCGCAAGACAAAATGGTTCCGATCAGACGTTCCAATATACGTATGACGCGCTGAATCGTATCGAAACCTCATCCCAGTTCAATGAGAGTTACACGTATGATAAGCGCGGCAACCGATTGACAATCCAAAGTAATCGTAATCTATTCCTAGCCGCGGGAGATACATCTTATACTTATGATGCATGGAATCGATTAACCGATGTTGCCAAAGCAGCCGGAGAGCGTGTAAGTTATAAGTATAACGGTGATGGCCTCCTGGTCGAGCGTACGGAAAACAATGACACTGTTCGTTATTATTATGATGGGGACCAGATCGTGGCTGAAGGAAAGGTAACAAATGGTATCGTTACAGCCAAAGCCCAGTATGTCCGAGGCCAAGGATTAGTCGCGGGAATTGGAAGTAATGGGAAGTACTATTACCTCCAAAACGGACATGGGGATGTAGTTGAACTGCGGGACAGTACAGGAAATACCAGCCTGAACCGCTATACGTATGATATGTGGGGAAACCCGTTGACAACAGTAGAAACAGTTTCGAATCCTTTTCGTTATTCAGGCGAGCTGTGGGATCAACAGGTAGGCTTGCAGCATTTACGTGCTAGGTGGTATGACCCAAGCATGGGAAGGTTTATATCTGAGGATACGTATGAAGGTGAGATTAACAATCCACTGAGTCAAAACCGTTATACGTATGTGCATAATAATCCGTTGATTTATACTGATCCAACGGGACATTATTGCGTGTCTGCAAATGGTAAATATGCACAAACTGGTACATGTAAATCATCGGATAGTGTTTATCTAGGAGAAGATAGCGACTTTATAGGTAGACCAATTATTTGGAAAGAACAAGTAATGGGGTTTATTAGTGAGTCAGGGACAAGTTATAACTCGGTTCACTATACGCAAAATTACTGGACGTCATATCCAGATGATTATTCGTACGTACGTTGGCTAGCAGGTGACAATGATTATTATTATAGTCTTGATAGAGATACTCAGTTGAGACTAAGAGATAGATTGCTTAAAGCATATATGAAGACACAAATTGAGCAGGGTTTTCCAGATTTTGTGGATGGATATCTGTGGGGAAGAACACTCGCTAAACAAGGTATAACTGCAATGATGGGTGTTAAGAAGAAAGGAAAAGAATTAAGAGGTGGTTCGAAGTCTAGTAGAGATAACTGGTATGGCTATAATGATAAAGAATTTCAGAAATGGTGGCATAGAGAAGGTAAAAGGGAATTCGGTGGTAATGATATAGATAATTCCAGCGAGGCAAAAGCAGTATATGATTACTGGGTATCAATTGGTAAGCCAAAGGTTAAATAAGGAGTTGATATATTGAAAAACTTAGATCAATATATATCTGAAGGAGACATGGAAATGGCTATTAAAATAGTCGATTATGTTGGTGAAACGAGAGATAGATCTTATTTGCCCATATTATTGAAATATTTAGAAAGCACTAATAGCAAAATTTTAAGAAATTCAATTGCAATCGCTCTATCTGATATTGGAGATAATATTGCAGTAAAGCCTCTAATCCGATTATTGGAAAACCCAAAAACTGAAGGAAGTAGAGGAACTCTATTGTATGCTTTAGAGAATCTCGATTATAGTCCACATATTGAACTGTTAACAAATTTATTAGATAATTCAAGCTTTGAAATAAGTCGACATTCATTTCAGTTATTGGCTTCTATTGTAGAAAGACTTTCAGAAGAACAAAAAAATCGATGCAGGAGCATCATAAAAACAAAGATAGATAATAGTGAAGATGAATTTCTAACTGAAGCATTAGAATTATTCTAATAATATTTTACTACATACCACATGCGAGTGTAACAACTCCATGTGGTTTTTTCAGCCGCGGCATGCTCGATAGCGGAAGAACCATGGCAGCGCCGGTTTCGCGAAGAGCGGGGCTTATTTATGCTTGATTACATCATACAGCGGCTCTCCCTTGATTTAATAATACATAGCTAGTACTTCCGGCGGTCGGGTGGCTGTTGTTCCACTTTTCCGTAGGTTGCTGTTCGGTTTCAAGTGAGCAAAGATTAAGTGGAGCACATTGTGAACTAAGGGAATCTGAAAGTTCTTTAGATGAGGGTACCCTCGGGAGCCGGGGGTGTCTAGTTTGCACCAGCAGACATCAAGTTTGTGGAAAAATGGATTTAGCGCCACAGCGGATGGTACACAGCCTATTTTTCCGCATATGGGCGTTTGTCTGTTGATTTATAACGATTTTGATCAAATGTAGAGATAGTTATATATGGCTAAAGTGTTCAATGAAGCGGGAATTGCCGCGGCGGCCTTGCATGGAAAGTCCAGCTATGAGGAGCGCAACGGCGCCAAAGGAAGGCTAGTTTCAGGCGAATTAAAGGTTATTTTCGTTGTTGATCTGTATAATGAAGGGGTAGATATCCCGGAGATCAATACGATTTTATTTTTGCGTCCTACGGAGAGCTTGACTGTGTTCTTGCAGCAGCTTGGCCGCGGACTGCGCTTGGCGGAAGGAAAGGAATGCTTAACGGTTTTGGACTTCATCGGACAAGCGCATAAGGAGTATAGTTTTCAGGACAAATTTAGAGCCTTGCTTGGCAAAACGAAGCATTCGGTTCAGCATTATGTCGAGCATGGTTTTTCCAGCTTGCCGAGAGGGAGCTTCATTCAGCTTGAGAAACAGACGAAGGAATACATTCTGAAAAGCTTGAAACAAACGACGATTAACCGCAAAAGCTTGGTCAGCAAGCTAAAATACTTTCAGGAGGATACGGGGTTAAGTCTTACCCTTGAAAATTTCACGCGGTATTATAGTATAAGCCTTTATGATTTTTATGGCGGGCGCAATGGGAACCGGATGTTGCGGGGACTGATGGTGGAAGCGGGAATAATGGACCCGTTCGAGTTCGACAATAGTGAGTTTTTGATTAAACGGATTCCGGCGCTATTAAGCATGAACTCCCGGAGGCTGTCGATCACGATAAATATCGATGGGTGTACCCGCGGGAACTAGGGGAGTATGAGTTTGCTCCAGCTGACATTAAGTTTGTGGAGATGCTGATGGGAGAGTGCAACTAGACAGGACCATACACGAGTTGTGAAAACTTTTAAAAATCAGGGATTTGGTGCGCCGCGGCGGATGGGAACCAAATGGCTTATATTTTCGCATATGGGGTATGTGGAGTGCTGTGTGTTGCCAGTGAGAATACAGTGATTTTGAGCCTAAACTTATATAGTAATACTGAAGGGGTTCTCTATTTGGCTGTATCTGAGCTGGATGGATCCTAGTCTAAAGGCTGGGATCAGACACTTCCTAAGACGGTTATGGCTGGCGAATAAGGCGGTTATACTGGATTTATAACTTAGATCGTGAACTTATGAATCCAAAGGAAGTGTTCGAATATGAAGGCAACTGAAACGGCTGCCACAACGCCGACAGGTAAAGTGAATTGGGTGCTTTTTAATCCAAAAACCTATGCAACGATCCTCTATTTATTGCTATCTCTCCCGTTAGGGATTATCTATTTTACAGTAGCGGTAACGGGTCTTGCTCTATCGATCGGTTTAACTCCAATATTTATCGGAATACCTCTGTTTTTTGGAGTAGCTAAGATATTGAATGGGATTGTGAATTTTGAACAAGGCATGATTCGACAAATTTTGGGTTTACCGACTGCTCCTGTTTCATATCCCTACAATCATCAACAGTCTGAGGCTGGGCAGAACTGGTTTATGCGAATGGTGAGAGGTTTTGACAGTGGGCTGTTCATTCGAAATCTGCTGCTCGTCATACTGAGATTTGTAACAGGCATTGTCTTCTTTGTTATAATGGTAACTGTGTTGTCACTAGGACTTGGACTTATTGTTCTTCCAGTCGTGCATATCATTTTGATGAATGAAATTCAGCTTGATATTTTGGAGAATAGTTTGTTCAGTTATTTTCATATCGATTGGACCTATAATCAGCAATATATGCTGTACGTAGGCGTAGGCGTTGTGCTTTTTTGGGTCGCGCTTCGCGTCGTGAATGGGCTTATGCAAGTTCAGCGCAGAATCATGTATGTGGATGAGCCCTATCAAAAAATGCAGCCGTCAGTGCCATTGGAAGATCCGGTTCAGTCGCAATATTTTGAGCACCCGGTGGATCAGTCCACTCAAGGGTTAATGCAGCCAGCCTATAGAGAGCTTTAGAAGCTCTCTTTTTTTCTTGCCACGAACTATCGTTTTCCGTAACATCAAGTGTTGATCTGCTAATAGTCGTTCTATATAAGAGGAGAAATTATCCTTCTCACCTTTTAATAATCAGTTGGATTCTAAAACTGGACTTCGCTCGAGCGAACCATTGTAGCAAATTGGGCAAGAATGCTATTATGATGGTTTATGATTTGTTCTGCCGTTAATCCATCTGAATCGTAAGTGGTGTGGCAATCCTCTGCCAATTCTACTTTGTAGCCGCGCGAATAACCACTCTTCACCGTTGTGTCCACGCAATACTCGGTTTGTACGCCGCATATCACTAAAGTGTCGATACCTTGATCCCGTAACCGGGGATGGAGCTCGGAAGCTAGAAACGAATCCGCGTAATTTTTAATAATGATATGATCATGTGCAAGGGGAGCGATCTGTTCATGTACATGCCATAGTGGTTGATTCTCCGATCTTAGAGAACCATGCGGCTCAGTAAACATGATATAGAATACGGGTGAATTTCCCTTTCGAGCTTTATCAATTAATCGCCTTGTATTTTCTAGCAGTTTCTCTTCCTGATATAGAGATTTTCCACCATAGTCTTTCCATACAAAGGGCATAACCTGCATGTCAATAATTAGTAGCGCCTTTCTCATTTCGGGTGACCCTCCTTGATCCCAATTTCTTTTTCTCATATTTCCATAATCCATGTCGGTTGCAATACGTATACAACGTTCCGCCGTACATTTTGGGAAAGCGTACTTCTGCGAGTTGTTCCGGGTACAGTTTGATAAGCATCACCCTGTCATATGAAATATAGGCTACAAAAGATATGTAATGGTCTCTGCTCATCTCGTGCATAATGGTAACAAAGTAATCCTCTTCAATTTCGTGAACGGTTATTTCGTGCTCATCGTTCTCCGATTTGGGAATCAGCGGCTTCAGTATCCTACCGCAACATGAAATGCTCGTTGCCCCTGTACTGGTCATAACATTGCCACAGCTTTGACACGCGTAAAATTTCACGTTCTTCATATTTCCTCCGTCCTGCTCATTCGGATTTAAATCCCCGGATAAAATCTTCTCGATATTTACTCCTAATACGTTGGATAGCTCCCCAAGCAAGGACACATCCGGACACCCTAAACCGCGTTCCCATTTTGAAATCGTCTTATCACTAATGTTCATAAGATGGGCTAATTCTTTTTGAGTCATTCTTTTCTCTTTACGAAGACTCTGAATAAGCCTTCCCACCTTGATGCAATCCATATTGTCCGCCTCCTGTAATTTTAGAATATCAAGCATATTTGTCCCTTTCAATAAACGCTCCGTAGAGTTTACTAATCTACCCGGTTGCCTAATGATCTTGGAAGGGTTGTACGTACAATGTCTCTTCAGAAAAATTTGGTACGGGGCAGAGAATGGTAAAAGACGCATTGACAAGTTGAAAGAACAAAAAACAGGATTAATCAGGCTGTTAGCGAGTGGTTCGATTACAGATTCTGAGCGATTTTTTTAAATACGGTCACCTATGAGGCGCATGTGTACGATAGCAGCACGAGGCAACTCTATGGTAAACGCCGTCGACACGAACGGTTCACTTTCCAGGAAGATACGGCCGTCATGCAGCTTGATGATTTCATGGGCAATGGAGAGACCTACGCCCATGCCATCGCTTTTCCGCCCCTTGTCGAGTCGGTAGAAACGTTCGAATATGTTGCGCTGCTCCTCCGCGGGAATCCCTTTCCCGCGATCCCGGACCGATAATTGCACAACATCCGGCGTTTCTGTCAAATAAACTCCGAGATAGCGGCCTTCCCCGCCATATTGAATGGCATTGTCAATAAGGTTTCGCACGACTTGTCCGATGGCTTGTTCATCGATGTTCGGCCATATCGATTTTTCAGGTATATGGATGTCCGGAGCGATCTGCCGATCTTCCAAGATCAGTACATAATCCATAATGATCTCGTCCAAGCGAATGTAACGGAGGTCGCGTACACCGTCACCGGCTTGACGAACGGGACGAGCTATGCGTTCGCGGTGAAAGCTGTCCAAGCGGGCGTATCGAGCGACTTCTCCAATGTAGCGACAGCGACCCCAAAGGGCAGCAAGAGAAAATGGCGGGTCCAGCGGTTCAGGTGGCGGTGGGGGTTGGGTCGGCGGTGACTCTGGCAATGTTACATCGACTAATGGCACAATCGCCATTCCGGTCGGAAGATCCGGTGAAATTAGTCTGGGTGACGAAATCGTCATTAAGGTTCCTAATGGGGCAGCAGAACAAGAACTACGCATCACGATCGAAAAGCTGCTTGATACAGCCAGCCTCTTGACGGATAAGGAAAGGCTCGTCAGTAAAGTATTTGAAGTCTTGAAAAACTTCAGCGGAAACTTCAAGAAGCCTGTTTCAATATCGATACAATTCGATCCGACTAAAGTAGGCGAAAATCAGAAAGTCGCCGTCTTCTACTACGACGAAAAAAAGAAAACGTGGATCGAAATCGGTGGAACGGTTGACGGCGAATGGATCACAGTAGAGGTTGACCACTTTACCAGATTTACCGTTCTGGTGGTTGACGTGAAAAAGAAGGATGGTGGGGAAACACCTAAAAAGGCGGACCCATCATTCACAGACATCGCGGGCCATTGGGGCGAGAGCTCCATCATTCGCGCCGCGGCGAAAGGTATAGTCAGCGGTTATCCGGACGGGACATTTAGGCCGAACAACCCAATCACTCGTGCCGAATTTACAGTCATGCTGGTTAGCGCGCTAAAACTGGACGGAACAGGTGCGGAACTTACCTTCAAGGATCAGGCCAAGATCGGTGCCTGGGCCAAACAGGCGGTTGCTCTCGCAGTGCAAGCAGGAATCGTGAACGGGTACGAGGACGACAGCTTCCGGGCGGACGCGCAAATCACCCGGGCAGAAATGGCGTCGATGATTGCAAGAGCATCGGGATTATCTCTTGACCCGAATGCACGAACCAGCTTCGCCGATGAGGAAGACATTCCGAAGTGGGCAAAAGGCGCGGTGGAAGCGATCAAGAGGTTTGGCATCGTCAACGGCCGCGGCGGCAACAAGTTCGTCCCGAACGACACGGTAACGAGGACGGAAGCGGTCGTGATGCTGCTCAGAATGTTGGAAGTTCGGGATCAACAATAATAGTAATAAACATCAAAGGCAGAACCTAACATGAAAGTAAAGCCACTAAAAAAGACGCTAGGGAATATTATTCCTTTGCGTCTTTTGCATCTAATCATTCAAGAGTAGGGACTGTGTAATTTTTTTTGCAATTTAATTTTCTCTTATTAATCCATACAAAAAGAGCCTAGTCACTTCTTTGGAAAGCTCGTCTGGCGTCTTTAAACCTGTCCATAATTTTGTTAATGTAAGGTGTCCAAGAACACCTACGATTGCTGAGGCAACAATGCTTAAATCAATGTTCGAATGGAAATAGCCATTTTCTACTTCTACAGCAAGGTTTTCTTCAATTTGCTTTGCCATTTGTTCTTTTATTTCAATAGCATCCTCTGAGAGAAAAAAACCGATCCGTGCGACCTGTTCATTTTCTTGAAATAGCTGAAAAATCAAGGCAATATTATTGGCGATTCGTTCCAGCAGCCCTCCAGTCTCAATACCAGAAGTGAGTCTGCTTTGCTCAACCCGTGTGTGCAACTTAGCTTTAAATAAATCAATCAATTCTTGAAAAATTGCATCTTTACTTTTGAAATATAAATAAAATGTTGGCTGTGTCACGTTTGCTTCTTTTACGATCGCACTGATTTTCGTATCATGGAATCCATATAAAGCAAATTGTTTTGCTGCGATCTTCAAAAGCAACTCCCTACTTTTTTCTCCATCCGCTCCGATTTGTCGACCTCTTTTTTTCAGTTAGAACAACTCCAAACACATTTGTATTCACATAAGAAATTAATTGAATATCCACACGAATTAAGTAAGTATATCTATCATAACAACTATGCTTTATTATAATCAAGGCTCACTAGTAATCACTACCATAACATCTTCATACCTTTCTGCTTTAATTAGAAATTCGTGCGTTCCTGGTCTTAGTGAAGCATCAGTAAGATCAATTTCAATGATTCCTGCGGTAGATCTATTCACCCTAGAGCTGTGGATGGGAATCGAGTTGCCATTTAGATAAACCCCGGTAATTTTGTCTCTCCACGCAGTATCATCGGTAAATGTAAATCGCACAGTGTCGACATTCGGAGCTGTCCCCGTTAAAATCGGCGCTGTTAACGGTGGGGCCACTTCAACAGTAACCGCAGCGTCCGCATACCCTTCTGCTTTAATGAGAAATTCATGCGTCCCTGGTCTTAGTGAAGCGCCAGCAAGATTAATTTCAATAATTCCTGCGGTAGATCTGTTCACCCTAGAGCTGTGGATAGGAACCGAGTTGCCATTTTGATAAACTCCGGTAATTTTGTCTCTCCACGCAGCATCATCGGCAAATGTAATTCGCACGGTGTCGACATTCGGAGTTGTCCCCGTTAAAGTCGGTGCGGCTAACGGTACGGGCACTTCAATAGTAACCACAGCGTCCACATACCCTTCCGCTTTAATTAGAAATTCATGCGTTCCTGGTCTTAGTGAAGCGCCAGTAAGATTAATTTCAATAATTCCTGCGGTAGATCTGTTCACCCTAGAGCTGTGGATAGGAACCGAGTTGCCATTTTGATAAACTCCGGTAATTTTGTCTCTCCACGCAGCATCATCGGAAAATGTAAATCGCACAGTGTCGACATTCGGAGCTGTCCCCGTTAAAGTCGGCGCTGCTAAGATTTGGCTAAACAAATCTTGAGCTATTTCAATTGCTTTTTTTAGAGCAGACTTTTCTGCACCATCAGCAACCAGGTCAACTTTTGCCTTCGCGTCGTCAATTGCGGCTTGGTCTACGCCCGCTTTCAATGCTGTTTTTGTACTGTCCGCGAATAAGCCATTTACGGCTTCAGTAGCCGCTTGTAAATTAGCTATAGCTTCTAGTTGATCTGTTAAGAGTTGTTGTGCTAATTGAAGATTAACCATCAATGCTGACTTTTCCGCACCATCAGCAACCAGAGCAACTTTTGCATTCGCGTCGTCAATGGCGGCTTGGTCCACGCCTGCTTTCAATGCTGTTTTTGTACTGTCCGCGAATAAGCCATTTACGGCTTCAGTAGCGGCTTGCAATTTAGCTATAGCTTCTAGTTGATCTGTTAAGAGTTGTTGTGCTAATTGAAGATCCGCCCCCAGTGCTGACTTTTCTGCCCCATCCGCAACTAGATTCATTTTAGCCTTCGCGTCGTCAATTGCGGCTTGGCCTACGCCCGCTTTCAATGCAGTTTTGGTACTGTCCGCGAATAAGCCATTTACGGCTTCAGTAGCGGCTTGCAATTTAGCTATAGCTTCTAGTTGATCTGTTAAGAGTTGTTGTGCTAATTGAAGATCCGCCCCCAATGCAGACTTTTCCGCCCCATCCGCAACTAGATTCACTTTTGCCTTCGCGTCGTCAATTGCGGCTTGGTCTACGCCCGCTTTCAGTGCAGTTTTTGTACTGTCCGTGAACAAGCCATTTACGGCTTCAGTAGCGGCTTGCAATTTAGCTATAGCTTCTAGTTGCGCGGTTAAGAGTTGTTGCGCTAATTGAAGATCCGCCCCCAATGCAGACTTTTCTGCCCCATCCGCAACTAGATTCACTTTAGCCTTCGCGTCGTCAATTGCGGCTTGGCCTACGCCCGCTTTCAGTGCTGTTTTTGTACTGTCCGTGAACAAGCCATTTACGGCTTCAGTAGCGGCTTGCAATTTAGCTATAGCTTCTAGTTGATCTGTTAAGAGTTGTTGCGCTAATTGAAGATCCGCCCCCAATGCAGACTTTTCTGCCCCATCCGCAACTAGATTCACTTTAGCCTTCGCGTCGTCAATTGCGGTTTGGTCCACGCCCGCTTTCAGTGCTGTTTTTGTACTGTCCGAAAATAACCAAGCAACAGCATTTTTTGCTGCAATTAAATTAGAATTTTCTCCCGAGTCGGGTGACCAGCCAGCGTAAGGTTGCAAATCTATATTTGGAACCCCATTAATTCTAATAATTTTGTGTTTTATCGTCTCGTAATCGATAAAAATTGATTTCACATTATTTTTCAGTTCTATGCGTAAATCTTCAATTTTAGCGTCGTTTCTAAGGGTAATTCTACTATTCATATTTTCGATGAAAAGTGAATCTATCCTCACATTTAACACGGTATTTAAGGATCCAGTTCCAACCCTGACGATGGGGATGGTTATACTTGCGTCTGCCTCGATACTAGCATCGGCTAAAAGATCTATTTCATTAGTTTTGGTATCACCTGTTAATTTAACGGTGAAACTATCCAACGCTACTTTAACAGATTGCAGGATTGAATTATGAAAATGTAATTTGGGTTTGTGGCTATTTTTGATATCCAACGAATCAAATGAGTTATTCGTCCCCGCTGTAACTATTTCTCGTGGCTTTGATAGGATCGTCGAACCTTTTACCAGCACATTTTCAAGATAAAAGCTGTTTTGAACATCGCTTTCTATCATTAAATCCTTTGTTATAGTAGCGTCTTTAATGGACAAATTGTCACCTTTTATGATCACGGTAGCATCAATAACAGCCCCATTACCTGTTAACACTACATTTCGATTTTCCTTTTTATCATTTGATAGCCCATTTGCGTAAAGAGTAACCGATTCAATACGGCTTATTTTTCCTCCAATAATTTGAGCTTTTATTCGTGATTTTTTTAATATCGGAAGATTTTCAGGCGTAATCCAAGTTTTTTGATCATCAGTTAATGTAAAGCTTTCGTTACCCAGTTGAACTGAATCCGAAGTGATTGTCGTCACTTCAGACTCGATTATGCGCTCAGTTTGTTGTTGCGCTAATTGTTGACAACGGTAGATAAATAACGCCATTTCTCCACGATTTACTGCATCATTCGGTGAGTACGTTGTCAGTGAAGTTCCTGTTGTAATCTTATTTTGTATCAATGAAGTCAAGTAAGGAGCATACCAACTCGTTGAGGATACATCCTTAAAAGGGTTTACCACTAATTCTTCTTTTGGTAACTGATAGGCAACTACGAGAATCTTCGCCATTTCCGCACGTGTAAGCGATTGGTCAGGCTTAAATGTTCCATCTGAATATCCTTGGAATATCCCAGCGCTTACAATAGCAGCAATCGACTTATAATACTTGGAGCTTTCATTCACATCTTGGAAATTGGGATCATCTACCACCTCCAAGTTGAGTTGTAGAGCTCTAGCGAGAATAACCGCTGCTTGTTCACGAATCAATTTTTCTGATGTACGGTAGGTCCCGTCTGAATAGCCAAAAATAATTTTTTGTTGCACCAGGCTTGTCAAAGCTTCTTCATATTCACTACCTGGCTCTATGTCCGAAAAAATGGTACCCCTCTCGCTTGCTTCAACAGGTTGTTTAGCAACGATCCCACCGAGTGATAGTAAGCAAATTAATGCGATAATAAACATTAATTTAGTTTCCTTCGGTCTCAGTCTTTCTCGTAAATTCATAAGTTAAATGTCCTCCTTCGGACCTAGCCTCTCATGAGGCTATTGAAAGTCCAATATTACCCAACTGCAATAATACTTTGTGGTATTATATATGTTACTAATGAGTATTATCTTGAAGAAATATGTTGTTGTCAATTGAAATATCTTGTGGCGTGTTGGGGTGTGACAGTTAACTGAAACGCTTTCAAAAGAAACAGATATGAGTCATGTTGAAAGCTATGCGTTCTTGGAAGGTTTTAAAAGGCCCTTTCCACAGAATCTCTGATAAAAAAGGTTTTCGAAATTCAGATCTAACTAAATATATTTTCTGTTAGCCCTGTTTCATTTGTATACCCTATCTCCGCTTGGGAGGCAGGCTCTCCAAACGCCGCTCGCTACTTGCCATGGCAAGCTTTCACGCGCCTAGCGGGTGGCTCTGCATATCGCCTGAGATAAGGTATACAACAAAATTGGTCTTAATAGGGAGAGGAGGAGCTAGCCAGGCGCTCAATGACTCAGTTGCTTAGCCTGACAACATGGGCCTGCCGAAGCCGCTCCCCGTACACGCCCGGCAATATCCGGCTAACTAGCCGCCTCCCGCACCTGCTGTTCGAAATTGGCGATAATCTCCTTGCCATAATAGTTGTCCATCAGATCGGCATAGTACTCGGGCCAGCGCGCACCCGACTTATCGGAGAACAGCAGCTTGATCAACAGTTCATTTTGCCTGGAGCGGAATGCGTTGACATCAATGCCGATTGGCGGTGACAACGTTACACCAAGCTTGGGCTTGGTCGGTAACTGCGCGAGAAATTCGCGGATATCCTTGTCCCGCTCGGTTAAGCGAGGGTCGATGACCTTCAAACCAAGCGCCATAGGGGCTTCGGGCGTAAAGAAGCTCCACGTGGATAGCCATTCCAGCTCCTCTGGTGTTCCTCTGCCTCTGTCATCCGCCAGCAGTGTAATTGTATTGCCGCTTCGCGTGTAATGCTTCCCTTCAACCCCATAATGGGTGAGCAGGAAGCCTTCCTCACTGGCCAGCCAATCCAACATAGCAATGATTAGCTTGGCTTTCTCAGGATGCTTGTCCACCACCTTCTTGGAGAGTACGAATGGAGAGCCTGGAGAAGGGATAGTTCCTAGCGGTTCTTTGCCAAGCGGGTTGAACGGCACCCAATTCGCTTGCGGATTATAGATGCGAGACAAGGACTGCAGGCTATCCGGATTGGCATCCAGCGCGAAGTCCGCTGTTTGCCCGAAGACGACGCCCACCTTGCCCTGAGCCGCCTTGGCCAAATGTGAACGCTCCGAATTTAGAAACCAATCGGGATCAACTACGCCAGCTTTAATAACCGCCAAGATATCCTCGACGACAACCTGCATCCGCAGATCCGATTCCATATCCACTAATTTGTTTTGGCTCATATAGGCAGGGTATACCAGGCCGTTGCGTCCGTATTCCGGCCAATCGGTGGTCAGGCTGCTGCTGTTCCCCGAGACCGAGAACCCATACGTATCATGCAGTCCGTTGCCATCCGGATCATCATAGGTAAAGGCATGAAGTACAGCGACGTACTCCTCGTAATTGGATGGCAGATTCAAGCCAAGAGCGTCTAGCCAATCTTGGCGAATATAGTAACTGCGATAGGAGTTCTTGTCATAGGGAAGGGGCGCGCGATAGAAGCGGTTATGAATGCGATACTGCTTCAATTCCCGTTCGGTAACCCAATATTTGAAATAGTTCGGCATGGTAGCAGGGGAAACATAAGGGCCCAGATCACCAAGGACACCGTACAATGCAAGTGTAGCGCCAAGATCCTCAGACTGTTCAATCCATAAGTCAGGCGGATTGTTGGCGAGCAGCATCGCCTCTAGTTCTGCGGCATATGCAGGACCCTGCGGGGCGCTTATGAGCTTAACCTGAAGGTCGAATTTCTCCTCAATCGCTTGGCGGACAAAATCTTCGTTTCCGTCAGGGAGCCTTGCATCCGAATGGATGGGAACGAACAGAGAAATTGCCTTCTCGGGCAATTCGCTGTCCGCGGCCAACAATGGCAGCAGGGGCGTCTGCCGTGAACCCATAATCCAAATCAGGGCAACAAGCAACAGAATTGGGACTGCCAGAAACATAACGAAGTAAGACCGTCGAATAGTACGCATGTTGTCCTCCCACGTATCTATGTATCGCTTTCAAAGCGTTATTGATGATTATTAGGTCATGTGATTTAATTATGGTAAATGATTTTCAGGGGGAAGTCAACGCGACCCGAATGATGGTTTGAACACGCGCCCTTGACAGCATACAAAGAGAGGGGATGCTATGAGAAGCAACTGGTTCAATCGTTTGCTAATTTCGTATTTGCCTGTGTTTTTTATGATCAGTTTAAGCCTGCTGTTTATGACGTATTACACCTTGAACGAAATGTCACGTGAGTCGGCGATTCGTACGAATCAGGCTTTGGCAGGCAATATTGCGAAGCTGTTGGACAGCAATCTCGCAAGCATTGATGCGCTCCTGCTATACGAGATACGCAACAATGCTAAGCTGCGAGATTTTTTCTCCGATGACGCGGGCTCACAGCAACAGTTCATTGATGTGCAGGCGTCCGCCTTTCTGAAAGAAGTCGTTCAGAACAATCCGATGCTGCATTCGCTGTACTTGTATCGTACACCCGATATGACGGTGCTTACACCGGCTACGCGCACGAAGCTGGAGCAGTTCCCGGATCGCCAGCAGATTGGGCTCATGGTCAACAGCAGTGAACCCTATGAGTGGACTGCACGCTGGCTGCCGCAAAGCATCGAAGACGACAGTCCCGGCTTGCCGGTCATCAGCCTAGCCAAAACCGCCAACTTAAAAAATCTGAGCATCCTGGTTGCGAATGTTCGCATTGAGCTGCTATATGAGTGGATTACAAACATGGCAGACAGTCAGTTAACCTTCGTCCACATTATGGATCAACAAGGCAATCTTATCGTCTCCACAGTTGAGGATGCAGCTACTGGAACAGCGGCCAATACTAGCGATGTACTGGCAGCAGCCGTATCCAAGCAGACAGGCTGGATTATTGCCAGCGGTAACCGAAACGTAGGCTTGTTCTCCTTTGTCTCCTCGCAATTTTATTTGTGGATGGGTGTGGCTGCATTTACTGTGATCGCGGGCTTCTCGTGGATTATCTATGTATCTCGCCGGCAATACAAGCCAATACAAGGCTTAATTAGCCTGGCTGAACGTGCTCGCCAAGGAGGGAGGCAGGCCGCTGCCGAATCTGCACAAGAGGATGAATTCAAGCTCATCGGTGCAGCCATTGAGGAATTGCTTGATGAATCCAATACGCTGCAGGAGCAGCAAAAGGAATTATCCATTTACCATAAGCGCCATCTGTTCCTCAGTTTGATGGAAGAGGTACATACAGAAGCCGATTTCGGTTCTTACCTGGCTGAAGAAATGCAGCGGCTCGGAATCGATAAGCCGGTTACCGGCTTGTTGGTTTCTATCGTTGAGATTGATAGTTACGAGGAGTTTGCCAACCAGTATCGCGGGGACCAGCACTTGCTGAAATATATTCTTGGCGCAGCCGTCAAGGAGCTGACGGAGAATAAGCCTTATACGGTGTGGACAGAGTGGATCTCCAATGCGAAGATGGGCGTGCTTTATTTGTTTCATGAAGGCGAGAGCGGGCCGGAAGTATACGAGCGCTGCGAGGAGCTGCGCAACTGGGTTGCGAATAATATGGACTTTACGGTCACGATTGGCATCGGCAGTATGGCGCAGAGGTTGGAGTTGACAGCAGAATCATTCCAAGGGGCGCTTGCTGCGGTAGGTTATAAATTTTCACTCGGAATGAACCGCCTCATTGTGCCAAGCGATATTAGCGCCCAGCCCAAGGGGGAGCTTTTCCGGCAACTGCAATATGTGCGGGCTATCAGTAAGGCGATTCGGCAAGGCGAGGACAAGTGGCAAGCTTACTACGAAGAGATGCTGCAAACTTTAAGCGGGCAAGTAAACACCCGGGAGGATGTAATTAACTTGATGCAAGTGCTGGTCGGTTACTTGCAGATAGACATGGCCGAACTGGGGGATGAAATTAATTCGATGTGGATGGATGAAGTCCATCCGTCGTTGCAACTGATTTTACAAGAGGAAACGCAGAGAGAAGTGATTACCGCCTACCGGCAGCAGTTGCAGAGAGGGTTTGAGAAAATCAGCCAGTTGCGCGAAAGCAGATCAGCCCACCAGCAGATGTATCTTATCAAACAGTACATTGAGGAGCAGTATCACAATTCTGAATTGTCGTTATCCCATCTGAGCGAAGTTTTCAATTTTAGCACCAGTTATTTGAGCCGATTGTTCCGCGAAGCCTTTGGGATGAAATTTATTGAGTTCGTCACCAAGGTGCGGATGGACAAAGCGATGGAAATGCTTGCCGAGACAGATGAAGCGATCCAGGATATCGGGCGCAATATCGGTTATGATCAGTCGCTGACTTTTATCCGTGTGTTTAAGAAGCATACCGGGGAGACGCCAGGCCAATATCGAAAGAAGCTTAGAAGCGAAAGCAAATAAACCCTGTGCCATCACAGGGTTTTTCCTGTGTAAAAGCGCAGTATATAAGGAAAAGTGCAAAAAAAAGCGCTTGTACATAAAAGGTCTATCCGAAGTTTTGCAGCCTGATTGCGGATTTCATCTATACGTAAGAAAGCGTCTATATACATCGGCAAGCGTTAGGTGGTACGTTGGCTAGGCAACAAAATTCACAGTTCACTTGGAAGGGGTTACAACATGAAAAAAAGAAAGACGAGTTTGCAATTTGCTTTGATTTGTTTGCTGATTGTTGGGTTACTATCTGCTTGCGCCGGAGTCAACAACGCTGGGAACGGAGATAAAGGCGGCAAGCAAGGAGCCGCTAATGGCGACAGCAACGCCAACAATACTGCCGAGCCCGAGGCAGATGTGTATGCCGAGAATGGCTTGCCCAAAGACGAGAAAGTAACGTTGAAATTTGCTTATTGGGAAAATGGCGGCGGTCGGGAATGGATCGACTACGCCATTGAAACATTTACGGCGAAGTTCCCTAATGTCAGCTTTGATGTAACGTATTCTCCTACAATAGAAACAATTATTGCGACGAAGATTGCTGCCAATAACGATCAAGACATGTATGATATTTTCTCGACCTCCATTGCCGGTGAAGGCATTCATCAAAGTCTTGCTGAAGCCAAGAAAATTGAGCCGCAAGATGACTTGTGGGATCGTAAAGCCTATGATAGCGACAAAACCTTGAGAGAACTGCAGTCAGGCGTAAACGAGGGTTCGGGCAGAATAGAAGGCATTATGTACTCCTTGCCTACCACGCAAAGCATTACAGGCTTGTTTTATGATAAAAATCGGTTTGAAGAAAAAGGCTGGAACCAGAATCCAAGAACATGGACAGAGTTTGTGGCGCTAGTGGATGAAATTAAAGCCGCCGGGCTGACGCCAATTACCTATCCAGGCAAATATCCGGGCTATTTGAACTTCAGCTTTGGCCTTGCCCAGCAATATTCGCTTGCTGAAGCGAATGGCAAACTGGATGATTTCAATGATACCTATCGCAACTATAAGCATCCATACTTTACACGCGAAGAAACCAAGCAGCTCTATCAAAATATTTATGAGTTAGGTAAAAAGGGCGCTTTCCCGAACGGTGTAGCTGCATTGACACATACGCAATCGCAGATGCAATTGCTGCAGGGGCAGGCTGCGATGGCTTCTACCGGGGAATGGGTACAAAATGAAATGAAGGAATCGACGCCGGATGGCTTTAAATGGGGCTTCATGCTGGTGCCGATGACAGAAAATCCGGATGACGTCAAGTATCATATGAGCTACACGCAAGGCGGCCACTATATCTGGTCTGCCAAGCCGGAGTTGAACAAGCAATGGGCCAAAGAATTTCTGGTCTGGCTCTGGAATCTCGATGTGCAATCTCTCGTCGCGGAGAAGGCCGGCTCTCTGCCTGTGCGCAATGATTTCATGAACAGCCCCGAGTTGGTAGACAAATTGCAAGATGCACCCAAAGCAATTATGGAATATATGAAAAACAACCAAGTAAAGGGCGTAAGCTTCGCGCGTGATACTGTATTTACTGATATCAATGCTGAACGGGCGAACACGATTGTAGCAGAAATGCTTAATGATGTTGCACTAGGCAGGCTTGATCCATCTGCGACATTGCAGGAAGCGGATGATTTGCTGAAAAAAGCGATCGAGTCAGCACAATAATAGCATGGCATTGGCCAGGCGCTTGCTGGAAAGGATGCGCCTGGCCAACTAAAAGGAGTAGAGTAGATTGGCCAAAAAACAGGAGCTTGCAGTGTCGCCAAGTTATAGTGGTCGCACGCATTGGAAAAGCAAAGAAGCTACACAAAAGTGGATTTTTATTTTAATCGCGACTGTTCCGGCGTTTGGGGGATATATTCTGTTTACATTGTATCCCAATTTGCTGTCTGTGTACTACGCTTTGCTGGACTGGAATGGCATCCGTGAGCCGAGATTTGTTGGCTTCAACAACTTTATCGCTATGGTCGAAGATCCATTCGTTTGGCGGGCGTTAAAAAACAATATCTTGTATGGCGCTATCGTGCCGCCGCTGGTCATTGTAATTTCAATCGTCTTGGCTTATATATTGGTTTATAAGAACTATCGGATGAATCGCATTTATAAAGTGCTGTTCTTTTTCCCGAATGTCCTGTCAGTGGTTGCAGTTGCTCTGCTATGGGCATTTGTCTATGATGGCTCATTCGGCATCCTTAATGCCAGCCTAAAGCTGATTGGCATTGACATGGCAGGTTATTACTGGCTTGGCGAAAAGAAAACGGCATTATGGGCCATTATCCCGCCCACGGTATGGTGGGCCGTCGGTTTCTACTTTGTCATCTTCATGAATGCCATGGTTGGAATACCGAAGTCGCTGTATGAGGCAGCTATTTTGGAGGGCGCCTCTCATCGGCAGCGGCTCGTGCAAATTACGTTTCCGCTGATGATGCCGATTATTCGCGTTTCGGCAATCTTTCTAATGCTAAGCATGTTCAAGGGCTTCGAGAATATTTTGATTTTGACGAACGGTGGACCGTCAGGCTCTACCGATGTCATTGGACTTTATATGTTCAATATCGCATTTGGCACTGGCAGCCATAATTATGGATACGCATCTGCGATCGGGATGTTCCTGTTCGTTATTCTCGTATTGGCCAAGCTGATCATTGACAGGCTTACTGCTGGCCGGGATGCGGAGTACTAGCTTGCAAAGGAGTTTTGCCCCGCAAAACTAGGTTTATGCTTACGAAGTAAGTTTTGCTTCGCAAAACTTTTAGGAGGACTTGAAGTGAAGGAAAAAGGATCGATAGCGAATTGGTTTTGGAGTCTTGCGCTGTTGCTGTGGGCATTGACAATTGTTTTCCCTCTCGCCTGGATTTTTTACGAATCGCTGAAGACGAACCAGGAGTTTTTTCAAGATGTGTGGAAGCTGCCGAATCATCCCGTCTGGGAAAATTATGCCGATGCCTGGAATGAGTACCAGATCGGGCAAGCGATGCTGAACACGATTTATTATGTAGGCGTTAGCCTCGTCATCGGCACGTTCCTGACAGCAATCAACGCCTATGTCTTGACGCGTATGCAGTTCAAAGGGCGAACGGCAATGTGGGGCCTGATTATGCTGTCCTTGTTTTTGCCAGGCATTAATGCGCTTGTGCCCCAGTATGTGCTTATGCGTGATATGGGGCTGACGAACAGCCTTACAGGCCTCATTATTCTCGACAGTTTTAGTGAAAGTGCGTTTTACTTAATGATGCTTGGCGGATTTATGCAGTCCTTGCCCAAGGAATTGGAAGAGAGTGCCTCCATTGATGGCGCTTCTATATTTCAGGCTTTTTTTAAGATTATCCTCCCGTTGTCCACTGCCGGAATTGTAACCGTAGCGATCTTCAAATTTCTGAATTTGTACAATAACTTTCTGGGTCCGTTCATTTATCTTAGCGATCCAGGCAAATATACGATTGGTGTAGCAATGTATCAAGCCAATCAAATTATGCACTACAGGGCCGATTGGGTCACGTTATTCGCCGGGCTGATGATTACGATGGTGCCGCTGATTGCCATGTATATGGTGTTCCAGAACCGGGTTAGGGAAGGGGCCACATTGGGGGCAATCAAAGGATAACAGATCTGCTGATGACAATCAGACTACCTAAAGAGGAGCAGATGGCGCATGATAACTAAAATAGTAAAACAATCAAGCGTTATGATTCTAATGCTGGCATTATTAAGTTCGCTTGTTGCAAATGCAAGCGTCTCGGCAAATCTAGCAGAAGCTGCAGCAGCTTCTGCTGATCCGCCATTCGACAGACATGCTTTTCCGATCGGCATTTATATTCCGCCGGCGCCGCATGAAAGCAACAGCGCAGTAATGAAGGAAATAGCCGATATGAATGTCAATTTTATCGTCGGCGGTAACTCCAACTATTACATCGATACGAATCAACAGATTCTGGATTTATCCTTTGAGAATGATCTTGATCTGTTGGTTGCGCACACAAGCTTTCTTTTCAAGGAAGAGTTTATTAACCAGTTCAACAGTGATCAAGAAGTTACAATCGCCCCAGGGCAAACCTGGGTACAATCTTTCCAGGTCCCGCTTGAGGGCGAGGGATAGGGCATTTATGATGTCAACTTTGCAGTGTCTGATTGGCCCGAAGAGGCGCTTCTCAAAGTCGTTGTTTATGGTTCTGATGCTGTAAGCGGCGTAAGAACGAGCGAACAGGTGTTAGAGCTCGCCAATGTGTCCTATATCCCCAGGGATGAAGAGGGCTACCTGATTCCTAAAATCGGGTTCGGCGGGTTTCCGGTCGACAAGGGAAAAACGTATTATTTTGAATTGAGCACTACGCATGCGGAAGGAATCAAGATCAGGGCGAATTCCGCCAATGTGTATCCGGAAGGGGTGTCCTATCTGAATGGCGCTGCCTAGGCGGGAGATCTCAGGTTCAAAGTCGACTTTGGCGCCCATCTGTATCAAGAGGGCTTCAATGGCACAGAACGGGCAATGCCATCACCGGAAGCGCTGGGCACCGTGTCGGATTACTTCAAGCATCATCATGCCATGATGGGCTATACACTGCTGGACGAGCCTTCCGCCGATGAGTTTCCTGGTGTGGAAAAGGTTTCTTTTATTTGGAGCACCGTACAGTAGATGCCAAGTATAACATCATTACGGATTCCTTTGTTACGCCTGGGAATGTGAATGACTCGACCGTCTACATCGCCCGCTTGCAACGTCAACTCGAAACGTTTGAGTGGCCGGAAAAGCTTGAAGCGGTGGTACTGGATTCTGGCTACAAAAGCGCCCACATCTGCAAGGAAATCGTAGACATGAAAATCATGGGCGTGATTGCGCCGCGTAAAATCCCTGCACAGAAAGGCATTTTCTCGAAAGAAGACTTTATTTACGATCCGGAAGGCGACGTTTACTATTGCCCGGCTAACCAAACACTAACCTACTACACCACTGCACGTACCGGAGAAAAGAAATACCAGACGGAAGGAGATACCTGTAAAAACTGCCCCCTTTTGAAACAGTGTACGGCTTCCAAAAAAGAGGTTCGTCAGATTAGCCGGCATGTGTGGGAGGAGTGTAAAGAACGTGTGTCGGAGTATGCCCAAAGCGCACTAGGGAAACAACTTTATGCTAAGCGCAAAGAAACCATTGAGCGAAGCTTCGCAGAGTCAAAAACACTCTACGGGCTTCGCCGTTGCCGGTTTCGAGGAAAAGAAGGCACGCAAGAACAAACACTTATAACGAGTATCGCCCAGAACCTCAAACGCATCGCTAGACACTTAGCGAAGCGAGAGGCTCGTCATTCCTTTCCCTATTTTTGTTCCGTCCAAACCATTTTTGCCCCTATTACACTTCTTCACCTCTAAATAAAAGCGCTTTTTTCGACACTAGCGATGGAAATGCTTGCCGAGACAGATGAAGCGATCCAGGATATCGGGCGCAATATCGGTTATGATCAGTCGCTGACTTTTATCCGTGTGTTTAAGAAGCATACCGGGGAGACGCCAGGCCAATATCGAAAGAAGCTTAGAAGCGAAAGCAAATAAACCCTGTGCCATCACAGGGTTTTTTCCTGCGTAAAAGCGCAGTATATAAGGAAAAGCGCAAAAAAAAGCGCTTGTACATAAAAGGTCTATCCGAGGTTATGCGGCCTGATTACGAATTTCATCTATACCTAAGAAATCGTCTATATACATCGGCAAGCGCTCGGTGGTACGTTGGCTAGGCAACAAAAATCACAATTCACTTGGAAGGGGTTACAACATGAAAAAAAGAAAATAGTCAACTAATGAAAGCCCGTACTATACTTTAGTCAGCAAGCGAAACACACCAAATCGAAGGTAGGGAGGGTCGAATAAGATTTAATCGACTGCCGAGTGGTCTTTCGTTCACCCACGGCCTAGCACGCTGCAAAAGGAGATTCGGAAAAGAACAAGAAAGCAGTCCAGTTATAATAAACGGCATGCCAGAAATTGATTTGAAAAGGAGAGATCTGCTTGAAGAGAAAAACTGTAAGCGCTATCCTACTTCTAGTTATACTATCGATGGTACTATCCAGCTTTGCATTTGCCAATACAGATTCTAAATCCGACAACGACAACAAGACAACTGGACAAAAAGTCATGCTGGCTAACAATGGACGTGCCATGTACCACGTCTATGTCGATCCCAATGCGGACGCGATTGAGCGGCATGCAGCAGAAGAACTTGTTCAGTACCTGACCAAAGTCACAGGCGCGAAATTCGCTCTGTCGACTGAAGATTCCAAAGGTCCTACGCTAGTCGTAGGCAATCATGATCTTACGAAGCGACTGATGCCCGATCTTGCCGAACAACAGCTTGGAGATGACGGCTTCGTGATTCGCAATGTCAAGCATTATGTCGTGATCGCCGGCAACAGCTCGCGCGGAACGATGTACGGCGTCAACTATTTTCTGGATTACTATGTCGGCGTCAAGTGGTTCTCCCCTACTTACACCTACATACCGGACATTCGAAAATTGAATCTGACCATCGGCAACGATGTGCAGGTACCGAGGTTCCAATATCGCGAAATGTTTGTCAACGACGACAACAACGAGCAATTCCGGGCGCATAATCTGCTCAACGGCAAATATGGCGACCGCCCGCAGCAATCGATTCCCGAACTCGACAGCTGGTCCCAATTCTGGCCTTACAACACTCATAACTTCTTCTCAATTGTGCCTGATCCTGCGCTCCATTCCGGCGGACAGCTGCTCGCCATGAATGAAGACGTTCGCCAAATTGCCGCGACTAATTTGATAGCCATTATTAAAGAAAAGGCAGCTGCAGGGAAAGACCCGTCTTTCGGCTTCGGTCAAATGGACTCTTTCTGGAAACCCGATCCGCAGAGCAAAGCGTTCGCCGATCTTCATGGAGGCACTTTGTCCGCTCCTATCTTAGACATGGTCAGCGACGTTGCAAACCGTGTGAAACAGGAAATCCCTAATGCCCGCATTGGTACGCTTGTCTACCAATTCTCCTATCAGCCGCCAACGGGCATGACGATTCCAGACAACGTGGTCATTACGGTTGCGCCTATTGAGAAAGACCTTGGTCAACCGATCAACAGTGAGAGAAACCGGGAATTTGGAGATGGCCTTAAGCAATGGGCCGAGATGTCCGACAATATCGTCGTTTGGGATTACTTAACGAATTTCGGCGACGCCGGTCATTTCTTGCCTTTCCCGAACCTTGACGCCATGAGCGAAACGATTCAATACCTCGCGCAATTTCCTGCCGTCAAAGGGTATTTCGGCCAGCATATGGGTAGTATCGACTCGCCCAAGAGCAGCGAGCTTGCCGATTTGCGCGCATGGGTCGGAGCCAGATTGCTTTGGAACCCGAATCAGGACTACAAAGCGTTGATCAATCAATTTGTGACTGGCTTCTACGGAGATGCTGCTCCATACATTAGCCGGTATATCGATCTTATTCATAAATCCAGGGACGAAACCCATTCTTTCTTAGGTCCCTCAATGAAAATGGTCGCACCTTACTTGAATTTTGAAACGATGAGAGAAGCCGACAAGCTGTTCGAGCAAGCTGCTGCAGCTGTAGCCAATAACCCGGTACTCCTTGAACATGTCCAGAAGGTTCGCATCAGCGTGGACTACGTGATCCTGGCAAAACGTGCTGAATTTAAGAAAGAGGCCGAAAATCGCAATATCGCCTGGAACTTCGATATCAGCGCCCGGATGCAAAGATTCAAGGATTATACGGCAGATGCTGTGAGATACGCGGAACCACCACACGCGACGATCGAGTCTCTGTATAAATTACTTGAACTCGAACGGGTTGACCCTCCAACTCCGGATATCGTCAAAGATTTACCTCTATCGAGCTGGAAGGATGTACAGGAAGACTCTTTCCAATTGTCCGGCGCACATATGGTTTATGATGCGAAAGCTTCTAATCATGTTACCGCGTCCATCGGAGGCGACGTCGATTCCTGGGGTATTCAGCTACAGCGGGATTTCCTGCCCCCCGAAGGCAAATGGAAGCTATATGCCAATGTTCGAATCGATCCCGGCACCGGCGTCGCGGGAAATACGGCATTCACATACGGTATATACAACGGCTCGTCTGAGTGGAGTGAACATGAGGTAGCCTATGAGACTGTAGCGGACGGGGAGTATCATTTTATTGAAATCGCTGAAGTGTTTGAATACAACCCGAGCTTACCGATGCAAGTTCTATATTTCTATCCTCCACAATCCAGTGTAATCAAAACACTGAATGTGGACCAAATCATCGCCATCCGGCAATAAGCCTGCATCAAGGATAAACGGTTAAGGCGACCTGTTGGCGCCGGGACTTACCGAGAAAGACAAGGTTTTTATGTGCGAATACGATATAAATTCTTGTCCTTCAAGCAAAGGGCTGTCCTCCAAGGTCATCAATCGCCTTAGGACAGCCCTTCGCTGCGTTATCCTATCACGTCTATTTTTGATGAAATCAGAAAATTCTGTCCTTGATCCTACAATGGAAGCTAGCTAACTGTTCAGCCGTTGATCCAGCTCATACATATGTACACAATGCGCCTTTGATGAAATAGTATCAACTTAATCAATCGGATTTGGCGATCACAATGAGCCCCTTGAGCGCGCGGGTGCCGAATGAAGACGATTTGCGCTACAATATTTTCACCAATCTTGCGTACGGCTCCAAAGGGCTGATGTATTTCACGTATAAGACTTCGCCATATCCGTATTTTATTGACGGCATTATTCGTCCTGATGGCACAAGATATCAATCCTATGAATGGGCGCGGAAGCTGAATGAGCAATTGCTGCATCTGGGTCCAACGCTGAAGCGGCTTACCTCGCGAGAGGTGTATCACCACAGCCCGGGAAATTTGCCGCGAGGAACAACGGCGCTCCCCCAGGATTTCTCCTGGCAGCCCAACCAGGCCAATGTGCCGCAAATTATTAGCACCTTCCATGACGAAGAAGGAACGATCTATATCATGGTAGTTAATCGCGACATTAATGTGACAGGCGGGCCTTCGCCTGGCAACCGAACGCTTACGTTCAACTTGGATTCGTCGATTAATCATGTTGTGGAAATCTCCAAAGAAAGCGGTCAGGAGATACCAGCCCTTTTCAACGCCTCAACCGGGGTGCTGTCGGCAGAGTTTGCTCCAGGCGAAGGGAAATTGTACAAAACGAATCTTCGTGCAGATCTGAATCGCCAGCCAGTTGCCTACAGCCTCTACAAAGAGCTTGTTGACTTACATGCGGTTGAAGGCAGCTTGAATGCAGTCGATCCCGATGGCGATGCGTTGGCGTATACGCTGCTTGGCAATCCGGTAGGCGGAGAAGTTACGCTGGGCAGCGACGGTACATTTACCTTTACGCCGAACAGCAGCTTCGATGGAGCCGGTTCATTCACCTATATCGTCGGCGATGGCAAGGCCAGCTCCAATCCTGCGACGGTTACAGTGGCGCTGGCACAGGGACAGTCCGGTCTCACGCGCGTGCCAACTGTGAAGGAGGCCTACCTTTCGCCGGGCAGCACAGTCGGAACGACTGTCATCGCGGCACAGCCCGAGGACGGCAATACGATCCGGATTCAAGTCGTACAGGCACCGATGAGCGCTCCTGTAGTCGGAAGCGTGGCACAACAATGGCCTGCCTATGATGGAGATGAAGTGCCGGCAACTATAGGCGAATATATTGCGGTCTATGAAGTTGCTGCCACTAATGAGATTGTGGGCTTCAGCCTTTTGCCTGTCAAGCAAAGCAGCCTTCAAACCCGGATCGGCGTTGCATTTAACGGCCAGTTCCCAATTGGTGTCCACCATGTTGTAAAGTCGCAGGAAGGAGCCGCTTTCACAGAGCAAGTTAACAAAATCAAGGCGATGAATGCGAATTTGATGATCACTTCCGACTCCGTGGAAAGCATCGGCGATCAACAGCAACTGCTTCAGGAAGCGGGCGATGCCGAGTTAAAAGTGCTAGCGGGGCATGAATACGCGCCACCGTCGGTCACGGTCAGCCAGCCTGAAGTCAATATGGTCTACGGCATTCTTCCATGGCACTGGCACGGCCAGCTGTTTAGGACACCGGCCAATAGCAGCAATTGGAGTTTGGAGGCTATTTCTCTCAACACGCAAATTAATGCCGCACAGCCATTGGAAAATCCCGTCCGTTTGGAGCTGGCCGTTTACGAATCTCCAGATCGAACCAACGAAATTGCCAGGGCTTCATTGGTTCTGGGAGCTGGTGAATCCGGGGAGCGCATGCGCCAGTTCGAATTTAGCGGCGCAACTCTCGAGCCGGATAAAGTATATTACATGCAGTTGATGACAGATACCGAATCCAATATCGGGATCGGTTATTATAATCAGGCCGGTTCCGGCTATGACAAGGGCGGCGCTTACTTTGGCGGCCATGCCACGCAACATGGCGAGTTTCGGAATTATGAGGATCTTGCGTATGAATTGACTTTGACTGATCAAGCTGAAGAGGCTGTATTTGCACCGGATCGCCGTCCATCTGACGCATACTGGGATTGGCTGTCCGGCGAACTGGGCAGGTATGACGCTTTGCTCGGCTATAGCCTGCAACGACGGGCATTCAGCCCGCTCTATGATCAACTGGCTGCTGCCGCTTCATATTTGAAGTCGATTGATGCGAATCGGCTATCCTATGTGAGTTTGCCAGGCGTAGATCGGAATGGAGGATTTCTCAACCCTTCCCAGTTGATTCGTGAACGGGTCCGCACCAAGCCGGGACAAACATCATTGCAGTCTATTAAAATGAGTAATGGCTTGAGTACCAATATATGGGCGCCGGCAAGAGTGAATGTTTATGATGCCGTAACTGCGAGCTTGATTGGGCAATCCGAACAGATTTACTCAAGGCCGACCGACAGCCAACCGATATTTACGTTCACTCCGGCATTGGCATTGGACGAAAATACGGAATATATTTTTGAGCTTGACCTTGACCAAGGCTACGAGGGCCAAGTGTGGACCAACTGGAGAATCGATCCTTACGGGACATTGGAGGTAGATGGCCAGTTGAAGGGCGGCAGGCTTTTTACCACCATTAACGGGGAAGAACATTACGACCAAATCAAAGCATGGATGGCTGCAGCCACCGCTTCAGATTTGCTTGTCATGGATTCCTATAACTATCATCATGGCGGTGTCCAGCTGGACAATTACTTCTTGCTGCTCGACCAGTTCAGCAAAGAGGCAAAAAAGAATGGCGTGCCGCTGTGGGCAACGGTTCAGTCCGCCGCCGAAACCTTCCAGCCCGTCCCTGTTCCTGTACCTTCACAAGGTCAAATGTGCTTTCAGGCCTATGCCGCGCTGGCATACGGCGCAAAAGGATTGCTGTATTCCGCATACGCCTCCGATAACCGTTATACGAATGCATTAGTGAACAACGATGGGAGCGAGGCGGCTTCTTACAACTGGGCCCAACAACTGAACAATGAGATTGGGCATTTGGGAGAAGTATTGCTGCAATTGGAGCTTGATCGTGTCTATCATGCCTATCCGGGCAATGACATACCTGAGCTTGGCGTCAGCAAGATGCAAGCAGACGATTTGGTGCAGCTTCCTGCCAATACTTCGAGAGCGATGATCAGCACCTTTACAGACAACAAAGGAAAGCGGTACTGGATGGTCGTTAACAAAGATACTGAAAACGCGCATGAATTCATGTTTACGATCCCTTCCGCTCCGGCTCAAGTAATGGAAATATCGAAGGCCAATGGCGAACGTGTGCCTGTGGAACATTACGATGATACGAGCGGAACTTTTAGCGCCACATTATCTGCCGGAGAGGGCAGGTTATATGAAATGACTTATGCGTTGTCGGCCTCTGATGATCATGTGTCTGTTAAGCAAGGTGAAACTTATAAGGGGAATTTGCCAGCAAGAGGCCTGATATATTCTACAGTAGAACATCCGTCCCATGGCATGGTTTACCTGGACAGCTCTACCGGCGGCTTCGAATATGTTCCGGATCAGGGGGCGCAAGGCAGTGATTCGTTCCGCTACCAGGTGTCGAATGGTTCCGAGGTGGAGACAGCTACGGTGTACGTGAACATTGTTCCTTATGCGCCAGCAATAGCGGGGGGAGCAGCTATTGCGATCCACAACGGTGAAGTGAGCATCACTGCTACACCCGGGGAGAATGAACGCCTAGTTCTAAAGACGAGCAAAGAGCAGATGTATAAGCGCAGCATCGAACGGTTTAAAACACCGCATGTAGGCGACCCTGTGCCTGTCGGCAGTGATGTGATTGACCATTACACGGGCGGCAATCTCGACCTGGCGACTGATTTGCCATTGGGAGAAGGCAGCTATATCGGTGTGTATGTGGTAGGGGATGACAATGCAATAAAAGCGTTTAGCTTGCTGCGATACACGACCAATCATGCCCCTGTAGCCCAGAACGTATCGTTGGATGCTTATATCGGACAGGTTACTCAAGGGGCGTTGGTAGCAACGGATGAGGATGAAGATACACTGACGTTCCGTATACTGGACCAGCCCGCAAAAGGCACTGTGCGGCTAGATCGTCACTCCAATCAGTTTATTTATACGCCGAAAACTGGAGCGAGCGGTACGGATACCTTTACTTACTATGCCATCGATGGCAAGGATCGCTCCAATTATGCGACGGTAACAATTGCTATTCATGAGGAACAAGGCGGCGGAAACGTAACGCCGCCGAGCGGAGGAGGAGGGACAACACCACCAGGCAACGGCGGAAACGTAACGCCGCCGAGCAGAGGAGGAGGGACAACACCACCAGGCAACGGCGGAAAAGAGAAGCCGGTGGACAACGGAGGAGAAGAAATACCGCTGGGCAGTAACATTAAATTTAACGACATACAGGGGCACTGGGCTGAGGCTTCAATTATAGAAGCCGCTCACCGAGGAATTATTGTTGGCTTTGGGGACGGCACCTTCCGTCCGCAACAAGCCGTTACTCGGGCACAATTCATTGTTATGGTGCAGCGGGCATTGCGGTTTGATGGAAGCGAGTCGAATCGCAGTTTCCCTGATTTGCAAACGGTTGGCGCCTGGGCACATTCGCGGTTGCTGAAGGCTGTGGAAGCGGGGTGGCTAACCGGCTATCCGGACGGCACTTTACGTCCGAACGCCCCGCTTACCCGTACAGAGATGGCAATTGTTATCGCAAGGGCATTAGAGCTTCAGCCTGGCGATGCACAGCACGTTTCTTTTGCGGATGCTGAAGATATTCCGATTTGGGGTAAGGCAGCTGTGGAAGCAGCGAGGAGAAATGGTCTGCTGCGCGGTCAAGGGAGCAATCGTTTCAATCCTGGCGCCGCTACAACCCGAGCAGAAGCCGCGACGCTGATGCTTCGTTTGCTGAGCTGGAGTAAAGGCAATTGACCTTTGTATTCAAAACCGGCTTAGGAGCAGTATTCAAGGTAAGAGCGGAACAAAAAAACCAAAAAAGCCGGCAGTAGCAGATAGGAGTGATGCATGTCCCCATTTCCCAGACAACACATGTGGAGTGTTGTTCGCTGTTAGTGCGGAAGGACAATTAAATCGGAGATATATTGGCGGAAATAGTAAAGAGGGGTGGAGAACCCCTCTTTTTTGTTGCCTAATTCAGTTTTGTAAAGTATCTTATTTCCTCTTTATCCGCGCAGAACCCTACCGATTCGTACACAGACAAGGCAGATTTATTGGTAGTTAAAACCATGAGGTTAGCATATTGTAGCTGATTAGCTTTAAGATATCTCAAAGCTTGTGTAAGCAAATACTTGGCAAAGCCGCGCTTTCTCCATGGTTCGCAGACAAAAACGTCCTCGATTACACCATGGTCAGCTTCTTGCCATGCCATCAGTCCGCCGACAATAGCGTCTGTTTGACGTATGACCATGGATGTCCATAGTTTGTTATTCTTGTATTCAGATAACCTATTAAGACCAAGTGGAGTATCAGGCCAAATTTCAGCTTCTACATTAAGATACTCTCTCTCTTCGTCGGAGGTTTCCATTTTCCAGTATGAGAATTGAAAGTCATCTTGAAGCTTTAACTCAGTAATCGGTTCATTCAAATCCCGATTCATGCGATATAAACTATTCAGATGAAGGTATCCTTTTTGGATAAAGAACTGATTGTTTGCTGTTTCTGTTGAATCGTTACCAACACAAAGCATTGTTCCGTATTCTTTAGGCAAGGTTTCCTTTAATTGATTTGCTCTTATGAAAAGATACTGATAGACGTTTTCGAGCAAGGCAATGTCATTTTCTCTTTCGGGAATGGTTTTGAGATTGATGTAGATGGAATGATTGTTCTCTTTTGAACGACCGGGAGGTACAACGTTAATGATGCTAACTTGCCCCTTAGCGACCATTTTCCCATCTTCAAATGCACAATAAACGTTACTCCAATTATCCTCGTCCCCGACCCACCAAAATGTTGCGTTTTCTTTTTTTGTTACTGATTGATACAACTCGCCAAGTAATGGCATGTCTCCATGTTGGAAATTACGAATGAAAATTTCTGTTGATGATTGGCTCAAAACAATACCCCTCTCAGTAGCGGGGGATTTCGCAGTTTAGAGGGCTAGCTATGCGAGTTCCCTTTAATGAATTGACCCTTTGCTAACATTTGATTACTCACAACAAACGCCCCCTTAACTGTTATTACCATTGACATTAACATACTACGACGATGTATCAAACATAATTTACAACTATAATTGTTTTCTCCCAGTATGCAATACTGTTCAAATGCAGTTATACTTTATTGAGCAAAAACCAATGGCATGAACACCTTATTTACAGGTAAAGGAATTTTGTGGGAAATTTGGTTCCCCTTTAGTTCCTATCTGACGCTGTCGATTGGCTTTCGTAAATCCTTTTGTGCCACTTATATAGCGATTAAAAGTTCGATGTACGGAAAAAATGGTCTTGACAATAGGGTAGGGGGCTACACTATAATGAAATCGAACTCGGGGAAATATGGCATTCCGGCTCCCTCGTTTTAGACGGCCGTCACGAGGTGATTGACCGGGAGGCGTTCTTCGGACAAATCTGTTCAGGTGGAGGATTAAATATGTCTACGCAATCACAGGCTTTATCGCAACCCGATCCTAAGCGTTGGAAAGCATTGGCCTTGCTTTGCTTTGCAAATTTTATCAAATACAGACGAGAAGACTCCTTCCTCAAAGCGGAAGCTTAGGTAGGAGATGAATCGTCTTCGGACAAGGGTGGCAACTTTGCCATCTCAATTATTGGAGATGAGTATGAATACGATCACAATCAAACTTCCTTTGTATCGGCCAACATTGGTGAAACAAGACATGTATAAAACGATGCGTTCCCACTTCTCACAAGCTAGCAATCAAGCCCTTCTATAC